>DATJFE010000019.1:0-58798 GCA_035495955.1 Vicinamibacterales bacterium | reverse complement strand
TGGAGGACGCGCGGATCGTCGAGATCGATCACCGTGGCCTCGTCCGACAGCTCGATGTCGGCGAGCGCGAGCGGCAGGCCGCGGCGGGCGAGCATCGACGGGATGAGGCGCTGTCCGCGGAACGCGGCGAGCCGCTCGGCGATGCACGACGCGGCGCGATCCGAGAGATACAGGCAGCCATAGACGTCCGGGTTGTCGTGGCGGCCGTCCCCCTGGAATACGCGGGGAAACCACAGCGGGCCATCGGCGTCGTGGACGCCCGCGCCGGAGCCTGCGGCAAAGCACCGGTAGAGCGTCACGCAAACGAGTCGGCGCGCTCGGCACGAATGGCGCGCATCAGCTCCTCGGCGCGCCCGGCGCGGATCAAATCGATCGGACGACGGTCGCCCAAGTTTGGATTGACACCGAACAGCCAGGAGAGCGCCGCCTCGCGCTCATAAACGCGAAGGAGGGCCGACCAGACAAGGTCGAGGAGATCGATGCGTTCGGCGTTGAGGACGTCGATCCCGGCGCCGCGAAGCCAGCGCGTGATCTGGGCGCGGTTGACGCCGAGCATGTCGGCGAGCCGCGCGGCGGACCGGAAATCGGCCCGGAGCGCCTGGACTTTGCGGGCGGTGGCCAGAGGCATATACCGTAGCTTACCGCAACGCTTTCTGTTGCGCAACAAGTATCGTTGCGCTGGCTAGGGCGCCTTCGTCGCTTTGAATTGGATCGTGTTCAGGATCTCGGCCTGGCGCGACAGCTCGGTCTTGCCGGACGGAAACTTGTTCACGCTGAAGATGTAGGCGAGCACGTCGGCCGATTGCTGACGGCTGAGCGTCGCGGGCTTGTCGAGCGGCATGCTCAGACGCAGGCGGTCGAGCATGTCGCCAAGCGGGACGCCGTTCCAGTTGCCGACGAACGTCGCGCCCTGCAGCGGCCCCGCACCCGCGCCGCCGCCCATCAGCTCGGGCCCATGGCACTGGACGCACTTTTCGAAGTAGATCGCCTTGCCTCGCTCGGCCTGCGCGTCCGTGTAGACGCCGTCCCACACGGTCCGCGGGCCGTCCTGCACGGCGGCGAATGCGACCACCGCAGCCGAGGCGAGCCACAGCACCCGAGTCAGCATTCAGTACTCAGCAGTCGTCAGTCGCTACTGCCCATCTTTCGGCAGCGCGTACGAGATGTATTCGCCCGAGTAGGGTCCGCCGCTGACGGCGACGACGATGAACTGGCGGCCGTTCACGCTGTAGGTCATCGGCGATCCGCTCTGGGGCGCGGGCATGAAGATCGCGCCGACTTCCTTCCCTGTCGTCTTGTCGTACGCGCGGAGCATCGCGCCGCGAGGATGTTCGGCAGTCGTCGTGAACTGCCCGTCGCCGAGAATCACGAGCGTTTTGGTGACGACGAGGCCGACACTCGTGTTCTGCCCTGTCTTGGGAATCGTCAGTCCCTTCAGCATCGGCGCGTTGCGGACGGCGTCCGGCGTGTCTCCGTGCGGGACGCGCCATCGGAGCCGGCCCTGATCGAGATCGATCGCGGCAAGCACGCCGTACGGCGGCTTGATTATCGGCAGCCCCTGGACGGTCAGGCCGCCTTCTCCGCCGCCGCCCCGGCCTCCGCGGCCGCCGCCTCCGCCCTCCCGCCCCGCGCCTGCCGTCACACCCGCGCCTGCGGCGTTGGTCGCGGGCGCCCCGCCAGAAGGCTGGCTCGACGCCGCGCCAGTGCCCGCCCGTCCCGGTCCGGCGCCCCGCCCGCGGCCGCCTGATGCGCCGCGACCCGCGGACGTCGGCTGCGCGTCGGCGTATGTGCCGGTCCCCGCCGCGAGCCGCTCGCGGAATTCCTGGCCGACCACGCCCGCCTGATACGCCATGTCGGAGAAACCTTCGGGCGGCGGCGCGACCGACTCGGCCGCGATCGACGCGGTCGCCGCCTGAACGAAGACCGTGTGTGTTTCCGGGTCGTAGCCGCCTCCCGGCCAGTTCGTCCCCCCGTTCGCCGCGCCCATCGTGATCGCGCCCAGCAGCCCACTGACGTCGCCCACCATGGGCGGGTTGTACACGACGTCGTTCTGCCAGCGATAGCGCTCGATCTGCTTCAGCGCCTGCGCGCGCAGCTCCGGCGTGAAGTCGATCAGGTCGTCGGGGAAATGAACCGAGTTGTGGCCGTACATCAGCGCCGCCGGCGGGTGCGGTTGCGTGGGCGAATACCATTCGCCGGGGACGTCGCCCCTGGGAACCGGTTTTTCCTCAATCGGCCAGATCGGCTGACCCGTCACGCGATCGAAGACGAAGAGCCAGGCCTGTTTGGTCGGAACGGCGACGACCTTGCGCGGGCGCCCGTTCACCGTCACGTCGGCCAGGATCGGCGCCGACGAGATGTCGTGGTCCCAGATTGGATGGTGCGCGAACTGGAAGTACCACTTCCGCTTCCCCGTCTGCAGATCCACGCAGACGAGGCTCTCGCCGAAGAGATTGTTGCCGGGCCGCTTGGCGCCGTAATAGTCCGACGTGGGGTCTTCGACCGGCAGGTACACGAGTCCGAGCTCCTCATCCACGGTGATTTGCGACCACACGCCGGTGTTGCCGTTGATGGCCCAGGAGTTGTTCAGCCAGGTGTCGCCGCCTTCGTCGCCCGGCTTCGCAATCGTGTTGAACGTCCACAGGAGCTTTCCGGTGCGGGCGTCGAATCCGCGCGCGAGCCCCTTCGTGTTGTTGCTCGTGCGGACCGTCATCCCTTCCTTCATCGCGGAGCCGATCAGCACGGTGTCCTTGACGACCGTCGGCGTCGCATGCAGGCCGATCTCGCCCGTCTCGAGGTCGATCTGCTGGCCCGTGCCGAAGACGACGCCGACTTTGAGATCGACGACGCCATCCTTGCCGAACGTCCGAACCGGCTGGCCGGTTCTCGCGTCGAGCGCGATGAGGCGATAGCCCGGCGTCACATAAAGAATCCGCTCATCGCCCTTCCCGTCGGTCCAGTACGCCAGGCCCCTTCCCGACAGTTGGCGCGGCGCGTTGGCGCCCCGGACGCCCTCGGGATACCGGTGCACCCAAATCAGCTCGCCTGTCGCCGCGTCGAGCGCGATCACCGATCGGCGCGTGCCCGCCGTCGTATAGAGCGTCCCGTTGACGACGAGCGGCGTGCCTTCGAGCTTGTACTCGGGCCGCGAGCCCAGGTTGTCGGTCTTGAAGCGCCACGCGACTTCGAGATCGTTGAAGTTGGCGGCGGTGATCTGGGACAGCGGCGAGTAGCGCGTGCCGTGCGCGTCGCCCGTGTAGCTGGGCCAGTCCCCTTTCTCCGTCGAGGCGACGAACGGCTTTCCGGCCTGCTGGCCCGAAACGCGCGGCATCCTCCAGGCGGCGCCGGCCAGCAGCATGACGACCAACGCAAGGCGTATGACTGTGCGCATCGTGATCCCCATCCTCGAAACCACGCTAGTTTACCGCCACGGCCGCGGATTACGCGGAGCACGCGGACGCGCACCACGCGGTCCAATTTCACAGGTGCTGACACCGGATCTGCGTGCTCCGCGTACTCCGCGGCCTCTCACACCAGGGCCGCGTGCTCCGTGTATTCCGCGGCCGCTGACACCGGATCCGCGTGCTCCGCGTACTCCGCGGCCTATGACACCGGATCCGCGTGCTCCGCGTACTCCGCGGCCTATGACACCGGATCTGCGTGCTCCGCGTACTCCGCGGCCGCAAGCGCATGCCGGCGTCTGCGTCGGGCAATTCCGGCGACGAGCCACGCAACGCCCGCCACGACGATGGCCGCGATCGTCCAGCGCACCATCGTCAGAAGCACGGTGGCGTCAACCGCCGGCGGCGCGAACTCCCGCAGCCGATCCCAGCGGTCGGCCATCCAGTGCCAGGCCGTGTGCGCGACCAGCGCCGACAGCACGATCGTTCCCGTCCGTTCGGGAACGCCGTACCGGAACAGCAGGTGGAGCGCGGGCACCAGCACCGCGAGCACGAGCAGTTGGCCGAGCTCCACGCCCACGTTGAAGGACAGCAGCGACGTCAGCAGGTGCGACCCGGCGAACTGCAGCGTCTCGCGGAGCGCGAACGAAAATCCGAACCCGTGCACAAGGCCGAAGGCGAACGTGATCGCCCATCGCCGATGAACGCTCTTCACGCCGAAGATGTTTTCGAGCGCCATGTAGACGATCGACGCGGCAATCAGCGTCTCGACGAGCGGGGGAAACCAGAGGCCGCCCGGCGCGAAGTCGAGCGCGGACGCGATCAGCGTAATCGAATGGGCGAGCGTGAACGAGGTCACAATCGCCACGAGCGTCCGGATCCGCCTGAACGGAATGACGACGCAGAAGAGAAACAGCAGATGGTCGGTGCCGCCCAGAATGTGGGAGAAGCCGAGTGCGACGAACCGGCGGGCGGCCTGGTGCCACCGCGGGTCCAGCCGCACGAGCCCGGGATCGCCCGTGTACTCGAAGGCGCGCTCGGCGCCGGCGGGCGGCTGATATCGCAGCACGGTGACGACGTGCACGCCGAGGCGTGACAGCGACGGCCGGACGGAAAACCGGGACCGGTCGGAGTGAATCGGATACTCGAGCAGAACGTCGAGCAGCGCCTGATTCCAGTACAGCGTCGTCTCGGACGGCAGCGGGGCGCCAGTGACGTGCGCCAGCGCCGTGTCGAACGTCACGAAGGATCGATCCGACGGCAGCGACGCCAGAGCCGCGGCGACCCGTGGGACAGCCAGCGGCGTCCCCTCCTCGTATACCTCGAGATCGTGCGCCAGCCAGAGCCGCGCGGCATCGCGCAGCGGCGCGTCGGCGTGCGACAGATCCAGCAGGCCGCCGTCGCGCAGCGGAAGCGGGACGTCGCGCATCGCGGCCAGGGGTACGCGGACGAGCATGCGCAGGTGCGTCCCCTGCGGCCGGACGTACGCCTGCACGACGATCGACGCGGGAATATCGTGCGCGGCTGCGGCCGCCGGAACCAGCGCGAACACCGCGGCCGCAATGCTGAGGTACACGCCGCGCAGACGGCTCGCGCAAGGGGCCGGATCGTCGATCACGCGGCGGAGTATACTGCGCCACGGCGAACACGACGAAAGACGGAAGGCGGAAGACGGAAGACGGAAGACGGAAGAGGGGAAGTACTTCCGTCTTCCGTCCTGCTACCGGAGGCCAATAGTGAATCGGACTTTGTCGATCGCGGCGGCGTCGCTCGTCCTCGTTGGAGCGGCGACGGCGCCGCAGCCGCCAACATTCACGGTCGATCCGCTGTGGCCGAAGCCGCTCCCGAATCACTGGCTGCTCGGATCCGTGACCGGCGTCGCGGTCGACGCCCGCGACCACGTCTGGATCGTCCACCGCGGCTACGATTCGATGACGGCCCGGACGGAGATCGGCGCGGCGACCACGCCCAAGACCGCCGAGGAGTGCTGCGTTCCGGCGCCGCCGGTCCTGGAATTCGACCCGGCGGGCACACTGGTCGGCCACTGGGGCGGGCCGGGCGCGGGCTACGACTGGCCCGTCTCCGCCGGCGGCCTGACGGTCGACGCAAAAGGACACGTCTGGATCGCCGCCGCCGGCCCGCCCGAGATTCCGGGCGCCGCGAATGCGACGACGGGACGGGGCCGCGGCACGACGGGCGGGGGAACCGGCAGAAGCGCGGCCGCCGCGCCGCCGCGCCCGCAGGACGCGCACGTCCTCGAGTTCTCGCCGACCGGCGCGTTCCTGCGCCAGATCGGCAAGGCCGGCGCGCCCGGCGGCAACGACAGCACCACGGCGCTCAACAAGCCCGCGGCCGTCGACGTGAGCCCCGACGGCAGCGAAGTCTACGTCGCCGACGGATTCGGCAACCGCCGTGTCATCGTCTTCGACGCGCAGACCGGCGCGTACAAGCGGCACTGGGGCGGATCGGGCGACAAGCCGGAAGACGCGGCTCAGCCACCCTACGATCCGGACGCGCCGCCGGGCAGGCAATTTCGCAGCGTGACCTGCGCGCGCGCGGCCAGGGACGGGAAGGTTTACGTCTGCGATCGCGGCAACGATCGCATCCAGGTGTTCGACAAGAGCGGCAAGTACCTCGCGCAGGGATTCGTGTCGAAGACCACCCGCGGCACGGGATCGGTATGGGACATCGCCTTCTCCCGCGATCCCCAGCAGCAGTTCCTGTACGTGGCCGACGGGCACGATCAGAAAATCTTCGTCCTGCGCCGCGACACGCTGGAAACCGTCGGCAGCTTCGGCGACGGCGGGCGGTACCCGGGCACGTTCTACAGCGTCGGCAGCGTGGCCGTCGACTCGAAGGGCAACGTCTATACGGGCGAGACGCTCGAGGGTAAACGCGTCCAGAAGTTCATGCCGAGCGGGTCGCGGCGATGATGACAAAAAACATTGTTCTTGCCGGTTCGTGCTTCGTCGCGTCGCTCGCCGCGCTCGGCGTGATCGAGCGCTCGCTTGAACGCGCCGTGGCGGCGCAGACGACGGTGATGGCGCCGCGCTTCGAGGTCGATCCGTTCTGGCCCAAACCGCTGCCGAACCACTGGGTGCTCGGCCAGGCGATCGGGCTTTCGGTCGACGATCAGGACCATGTGTGGATCGTCCATCGCGACAATCTCCTCGGCGCGAATGAGGCCGCCGCCAGCCAGAATCCGCCCACGGCGTCCTGCTGCGTGAAGGCGCCGCCGGTGCTCGAATTCGATCCGGCGGGCACCGTCATCGGGCACTGGGGCGGCCCCGGGGAAGGCTACGACTGGCCCACGTCGAATCATGGCATCACGGTCGACTACAAGGGCAACGTGTGGATAGGCGCCAACGAGGGCAGCGACGCGCACGTGCTGAAATTCACGAAGGCGGGCAAATTCCTGATGCAGATCGGCAAGCCCGGCCAGAGCAAGGGCAGCAACGACACCGCGAACTTCGGCCGCGCCGCCAAGATCTTCGTCGACGCCAGGACGAACGAGGCATACATCGCCGACGGCTACGCCAACAAGCGGGTCGTCGTCATCGACGCGGATACGGGCGCGTTCAAGCGCTACTGGGGAGCGTACGGCCACAAGCCGGACGACACCAACCTGGGACCGTACGATCCGACGGCGCCGCCCGCGCAGCAGTTCCGTTCTCCCGTGCACTGCGCGGAGCTGTCGAACGACGGCCTGCTCTACGTCTGCGATCGGCCCAACGATCGGATCCAGGTGTTCCGGCCGGACGGCACGTTCGTGAAGGAAATGTTCGTCGCGACGACCACGCTCGGCGACGGGTCGGTGTGGGACATCGCGTTCTCGAAGGATCCGCAGCAGAAGTACATGTACCTTGCCGACGGGAAGAACGAGAAGATCTACGTCATCGACCGCGCCCGGATGGAGATCCTGACCAGTTTCGGCGACGGCGGCCGCCAGCCCGGGCAGTTCTTCGCGGTTCACAGCATTGCCGTGGACTCGAAGGGAAACATTTTCACCACCGAGACGTACGAAGGGCGGCGCCTGCAGAAATTCGTCTACAAGGGCCTATCAGCCGTGACGAAAAAGGATCAGGGCACCGTCTGGCCGTTGAATCGCTGATCCCGGATCGCTCATCGCTGATCCCGGATCGCTCATCGCTGATCCTGGATCGCTCATCGAGGATCAGGGATTCACGCGGCGGCGGCTTTTTGCGCGAGCACCTGCTCGAAGACCGCCACGGCCTTCTTCATCTCGTCCATCGTGCCGTACGAGATGCGGCAGTGCGTCTTCTCGAACGGCGGGAAATCGCGCGCCACGAGGACGCCTTTCGCCTTGCACGCGTCGCGAAAGCCCTTCGCGGGACGGCCGATGTTGACGAACATGAAATTCGCCTGCGAGTCGGTCGGCTTCATGCCGCGATCCGCGAACCACTTCATCGTGAAGTCGCGGACGGCGGTGTTGCGGGCGCGCTCGGCGGCGACGACCGACGCGTCGCGCTGGATTGCCACGATCGCGGCGCGCATCGCGAGCACGTTCAGCGAGCTCGTCCCGGAGCCGGCGTCCCAGTCCGCCATCTTCTTGATCGTCTCCGGGTGCCCCACGGCGTAGCCGATGCGCAGCCCGGCCATCCCGTAAGCCTTCGAGAACGTCCGCGCGACGATGACGCGCGGATTCTCGACGGCGATGGGAATGTGGGTGTCGTGATCGGGATCGGTGACGTAGTCGAAGTACGCTTCGTCGACGAGCACCGTCGTGTCCGGCGAGTCCTTGGAGATCTTCGCGAGGAACTCGCGGGTCGCGCGCGCGCCGACGTAGGTCGCGGTCGGGTTGTTCGGATTGCAGTAGAAGACGAGCCCCGCGCCGTTGGCCGCGTCGGCGAACTTGCCGAGATCGATCTTGAAGTCGGCGTCGAGGGGGACCGGTCGTACCGGATGGCCCATCATCTCCGCGTAGCCGGCGCATTCCTCGTACGTGGGAATCGTGCCGACGAGCGCCTTGTCCTTCGCCGTGAAGAGGTGCGTGGCGGAACGCAGGATCTGCGTCGAGCCGCAGCCGAGCACGACGTTCTCGGGCTTGACGCCCTGCTTCTTCGCGATCGCGTCGATGAGGTCGCGGGCGCTGCCGGAATACCGTCCGGGCACCGCGCCGGTGGGACCGAACGCCGTCTTGACCGCATCGAGCACCTCGGTGCCGGGACCGAGGGGATTCTCGTTGCTCGCCAGGCAGATGACGCCCGGCTCGAGCGCTTCGACCGGCGTCTCGAACGCCGACCAGATGCTGTTCTCGCGGCCGCGGGCGCCGATGTAGGCGGCGGCCCCGATGCCGACGGTCTGGACGAATCTGCGTCGTGTCAGCATGGCTCCTCCTACCGTCCCTTCCCGTTGCCGGTGCTCGTGGTTGTCACGCGGAGCACGGTGCGGAAGACGGCGGTCGCCTTCTGCATCTCCTCCATCGTGCCGATCGAGATGCGGCAGTGCGTTTTTTCGAACGGCGGGAAATCGCGGCCGACCATGACGCCCGATTTCGCGCAGGCGTCGCGGAAGTCCTTCGCCGGGCGGCCGACGTCCACGAAGATGAAGTTGCCCTGCGAGTCCGCCGGCTTCGCGCCCATCTCCTGCAGCGCCTTCACCGTAAACGCGCGCACCTCGGTGTTGCGCCGGCGCTCGTCCTCGATGTGCTGGGGATCGTTGAGCGACGCAATCGCCGCCGCGAGGCCGAAGACGCTGACGTTGTACGGCATCTTCAGGATCGCCAGCTTCTTCACGCTGTCGGCCATGCCGATCCCGTACCCGATCCGCATGCCCGCCATGCCGTACGCCTTCGAGAACGTGCGCGCGACGATCACGTTCGGCGTCGAGAGCGCCAGCGGGACGGCCGTCTGATAAGACGGGTCGGTCACGTAGTCGTGATAGGCCTCGTCGATCAGGATGACCGTGTCGGGCGACGCCCGCCGGATCCGCTCCACCATGTCGGTGACCGTCTTGGCGCCGTGCACGGTCGCCGTCGGATTGTTGGGATTGTTGAAGAAGACGAGTCCGGCGCCCTTGACCGCCGCATCGATCATGGGCTCGACGTCGAGGCGGAACGCCGAGTCGACCTTGACCTCCGTCAGCGGCAGCGTGTACTTCTTCGCAAAGCCCGTGCAGTTCTCGAACGTCGGAACCGCGGTCACGAAGCCGCGCGCGGGCGTGACGAACGCGCGCATCGCGTTCTTCAGGATCTCCTGCGATCCCGCGCCGATCACCACGTTTTCCGGCTTGACGCCGTACTTCGCGGCAATCGCCGACGCGAGGTCGTTCTCCGACGGCGTGCTGTTGAACGGATATCGTCCGGCCTCGGGAAACTTGCCGAGGATCGCGTCCAGCGCGACCCGGCCCGGCCCGAGCGGATTCTCGTTGCTGCTGATTCGAATCTCGTCGACGCCCGGAGGCAGGAGCGGGCGGGTGCGCTGCCCCTGTGTCTGCCCCTCGGCGAGGTGCGCTTCCAGCCCCCGAGCCGAGAGAAACGCGCCGGATAGCGGCGGCTCATCTCCGATCAACCGAAGGAATCCGCGGCGGGATACCGGCATGTCTCTCCTCCTGACAGAACCGATTGGCGGCGATTCTACTACCTAATGAGGTCCCACGGGTAGAGCATCGCGTTGACCTTCATGACCATGTACGTGAGGCCGCCGGCGCCGTCCGCGGTGAACTGCGCCGGGGTATTCGCGGGGATCGAGACCCAGTCGCCCGCCACCACCGTAAACGTTTCGCCGCCGCTGACGGACGCGCCGCGCAGCTCGCCCGCGATCGGCTGTCCTTTGTCGACGAGCACGGCCGGTTTGACGAGCTGGCCGCCCGCAACCACCTTCCCGGTGCCGCCCATGATGACGATGAACTGGGAATAGCCGGCGTGCTGCTGTGCGGTGGAGCCGCCCGCCTTCCGCGGAACATGAAGAATGAAGTACGAATGCGTCCGCGTCCAGTACGGGAAGTCGTGCAGGGTCGTGTTGGGATCGATCGCCTTCCCGGACACTTCCGCGGCCGCCAGCGCGTCGTGCGATTTCCGGATGTCGTCGATCGACCAGTAGGTGGCGTCTTTCGGCTGGTTCGGCCACATCGGGATCGGCTGCCGGAGCTGCGGCGCGGGAATGACGCTCTTGAACTCGGGCGGCTGGTGCGGCTGCGGCTGCGCCGACGCCGCGCCCGCCGGACTGAGGCCATAGCCCGCGATGGCGCCCGCCGCGGCGACGACGTACAGGAAAAGGCGTGCGTGCATGTTCCCTCCTACCGGCTGATCGAGCCCGGGTAGAGGCCGACGTTGATCTTCAGCAGCAAATACGACACCCCGTCGCCCGGTTTCGGGAGCTGCCAGTGCGGATCGTTGGGCGGAATCGCGAGCCAGTCCCCCGGTTGGACGTCGTACGTCCTTCCGCCCTTGATCGGCTGGCCGGCGAATTCGCCCGGCAGCAGAAAGCTCGCGCTGCCGCTGTTGCCGCCCGCGCGACGGTACTCGCGGTTTTCGATCACCCCGTCCACGACCATCTGTCCGCCTCCACCGGTGATCACGTAGAAATCCGACACGCCCTCGTGCTGCTCCACATCGTCGTAATGGCTCATCACGCCGGTGAGGTTGGCCGGACGCTCGCGTTCGTAGTACGCGCGGAAGTTGGTGCCGATGTTGTGCGTGCGGAAGCGCTGCCCCTGGAAGGTCGGGGTGCCGGCCGGCAGCGCGCCGCCGCCGCCCTGCGTGCCGCGATCCGGATTGGCGCGCTGAAACGCCGCGCGCGCCTCGTGGATCTTCCGCAGGTCGTCGATGCTCCAGTGCATCGGCTTGTTCGGTTCGTCCGGAAAGAGCGGAGGATTCGCGGCCGGTGGAATGTTCGGCGCGGGCGTCCCAAGCGGATCGGCCTGGCCGCGCCCCTGGCCCTGCCCCAGCAGGCCGGCCGTGTAGCCGGCCACCGCGCTCACGATCAAGACCGCAGCGATTCGTTTCACGCGAGATTCCCTTCGCCAAGGCAGGCCCGACGGGCCTGCGCTACCGTTCCCGTTTCACGCCGGCGTGCGCCCGGTACTCCGCCGGATCGATCTGCACCTCGATCACGGACGGCCCGTTATACCGCATCGCGCCCTCGACCGCCGAGTCCAGCTCCGGGAGCGTGCTCACGCGGCGCGCCCACGCGCCGAGCGCGGCGGACGCCGCCGCGAAATCGACCACGCCATAGCTGACGCCGTAGTCCGGGTAGCCGCGGCGCTCCTGCGCCACCTTGATCAGGCTCAACGCGCTGTCGTTGTAGACGACGGTGAGGAATCGAAGGCGGTGGCGGACGGCTGTCTCGAGATCCGCGAACACCATCGAGTAGCCGCCGTCGCCCATCGTGCACAGGACCGGACGGTCGGGCGCGAGAAACTTTGCCGCCATCGCGGCCGGAAGCGCATAGCCCATGGCGGACAGCCCGTTCGACTCCAGAAACGTCAACGGCCGGCGCGAGCGCCACGCCTGCGAGACGATCAGTTTGATGGAGCCGACGTCGGTGGAAACGATCGTGTCGTCGTCGGCAAACAATTCCCGCAGCCGTCGCGTGACGGCCAGCGGAGAGAGGCCGGCGGTGGGCGGATGCGAAGGGCGCAGCGTACGCTCCATCTCCTGCCGGAACGCGGCGATGTCGGCGGCGCTCCAGTCGTAGGGACCGAATCGACGGGCGAGCAGCGCGGTCAGCGACTGGACCACATCGCCGGTGACCTCGAGCGCCGGCCGGTAGGCTCCCGACGCGATCGAGACGGGAGCGATCGCCGCCATCTTCATCGTCTGGTGCCACAGCTTGTCGGACTCGACCGGCTCGAACCCGACGCCGACGAGGAGGTCCGCGCGCCCAAGGAAATCGAGCACGACGGCGTCGCCGGCCAGCCCGCCGCAGACACCCAGAAAGAGCGGGTGATCTTCAGG
This sequence comes from Vicinamibacterales bacterium, assembly GCA_035495955.1. GTDB lineage: Bacteria > Acidobacteriota > Vicinamibacteria > Vicinamibacterales > 2-12-FULL-66-21 > JAICSD01. The sequence continues at coordinate 46,480 of DATJFE010000019.1, read as the reverse complement.
AACGATGCCCTTGGCCTTGGGCGTGACGAAGACCGGGACGGCCAGCGCATCGATGAACCGCCGGACGATTGCCGGCGTCGTCCGCGGATCCAGATCGAGCCCGAGCAGCACGATCGGTCGGCGCGCCGCAGCGACGGCCGCGGCGACGCGCTCGATGTCGTCGGCGCCCGGCGGCGGCAGCGCTTCCGGATCCAGGGAAACGGCGGCTGGATCCTCGGTCTGCCGGTCTTCACGCGCCGCGACGTCGCTCGGGAGCGCAAGGTGCACGGGGCCGGGCCGAGGCGAGCGCGCCATCCGCCACGCGCGCCTGACCGTCGCGGCGGTGTGGGCGCCGTCCAGGGTGATCGTATCTTTCGTGAAGGGACGAAACACGGCGTTCAGGTCGAGCTGCTGGTGCGTCGCGTAGGGACGCGCGGACTCCGCGGTCGACGCGGTGATGGCGATCATCGGCGATCGATCGAGGTACGCGTTGGCGACGCCGAGCGTCAGGTTCATCGCGCCGGGGCCCAGCGTCGACACGCACACGCCGGGCTTCCCCGACATCTGGCCGCTGACGTCCGCCATCAGCGCCGCAACGGCCTCGTGCCGCGTGAGGACGAACTCGATGCCCATGCTGCGCGCCGCCTCGACGAAGTGGAGAATCTCGCCGCCCGGCAGGCCGAACATGCGGTCGACGCCCGCGTCGCGCAGCGTCGCGGCCAGGACCTCGGCGCACGTCATCGCTTCGGCTTTTCGAACTTTTCTGGCACGAGCGTGACTTGCACGCGGTTGTCTCCTTTGAGGTACGTGCGGGCCGCGTCTTGAATCATGGCCGCGTCGATCGTCTTGAAGGATTCGGGCTGCGACCAGATGGACGCCGGATCCTCGCCGAAGTCGTACTTCGCCGCAAGCTGGCTGAGCAGATACCCGTTCTGTTTGGAGTTCGTCTCGAAGTCGCGCTGGAGCGCCGCGCGCTCGTCGGCGACCTGCTTTTCGGTCGGACCGTTGGTCCTGAACGCGTCGATTTCCTGCCAGGTCCGCTTGATCAGCTCGTCCAGGCGCGCGGGGTCGCAGCCAAATGCGATCGACACGGCGTACTCCGCGGTCGGAAACCGGTGATAGCTCGCGCTGGCGGTGATGCTGTACGTGCCGCCGAGCTCCTCGCGAATCGCTTCGCGCAGGCGCGTCTGCAGCACTTCGGCCATCGCACGAATGGCGAGACGATGCGCGCCGTCGTAGTCGAACGGACCGGTCAGCACGATCGCCGCCTGGCTCTTCGGCTCGATGCCTTTCTCGACCTGCTTCTCGACCACCCCCGACGGAGGCCGCACGCCCACGTCGCGCCACGTTTCCTTGCGATGCAGCGAAGGCAGCGCGCCGAGATACCGTTCGACGAGCGGCTTCATCGCGGCCACGTCGAAGCTGCCGACGAATACGAACGTGAAGTCGCTCGCGTCGCCGAAGCGGTCCTTGTAGAAGGCGAGCGATTTGTCCAGGTTCCATTGATCGATCGTCGAGGCTGTCGCTATGCGCCGGCGCGGATGGTCCTGCGAGAGGGCGGTCACGAGCGCCTGGGCGAACGCGAACGACGGCGTCGCCGACTGGTTCGCGAGAAGGGACTTGAGCTGCGCCGCCTGTACCGCGACCGCCCCCTGGTCGGCCCTCGGCTGCGTGAAGCGCATGTAGATCAACTGGAACAGCGTCTCGAGGTCCTTCGGCGAGGCGCCGCCGACCATGCCTTCGTCGAGCTCATTGATGTATGGATTCGCCGAGGCGATCTTCCCCGTCAGGATCTTTCGAAGCTCGAGCGGACTGAACCGTCCGAGCCCGCCGGCCGTGACGACAGTGGCCGCGCTGCTGGCGGGAACGAAGTCGGCGTCGCTCGCCAGCGACGTGCCGCCGGGACTCGTGGCGCGGAACAGGATCTCGTCCTGTTTGAACGTGGTCGGCTTCAGGACCACCTTCACGCCGTTCGACAGCACCCATTCGGTGATGCCGATCGCGTCGCGGGTCGACGTTCGCGCGATGGCGCCCGGGGCAGGCGGGGTCTCGAGCAGGACGGAGGATGCCCCCCTGTCGACGTACGCCGTCAGGCCCTTCGACGGTCCCGCCGACATCACGGCGGCAAGGGTGGCCTCGTTCGGGACGCTGACGCCGGGCTTGTCGGGCGCGCTGACGACGACCATGCGATTGTTGGCGCCGGGAAACCACTCCCTGGGCGCGCGATTGATCTCGTCGAGCGTGATCTCCGGCACGAACCTCGCGTTCAACGCATATTCGTCATCTGTCGTCGGCAGCGCCTCGCCGATGAGGAAATTGCGGACGTACTCGTCGGCGCGGCTGCCGGACACGCGGTTGTTCTTCTCGGCGAGCACGCGTTCCCAGGTGCGCATCATCGACTGCTTCTGCCGATTGAGCTCCGTGGCGGTGAAGCCGAATTGCGAGACGCGCGCCATTTCCGACAGCAGCGCCTCGAGTCCGCGCTCGACCCCGCCGTCCTTCACGAGCGCCGTCATCGCCGCGGCGTCCTTCGTGCGGCCCAGGAACGCGCCGCGGCCGGCGAACGCCGTGATGAACGGCGCGTCGGGTTTCTGCGCCTGCTCCGCGAGCCGCGACGAAATCAGGCTCGAGAAGATGCGATCGACGATCTTCCGGCGATAGTCCCCCACCGTGCGGTCGGGCTGCGGCGGCAGGAGGTTCTCGACCTGCACGCTGGTGGTCGTCAATTCCTTGTCCGTTTGAATCGCATACACCGTGCCCGCGTGATCGGGCACCGTGTAGACCGGCCGCGGGCGCGCGCGCGGCCGGGCGGGGATCGTGCCGAAATGGCTCTTGATCAGCTTCTCGGTTTCAGCCCTGTCGAGATCGCCGACGGCGACGACGGCCATCAGGTCGGGGCGGTACCAGTCGGCATAGAACTGCGTGAGCCGATCGGGCTTGAAGGTGCGAACGATGTCCATCTTGCCGATGGGGAGGCGGTCCGCGTAGCGGGATCCCTTGAGCAGCACCGGCAGCAGCCGATCCTGCAGTCGGGCGGCGGCGCCGCGCCGCAGGCGCCACTCCTCCACGATGACGCCGCGCTCCTTGTCGATTTCAACGGGGTCGAACGTCACGTTGTGCGCCCAGTCTTCCAGAATCAGCAGGGCGCGATCGAGCACTCCCGGTTTGTCGGTCGGCACCTGGAGCATGAAGACCGTCTCGTCGAAGGCGGTGTACGCGTTGATGTCGGCCCCGAAGCGCATCCCCAGCGATTGGAGGAACGAAACGACCTCATTCTTCGGAAAATGCTGCGTGCCGTTGAACGCCATGTGCTCGACGAAGTGCGCGAGCCCCTGCTGGTCGTCGTCTTCGAGGATCGATCCCGCCTTGACCACGAGCCGCAGCTCGGCGCGCTTCTCCGGCTTCGGATTGGCGCGGACGTAGTAGTGCAGCCCGTTGGCGAGCCGGCCTTGCGTGATCTCGGGATCAGCGGGGACGGGCGCGCCGAGCGAGAGGGAGCGTATGTGATTGACGGCGGGCGCGGGCTGCGCGGTCAGCAGCCGCGTCAGCAGCAGGGCGGCGGCCGCCGGGACAATCAGCAGTCGGGTCCGGAATTTGGGGGTCATCAACGAGAATTATGGCTCACTTGACAGGAGGCACCAGAGGGGAGTAATTTCTGTATTGACAGAAATTACTGAATTTACATGTATGGCCATGACTCCGATCCAGCAGAAGTTCATCCTCCACTGGGGAGAGATGGGCGCCCGCTGGGGCATCAACCGGACGGTCGCGCAGGTCCACGCGCTGCTGTTCCTGTCGGCCCGGCCGCTCAATGCCGAGGACATCGCGTCGGCGCTCGGCGTCGCCCGATCCAACGTCAGCACCAGCCTTCGCGAATTGCAGGGGTGGGGGATCGTGCGCGTCACGCACCTGATGGGCGATCGCCGCGATCATTTCGAGAGCCTGAAAGACGTGTGGGAGATGTTCCGCATCATCGTGGACGAGCGGAAGCAGCGTGAAGCCGATCCGGTCCTGGCGGTGCTGCGCGAGACGGCCGCCGAAGCCAGGAAGCCCGGCGCGGCCGACGCCTACACGCGGGATCGGCTGGCCGACATGCTTCAGTTCTTCGAGCTGGTGACGGGCTGGGTCGAGCAGACGCGCAAGCTGCCCACGCCGGCGCTCGTCCGCCTCCTGAAGATGGGCGACAAGATCGGCAAGGTCCTCGCGTGATTTCTTGGGAGGCGGTGTTCTGTGATTTCAGAGATTACAGACAGACACGGCAGGTTGCCCGTCGCCACACGCTGACATGAAGATGGATCCTGGCCTTCTGCTCCTCCACCTGCGCGCCGTCGGCGTCATCCTGGCGCTGCTGGTCGGGGTGAATCTCGCCGTGCCCGCCCGGCTGCGCTGGCGGGAGGAAATGGCGCGGCTGTCGCTCCTCAATCGCCAGATCTTCCAGGCGCACTCGGTGTTCCTGGTGCTCACGCTGGCGATGATGTCCGCGCTGCTGCTGACGTCCGCCGACGCCCTGCTGGTTCCCGGGCCGCTGAGCCGGGCGATTCTCATCGGTCTCACGGCGTTCTGGGGACTACGGATGCTGATGCAGTGGTGGTTCTACTCGCCGGCAATCTGGCGGGGCCACGCGTTCAACACGGCGATGCACGTCGTTTTTTCGGCAACGTGGGTGTACATGACGAGCGTGTTCGGGATCGCCCTCTGGCGGCTGTACTGACAAGCGTCCGCCGAATTACATTCTCCAGAACTCGCCTTCCACGCCGATCGCGGCGAATACCTCCATCACTTCGGCCGGCGTGCGCCTGCGCCAGTCCGGCGCCAGACGATCCTCGTACCAGATGCGCGCGAGCGCCCAGGCCTGCTCGAGCGTCAGCACGCCGCCGCGCGGGAGCGCCTGCTTCGCGCACCAGCGTTCGACATGCTCTTCGAAGCCGAAGAGCAGGATCGTCGCTCAGGTGAATCCGACGTCTTCCCACCAGCGGCGGGCCGGCAGCGCGAAGTGGACGACGCCACGGGTGTCGGAGAGCTGACCGTTCGAGATCTTCCGCTCGAGGACGCCGCCGCAGTCGGCGCACGTCGTGAAGATGCGGGAGTCGGCCTGCAGCATCGCGGCCACGCCGAACGCGTCGAACGCGCAGTTCGCGTAGTAGGCCCGGCCGCTGGAGATGACCGTGAACCCGGTCTGGACGTTCGAAAACGGCATCGCCATCCACACGGTGCTCGAACGGGGCCGGAGCACCAGCGCCCGCGACTCGGCGAGCGCATGGTACGCCGCGGTCACATCGTGCGGCGGCAGCGACAGCGCCGCCGCCGTCTCGGCGGCGGACGGCGCCGCCGACGTCTCGATCATTTGCTGGTAGATGTAGAGCCGGACGTCACGCAGGAGCGCGTCCATCTCTGGCGCCTAGGGTGCTGGCGGCGTCCGCGCCGCGTGCAGGCCGAACCGCCGCCCGACGATCACTTTCATCAGGAGCGGCTCGGCGGAATCCGTCAATCCGAAGCCGACGGCAGCGTTGAACTCCCAGTCCGGCCCGAAGTCGATGTTGATCGCGGGAAAGAGCTGCTGCCCGCCGGACCGCCACGGCTCGAGATTGCCGACGGGGCCGAAGCCGCCGTAATACTCCAGTCCGGCCGACAGGCGCTTCGTCAGGTCGTAGGTCACCATGGCGTTCGGCGTGAACTCGAACCGCCGCCCGGACACGTCACCGTTGAGCGCGCGCTCGAGGGTGGGGTTGAACGTCCAGTACAAGCGTCCGAGCTGCTGATCCACGATCGGCCGCAGCTCATAGGTGGCCGTCGCGTCGGCGAAACTTCTGCGCTGATAGCCGATCTCCTGCGACAGACTGAGGCCGACGGGGAGGTGGTACCGGGCGGGCACGGAAACGCGCGGGCGTACGTGGCTGCCGACGAGGTCGACGCCGTCACCAGCGCGGCCGCTCGTGAACAGATAGAAGCCGCATTCGAACCAGTCCGTGAACCCGTGCGTGACTTCGAGCGTCTCGTGCACGGCGTGATTGGTCGGCTTCACGCCGTCGACGGTGAGCCGCTGCCCGGAAGCCGCAAAATTGCTGTGCAGCTCGACCATCGTCGCGCCGGGCGGTACGAGTTCGGCGCCATAGACCTGAATCTCGTAGTTGTCCTGCGCCGATGCCGGCACAGTGACGGCGAGCGCGAGCATGAGCGACTGGATCGCGAAACGCACGGTGCGGAATTCTACCCTGAAAATGGACGAGCCTTCCCTAGCCGAATCGGCCGTCCGACAGGACGCGAACCGTGCGCAGCTCGTCGAAGCCCTCGTCCATCGCCGGCGGCACGAGCCGCTTCGCGCACGTGAAGATGGCCACCTTGGGCACCTGCGCCGCTCCGCTGCGCCGCGCATTGCGCGCGATCGCCTCGCGCGTACTTGCTTCGATGTAATAGCCGACGATGCGCGCGCCGAGCTGCCGCGCGATCGCGATGATCGATGCCCGTTCCTGCGGCGAGACGTTCGTGTTGTCGACGACGACCGAGCGCCGCGCCGCCAGCGCGGCGCGGAGGGCGGCGTCCTGCCTCGCTTGCTTGTCGCGTGCGTGACGCGGAAACGCATCCTTGCTGACGTGTTCGTGCGTCGGGAAGCGCTCGCGAGAGAAGGTCGTCTTCCCCGCTCCGGGAAGGCCGACGAGGATGACGCACTCGGGCTCGCCCGCCATCCTCCGATCCTAGCGCCGCGCTCAGACGCCCGGGGTGCCGATCTGATATCGGCCCAGCCGGGCGAGCAGGGACGACTTCAGATCGGCCTCGGAGGTCGCCGACGTCAGATCGATGTTCGCGTCGGTCACGGCATCGAGGAGGGCGCGGATCAGCTGCGCGCGGCTGATGGCCGCGCCGCTGCGCGCCCGGATGTTGGCCGCGAGACGGTCGAGGAACACGATCTGGCGATTGAAGAGCACGACGGTGACCTTCGTCCAGGCCTCGTCGTGGATCGGCGGCCTGCCGGGCCGACGCCCCTGGTGGGCGCCGCCCGCGCGACGGGTCGGCGTGAAAATGTCGTGGCTCGTCTTCCCGGTTTTCCGCTTACGCGCGCGCGCCATGCGATCTCCCGCAATCGCCCCAGGACGACATAAACGCCGTCCTTAAATACCGTATCGCAGCGACGGTTGAGGTCGGCCGTATTCAACACGAAAGAGGGGAGTTACTGCAAGCTGAACATTTCCCGATGGCGATAATCGCGAGTTTTTTCCACCCCTAATATTGGATGGGGCCTTAATGACGGATGGACGGCAGCCGCTGGAGCACCTCCCCCGCGAGGCGGCGGAAGGCATCCGCCGACGCCGAGCGCGGCGCCGTCTCGAAGATCGTCTTGCGGGCGGCCGGCGCCTGCGCGATCGCCGGCGTCCACCGGACTTCGGTGTGAAAGACCGCGTCGCGGAATTCGGCCCGCAGCCGCTCGGCGGTCTCACGCGTCGACTTGCGCTGAGGTTCGACGAGGGTAAGCAGGATGCCGAGGATGCGGCTCCTCGACGCCATGCGCGTGTGCACCCGCTGGATCGACGCCAGGAGCCCCTCGAGCGCCTCGGCCGCCAGCGGCTCCGGCGTCACGGGAATGAGCAGCGCGTCCGCGGCGACGATCGCGTTGATTCCGAGCAGCGATAAGCTCGGAGGGCAATCGAGAACGATCAGCTCGTAGTGCCCGGCGAGCCGCTCCAGGGCGCGGCGCAGCGCCAGCTCACGGCCGCGCGCCGCGCACAGGGCGACGTCGGCATTCGCCAGCTCCAGGGAACCGGTCAGCAGGTCCAGGTGAGGCGTCGCGGTATGGCGGACCGCTTTGAGAATAGGATACTTTTCCAGCAGCACCGAGGCCGTCGACGGCCTGAGCTCGGTCCGCGGCACGCCGATCCACAGCGAGGCCGACGCCTGGCTGTCGAGATCGACGAGCAGCACGCGACGCCTGGGGGCGGCGAGGGCCGCGGCAACCTGCACCGCGGCAGTGGTCTTGCCGACGCCTCCCTTGCTGTTGAAGACGGCAATGATCACGATGAATCGTTCCGGCATTCTATCCAAAACTTCCGCGTGCGCAGAAAAACGCGCTTGCTCGTTCATTGCAATGCGAGCGCCATCGCGCGTGCGGCCGGCCGCACGGCGGGAACCGACTGAGCCGAGGCCGGCGGATTCCGCCTGAGGCAGACGACGCGTGCGACTCTTCGATTGGCTTCGACAAACATCGCGACGGGATGATCGGCGTCTGCGTGCGTGGCGCGCCTCGTGGCTCGAGGCGGTGGACGCCGCCGATGCCGGGCGCCTGGCCGCGCTCGAGTCGTCGCTGCGGCAGAGCCCGCCGCTCGGGGACGACCTCGAAATGGAAGAAGAGATGCTGGACGGTCTCCGCCAGCTCGTGGAGCTCAACGACCGCCTCGCCGCCGCCCCGCTGCCGACGATCGAGACGTCGCACCGCGTCCTCGGCTCCGACCTGTGCCACTTCATCGCGCCGGTCTCGATGCCCGACGATCCGGCGCAGCCGACGGGCCGGCTCCTCCTCACATCGGTACGCGCCGTGTTCGCCGGCGGCGCCCGAACGCCCGCGCTGTCCTGGCACGCGGTGCGCGACGTGATCCAGACGGGGCGCGATGTCGTGCTCGTGCGGCTCGGCGCAGACGACGGGTATCGCTTCCGCTGCAACTCGTTCGCGGACGCGCTCTGCGCGGCCGCGATTGCGCGCCACCTGATGCGTCGCGCACGACTATAATTCGCGGATGTCTGTCCGCCTCGGCCTCGAACGGCTGATCGACGGCCCCGACCGCTCGCTGATCGTCGGCAAGCGCCTCGGGCTCGTCTGCAACCCGGCATCGGTCGACGGCCGCATCGTCCACGCGTCCGATCGCCTCGGCTCGACCGCGGAGTGGACGCTGGCCGCGCTCTTCGGGCCGCAGCACGGCATCCGCTCCGACCTGCAGGAGAACATGATCGAGACGCCGCACGCGCGGGATACGAAGCGGCGAGTGCCGATCTACTCGCTTTACAGCGAAACGCGCGAACCGACCGCGCAGATGCTCGCCGACATCGACGTCCTCGTGATCGACCTCCAGGACGTCGGCACGCGCATCTACACCTACGTCTACACGATGGCCAACTGCCTGCGCGCCGCCCGCAAGCACGGCATCCGCGTCGTCGTCTGCGATCGTCCGAATCCGGTTAATGGCGATGATATCGAAGGCGCGGCGCTCGATCCGGCCTACACGTCGTTTGTCGGCCAGTTCCCGATCCCGATGCGGCACGGACTGACGATCGGCGAGGCGGCGAGGCTCTTCAACGACCATTTCGGCCTCAATGCGGCGGTCGACGTCGTGCCGATGGAAGGCTGGCGGCGATCCATGTATTTCGACGAGACCGGCCTGCCCTGGGTGCTGCCCTCGCCCAATATTCCGACGCTCGACACGACGATCGTCTACCCCGGCGCCGTGCTCTTCGAAGGCACGCAGCTGTCCGAGGGGCGCGGGACGAGCCGGCCGTTCGAATTCGTGGGCGCGCCATGGATCGAGGGGGATCGGTTCGCGGAGGCGATGAACCGTCGCGGACTTGCGGGCGCGTACTTCCGCGCCGCCGTGTTCGAGCCGACGTTCCACAAGCACACGCAGACGGCGTGCGGCGGCTGCCAGATTCACGTCACGGATCGAAAGACCTTCAGGCCGGTGCGGGTCGCCGTCGAACTCCTCGCCGAGTTCCATCGCGAGGCGCCCCAGAAGACGCTCTGGCGGGATCCCCCCTACGAATACGAGCGCATCAAGCCACCTATCGACATTCTCTATGGATCCGATCGCCTCCGGCACGGAATCGATGCGGGCGAGGACGCCGCATCCATCGCCGCGGCATGGACGCGCGACGAAGACGCCTTTCGCAAACTGCGGAAGCGGTTTCTGCTGTACTAGGGTTCTAGAGTTCTAGAGTTCTTGGAAACTATTTCCCCCCTACTCCCCGCGCGATCCGTATTTGATCGGCATGGCGATGAGCGTGGGGGCCGTATATCCGGAGCCAGGTGTCGAGTCCGAAGCGCCCGACTTCGCTGTGGGTGCCCTCGCGCAGCCAGTCCGCCTCGGTCAGGCAGGCCATCAGTTCGGCGGTCGACGCTCGGGCCGCGCGGAATAGCTCGAGCGACGCTTCGTGCGACCGCTCGTAGTGAAGGCGGGCCGCGAAGGCATCCTGATCGTAGCCCTTGATCGACGGCCGATCTTCCGCGATCAGCAGCCGGAACCTGACCGCGGCCGTCATCTCGCTGTCTGCGAGGTGGTGCACGATCTCCCGCGCGGACCACTTTTTCGGCGCAGGCCGCGCGTCGAGCTCCTCGGGCGTGATCTTCAGCAGGGCGGCCGACACGGCTCGATAGCCGTCCTTGTATTGCGCGATCAACTGTTCGCGTTCGTCGTGTTCCACGTCACCCTCTCGTCTTCGCGATGCCCGGCGCGCGGTCTTCCTGCGCGGTTTCCGGGACGAGGTGATAGGCCATCAGATGGGCGCGCAGCTGTTCGAACGCGTCCCCTGGCGAATCCACCCACTTCAGCAGATCGAGATCGGCCGAGTCGATCGCCCCCCACTCCGCCAGCGGCTCGAGGTCCAGAATGCCTTCCCAGTATTCCCGGCCGTACAGGAAAACGCCGAGCTGCTTCGAGAGCTTCTGGGTCTGCGACAGCGTCAGGATCTCGAACATTTCATCGAGCGTGCCAAATCCGCCGGGAAAGATGACCAACGCCTTCGCCAGGTAGGCGAACCAGAACTTGCGCATGAAGAAATAGTGGAACTCGAAGTGCAGCCCTTCAGTGATGTACCGATTGGCGCCCTGCTCGAACGGCAGGCGGATGTTGAAGCCGATGCTCTTGCCGCCCGCTTCGTGCGCGCCGCGGTTGGCCGCCTCCATGATGCCCGGACCGCCACCCGAGCAGACGGCGAATCGGTGCCTCGGCGATTCCAGCGACAGACTCCATTTCGCGAGCCTGGCGGCGAGCTCACGGGCGTCCTCGTAGTAGCGCGACCATTCGACGGCTTTCCGGCTGCGCCGCAGCGCTTCCGTATACGCGCGCCCCCGACGGGTATTGCGCTTCCTGAGCCGCGCGAGCGCACGCGTCGCTTCGATCCGGCTGTGCACGCGCGCCGAGCCGAAGAACACGACCGTGTCCTGAATGTTCTGTTCCTTCAAACGGCGCAGCGGCTCCAGATATTCGGCGAGGATCCGGATCGGCCGCGCGTCGTCGCTTTCGAGGAACGCCCGATCCATGTAGGCGAGCGGCTGGTCGTGCATACGCGAAAAACTGTATCATTGCCTCATGCGGAAACGGTGGTGCGTGTTCGCGGTCGCCGGCACGGTTTACGCGATTGGCGTTGCAGTTGTCAGCGCTCAACAGACCACGTCGCCGACGACGCAGACGGCTCAACCACGGCCGGGAGGATGGACCCTCCCGCCGACAGCCGAGGAGGAGAAGAATCCGCTCGCCGGCGATCCCAAGGCCGTCGCCGCCGGCAAGGAACTCTTCATGAAAACCTGCAAGCGCTGCCACGGTCCGGGCGGCAAGGGCGACGGCCCCGACGCCGATCCCGATTCGATGCAGGACATGGATCTGACGCCCGCGCGCCGTGCCTCGCGCAATCCCGACGGCATCGTGTTCTACAAAATCTGGAACGGTCGCACGAAGCCCAAGATGCCCGCGCAGAGAGACGAACTCACCAAGGAGCAGGTCTGGCAGATCGTGTCGTACGTGCAGACGCTCAGAGAGAAGAGTTGACGGTTGACAGTTGACGGTTGACGGTTAACGCAAGAAACGCGGCAGCCATTCACCGATGAAATAACCGACCGCCGCGACGCCGAATCCCACCACGAACATATCGCGTCCGCTGACCCAGATCCCCCGGCCCGTGAACAGGCTGCGCGCGGCGCCGATCCCGAAGTGCGCGGCCATGCTGATCGCGAGGGAGACCCAGACGGCGGGTCCATGCGCCATCACCAGGAACGGTACGATCGGGATGATCGCTCCGAAGGCGGTGGCCGCGCCGGTCACGACTCCGTCTTTGAGCGGCGCGAGCTCCGCGGGATGGATGTTGAGCTCCTCGCGAACCTGCGTCTCGAGCGCGCGCGCCGGATCCTGCATCATGGCTTTCGCCGTCTCGCGCGCACGGTCCGCCGTCAGCCCCTTGGCCTCATAGATGATGGCCAGCTCCTGCTCTTCCAGATCCGGCATGAGCCGCATTTCCTGGCGCTCCATCTCGATCTGGTGCGCCTGCACCTCGGCCTCGCTCTTGGCGGCCAGATAGCCGCTCGATCCCATTGAGAGCGCGTCGGCGATCGCGCCGGCGACGCCCGTGAGAATGACGATGTGCGGCGCGAAGTTGGCGCCGACGACCCCGGCGACGAGTCCGAAGTTCGCCGTCAGCCCATCGTTGAACCCATAGACGACGCTCCGGAGCATTCCGCCGGCGCCGCCCACGTGCCAGGGTTCCCCTTCGCGGCCCATGACTTCCGAGAGCTCGCGCGCGTGGACGGCGGAGTCGGCCGCGATGTCGACCGCGGCTTTGTGCGTCTGCTGATGCGACGAGTGGCGCGCCAGGCCGAGGTACGCCTGCACTTCGCGGCCCTCCTCGGCGAGAATCAGCGGCAGCACCGCCGCCGGACCGAAGGTCTTCGCCACCCAGGCGAGCATCCGCGTCCGCCGCGACACGGCGTGGCCGGGAAGCGGACGTCCGGCATCCCGAAACAACTGCTCCCATCGCGCGGTGTGCTGATCCTCGACGACGGCCAGACGGCCGAACAACTCGCCGCGCTCGGTGTTCCTGTCCACGCGCGCGAGCTCGCGGTACAGCCACGCGGCGTCTTTTTCGTCCGCGTAGTGGTGGTCCCACGATTCGTCGGCTTGCGGGCGCTCGTCCGTCATGGCCTTCAGTGTACTGGAGTAGCATGGCCCGCGCATGGCACCTGCGCAGGCCGGAAACGCGTCTCCGGAATTCGAGCAATCGATCCTCATCAACGCCGCTCCGACGCGCGTGCTCGCCGCGTTTTTCGATCCGGACGCGCTCGAGCGCTGGTGGCAGGTCGCCCGCTCGGTCACCACGCCGCGGCCCCTGGGCGTGTATGCCGTCGAGTGGGCCCCGACCACCGACGCCGACGACCTGCTCGGACGGCTGGGGGGCGTGTTCTTCGGGCGCGTCATGCAATACGTCGCGGGAGCCGAGCTGTTCGTCGCCGACGCATGGTGGCTGCCGCCCGACGGCGATCCCATCGGGCCGATGTCGCTCGAACTGACCTGCCGCATGAACGGGCCGGCGTGCCGGCTGCACGTGCGGCAGCTCGGATTCGAAGAAACGGCGCGGTGGCGCCGCTACTACGCCGTGATTGCCGGCGGCTGGCGATCGTCGCTCTCCGCGCTCAAGGCGTACCTCGAGAACCCGGCGTGACAGCGGAGACACGCGAACGCGACGGGTTCATCAAAGCGCTCGGCCTCCGCGACGTGGTCCTCATGAACGTCGTCGCCGTCGTCGGTCTGCGGTGGATCGCCCGTGGGGCTCGCACCGGACCTGCGTCGGTCACGTTGTGGGCGCTTGCATGGATCGCCTTCTTCGTGCCGCTTGCCGTCGCCGTCTCGACGCTCGCGCGGCGATATCCCGAGCAGGGCGGCATGTACGCGTGGGTGCGGCGCGCGTTCGGGCCCGGGCATGGATTCATCTGCGGCTGGTGCCTGTGGGTCAACAACCTGTTCTACTTCCCGTCGGTGCTGCTGTTCGGCGCGGCCAATCTCGCCGCCATCGGCGGCGCCCGGTGGCAGGCGATCGGCGCGACGCGCTGGTATGCGGTGGCGTTCGTGCTGGCGGGCATCTGGGTCGCCGCAGGGATCAACATCATCGGATTGCGGCTCGGAAAGTGGCTGCAGAACGCCGGCAGCCTCGGTGTCTGGATTCCTGTCGGCCTCCTGCTCGGCTGCGGCGCGCTCGCGCTCGTGCGGTTCGGATCCGCGACGCCGTTTACTCCGGCCGCTATGGTGCCGCGCGGCAACCTGCTCGATACCATCGGCCTCTGGTCGGCGATGTGTTTCGCGTTTTCCGGGTTCGAAATCACTTCGCTCGTCGGCCAGGAAGTCAAGGACGCGGAACGCACGATTCCGCGCGGCATCTTCATCGCCGGTGCGCTGACGACGGTGGTCTACATCGCGGGATCGGCGTCGGTGCTGTTTGCCGTGCCGCTGTCGGCCTTGAAGGAGCTGAGCGGCATCACCGACGCCGTGCAGCTCGTGGCGGGACGCGTGGGCCTCACGGGACTGGGCGCGCTCACCGGAGCGCTGCTGACGCTGAACGCGCTGGCGGGCACCGCGTCGTGGACGGCGGGAGCGGCGCGCGTGCCGTTTGCGGCCGGGGTGGATTCGGCGATGCCGCGCGCATTTGCGCGGCTCCATCCGCGGTACCGCACGCCGCACATCGCGCTGATCGTGCAGTCGATCGCCGCATCCCTCATCTTTCTGGCCAGTGTCTTCTTCACGGTCGCGGGGCGATCGACGTCGATTCAGGAAGCGTACGACATCCTGGTCAACCTGACGATCCTGATCTACTTCGTGCCGTATTTGTATCTCTTTCTGGCGCAGATCCGACTGCTGCCGGACGCGCCGCGATCGCTCGCGCTCGTGGGATTCGCCGCGACGGCGATCTCGCTCGCGCTGACATTCCTGCCGCCGCCGGGATCGAACACACTCACCTTCGAGGTGAACCTCATCGTGCAGGCGGCGGTGATGCTCGGCGTCGGCGTCGCGTTCTATACCTGGAGCCGGCGAGCGCCAGCGGCGCCGCCGCAAAGCTGAGGAGCGCGCCCATCTTCGCCTGATCGAGCGCCGCGCCCGCCGGAAACGCGGCAGTCGCAAAGAACAGCGCGACCGTGAAGCCGATGCCAGCCGTGATTCCGACGATCCAGAGATCGCCATATGTGACGCCGCCCGGCCGCCCGAGGCCGGCGGCAACCGCCAGCCACGTCATCGCGAGAATGCCCGCCGGCTTGCCGACGAGCAGTCCGGCGGCGACAAGCCACGTCGCCGGACCGATGCTCCCGAGAGGGACGCCCGCGTTCACGAGACCGAAGAAGAACAGGACGATTTGAACCGGGACGCGCCACCACCGCGCGAATACGTTCAGCGTGTCGGACGGCTGGGGACGGTGTTCGTCGAAGAGCTCGTGATACCGCTCCTGACAGGGCATGAACGGCACGATCGGAACCAACGCCAGCGCCGGATGCAGGCCGCCCGCAAAAAAGGCGGCCCACGAGACGGCGCCCGCTACCAGGACGTACGGCCAGAAGCTGCGCGTTCGTCGGCGTCGTAGCCACCATGCGGCGCCGAGCGCCGGAATCATCAGCAACGCCCAGGACGCCGTCGACACATGACGCGCCGGATAGAAGGCGCCGAGGATCGCCAGCCCCAGCGCATCGTCCGCCACGGCGAGCAGCAGCAGGAAGGGAATCGCCGGATGGCGCGGCGGGAATACGAGCCGCGCCGCCAGATAGGAAAACGCGATGTCGGTTGCGCAGGGGATCGCCCAGCCTCGAAGCAGGTCCACATGACCCGTTGCGGCGGCGCCCGCCGTGTATATCAGCGCCGGCACCAGCATGCCGCCGGCGGCGGCGACGAGCGGCACGGCAGCCTCCCGTGCCGAGGACAGCGCGCCGCCCGGCCGGGTAGCTTCGACGATCTCCTTCGCGGCGAGCGCGAAGAAGAACACCATCGCCACGTCGTTCACCGCGAACCGGGCAGCGGCCGCGAAGACCCCGTACGATCCGGGGCCGCTGTTCGCCCACACGAGCGCGATGACCGCTCCCCCGAGCAGCAGGAGCGACCGATCGAGCACGAACGCGATCGGCTGCCTGAGCCCGAACACTATTCGGCGAGGCGCTGCACGTTCAGGAAGTTGGCGTCCTGACGGCTGAGGTCGGGATTGATGTTGATGAAGACGACGACCGCGCGAGGCGAGAGGCCGATCGCGCGGCGAAGCGGACGTTCGAGCGCGCGGAGATCTTCGAGGTCGGACACGCATGAGCGCACGCCCCAATAGAGCGTGAGGCGCCGGGCGACGGAGTCCGATGGCGTCACGGCAAGGATCGCGGCGGGCGCGCGCAGCGATGACAGGAGCTGCGCCGTCTTGCCCGACTGGGTGATGGCGACGATCGCCTCGGCCAGGCCCGTCGATGCGAGCGTGACGGCGGCCTCGCACATCGCGCGTCCGTGGACGGCGCGGAACGCATCGAAGCCATCGGCAGGCGGACCTGTCGTCTCAGGGCCGCCACGCACGCCGCTGGCCGGGAGCTCGGCCGGCGACGCGACTTTCTCCGCCTCGTCGACAATCGCGGCGAGCGTCTCGACGGCCTCGATGGGATACTCGCCGACGGCCGTCTCCGCCGCGAGCATGATCGCGTCGACGCCCTGATCGACGGCAGTCGCGGCGTCGCTGACCTCTGCCCGCGTGGGCCGCGGCTCGGTCCGCATGGATTCGAGCACCTGCGTGGCCACGATCACCGGGCGGCCAAGCGCACGCGCACGCGCGATGATCGATTTCTGGATCCGGGGAACCTGTTCCATCGGGCACTCGAGTCCGAGGTCGCCGCGCGCGACCATCACGCCGTCGGCCGCCTCGAGGATCCGATCCAGATGCTCGAGAGCCTGCGGCCGCTCGATCTTGGCGATCAACGGAAGATCCGCTCCTTCGGACTCGAGAATCCGTCTGGCGGCGTGCACATCGTCCGGCGTCTGGACGAAGCTCAGCGCGACCATATCGACGCCGAGCCGGATGCCGAAGGCGAGATCCGCTTCGTCTTTCGGCGTGACGGCGGAGGCGGGAAGCCGAACGCCCGGCGCATTGATTCCTTTCTTCTCGCCGAGCGTTCCGCCATTCACGACCGTCGTGGTCAACCCGCCCTCCGAACGGCCGGTCACCCGCAGCTCGATCTTCCCGTCGTCGAGCAGCAGTCGATCGCCTGGCTTCGCAGAGGCAATCAGCTCGGCGTACGGCGTGAAGATCCGCCCGCCACCGCCGACTCCGTCCCCGGCGGCGATCCGAAGGCCGTCGCCCTCGCGAAGCTCGATCGGGTTGCCTCCTTCGAGCCGTCCCGTGCGTATCTTCGGACCGCTCAGATCCTGAAGAATCGCGACGTGCCGGCCGCACCGGGCGGCAGCCTCGCGAACGCCGCGAAAGGCCGACGCGTGCGACTCGTGCGTACCGTGCGAGAAATTGAGGCGGATCACGTCAACGCCCGCTTCGATCAAGGCGTCGAGCACGCGCGGCTCGACGCTCGCGGGCCCGAGCGTCGCGATGATTTTCGTGCGCCTCACGACTGCCACGGATCGACGAGCGCCTTCGGAATGCGCATCGCTTCGGCGTCGGCCAGCGCCTCGTTGAGATCGCCGAGGCCGTAGCGCCGCGCGCCGATCTTCCGGAAGGGAATCGCGGCGGCGTGCCGCTCGAGCACCGACAGGGCGCGCAGGAAATGACGCGGCTCGCTTCCCCAGCATCCCCGAATCTCGAGATGCTTGCGATTGATGTGCTGGTGGGCGTTGATCGTGCTGTCGCCGGCGTCGGTATAGTGCCCGGCGACGACGTACCGTCCTCCGACCCTGGCGAGATCGAGCCCTTCGGCAATCGCCGCGGCAGACCCGGCGGCTTCGATGACGACATCCGCGCCTTCGCCGTGGGTGGTTTCCAGAATCGCCGTCCGGCGCTCGGCCGTCGTCGTGTGCGCCAGATCCAGCGCTCGATCCGCGCCCATCTCGCGCGCGAGATGCAGCCGCGCCTCCGGCGCCCCGATGGCCACGATGTGCGTGGCGCCGGCGAGCCGTGCCAGCGCAATCGCGCAGAGACCGACGGCGCCGACGCCCTGGACCACGACAGCGTCGCCGAGACGAATCCCGGCGCGCTCGGCGATATGCACGGCAGTCAGGAGCCCGCAGCCGCCGCCGATGTAATCGTCGAGCGACACGGCGTCGGGAAGCTTCGCGATCGCCACGCCCGGCTCGAGATAGATCGCCTGCGCCCATCCCCCGAACAGCCCTTCCTCGGCCGAGTCCGTGATCCCGTACACGCGGCGGGCCGCACAGCGAGTCGGTGTCCGATGCACCGTGCACGCGCGGCAGCGTCCGCACGTCCGATGGACGTCGAAGAAGACGGCGCGATCGCCTTCGCGAATCCGCGTCCCGTCGATCCCCGTGAGCTCGCCTCGCACCGCGTCGATGCTGCCGGCGGACACGTGGCCGGGAATGATCGGATAGGGCACGCCGGCGAGCCGGCCGTGCCAAAGGTGGACGTCGGTGCCGCAGACCTCAGAGCAGGATGTTTTCAGCAGCGCGGCGCCGGGCGGCAAATCGGGCAGCCGGAACTCGCGCACCTCGATCGGCTGCTTCGGCGCCGCCATGACGGCGGCGAGAACGCGGTCGTGCACACGGTTTACGTTATCCTTGAAAGGATGCTGATACAAACTGCGTCAGTGCTCGCCGTGGTCGCTGCGCTCGCCGCGCCGCTGCCTCAACCGCAGGCGTATCGTGCGCAGAAGGCGCGGCGGCACTTCATCTCCGTGTACGCGGAGACGCAGTACGTGCAGGGCACGGCCTTCGAGAAGCATCCTCTGGAAGAGCTCCTCGGACAGGAAGTCAACGAGGTGCACCTCGAATCATTCCAATACCGGACGCGCGACAACCAGACGCTCGTCACCGTGCGCGAGTTCGGCCGCCGCGCGACGGCAATCGGCGCGACCGTCTATCCATTCGGATCGAGCGAGGGAGCCACGCTGGCGCTGAAAGGCAGCATCGAATCGATCCCGAATGTACGCGTGGCGTTCGACGGCCCGGCGCCTTCGCCGACTTACGAGCTGACCGGCGGACGGGCCTTCGACGTTGGCGCCGGCATCGATATGAGCGACCGCTCGCCCGGCTGGGGCCTCGGCACCCACGCGTTCGTCATCGGCGGCATCGGCCGCGCCGTCACCGATCAGCTTCACGGCAAGCGGTACTTTGCCGAAGGCGGCGGCGGGATGATGTTCGGCCCGTTCGGGTTCGACATCGCATTCAAGTACACCGTGAACCAGTTCAGCACGCCCGTCACGCACAGTGTGCGGATGATTCCCGTCAGCCTTCGCGGCACGGTGTCCTTCTAGCCGCCATGGACGCGCCCGCCTGGCTCGCCCACGCGATCGCCGACGCCGATGCGCGGGGACTCCCCGCGCTCAAGCCGCTGCTGGAAGCGCTTGCCCGATCGATGCAGGCGCTGCGCGACGCGGACGCCGAATTCGGCCATCCCTGCCGTCATGACGACGACGAAGATCAATAGTCTGCGGGAAGCGTCGGACCTCCTCCAGCGCCGCGAGATCTCGGCCGTCGAGCTCACGAAGGCCTGTCTCGCCCGAATCGACGCGCGCAACGCCGAACTTCGCGCGTTCATCACGGTGATGGCCGACCAGGCGCTCGCCGACGCGGCCCGGGCCGATAAGGACATCGCGCGCGGCCGCAGCCTGGGCGCGCTCCACGGCGTTCCCGTCTCGGTCAAGGATCTGCTCGATGTCGCCGGCACGCCGACGACGGCGGGGTCGCACGTCACGCCTCGCCGCCCGCGGCACGATGCACCGGTCGTCGCGAAACTGCGTCGCGCCGGCGCCGTCATCGTCGGCAAGACGAATCTGCACGAGTTCGCCTTCGGAACGACGAGCGATGAGACGGCGTTCGGCGCCGTCCGCAATCCGCTGGACCTGTCGCGATCGGCTGGCGGCTCGAGCGGCGGCGCGGCGGCCGCAATCGTGGATGGCATGTGCTACGGCGCCGTCGGCACCGACACAGGCGGCTCCATTCGCATTCCCGCCGCCGCGTGCGGAATCACGGGGCTGAAGCCCACCTCAGGGGAACTCTCCGCCGACGGGGTGGTGCCGCTGAGCACGACGCTCGATCACGTCGGTCCGATGACGGCGACGGTCGCCGATGCGGCGCTGATGTTCTATGCGATGCTCGACGCCGACGCGCGCGTCGAGCGCCTGCCGCGGCCGGCGGAAGGCGCTTTGTGGCTCGGCGTGCCCGTTCCCTATTTCCTCGACAAGCTCGATACCGACGTCACGCGCCTGTTCGACCGCGTAAAGACGACGCTCGAACGAGGCGGGCACACGATCTCGGACGTCGCGATCGCCCACGCGGAGCGCACGCCGGACGTCTATGTGCACATCGTCCTTCCCGAAGCCTCGTGGTATCACGCCCCGATGCTGCGCGATCAGCCGGACAACTATTCTCCGGGCGTCCGGCTGCGGCTAGAGATGGGTCGGTATGTGCTGGCGGAAGACTATCTGCGCGCCATGCAGGCGCGCACGGTTCTGCGACGCGCCGTCGACCGCGCGCTGGAAGGCCTGGACGCGCTGCTGCTCCCCGCGATGGCCATCGGCGCGCCGCCACTTGGCGCGTCCACTGTGAGGGTGGGCGCCGATACCGAGCCCGTCCGGGCCATCATGCTCCGGCTGACGCAGTTGTTCAATGTCACGGGGCATCCCGCGATTGCGATCCCATGCGGCCCAGGGGCCGATGGGCTGCCGCGCGCGATTCAGCTCGTCGGCCACCGTGGATCCACGGAGCGCCTGCTCGAAGTGGCGCTCGCCGTCGAGCGTCAAATCACCGGCGGGGACGGATCCGTCGGGGGCGGTACGGGATGAATGTCGGGCCGTTCGTCCCCCTCGGGCTTGCCGCCCGGCACGGGCTGATTGACGTCGCCGGGCTTGTTGACGACGTCGGGCGCCTGCGGAGTGTCGGGTTTCGGCGGTTGTTCGATCATCACCAGATGACGTGCAAAAATGATGACTATCAAACATGTGACCGTGCAGCAGGCTCATCAGCGGCAGCGCGAAGGCGCCAGCTACCTCGACGTTCGTTCCGTGCCGGAATTCGAGCAGGGACATCCGGAGGGCGCGTTCAACGTCCCGCTGCTCCATGCGGACCCGGCAACTCGACAGATGCAGCCCAATCCTGAGTTTCTATCCGTCGTACGGGCAAACTTTCCGACGGGGACGCCGATGGTGGTCGGCTGCCAGGTGGGCGGACGATCGCAGCACGCATGCGAGATTCTCGCGAACGCCGGGTTCGAGGATGTATCGAACGTCCTCGGCGGATTCGGGGGCGCGCCGCAACTCGGGCACGCCGGCTGGGTGCAGGCGCAGCTCCCGATCGAACAGACGGCGGACGCGGCGCGAAGCTACGACACGCTTCGCCGGAAGGCCAGCGGAGGCCGCTGACGCGTGATCGCGCCTCTCTTCCATCGCTGGGAACACCGGCTCGCGTCTCTCTCGACCAATCGCGTCGCACGCCCCTTCGAGTGGGGACTCGAATGGCTGGAGGATCAGTCGCTGCCGGAAGGAGACCCGCGGCTCGTCCTCGAGGACTGGGGCCGCGCCGCCGTCGCGGCCAGCGACGCGTTCTACGCCGTCACGCCCGCGTCTGACTACGCGCTGCAGGCCGATCTGCTGACGTTCACGAGCGCCATCGCGACGCCGCACGTCGAGAACAACACCGTGCGCGCGCGTCTGTTCGCGGATCGATCGGCGCGCGGACGGCGCCGGGCCGTCCTCGTGCTCCCGCAATGGAACGCAGACCCCGAGGGACACGTCGGGTTGTGCCGGCTGCTGAACCGCTTTGGCATCACGGCGCTGCGCCTCAGCCTCCCGTACCACGACGATCGAATGCCGCCCGAGCTGACCCGCGCCGACTACATCGTCAGCGCCAACGTGGGGCGTACGGCGCAGGTGTGTCGTCAAGCCGTCCTGGATGCGCGGCGCGCGATCTGGTGGCTGCGCTCCGAAGGATACGAGTCAATCGGCATCCTCGGCACCAGTCTCGGATCCTGCCTCTCGATGTTGACGACGGCACACGAGCCGCTGGTGAAGGCCGCCGCGCTGAATCACATCTCCCCGTACTTCGCCGACGTCGTCTGGAGCGGACTCTCCACCAGGCACGTCCGTCAGACGCTTGACGGCAACGTCACGCTGGACGAGCTGCGGCGGATGTGGCTGCCGATCAGTCCACTGCCGTTTCTCGAGAAAGTCCGCGGCCGCGCCATCCTGCTGGTCTACGCGCTCTACGATCTGACTTTCCCGGTCGAGCTCTCGCGCATGCTCGTCGATCAGTTCCGGATCCACGGCATCGAGCACACCCTGTCGGTCCTGCCGTGCGGGCACTACAGCACGGGCGTTACGCCCTTCAAATGGATGGACGGATGGGCGCTCTGCCGCTTCTTGAACCGGAGCTTGTAGGAGTCGCGGTCCGATACCCGATATCCGGTATCCGATATCCGGTATCCGACGTTAGAGGTACTTGATGATGCCCTGAAGGGCGTCGTAGAGCGCTCCGGCGAGTGCTTTGACAATCGGAGACACGTCCCCCTGCGACGCGCGATCGACGGCGTTGGCGGTAGTGACGGGGTCCGAGATCGTCAACCACAGCGCCGCCGCCGCGAGCACGGCCACGAACACGCCGACCACCCCAACAAGGCTGAGGCTGAAGCGCGCGGAGGTCATACGCGGACGCCCAGTGTACAACCGGGCCCGTTCATCTGCCAGTTGGACGACGGCCGGCATGGGGGTGTTCCTTTTTCGGCAGAGGTCGGCGGGTCCGCATACCGGGTATTACGCGGGCGGCGCGACAACATTAACAGGGAGCCCCTGCGGTGCCGGTGCTCCATGGTGCGGAGGGTAAGCCGGGTCTCAGCTCACCTCCAGCACAATCTTCCCGAACTGCTCCCGATCTTCGAGACGCCGCTGGGCGTCGGCGGCGCTGGCCAGCGGGAACACTTCGTCGACAACGGGCTCGAGATCGCCGTCGAACAGCAGCGAGGCCGCGGCGCGGAGCTCGTCGAATCGGCCCATGTACGAACCGAGCAGCGAGAGCTGCCGCGCGAAGAGGTGGCGTAAATCGATCGAGGCCGCGAAGCCGGTGGTGGCGCCGCACGTGACGAGACGTCCGCCCGTCGCCAGCGCACGCACGCTTCGGTCCCACGTCGCCTCCCCGACGTGCTCGACGACGATGTCAGCGCCGCGATTGTCGGTCAGACGGCGCACCTCGCGCGAGAAATCTCCGGCGTAGTGATCGAAGACGGCCTCGGCGCCAAGCGCGCGGGTGCGGTCCGCCTTCGCAGGCGCGGACGTCGCGAACACGCGAGCGCCGGCGTGCCGCGCCAACTGAATCGCGGCCTGGCCGACGCCGCTTCCGCCGGCGAGCACCAGTACGACATCGCCGCGCCGCAACCGCGCGCGGGTCATCAGCATGTGCCACGCCGTCAGGAAGGTCAGGGGAAAGGCCGCCGCGGTGATGTAGCCGACATGATCCGGAATCGGGATGAGATTCTCGGCCGGCACCGCGACGCGCTCCGCGTAGCCGCCGTCGGATCGCAGGCCGAGGACGTCGTACGCCGCGCACTCGTTGTCGCGCCCCGCGAGGCACGCGGCGCAGCGGCCGCAGCGCAGGCCCGGCTGGAGCATGACGCGGGTGCCGGCGGCGACGCTCGTGCCGCCGGGATCGAGCACGTCGCCGGCAATATCGCTGCCGGAGATGTGCGGGAGCGGGAGTTTGACGCGATCGATCCCGCGGCGTTCCCATAGATCGAGATGGTTCAGCGCGCACGCGCGAACGCGCACGACGACGCCGTCGCCGGCCGGCCGCGGATTCGGCGCGTCCTCGAAGCGCAGCACCTCCGGACCGCCGTGGTTATGGAAACGGATGGCTTTCAGGAACGGAGCCTCCGAGGTCTTTCAGGGTTCCAGGGTTCGGTAGTGTCGCAGTGAGCGTGAGCGCGGCGTTGTCAATGCCCGTTTTCTTGGCCGATCCCGCCCCGGGCGGTCGGGATTCTGCTGCTAGTATTCGCTCCCGTTGTGGCCGGCCTATACCTCGCCCGATTGTACGAATGGTGGCATCGACGACAGCGCTAGCCTCAACTCCCCCCGCTCACGTCGGCGATGTCGCCGAGGTTCAGGCTCCTGAGCGGAGTAGACAACTTCTCCCGATCGCCGACGATGACGCTCAGCAGGCGCGATGGATCGAGGTGCTTCGCGGCGACGGCGGTCACGTCGGCTTCCGTGAGCGCCAGGACTTTCGGCACGAACGTGGTGAAGTAATCGTCGGGGAGTTCATAGAGGGCGAGCTGCGCGGCGGCGCGCGCGATCTGATCGGCGGTCTCGAAGTTGCGCGGATACCCTCGCGTGAGCGATGCCCGGCCGAGCTCCAGCTCCTCGCGCGTTACCGGCCGATCGCCGCGGATCGCGCCGATCTCGCCGAGCGCCTCGCGCAGGGCGTCGGCCGTGGCGTCGGACTGGACGCTGGCGTGGAGGACGAAGGGACCGGGCGCGCGGCGGAACTCGAAGGCGGTTCGCGCGCCGTACGTGTAGCCCTTCTCCTCCCGGAGGTTCATGTTGATGCGGCTGACGAACTGGCCGCCGAGCACCATGTTCGCGACCAGCGCCGCGTGATAGTCGGGCGTCCGTCGCGCGAGTGCCACCTGGCCGATACGCAGCTCCGACTGCGCCGCGCCGGCCCGGTGAACGAGCGCCAGGCGCGCCGGCGGCGCCGCGGGAGGCGCGAACGCGTCGGGATCGGCAATCGGTTCCGAGCCATCGCCCGTCCAGCCTTGAAACGCACGTCGGACGGCCGCCGACAGCGCCTCGTGCGACCCGTCGCCGACCGCAATCACCGTCGTGCGCACAGGCGCGAACGCGCGGCGGTGAAACGACATGATGTCGCGGATCATCATGCCGCGCAGCGAGCCCTCCGACCCGATCGGCAGATGCCCGTACGGATGGTTGCGATAGAGCAGCTGCGTGAACGCCCGGTCGGCCAGGGCCGGCGGCAGATCCTTCAATTGCAGCAGCCGATTCAGCCGCAGATCGCGCACGCGATCGAACTCGCGCTGCTCGAACCGCGGCCGCTCGAGCATGTCGCGCAGCAGCTCGAGCCCCCGATCGAGATAGCGCTCGAGCGTGGTCAGGCCGAGCACCGTGGCGTCGTGTCCAACGTCGAGATCGAGCTGCGCGCCGATGCGGCCGAGCGCCTCGTGCACTTCGAGCGCCGACCGATCGCCGCAGCCCTCGTCCAGCATGTCCCCCGTGATGGCCGCAAGGCCCGGCTGGCGCGCCGGGTCGGACGCAGACCCGACCGGGACCAGCGCGAGGACCGCAATGAGCGGCACCTGACGGTGCTCGACCGTCCAGACGCGAAGCCCGTTGTCGAGCGTCGCACGGCGGATTTCGGGAAAGGTGAACGGCCGCTCTGGACCCAGATCCGGCAGGCGGCTGCGATCGGCCGTCATCACGAGACCGCCACGGGCCTCGAGTCGCCGAGGGCGAGAGCGACGCGGCCGCGCGGGACGACGCTGAGCATCACGCGGCGCGACGGCTTCAAGTACCTCTCCGCCGCCTCGCGGAGCAGCGACGGCGTCGCCGATCGATAGCGCTTGAGGTCCTGCTCGAAGTAGCCCGGGTCGCCCAGAAACGTGTTGTACGCATTGAGCTGATCGGATTTGCCGCCGAAACCGCCCACGGTCTGCAGCCGGAAGAGGAAGTGCGCTTCGGCCTGCGCCAGGCAGCGATCGAGCTCGTCGGTCGTCGGTCCGCGTTCGATCAGCCGGATCAGCTCCTTGCTGACCGCGCGCTCGACCTCGGCAAGCGTCCGGCCCGGCGCGGCGGTGGCGACGATCTGGAAGAAGCTGCCCAGCTCGCGCGAGTTCTGCGAGGCGGCGACCTCGGTCGCGATCCGCTGCTCGTACACGAGCGCGCGATACAGGCGCGACGTCTTGCCGCTCGAGAGCACTTCGGCCACGAGATCGAGCTCGGCGTCCCCTTCCGCGAAGAGCGGCGGCGAGTGCCACGCGAGGTACAGGCGCGGAAGTTCGACGCGATCCTCGAGGACGAGTCTGAGGTCGGACGGCGGCGGGCCCGGCGGCGTCACCCTGACCGGCTCCGGCCGCACGCCGCCGGGAATCTCCGCGAAGTACGATTCGGCGAGCTGAACACCCCTGCGCGGATCGACGTCGCCGGCCAGCGCGAGGGACGCATTCGCCGGGTGATAGTAGCGCTGAAAGAACGCGCGGACCTCGTCGATGTGCGCCGCGCGCAGATCGTCGGCGCCCCCGATCGTGAGCCAGTGATACGGATGTTCGGGTGGATAGAGCGCGTCGACGATCGCCATGCCGGCGAGCCCGTACGGCCGATTCTCGTAGTTCTGGCGCCGCTCGTTCAGCACGACGTCCCGTTGATTCGAGAACTTCGCCTCCGTCAGCGCGGGCAGCAGATAACCCATGCGGTCCGACTCCATCCACAGCGCAAGGTCCAGCGCGTTGGTCGGGACGACCTCCCAGTAGTTGGTCCGATCCGCGTTGGTGGATCCGTTGAGCGCCGCGCCCGCTTCCTGCAGCGGATGAAAGTAGCCGCGATCGTAATGCTGCGATCCTTCGAACATGAGATGTTCGAACAGGTGCGCGAAGCCGGTGCGTCCCGGGACTTCGTTCTTCGATCCGACGTGATACCAGAGGTTGACGGCGACGATCGGCAGGGAATGATCCTCGTGGATCAGCACATCGAGCCCGTTCGGCAGCGTGTGCTTGCTGAACGAGATGTTCACCAGGCCACCAGCGCTCGCTCGCGCCTCAGATCCGCGCCGCCTCGAAGCCGGCCCGTGACCGGATCGACGCCGGCGGCAACGACGCCGGTGGAGATGCCGAATGGCGGACGGATGCGCAGCACGTGCCCGCGCGCCCTCAGCTCGTCCAGAACGCCCGGGCGCAGCGTCGACTCGACTTCGAGCACACCCGGCTGCGGTTTGTGATTGTCGAACGAGCTCTCCGGGTGCAGCGAATTGACGCGCGGCGCCTCGATGGCGGCCTGCACGTCCATGCCGAAGTCGATGATGTTGAGCAGGACGAGCAGGATCTGCTGGTCCTGGCTGTCGCCGCCGGGCGTCCCGATCGCGAGAAACGGCTGTCCGTCCTTCAACACGATGGACGGCGTGAGCGTCGTGCGCGGCCGCTTGCCGCCGGCCAGCACGTTCGGGCTCGAGGGATCGAGGTGGAACGCCTGCATCCGGTTGCTCATCGGCACGCCGGTCTCGCCCGCCACGAACGCACCGCCGAGGATCCAGCCCGAGCTTGGCGTCGCCGAGAACAGATTCCCGTCAGCATCGGCGGCCTGCACCGACGTCGTGTCGCCTGTTTCCTTCGGAGCTGATCCTTCCGTCGCGGGCGGAACCGCCGGCGGGAGATCCAGCAGCGCCGCGCCACGTGCGGGATCGCCGGGCCGCTGATCGAGGCTCGCGTGCTTCGGATCGATCAGGCGCCGCCGCAGCGCGGCATACGGCGCCGACAAGAGCACGTCGCCGGGGACGCGGACGAAGTCCGGATCGCCGTAGTATCGATCGCGATCCGCATAGGCCAGCTTGATGGCCTCGACGGTCGTGTGAATGGCGTCGGCCGACCCCTGCCCCATCGCGCGCAGGTCGAACCCTTCCAGCAGGCGGAGTGTCTGGAGGAGCGACGGCCCCTGGTTCCAAAAGCCAGCCTTGTAAACCGTGTAGCCGCGATAGGGCGCGGAGGCGGGCTCCTCGATCTTGCCGTGGTACGTCGCCAGATCGTCTTCCGTCATCACGCCGCCGGCGTCGCGCACGGCCGACGTCATCGCGCGGGCGATCGGCCCGTGGTAGAACGCGTCGCGCCCGGCCTGGATCGCCGCGTCCCGTGACGCGCCGCGCGCGAGCGCCGCGCGCTCGGCCGCCGCCAGCGCGCGCAGGGTCGCCGCAAGGTTCGGCTGGCGGAACACCTCGCCGACGGGCGTAATCTTCCCGGCCGGATAATACGTGCTCATCGTCCATGAATACGGTTCGCACGCGGCGCGCTCCGTCTCGAGGTAGTGATGAAGGAACTCGTACATCGGGAAGCCGTCGGCGAGCTCGATCGCCGGCTGCAGCACGTCGGACAGCGACCGCGTGCCGAATTTCGCGAGCGCGATCGCCGCGGAATCGACGGCCGCCGGCACGGTCGCGCCGAGCGGGCCGTTGCCGGGGATCGCATCCTTGCCGGCAAACAGTTCCGGCCCTGCCGCCTTTGGGGCCGACCCCTGGCCGTTGATCACCGTCACGCGCTTGTCGCGGGCCGAATAGATGATGATCGGCGCCTCGCCGCCAAGCCCGAAGTGTGAGATCTCCACGACCGCCGCGGCAAAGATCGACGCGACGCCGGCGTCGATCGCGTTGCCGCCGGCCGCGAGAATCCGCGCGCCCGCGTCGACCGTATACGTGCGTCCCGCGGCAACGATGCCGTGCGAGGCGCGGACTTCGCCGCGAATCGGGCCCTGAGCCTGCGCCGAAAGCGTGACGCCGGCGGCCAGGGCCATCCCCGCCGTCCGAATGGCCGTCGCCCTTGCAATCACAGTTGAATCCTATCGGCAATTTCGTCCATCGTAAACGTCAAATGCCGAAGCGCATGCTGCTGTTCATCTCCGCCGGCGAGGTCCTCGGCATGACGCTCTGGTTCTCGGCGACCGCCGCCGCGCCCGCGCTGGCGTCGGAATTCGGCCTCGACGCGACGTCGCGCGCCTGGCTCACCATGGCGGTGCAGGCGGGATTCGTCGCCGGAACGCTTGTCACTGCGCTCACCAACCTGGCCGACGCGATCAACGCACGCCGGCTGTTCGCGGCCGGGTGCCTCGTGGGCGCGGCGTGCAACGCGGGCATCACCCTCGCGCCCACGGCCTCCATCATCGTCGCGCTGCGCTTCCTGACCGGCGCCGCGCTCGCCTGGGTCTATCCGCCGGGGATGAAAATCGCCGCCGGATGGTTCCGGGAGCGGCGGGGCACCGCGCTCGGCATACTGGTCGGCGCGGTTGGCTTCGGCTCCGCTCTTCCCCATCTGCTGGCCTGGCTCGGCGCCGGTCTTCCCTGGCGCGTCGTCGTCGGCGCCTCATCGGTCCTCGCGGTTGCGGGCGCCGTCCTCGTGGCGGCGGCGGTTTCCGACGGGCCCCATGTGAGCGCGTCGGCTCCGTTCGACCGTCATGCCCTCCGAATCGTCCTGAGGAGCCGCGGGACGCGGCTCGCGATGCTCGGCTACTTCGGGCACATGTGGGAGCTGTATGCGATGTGGACGTGGATCGCCGCGTTTGCGGCGGCGTCGCTCCGGAGCACGACGGGGCGGGCGGGATCGATCGTCGCGTTCGTCGCGATCGCGAGCGGATCGGTCGGGTGCGTCATGGCCGGCCGGTGGGCGGACGAGTGGGGCAAGGCGCGTGTGGCGGGCGCGGCGATGCTCGCAAGCGCGGCATGCGCCCTGGCGTCGCCGGCGTTCTTCGGCGCGTCGATCGTGCCGCTGCTCGCCCTCGCCGTCGTGTGGGGCTTCACGGTCGTGGCGGATTCGGCGCAGTTCTCCGCGCTCGTCACGGAACACACCGCGCGCACGCACGTCGGCACGGCGCTGACGCTGCAGACCAGCGCGGGATTCCTGCTGACGATGGCGAGTATGTGGCTCGTGCCGCCGATTACCGCGCTCGCGGGATGGAAGTGGGCGTTCCTGTTCCTGGCGCCAGGGCCGCTCCTGGGAGCCGTTGCGATGAAGCGGCTTACCGTACTTGGGTCAGCGGAATAGCCTTCGACTGCGGCTTCAACGCGAGAACGGCGAGCTGCGCCGCGAGGTGGGCCGCCGCGGCGCGGAAAGCCTCTGCGCCGGCGGATTTCGGCTCCCCGACGACGATCGGGATCCCGGTATCGCCGCCAATCCGGATCGGCTCGTAGATCGGCACGCGGCCGAGAAACGCGACGTTCATCTCACGGGCGAGCGTTTCGCCGCCGCCCTTGCCGAAGATGTCGCTCTCGGTGCGGCAACTCGGACACACGAAATGGCTCATGTTCTCTATCAGTCCCAACGGCGGCACGTTCAACTTCTCGTACATCCGGATCGCGCGCCGAGTGTCGGCGAGCGACACGGCCTGCGGGGTGGTCACGATCACCGCGCCGGCTACGGGAATGCTCTGACTCAGGCTCAACGCCACGTCGCCGGTGCCAGGCGGCAGGTCGACGATCAGATAATCGACGTCGGACCACGCCACTTCGCGGAAGAACTGCTGGATGACGCCGTGCAGCATCGGCCCGCGCCAGATGACGGGCGAATCGTCCTGGGTCAGAAACGCCATTGAAATCAACTGGATGCCGTACTGCTCCGCCGGCACGATGCGCTTGCCGTCGGTGGTCAACTGCGTCTGGATGCCGAGCATGATCGGGACGTTCGGCCCGTAGATGTCGCCGTCGATCATGGCGACTCGCGCGCCCGCCTGGCTCAGCGCGATCGCAAGGTTCACCGAGACCGTCGTCTTGCCGACCCCCCCCTTGCCCGCGCCCACGGCGATGACGTTCCGGACGCCGGGCACGGGCTGCTTCGACAAATCCGAGATGACGGCAGGCCGGACCTTCGCCGTCATCGTGACGTCGACGCCGTCGACGCCCGGGATGCGCGCCACCGCCGATCGCGCCTCCTCCCGGATGGCGTCCCTCACCGGCGATCCGTGCATCGCCTGCTCGATGGTGAAGGCGACGCGTCCGCCGTCAATCCTGACGTCCTTGACGAACTTCGCCGCGACGACATCGCGATCGACCGATGGGTCGCGCACCGAGCGCAGCGCGTCCAGAACCGTCTTCTCGGTAACTTCTGAATTCACCAATTCACCAATTCACCAATTGATTAGATTCTGTCCGCGGCGATCTGGCCGACCAGCGGCAGCTTGAAGTCTTCGCCCTGATACGCCTTGTACATCAGCAGCAGCCACAGCACGGCGGACGCGGGAATGACGATGAAGACCACCACCAGCGCGCCGAGGATCGGCACGATCTGCAGCAGAATGTCGATCGCGACGATTCCGATGAACACCAGCGTCGACTGCATGGCGTGAAAGCGGACGAAGCGATTGTCCTTCTCGACCAGCAGGAAGATGATGCCGGTCACGAACCCGACCAGGTAGCTGAGCGCGGCGGCCAGGTTGGCGTCGAGGCCGGTCGACGTCTTCTCCGTGTGCAGCGCCGCCATCAGGCCAATCTGCCGCCGGCGGCCGGACGGCCGTGGTCCGCCCCCTCGAACAGGGCGCGCGCGTCGTTGTGCAGCAGCACCCAGAACGAATAAATCGCGAGCGCCGTGCCGAACGGCAGCACGAAGAGATTCACGGCGCCCAGCATCAGCGTCCCCGTGCGCCCCGCCGGCCGATGACGGCGGAGCGCGCGTCCGGCCCAGAGATTCGCCCACCCGCCGAGCGCGAGCGCCGCCGCAAACACGACGAACAACAAGGCCGTGAACGCCTCCGTCAGCCGGTCCCCCGGCGCCGTCCAGGCGATCGCCGCCGCGCCGCCGCCGAGCAGCAGCAGCGACACCGCGAGCAGGAGCGCCATGCCGCCCCAGGTCTCCTGAAGGACGCCAAGCAGGGTGATATGCGAGGTCATCGTGGTGAAGCGCGGTCTGCCACCGCCCTACGTCATCTTATTACGATGCGCGCGTCGATGAGCGTCTGGCGGACGGCGGGGACGGCGATGCGGAAGCGGATGCGGGTACCGTCCTGGACGCCGGCGGGAACCCGCAGGTTGACCGCCTGGTGCGCGGGGCGATCGCCGACGCCGCCGCACTCGGCGCACCATTCGTTCCAGATCTCGCCGCGGCCGCCGCATGCCGCGCAGGTGCGCCGCACCGGCACGTCGAGCGGGATCGTCGCGCCCCAGAACGCCTCCTGCGGCGTCACGATGACGTCTGGCCCCGCTTCGGGTTGGCGCGGATCGCCGAAGAACGAGTGTCGCATCCGATCGAGCACGTTGAGCACGGACGGGAAGTCGATGTGGACTTCGTCGGCGAGGCAGTCGGCGACCGACACCGACAGCTCGTCGCCCGAGATGTCGGGATGGTACCGGCGCGTCAGCTGCCGATGGGCCCGCTTGATCTCGTCCGCGCCCGCGTGGGGCGAGACGCCGAGGATATCGTAGTAGTCGCGCATCCCGCTGGAATCACGTTACCATGCTCGCTATCGTGGCTGACATCAAAGAATGTCCGCTCTGCGGCGAGACGATGCGCTTGACATTCCGCGAGCAGTCGGATCGCGTGCCGGGCACGGGGCAGACCACGAGCCGCACGGTGCGCGAATGGGTCTGTCCCGAATGCGACTACTGGGAAGAGGCGGAAGGCACCGAGGGGAACGCCTAGCGGGCGCCGAGCGTCAGCAGCATTTCCTTCCGCACGGCATCGTCGAAGTCCTCGAACTTCAGCGCGGTCTCACACTCGTCGCACAGAACCTCGATGACCGCCGGTCGGCCCTCGTCGTTGACTTCCACTCGGGCGTCGTCCAGACGGACGACGTGCATCTGCAGGGTCTTGACCAGGAAGTTCCGGGTGTTCCCGCAGCTCGGACACGTGAACGGCATCCTGAAATTGTATGGAATGGGTTAGGGCGAACGCAACGAAGAACTGCCGTTATTCTTCGTCGTCGTCCTCATCGAACTCGGATGGGTCGCCCAGACGAAGAATCTGTCCGGTGGCGTGCCCCGCGAGGATGCAGTGCGGTCCCTTGGCCTCGAGCGACACGACAGCGACGTCCCAGGGACGGGCGCGATAAGCTGCCGCCACGCACCCGCACGGCAGCCCTTCGAGCGCTTCGAGCTCGAAAATGGTGCCGGTCGGCCTGACAGAGCTGATGGACGCCGCTGGGACTGCCATACCTACCTCCCCTCGCCAGTCGCCCGATGCGGCTGACGTCCGCCGGCCCCTATTGCAATCCCGGGACCAGCTATCCGCTTAGACAGACTATCGGTTCGGTTGGTTCCCATCTGCAGGGAAGTGACTGGATTGGAAGTAGTTGTGGGCGATGCTCCTGCGAGGGGCGGTCGCCGGCGATGACGCCTGCAGGAGACAATCGCCGCGGAATTCAAGGCCGGCGGGCCGCGCGCGGTCTCGCGAAACTGCTCAGCATAGGCGGCTTACGCATCTGCTCGCACAGATATGTGCCGGACCGCCACACGAGCAACCAGAAGGGTAATGTCACGAGCAATCTCGTAAGTCGTAAGTCCGCCCGCACGGCGCCGTCCACTTCACGCTTTTACTCATTTCGTGTACGGCCCGCGTGAACAGCATCTTGAAGGAGTCGGGCAGCACCTCTCCCAGGCTCCCGGGCCCGCACTTGAAAGCGGCATCCTTCAGGACCGTTCCGAGATACAGGCGATCGCGCGCGCGCGTCAGCGCGACGTAGAGAAGACGCTTGGTCTCTTCGCGCTCGCGCGAGCGTTCCTGCTCGTCCATCTCGGACACGAACGGACCCACCGATACGTCCTCACCGCTCACGCGCACGGGCTTGGGGAATCCGCTCGCTCCCTTCGCGAGATTGACGACGAAGACGATCGGGAACTCGAGGCCTTTGGCGGCGTGCACGGTCATGAGATTGACGGCGTCGAGCGCCTCGAGCACGGCATTCGACTCATCGCCTGCGGTCAGTGAATCCAGGTGATCCGCGATCCGCGCCAGCGTCGCGTAGCCCCGGTTCTGAACGCGGCGGATCAATCCGCGCATCTTCTTTACGTTCTCCCATGCCTGCTGCCGGCGCGCGCCGCGGAGCTCGTACGCGTACGCCGTTTCCGGAATCAGTTGTTCCACGAGATCCGCGGGGGGCATGCGGTCGACACGCGCGAGCCAGCCGGAGACATGCCGTCGCAGCAGCTCCAGCGCGCGGCGATCGTCTTCCTGGAGCGACGCAAAGCCCGGTGGCTGTTCGGGGCCGGTGATCGCCGACGCCAGACCCGCTGCGCTCCCCAGGGCAGCGGACGCCCCGCGGAGGCGGGCCAGGGCGGAGTCGGAGAGTCGGACGAACCGCGATCGCAGGAACGCCGCGGCGCGCAGCTCGGACGAAGGATTTGCCAGGAACCGGACGAGCGCCGACAGATCCTTGATCTCGTCGGCGTCGAAGAAGCCGAGCCCCTTGTACACGTAGGCTGGAATGCCTTGCGCCTCCAGCGCGGCTTCGAACTCGCGGTGGCTCGCGCGGGATCGGAAGAGAATCCCGATATCGCCGGCCGTCGCGCGCCGCGCGGCGCCGCTCTGCTTGTCTCGCACCGAGTCGTCGCGGAGGATGCGCGCGATTTCGGCGGCCACCGCCGCCGCGCAGCGCTCGGGGTCGGCGCCCGTGACGATGCCGAGGACAGGGCTTGTCGCGGCGAAGCTCGCGGCAGGATCGCCGGCGAGCGGCGGCGGAAAGCGATCGTCGGCGTCGTACTTGAAGTCGTCCGGGCGGCGAGCGTCTCCGGCGATCTCGGTGAAGAGATCGTTGACGAACGCGAGCAGCTCGGGCACGGCGCGGAAGGAGCGGGCGATCGAGCGCCGCGACCGCGATCCCGGTCGAAGGCCGTCGATGAACGCCCCCGCTTCCTGCAGGACCGCAACCTCCGCGTCGCGAAACCGGTAGATCGATTGCTTCCGGTCGCCGACGATGAAGATGGACGGGTGCGCGGCGAGGCCCAGGCCTTCGCTCCAGGCCTTGACGAGGAGCGAGATCAATTCCCACTGCTTGCGGCTCGTGTCCTGGAACTCATCGACGAGCACGTGATGGTAGCGTCCCTCGAGGCGGTACCGGCTCTGCGAGAATTCGTCCATGCGGCCGAGCAAATCGACCGCCCGATCGAGCACGTCCGAAAAGTCCAGCAGCGAGCGCTCGTCGAGCGCCCTTCGATACTGCGCAAGGGCGATCGCGAACATGCGCCGGATGCCGCGCGCGAGCACGACGTTCAGATCGCGGCTGTAGGCGCGGACGATCCGCTCGATCCGGCCGCCGAGCCGCGCCGCCTCGACGCGATGCCGCTTTCCGGCCTCGTCGCCCGGGTAGTCGTCGCTCGTGTACGGATGGATGCGTTCGCCGGCGCGCGGTTTGCCGTCGGCCTTCAGGAAATGCGCCGCGACACGGTTGACCAGTCCGCGAACCGCTGCGTTGCCGGCCGTCCGAAAGCCGTCGAGGCGCCGCAGGTCCTGCGCGAGCAGTTGAAAGCGCGGATGGCGAACCGGACCGTCGGCGAGAAATCTGTCGAGGCCGCCATCCACGCCCGCGAATGCGTCGATCAGCGATGCAATCGCGCCGCGGCAGACGGCGTCGGCGGTCAGATCGGACGGGCCGCGGGCGAGGAAGCGGTCGAGCACGCCCCGGGCGACGAGCCGGCGGTTCAACAGATACGCCAGGCCCTCCCGGGTGCGCGTGAGCCCGAGCTGCGCCAGCACGAGCGCGATGTCGGGCTCGCGCTTCGACAGCGCGACGAAAACTGCCAGCGACGTGTCCAGCGACTGGTCCACGAGCCGCGGCACTTCGGTCTCGTCCGCCATCCCGAAGCCGGGATCGAGATCGGCTTCGAGCGGGAATTCGCGCAGCAGGGAGAGACAGAAGGCGTCGATCGTGCTGATCTGGATGTCGGCCAGCCGGTCGCGAATCGCCGCCCAGCGCCCGCGATCGAACGTCGACTGCCCGGCCGCGCGCCGCAGATCGCGGATGATCCGCTCGCGCATCTCGGCCGCCGCCTTGCGCGTGAACGTGATCGCCAGGATGTTGGCCGGATCCACCCCGCGTGTGAGCAGGTTCACGTACCGCGCCACGAGCACGCTCGTCTTGCCCGTTCCCGCGGAGGCTTCGAGGACGACATTCTCGGCGGGATCGCTCGCGAAGGCGCGGGCGGCCGCGTCGGGGTCGGCCGCTCCATCCTCCAGTCCCCTGCCACCAACCTCCTCGAACAACGATCGCTGTTCACTCATCGCCGACATAGTCCTTCCGGCACACGGCGGGGTACGCACACCAGTTGCAGAGGAACGGCTCGTCCGGCTGGACAGGAAATTCGCCACGCTCGATCGCATCGACGGTTGCGAGCAGCCGCGCCTGTCCTTCCGCGAGCGCCTTTCCGGCCTGCTGCAGCTCCGTGAACGACGCTTTGTCCTTGAAGGCGATGTAGCCGGCCCGCGCGACGGTCCAGGTCCGCCCATGGCGTCCGGCGAGCGCCTGCTCCGCGCAGGCGCCGTAGATCGGCAGCTGCAGCGATCGCTTCTTCTCGGGCGATCGGCCGATCTTGTAATCCACGACTCTCAGGGTTCCGTCCTGCAGGAGGTCGATCCGATCGGACTTCGAGCGGAGCTGAATCTCGCGCGGTCCGTCCTCGCCCGCGAACGTAAACGTTCCGCGCAGCTCATATTCCAGCAGGCGCTCGACGAGTGGAGCGGCGTCCTCGATCTCGAACGCGAAGGCGCGCTCGCCGAATCCCGCTGCGGCCGCGGATCCGAGCAGCAGCGTCCGTTCGAGCGCGCGATCGGACTCGGGAAGCGCGGCGAGCTGCTCCTCGGCCACGCGATCGAACAGCGCCATCGCCTCGCTGACGTTCCCGGTGGTAATCGCGCCGCCGCCGATCCGCTGCCATTCCTGGAAGAATCGCTCGAACACCTCGTGGACGAAATGTCCGCGCTCGAGCGGCGTCATCCAGGCCTCCTCCCCGCGCTCCTCGGGAAGCTGAAGGACGTGGGCGGCGAAGTACTTGAACGGGCACTCCAGGTAGCGCTCGAGCCGGCTGACCGCGTACGGCACCGGCGCGCGCGCATCGGTAAAGCCGCGGAACCGCGGTGCGTCGAAGCGCCGCGACGTCCGCAGTGCGAGCCACTCGGCCGCGACGCCCTCGACGGCCGAGGCGGCGGCCGGCTGCGCCGTGAGCGCCTCGTGCGTGAAGACCCGTTCGTCGCGCTCATGCTCGACCAGCCGCTCCATCCGGAGGCCCACGGCCTCGACGGCTTCCAGATACGGCGACGCAGGCACGATTGCATCGTCTTCGAGCATGAACGTCGAGAGCGAGACGCGTCGGCGAGGGAGCCGGAGCAGGTCCTGGAACCGCGCGCCCGCGGCCGCGCGCCGATCCTGATCGGACGGCCAGCCGAGCTGCCCGAGCAGCGAGTGCGGATAGAAAATGCTTCGGGCGCTCCGTTCCGGCCAATCGCTCTCGTTGAGGCCGACGATTCGCAGCTCGTCGACGTCCGCGTATGGCGCCGCGGAGGCGTCCAGCAGCCTCAGACCTTCCCGGCCGAGCCGCGGCGCGAAGGTCTGCCCTTCGATCCATCGGCGCACGGCGCCCGACAGCTCGGCGATGGACAGGGGCGAGGGATCCTGCGCGGCGTGCGCGCTTCTCAGCATCTCGAGCGCCGACAGAACCGCGCCGCGCGCGCGCATGTGCCGTTCGTACCAGCCGTCGGACGGATCGGGCAGCCGTTCGTGCGTGCGAAGAAACGCGAGAATGCCGTCGATTTGTGCCGGCGCGCTCGGCGCCCCCGCGGCCTGCGACAGCGGCCGGACGATCGCGGCCGTCCCTGGCGCCAGCGCGTCGAGGCGTTCGAGCGTCCCCAGATACTTCCTGGCGACGAGCTTCCGGTCGAGCTCATGGACATCCGCCAGGCTCAGGCGGCGCCCGTCCACTTCGAACGAAAAGTGCGGCGACCGCAGCAGCTCGACGAGCGCGCCTCGCGTGAACTCCGCTGCGATGGCGCTGAAAACCAGATCGACGGCCGCAGCGAAGGGCTCTGCCGCGAGCGGCAGCGAATCGAGCGCCTGATACGGCATGCGCGCGTCGTCGAACACGCCGCGCGCAAGATAGAGATACGGAAGCGGCCGTTGAAAAACGACGGCGATGCGGTTCGAGGCCGCCGGCGACGACCCTCGCGTCTTGACGAGACGTACGAATTCGGCGAGCTCTTCTTCGCGATCGCGGCACACGAAGGCGACGGCGGCTTCCTTGCCGGCCGAAACGGCCGGAGCGATCAGAATCGGCGGTTCCTCGGACGGAGGCTCGAATCGCACGTCCAGGATCCCCGGCAGAGCGCTCTCGTGCAGCCGCTGGTGGTAGCCGGCCTCGAGAACGGCTTCGGTCGCCACGACGTCGATCGACTCGAGAAACGGCATCCGCGAGAGCAGATCGAAGTCCGCGGTCCACAGGCCACGCGGATCGGCGGGCTGGTCCGCGACCGTGACGATGACCTGTCGGTAGATCGGCCGCGTCGCGGCGAGCGCCAGCGCACGGATACGGTGCTCGTCCGCGCCTGACGCCGCGGAAAGCGCCTCCTCGAACCGCTCGAAGGCCGCGCTCAGGAACCGCGTCTGCGCCAGCAGCCGGGCCGCGCCGCGATCGTGATCCGCGCCGGCCTCGAGGGCGTCGACCATCAGGCGGTCGAAATCGGCGATCGTCCTGTGCTGTCGCCGCAGCGCATCGTAGAGCGCCAGGATCTCGCGAACGAGACCCGGCCGCAGGTTGAACGGCGGCGCGATCCCTGCCGCGTGAACGGCGTGCGCCGAGCGGCGCAGCAGGACTTCGCGATCGAACGCCGTGAGCGCGTTCGGCGGTCCGGGCAGCCGCTCGCGCAGACGCGCGTAGAATTCGTCTCTCGTCAGGATCTCCGGCTCTGGCCCCTCGCCGCCGGCCGACAGTTGATCCGCGGCGCTTCTCGACGGCACGATGACGGCACAGTCGCGCGCGGCGTCCGGATCGCCGGGAAAACAGCCGCGAATGGCGCGGCGGAAGCTTCGGAGGTCGGCGGCGCGAATCAGCCTGGTGGCGCGAGGAGTGATCATTCCCGGTGGTCGACGGCCGACGGACGATTGCCGAGCGCTTTGAGATCGTCGGCCGCCCGGTCGAGCAGCATGAGCGCGCCCGCCGCGGCCGACGAGGCTTCCCACGCCGTCTGCATGCTGCCGGACGCGACGGCGCGCTGTCGCGTCTCCGCCGCTCGCGCGGCAAGCTGAACGGCGTTCACCAGCAGGCCGTGCGCCGCGGCGGCCTCGGCCGGGGGCGTCAGCGACTGAATCTCGCGACCGGCGGCTTCCATGATCGTCGCCAGCCGCGCGACGCGGATGGGCGCCGGACCCGCAAGCCGGCGAATCTCATCGAGCGGCCCCCGCGACGCCGCAATCGTCGCCAGCGGTTCGGCGAGCAGCCGGCGATAGCGCTGAAGACTCACCTCGCGCGCCGCGTAGCTGTCGCGCGCCAGGCGGAGCCGCCGGGCGGCATCCAGTTTCGCATCCATCATTGCCAGCAGCGATGCCATCTCCTGCGGACGCCGCTGACCGAGGCGATCGTCTTCGCGCAGCGCCCTGCGGACGGCGCGCTCGACGCCGGTCACGTCCGCGGCGCGCGCGGAGCGATCCGCCCGCACGAGCGAGGTCCGCGCCAGCGCCGCATAAGCGCGGTCCGTCCGCTCCTCGACCGCGATCGACATCGCCACGCGCGCGCGCAGCGGCTCCGCCCAGGCCGCATCCGGGCCGGCGTCCGCGAGCACGCGCTGGATCGCGCGCAGAAGCGACGTCCGCTCCGCGGCGTCGGGCGCCAGCGTCGCGGCGCGCATCGCCTGCTCGACGCTTTCCTGCCGCGTCGGCGGCGGAAGAAGAGGCACCGCCGGCGGCGCGGCCATGTTGGCGACGAGGCTGAGCTCGAAATTCCGGCCGCCGCCGGCCGCCCGCGCCTCCGCGATCGCATCGTCGAACAATCCGGCCAGGCGTGACACGCCGTCGGCGCGATACCCGAAGTGATCGGCGGCCCACCGCGTCACGTTCGTGCGAGCCTCGGCGGCCATCGCCACCTTCCGATCCGGATCGCGGGTCGCGGCGATGTCGTTGAGCGCGGTGGCGACGGCACTGTTCAGCATCGCATAGTCGTCCGGGCCGCGCGTGGCCGCGTAGCGCGCCGCGCGCGCCGACTCGGCATAGGCGTCCGTCTTGTCCCAGTCGACAGTCTCCGACGGAATGCTGAGAAGCTGCACGTCGGGCGCGGCGGGCGTGCCGCCGAGGATCAGCGAGACGACGATCCGATCGCCGACACGGGCATACTCCCCGTAGCTGACGAGCGTCGACCCGTCGCGCAGAAATATCCTGTAGAGCGTGGCGTCGGGCGGCTGCTGCGCGATCGCCGCCGCCGCAGAGTAGGACAGCCAGAGAACGACGCAGCACGCGCGGCGAAACCTGGCTGTGGAAAACATGTGGATGATCGGTGGAAAGCTTGTGGACATTCTGTCATGTCAGGGAAATTTTTTCGCGCGGCAGACGAAAAACCGCTGCGTTGCTGCATGTGGATGCGCCTTCGTTCCTCCTTTCGCTTGCGCGCGCTGCCCAGGACGCTAGAATGCACCCTTCGCCGTGACCCTCCACCGCTTCGACGAAACGATCAATGGCCGCGCGTATCGCATCGAAGTGTCGGCGGTCGGTCTCGACAAGTGGCGCGCGCAGATCGCCCGCGCGCCGGGCGGCTCCCGCGCGATGATGCCTTTCTACGGGCGCACGCCCGATGAGGCCGTGCAGCATTTGAGCCAATGGCTCGCGTTGAATCACGTGAGGCCGAGCACTCCTCAGGTATAGTGGCGCCATGCGCGCCTGGGCCCGGATCCGTTCGCCTTTCTTCCTTCTAATTCTGACGCTGTTCGCTGCCGGACGGTCCGTTCCGGCCGGAGCGCAGGATCTTCCGCGAGTCCGCCTCGTCGCGACGGGCGGCACCATCTCCAACAAGACGGGTGGGCGGCTGACCGCCGAGGAGCTCGTGAAGATGATGCCGTCGATCGGCCGGTACGCGCGGCCCGAGTACGAGCAGTTCACCAACCTCGCGAGCTCGCAGCTCTCGCTGGATCAATGGGTGGCGTTGTCCAAGCGCATCAACGAGTTACTGGCCGGCGACGCCAGCCTCGCGGGGGTGGTCGTCACGAGCGGGACCGACACGCTCGAAGAGCTCGCCTACTTCCTCGATCTCACCGTCCGGTCGCCCAAGCCGGTCGTTGTTGTCGGGTCGATGCGCAATCCGAGCACGCTGGGATACGAGGGCGCGGCGAACCTCCAGGAGGCGTTTCGGGTCGCCGCAGATCCCGCCGCGCGCGGACGCGGCGCGATGGTCGTGCTGAACGACGAGATCAACGCGGCGCGCGAAGTGACCAAGACCGACGCGCTGCGGCTCAACACCTTCCAGACGCGGGGCTACGGCATCCTCGGCGTCGTGGACTCCGACCGCGTCGTCTTCTATCGGAAGCTCGAGAAGCGCAACACCGCGGACAGCGAGTTCGACATCAGCGGCGTCACATCGCTGCCCCGCGTCGACGTCATTCTCACCTACCAAGGCGCGTCGGGGGATCTCATCAAGGCGGCGGTCGACGCGGGCGCGAAAGGGATCGTGCTGGCGACCGCCGGCGCGGGCGCGACGAGCGGCACGCAGGGCGAGGGCGTCACGTACGCGATCGAAAAGGGCGTGTTCGTCGTCACGACGACGCGAACCGGCAGCGGCCGCATCGCAGCGCGGCCGAGGCCCGCCGCCGCGGCGTCGGCTGCGCCTGGAGCGAACGCGCGCCAGCGATCGATCGCCGGTGAGGACCTCGCCCCCGTCAAGGCTCGGCTTCTTCTGATGCTGGCCCTGACGCGGACGCAGGATCCGGCTGAAATCCAGCGGATGTTCATCGAGTACTGACGAAGATGGCCCCGGAACCCGCACGCCAGTGCCATCGCTGCGGCGGAGAGATGACCGACGTCGGCGCGCTCTACTCCGCCGTCCGGATGTCGTTCCGGCCGCAGGAGGCGAAGTTCATGACGCTGCAAACTGGCGACGTCATGACGAAGGCAATCATGTGCCGGGGGTGCGGGACGATAGAAATCTTCGGTGACGTGAACAAGCTCCGCCGCCTCACCAGCGATCCTGGAGAGGCCTGAGCGTCCGATCCGGCGTCGCGGGAACCTGGCTGAACGGCACGGTGACCGATCCGACGGCGCCCGTCTCGGCGTCCCGAACGACAATCCGCAGCGTCGCCGCGCGGCTCTGGCGCGGAAAGCGCCGCTGGTGGATGAGGCCCTCGCGAAGCAGCTTCGCATAGTTCTCGTCGGTCAGCGCAAGCGACATCGCGTCGCTCGTTCCGTCGCCCTGCATGACCCCGTGCTCGTCTTTCTGGACATAGACGATGTCGAGATCCGCTTTCCAGCGGCCGGCGTCTTTCCGGAAGGAAATCGTGGTCGGATCGATCTGGACGAAGACATTGACCGCATCGGGCTGCGGCTGCTGGATGAAATCCACGCGCACGTTCACGGCTATGGCCGTTGATTCGAGCGGGCTCCAGACGGCGGCGCGAATGTCCTGTTTGCGTGCTTCCGCCGTCTTGTCGGCCGGACGCAGCGCGAAATAGCCCTTGCGAGAGCGCACGTCGACGTGGGGACGGTCCACGCTCACCTTGATGTCCCGAAACTTCCCGTCCTGCGCGTCGTCGGTCGAGTAATAGCCGAGCGTGTATGTCACGCGGCCGTCGTCGATCGCGCGACGGATGGCCCGGGCGAGATCGTTCGTGTTGTACGCGGCCCGGCCGCCCGTTCGATCGGCGATCTCTCTCATGGCGTCGATGTTCGCGGTCACCGCGCCGAGTCTGGGCATCGCCCCCGGACCGATTCGCGCTGAGCCCCGCGTCGACGCGCTGAACCCCGGCATGACCATCAGGCCGCGCGCATCCACGGGGTACACGGCAATGCCGGAATTGTTCAGGGCTCTCACGGCGGAATCCATTTCGCGCGTGAACGTCCGCTGGTCGCGCGTCGAGCCGGACGCGGGGATCTCGTCGAATCCGATAGTCAGCGGAAATCCGCCCGACAGCCAGATGACGCTTTTCCTCCCGGGCAGCCCCGACAGGTGCTGCGCGATGGATTCCATCGCGTCAAGGGTGTTCACGATGCGGCCGGCGGTGAAGAAGTCCGCTTCGCGCTCGTTCGCGTCGGCGAGGCCGCCGAGGTTCAGATCGCGAAGCTCCTGCTGCGTGTCCGGATCCAGCGTGGAGGCGTCGAGATCGCCGGGGATCTCGCCCTTGAGCGCCCGGATGCGCGTCAGCAGCGACGAGGCGTCGGCCGTGTAGTCGTGGAGCAGCGTGAGGCTTCGTTTACCGAGCGCGAACAGCGCGACGCGATCCTGCGGCTGCAACTGGCCGAGGAACTTCACGAGCGCGTCGCGCGCGTAGTGCTGGTCGGCC
Organism: Vicinamibacterales bacterium; assembly: GCA_035495955.1. Lineage (GTDB taxonomy): Bacteria > Acidobacteriota > Vicinamibacteria > Vicinamibacterales > 2-12-FULL-66-21 > JAICSD01. The sequence goes on along the minus strand of DATJFE010000019.1, from coordinate 3,496 downwards.
CACGACGTGTTCAGCAGATCCAGCAGGATGACCGTGACGCTCGTCGGCACGCCGCCGCGCTGCGCGACGACGTTCGTGAAGATGTGCGGCGGCAGCGGCCGCGGCGGGGTCGCCGGCGCGGCCGCCGATTCCATCGAGAAGAACGCGATCTGCTGCGGCTTGCCGCGCTCGCTGATCGCGAAGTCTTCCTTCTTCAGGTCGGCGACCGGCTCCCCCCGGCGATCGTGGACGACCACGCTGACCTGCACGAGGCGCGTCGACGCGCGAAAGACGGGAGGCTGCGCGGCGCCTTGCGCCAGCAGGATGGCCACGCCGCACGCGAATATCCGCATCGGCCTGGAGCGCTACAGCTGCGACGTGCACTGCGGGCAGCGCTTCGCTTTTATCGAAATCGTGGACGCGCAGAACGGACATTCCTTCGTCGTCGGCGCGCCCGAGGGCGTCGGCTCTTCGACCGCGCTCTTGATGCGGTTGACCTGCTTGACGAGCAGGAATACGGCGAACGCCACGATCACGAACCCGATGACATCGTTGATGAGCTGACCGTACGCGATGACGGGAATTCCCCGCGTCTTCGCGTCCGCCAGCGACTGAGGGATGCCTTTCGACTCGTCGAGCACGATGAACAGGCTCGCGAAGTCCGCTCTTCCGAGCATGAGGCCGAGCGGCGGCATGATGATCCCTTCGACCAGCGTCGTCACGATCTTGCCGAACGCCGCGCCGATGATCACGCCGACCGCGAGGTCGATGACGTTGCCCCTCGCGATGAACTGCCGGAACTCCTTCAACATGCCCATACGATACTGCGTGCGGGCCGCGACGTGCACATCTAGTCGCTGGGGGTTTGGGCACGGACCCAGGCGCCCACGTCCGCGGGCCAGGCCGACTGTTCGTCGTCCGCCAGGGCCGACCAGACGAGCGCGCCTTCGTATCCGGCGCGTTTCGCGGCGTCCAGCACGTCCCCGACGAGCGTGCTCCGGCCGGGGAACTCCCCCAGGACGACCGGGCGATCGGACAGACCGAGCTCCGCCACCGGTTGCGCCAGCGCGCGCCACCCGAAACGCTCGTACCAGTGGATCTGGTAGAAGTCCAGCCCGAGGGGCGTGACCAGATCGAGGCGCCACGTGCCCGCGCAGCCTATCGTCACGGGCTGTCGCGCCAGGCGCCGCACGCATTCGACGGCGCCGCCGAGAAACCGCTGCAGCGAGGCGAATGGTACGCGGCACCACTCGGGTTCGTTGATCACGTCCCAGCCGGCCACCGCGTCTTCGCCGCCGAAGCGTTCGACGATCGGCCCCAGAACGCGATCGATAAACGCCGTCCCGGCGCTGGCGTCGGTGATGAGCCGCGAGTGCCCTCCGAGTTGGACGCCGTCGACGATCCGCGGCGCGTCGCACAGGTGAAAGTCCAGCAGGACCGGCATCACTCTCACGCGATGCCTGCGCGCGGCCGCCATCATCGCGTCGATATCGGCAAGCGCGGCGTCGTCGAGGCCGAGCGGAAAACCCCCGTCATCGAACCGCACGCCGGATCGCGCGTCGCACAGGAGGAAAACGCGCACGACCGACATGCCATCCCCGGCGATTGCCGCGAGCGTGCGGTCGAGCCGCTCCAGCGCCGGCGGCCGCCGACTGAGCCCTCCGTCCGGATACCAGAGACTGGCGCCCACATCGGTGCCGTATCCGATCCATGGGAGATTGACGCCAACGAAGAAGGGATCTGGGAGAGTCACGCGGCTGGTGTGAATTGTGCTCCCAATTCACACCGAGGTGAGTCTCAGATCTGAATCCTGGAAAACGCCTGCGCGCCGAGCGCGAGGAACATCACCGCGACAATTATCAGGACCGCGGCATCCGTCGCGGCGCCGAAATGCCCCGCGCCGATGAAGGCGCCGCGCAAACCATCGATCCCGTACGTCAGCGGATCGACCCGTGTGATGGCGGCGAGCGCGACAGGCAAGTTGGAGAGCGGGTAGAGCGCCCCCGAGAGAAAGAAGATCGGCAACACCAGGAAATTCATGATCAATTGAAAGCCCTGCATGTTCTGCAGCCGGGATCCGATGACCATGCCGAGTCCTGCGAACACGAGCGCGACCAGGATCATGAAGAGCAGCGCGAGCGGCAGTGCCGACACGCTCGCCGGCCGGAACCCGGCGATCAGGCACACGATGACGATGAGCAGGCCCTGGAGGATCGCGACGGTGGCGCCTCCCACCGTCTTTCCAATCATGATGTGCAGCCTGGGCACGGGCGCGACGAGCGTCTCTTTCAGGAATCCGAACTGCCGATCCCACAAAAGGCCCAGTCCCGAGAAGATCGACGTGAAGAGTATGGACATCCCGATCACGCCGGGCGCGACAAACTGCAGGTAGCTGCCGCGGCCCGCCTGCTGGAACACGGGCCCGAGGCCGAATCCCAGGGCGAGCAGATAGAGGAGCGGCTGTCCGATCGACGCGACGATCATCGCGCGCGAGCGCGTGTAGCGTTTCAGCTCGCGGAGCCAGAGAATGTAGATCGCGGCCACGTCATCGCCTCCACATCTTAGCGAACTGCCGCATCTGCGCGGCGGGATCGGCGCGCTCGTCGCGGATCGTCGTCCCCGTGAGCGCGAGAAACGCCTGCTCGAGCGATTCGGTGTTCGTCTGCTGCTTGAGCTCGGCGGCGGATCCCTGCGCCACGATCTTGCCGTGGTCGATGATGGCGATGCGGCCGGCGACGCGCTCCGCTTCGTCCATGTAATGCGTCGTCAGGAAGACCGTCACGTGTTCGGTCTCGTTGAGGCTCTTCACGTGCGTCCAGAGCTGGTTGCGGCTCTGGGGGTCGAGGCCGAGCGTGGGCTCGTCGAGGAACAGGATCTTCGGCGTGTGCAGGAAGCCGCGGGCGATCTCGAGCCGCCGCTTCATGCCGCCCGAGAACGTCTTGACATACGAGTTGCGCCGCTCGTGCAGCTCGAACAGCGTCAGCAGCCGGTCGATTCGTTCGTGCCTGATGCGGCGCGGCACGTGGTAGAGGACGCCGTGGATCTCCATGTTCTCCCAGGCCGTGAGCTCGCTGTCGAGGCTCGGGTCCTGGAACACGATCCCGAAGCGGCGCCGGACGTCAGCCGGGCGCGTGGCCGGATCGAGGCCGTCGATCCGGATTGTGCCGCTGACCGGCGGGACGAGCGTCGTGAGCATCTGGATCGTCGTCGTCTTGCCGGCGCCGTTGGGACCGAGGAAAGCGAAGATCTCGCCCGCGGCGACGTCGAACGAGATGCCGGCCACGGCCGTCACGTCGCCGTAGGTTTTGACGAGATCGCGAACCTCAATCATGAAGAGCGATCCTGCGCGGCCGGGGCCGTTCGAAGCAAGCGCCATCGTTGGAGTACAATGGAGATGCCCTCCTTCGGTGCAATACGCGGTTGCTTTCCCCAAAGTGTGGGCCTGTAGCGCAGTTGGGAGCGCGCCTGAATGGCATTCAGGAGGTCACCGGTTCGATCCCGGTCAGGTCCACCAATT
>DATJFE010000018.1:0-61503 GCA_035495955.1 Vicinamibacterales bacterium | reverse complement strand
CGACGTCCCCCCGTCTTGAGTAGCAGTCGGCGTTAGAGTCCGGCGGTGACTGTACTCGTTTCCTTCATCAGCGTCTTGGCATACGCGGCGGGCGTCAGCCCGCCGAGACTCTTTTTCGGTCGTTCCTCGTTGTATTCCCGTCGCCACGTCTCGATCACGGCGTGCGCGTGGGCCACGCTCGTGAACCAGTGCTCATTGAGACACTCGTCGCGCAAGCGTCCGTTGAACGATTCGATGTACGCGTTTTGATTGGGCTTCCCGGGTTCGATCAGACGGAGCGTGATCCCGCGGTCGTACGCCCAGGTCAGCATCGCGCGGCTGCAGAACTCAGGACCGTTGTCGGTCCGCAGCGCCGTGGGCAACCCACGCTCGATCGCCAGGCGATCGAGGATCCGCGTCACGGCGAGGCCGCCGAGCGCCCGCGCCGTCACGGTGGCCACCGCTTCGGTGGTGGCATCATCGACGATGGTCAGGCACTTGAGCACGCGGCCTTCGGCCGTGCGATCGAATACGAAGTCTGCTGACCAGACCTCGTTCGGTCCGTGCGGCCGGACGATCGGTTGGCGATCGGCCTGTGGCACCTTCTTCCGTCGCCGCCGTTTCACCTGGAGCCGGGCTTCGGCGTAGAGCCGGTCGACGCGTTTGTGATTCGCGATGACGCCGGCTTGTCGGAGTTTCAGATAAATCATGCCGGCGCCGTATCGTCGGTGTCGGTGCGCCAGCGCGACGATGCGGGCACGGAGCGATGCATTCTGATCCGGCGCGGGGACGTAGCGCAGCGATGACGCGCTCATCCGCACGACGGCCAACGCGTGCCGCTCGCTCAATCCGCGCGTGACCATCGCCCGCACCACCTCGCGCCGGACTGGTGCGGTCACCATTTTTTTCGCAGTACCTCGCGGGTGACCTCGTTTTCCAACAGCGAGTCCGCCAACAGCTTCTTCAGTCGGCCATTCTCCGTCTCGAGCTCCTTCAGCCGCTTCGCGTCCGAGACGCTCATGCCACCGAACTTGCTCCGCCAGAGGTAGTAGCTGCCCTCAGAGAACCCGTGCTTGCGGCAGAGGTCTTTTACCGGGAGACCCGCCTCCGCTTCCCGCAGAAACCCGACGATCTGTGCTTCGGTGAATCGCTTCTTCATCGTCCGACCCTTTCGCTAGGCCGGACTCTAAACCCAAACGCTACTCAAATGCGGGGGGACGTCGGATTCACGCTACGACCGGCCGACCCAATAGCCGGGCCGGCGTTTGAGGTTCATCACCGCGAGTATTCGGATCTCGCTTTCGGCCACGGTATAGAGCAGGGCGTACGGGAACCGTGAGCAAAGGCGGCGCCGAACTGAGTTCAGGACCACGGGGCTCGCCAGGGGCAGCTCGATCAGCGTCCTCGTGGTCCGCTCGACCTCGGCGACGAACGCCGCTCCAAGGCCCGCCTGTTCGTGTTCGTAGTATTGTGCGGCGTCGTTGAGCTCACGCTCGGCGAGCTCGTTGAACGTGACGCGCACACCTAGATCCGCTTTCGGGCCTCTCGAAATACCTCGTCAGCCGGACGGCTGGAGAGCGAACCTGAATCGAGGGCCTCGACGCGACGCTGCGCCTCTTCCGCCCAAATGCGCGCATTCTCTTCGGGCGACAGGTGCTCCAAGCTGTCCAGCAGCCGCTCGGCGAGCCGCGCGCGAGCCTTCGGCTCGAGCTTCAGTGCCGCCGCCTCAAGCTCCTCGATACTCATACTTGGAATTCTACGCCCACACTATCGGTTTGTCTGCCTGGGCACCACCTGCGTCTCGGTGAACACGCCTTCGCCCAGTCTGACCCTCCGCTATTATTCCGTCCATGTCGGCAATCAGCCGCAACGACCCTCGTCCTTTCGGCAAGAACGCACTCTGGTCGCGCGGCATCTCCAATCCGCTCGAACTCATCGAACAAATCACGTACCTGCCTGCAATTGGAGAGATCACCTAACGTTGGCGGTCAGCCCGCGAGCGGCGGTCAGCACGGTGCTGAACTAGCTCGCCGTGTCGGTCGTCGGCTGCAGTGGCTGGTTAGACGCCGCCAAATGCCCGACTGACTTGGTAGACGGAACGATCCTGGTGGCTTGGAGTTCGACAAGACAAAGGCAATCAGCTCTGGCGTAGCCTCAAACCACTCCTGACCCACGGTTCCAGCGCGAACTCGTTGAAGCCCGCCAAACTGACGGTGCAGTTCTCTTTCGTGCGCTTCGGCATCAACCATGGGTTTTTCGCCGTCGTTAAACTCGATCACTCCGATCACTTCGATAGGTTCGTGATTCGAGCTCTGGATTCCCTTAAGGCGGGTAGCGTAGCTTTCGCGCTTTGTAACTCCGATCTTGATTGCGACGGGAGGTCTGCCGGCAGCGATGAAATAGAGCAAGCCTTTGGCCGAGAACCACGGGTCAGAGTACTTGGCGGGTTTGTTAAGCATCACGGTTTCCAGGGTGGTCTCTAAGTACTCTTAGCATGGACCGCTGACGGCGCTGCAGCCGTCCGGCGATCCGCCATCCGCCGCGGTCTGTGAAACGACGAAAGGCCGGCTCACGCCGGCCCCTTTGGCGGGTTTGAAGACTCCTCCAACCAGAGAGAATAAGAGACCTCCTGGCCTCCTGACCTCCTGTAAGGAAATCAGGCGCACCCGCCCTTCGACTCGCCGCTTCGCGGCTCGCTCAGGGCAGGCAGTTCAGGCACACCCGGAAGTGGTCCCGCAGTTCGTGCACTTGTAGCACGCGCCGCTGCGGACCATGATCGACCCGCACGTCGAGCACGGCGGGGCGTCTTCCTGATTCTGGATCGCCGCGAACGGCGCAGGTTTGGCGGGCGCCTTCGCCGTCTCCGCCACCTGCAGCGGCAACTGCTCCGGCGTCGTGACGGTGACCTCCTCGCGGTTGTTCACCCCCGCGCGGAACTGCGCCTCCGGCGACAGGAACTTCGCCGCCATCCAGCGGAAGATGTAGTCCACGATCGACTTCGCGAAGCGGACGTCCGGGTTGCGCGTCATGCCCGACGGCTCGAAGCGGACGTGGCTGAACTTGTCCACCAGATCCTGCAGCGGCACGCCGTACTGCAGCGCATAGCTGATCGCCTGCGCGAACGCGTCGGCGAAACCGGAGATCGTCGACCCTTCCTTCGCCATCACGAGGAAGATCTCGCCGGGCATCCCGTCCTCGAAGAGGCCGACGGTGATGTAGCCCTCGTGGCCGGCGATGTCGAACTTGTGCGTGATCGCGTGGCGCTCGTCGGGCAGCTTGCGGCGGCGCGGACCGGCGTCGGCCGCGGGCGCCACGATGTTGCCCGACGCGTCCTTGACGCCCGCGTTGAGGATCGCCTGCTTCGACGTGTTCAGCGGCTGCGTGCGCTTGCTGCCGTCGCGGTAGATCGAGACGGCCTTCGCGCCCATGCGCCACGCGTCGACGTAGGCCTGCTGGATCTCCTCGACGCTCGCGTCCTTCGGCACGTTGACGGTCTTGCTGATCGCGCCCGACAAAAACGGCTGCGTAGCGCCGATCATCTTGATGTGCCCCATGTAGTGGATCGACCGCCGGCCGCGCAGCGGCTTGAACGCGCAGTCGAACACCGCCAGGTGCGGCTCCTTCACGTGCGGCGCCCCCTCGATGGTCTCGTTCTCGTCGATGTACTCGATCACTTCCTTGATTTGCGTCGGCGTGTACCCGAGCTTCTTGAGCGCCATCGGGACGGTCTGGTTGACGATCTTCATCATCCCGCCGCCGACGAGCTTCTTGTACTTCACCAGCGCGATGTCGGGCTCAACGCCCGTCGTGTCGCAGTCCATCATGAAGCCGATCGTCCCGGTCGGCGCGAGCACGGTCGCCTGCGCGTTCCGGAAGCCGTGCTGCTCCCCCATCTCGATCACTTCGTCCCACACGGCCTTTGCCGACTCGAGCAGCTCCTTCGGGACGTTCGTCTTGTCGATGTCCTTCAGCGCCGCGCGGTGCTTGCGCATCACGCGCAGCATCGGCTCGCGGTTCTTCTCGAAGCCGGCGAACGGCCCGCCGTGGTCGCGCGCGATCCGCGACGACTCGGCGTAGGCCGCGCCGTGCATCAGCGCCGTGATCGTCGCCGCGTAGTCGCGCCCCGCGTCGCTGTCGTACGGCAGCCCGCGCGACATCAGCAGCGCGCCCAGGTTCGCGTAGCCGAGCCCCAGCGGACGATAGGCGTGGGAGTTCTTCTCGATCGCCGCCGTCGGATAGCTCGCGTTGTCGACCAGGATCTCCTGCGCCAGAATCATCGTCCGGCACGCTTTCTCGAACGAGACGACGTCGAATTCACCGCCGTCACGAACGAATTTCATCAGGTTGATCGACGACAGGTTGCACGCCGTGTCGTCGAGGAACATGTACTCCGAGCATGGATTGCTCGCGTTGATGCGCGCGGTGTTCGGGCACGTGTGCCAGTCGTTGATCGTCGTGTCGAACTGCATGCCGGGATCGCCGCAGACCCAGGTCCCTTCCGCGATCATCCGCATCAGATCCCGCGCCTTGCAGGTCTCCATCGGCGCGCCGGTCGTCACCGCCCTGGTCGTCCACTCCCCGTCGTCCAGGACGGCGCGCATGAATTCGTCGGTCACGCGGACCGAATTGTTCGAGTTCTGGAAGAACACGGATCCGTAGGCGACGCCCGTGAACGAGCCGTCGTAGCCCGCGTCGATCAGCGCCCACGCCTTCTTCTCTTCCTCGACCTTGCAGTTGATGAATTCGACGATGTCGGGGTGCTCGGCGTTGAGGATGACCATCTTCGCCGCGCGGCGCGTCTTGCCGCCCGACTTGATGACGCCCGCGAACGCGTCGAAGCCCTTCATGAACGACACGGGGCCCGACGCCGTGCCGCCGCCCGCCAGCAGCTCCTTCGAGGACCGGATGTTGGACAGGTTGGAGCCGGTGCCGGAGCCGAACTTGAAGAGCATTCCCTCGGTCTTCGCCAGGCCGAGGATCGACTCCATCGTGTCCTGCACCGAGTTGATGAAGCAGGCCGAGCACTGCGGCGCCTTCTCGAACCCGACGTTGAACCACACGGGCGAGTTGAACGCCGCTTTCTGATAGACGAGCAGATGCTTCAGATCGTCGGAGAACGCCTGCAGGTCCTCGTCGCTCGCGAAGTAGTGCTGCTTCGCCGCCCAGCCCGTGATGGTGTCGACCACGCGGCCGATCAACTGCTTGACGCTGCGCTCGCGATCGGGCGTGCCGATCTGGCCGCGGAAGTACTTCGAGACGACGATGTTGGTCGCCTGCTGGGACCAGAAGCGGGGGATCTCGACGTCGCGCTGCTCGAAGACGACCTCCCCCTTCTCCGACCCGATGATCGCGGAGCGGAGATCCCACTCCACTTCGTCGAACGGGTCGATGCCGTCGGTGGCGAAATAGCGCTCGTATTCGAGACCGGGGACCACGGATCGGGGAAAGTCCGTCCGGATTGGGGCGCCCTGTTCGCTCTGCTGATCTGCTCGCGCCATTCTGATCCCTCCGACAAATGCGTGGCCCACACCCGTGCCCCACGGGTCGGCCACCGGCCGCAAAACTGGTGTGGATAACGCGTGGCGACCGGTCTTCCCGGAGGCTGGGAGGCCCCGTGTCCGGCCGTCGCGCCGCGGGACAATATGGACCTCGTTTACGCGGATGTCAAGCGACGATCTACAACATATTGTGCGCCTTTCTTAGGGCAGGCGCAAGTAATGGACAAATGGCCGAAAGTTCTTCCAGATGACCTATTTCAGGGCCTTGAGCGTTGGCAGTTGGAAGGCGGGAGTTTGACTACCGCCCGGAGAGCTCGCGGGCGAGCGTTTCGGCCTTCGTGGCCACGCCCTGGGCGAAGACCAGGTTTCCCTGCTTGAGGGCGTCTTCGGCCTGCTGCATGAACAGCTTCGCGTCGTTGTAGGCCTTCTTGCGCTCGTTGCTGAGCGGGCCGAAATTCACCGTGGCCAGCAGGTTCCTCGCGCGATCGAGCGTCGCCTGGACGGTCTTGGCCGCCAGCGTCGTGTCCGCGGTCTGCGGAGTGGTGAGCTGCGCGGCGGGCGCGGCGGGCGGAGGCGCGGGCGCCGTGTCGACGGGCGGGGTCGTCTCGGACGGCTTTGCCGCTTCGCCGGGCTTCGGCGGCTCCGGCTTCGGCGTTTCGCGCCTGGGCGGCCGGGTCGCCGTTCCGGTCGGCGCGGCCGGGAGTTCTTCAACAGGCTCCGGCGGCGGCTCCGGCGCCGGCTCGATCGTCCGCGAGGGCGGCGGCGGGATGTTCAAGGGAGGCCGTTCGGCAGGCGACTTCGCCGCCGCCGAGGCGCACGCGACGGCCATCAGACCGGCCAGCGGTGCGACCAGAAGCAGCTTCCTCATAAGACCACCATTAGTCCACCGTTCACGGTCTACGCTTTACGGCTGTCTCACGTCGGAGCGGGCCAACGGTGGACGGCCACCTGTCAACGGTGAACACCATTACGCCTGTGGAAATACCAGTCTAAACCTTGTTCCGCGTCCCGGCGTACTCTGCACTTCGACGTCGCCGTCGTGGAGCTGAACGATACGGTAGACCATCGAGAGACCGATGCCGGTGCCCTTCTCCTTGGTCGTGAAGTACAGATCGAAGATCTTCTGCAGGTTCTCGGGCGGAATGCCGACGCCGGTGTCCTCGACGTCGATCTCGACGCGGCGCCGCGCCGCCGCGCGGCACGAGATCTTCAGGGTGCCGCCCGTGGGCATCGCCTGACACGCGTTGAGCGCAAGATTGAGGATCGCCTGCCGCAGCATCGCCGGATCCGCGTTCACGTCGGGCAGATCGCGCGGACAGTCCGACCGCACGGTGATCCCCATCTGTTCGGCTTCCGGCGTCACCGTCGTCACCACATCGCTGACGATCGCGGTCAGCCCGACGGGCTGCAGCTTCAGCTCGTCGGGGCGGGCGAAGCGCAGGAAGCCGTTCAGCACCTGATCGAGCCGCTGGATCTCGTTCGAGATGATGTCGAGATGCTTCGCGACGTCGGGCGCCGACGCGCGGGACGCGAAATCCACCGCCGCGAGATCGCCGCCGCTGCCGACCGCGACCGGAACCCGCATCATCTTCTGCTTCAGCAGCTCCAGATGAATCGTCATCGCGTTCAGCGGGTTCTTCACCTCGTGCGCCACGCCCGCCATCAGCCGGCCGAGCGCCGCCAGCTTGCGCGAGTAGTTGAGCGTGGAGTGGACCTGCGTCATGAAACCGAGATTCCTCGCCACGAGCATCGCGCCGACGAAATGCCCCTGCCCGTCGTCGATGGGATGGGTCACGATCATCAGCTCGTTGCCGGACTGCGCCAGCGGAAGTGGGCCCTGCGGCTGCCGCGACGCCAGCGTGCGATTGATCAGCGCTTTCACCGGCTCGGTGGGCTCGGGAAGCAGCGTCTCCATCGCGGGGTTGCAGAAGATCAGCTTCCCTTCAGGACTGAAGAGCGCCACCGCGTCCTCGAGATTGTCGACGACGGACTCGAAGTCGCTGGATTGCGAAGGGGCCTTGGCGCGAGACTCGGAGAGCTGTGCGCTGACGGTCGCGAAGGAGCTGCCGAGATCCTCGAACTCGTCGCCTTCGGGCAGGTCCAGCCGGACGTCGAGCTCGCCGCGGCCCAGCCGCGTCAAGCCGCTCTGGATCACGTGGATCGGGCGCAGCATCCACTGCGCGAGCAGCATTGCCACGATCGTCGAGACGAGCAGCGCCAGGAGGACGCTCTGGAGCGCGAGCCGGAACGCCTGCTGCAGCTCGTTCTTGACGAGCAGCGTCGAGATGCCGATCCGGATCGAGCCGAACTGCCGATCGCCGAAGAGGAGCGGCTGGCGGATCTCGTACGTCCGGTCGGAATAGACGGCGTCCAGCAGCGCGATGGCGTTCCGGTCGACCACCTTCGAGAGATCCTCCTGCTCGGGGATCGGCTTGCCTTCCTCCGACTTGAAGCTGTGGGCGACGGCCACGCCGTCCTTGTTGACGATCGCCGCGTAGGTCACATTGCGGGAATAGGCGACCGACGACTCGAGCAGCGATCGGATCCCGCCGTCCTGCTGGAGCGCCGCGTACGGATCCTGCGCGCCGGGCACGACCTCCCGCGCCCGTTGGTAGATCGCCTGGCGGAGCAGATCCCCGCGCGACGCGCTTTCCTGCATGTTGATGCGCGCGATCGTGGCGAGGTGATAAACGGATAGCGACGCGACTATGAAGACGACGAGAGAGGTGACTCCGGCAACCTGGCGGGACTTGATGGACATCGCTGCCGATTACCCGAGTCCACTGCCTTCCTCTTTCATCCGATTCAGCTTGTTGTGCAGTGTCTTCAGGCTGATGCCGAGGATCTCCGCCGCGCGCGTCTTGTTGTTGCGCGTGTGATCGAGCGTCAGCAGGATCAGCCTCCGCTCCGCTTCATCCACCGTCGTCCCCGGCGTGAGCGTCATCGTCGGAAGCGTTTCCTCTCCCTTGGTGACGAGCAGCGGCGGCAGGTGCCGCGTCTCGATGAAATCGCCGTCCGACAGGATCGTCGCGCGCTCGATCACGTTTCGCAGCTCGCGGATGTTGCCGGGCCAGGGGTACTGCTCGAGGATCTGCATCGCGTCCTGGTCGACGGCCTTCACGGTCTTGTTGTTCGTGCCGTTGAACTCGTTGAGGAAGCGCTGGATGAGGAGCGGCACGTCCTCGCGGCGATCGCGCAGCGCGGGCAGCTCGATCTGAAAGACATTGAGCCGGTAATAGAGGTCCTCGCGCAGCTTGCCGGACTTGAGCGCCTCGACCGGATTCAGGTTGGTCGCGGCGATCACGCGGACGTCGACCGACTGCTCCTGGCGGCCGCCGAGCCGCCGGAACGCGCGCTCCTGCAGGACGCGCAGCAGCTTCACCTGCGTCGCGGGCTGCATCTCGGCAATCTCGTCGAGGAACAGCGTGCCGCGATGCGCCAGCTCGAACACGCCGGTGCGCCGGTCGTGCGCGCCGGTGAACGCGCCTTTCTCGTGGCCGAAAATCTCGCTCTCGAGGAGCGTCTCGGGGATCGCCGCGCAGTTGATCGCGACAAACGGGAACGACGAGCGCGGGCTCAGCTCGTGGATGGTCTGCGCCGCGAGCTCCTTGCCCGTGCCCGACTCGCCCCAGATCAGCACCGATGCGCTCGTCGGCGCCGCCTGCTCGATCACGCGGTAGACGGATCGGACGAGCGGGCTGTTGCCCACCATCCGGCCGAAGCTGCCCTGATCGCGGAGCTGACGCCGCAGTTGCTTCACTTCGCGCAGCGTTTCCTGCCGCTCGACCGCCTTCTGCAGCAGGATGCGGAGCCTCGCGGGGTCGACCGGCTTGTTCAAATAATCGTACGCGCCCTCTTTGATGGCCTCGACCGCCGATTCCACGGTGCCTTGCGCGGTGAGAAGAATGAGCGTCAAGTCGGACAGCTGATCCTTGATGGCGTGCAGCAGCTCGAGGCCGCCCATCCGCGGCATCACCAGGTCGGACACGATGATCGCGGGGCGGAAGAGAGTGATCTTCGACATCGCCTCTTCGCCGTTCGCGGCTTCATCGGTCTGATATCCCCAGGCACCCACGAGCTCGGAAAGGCCGACGCGCGTCGCCGGATCGTCCTCGACGATCAGCACGCGTTCGGCGACGAACGGAAGAGGAGCCGCAGGCGCGGCCTGATCGGGGTCATGCACGGTAGTCACGCTTCCGAGTGTAGCAGGAAGTATTTGCATGAGTCAGCGGCCAATCAAGCCCTTTCTGTCGCCGTCAGAGGACACGGAAGAGCCTGTAGCTGAGCCGCTTACGGTCTTCGCTCGCAGACGGATGCCGGCTGGCAACCGGGTTGCAGCCTGGGCTCACCAGAGGAGCGGATTCCATGAAGCGCGCAATCATCTTCGCTGGCAGTATGGCGATGGTCCTGGCCTGTGCCCGGACGCCGGAAGCCCAAAACGCAGTGACGGGCAATCCACTCGTCGCGTCCACCTCCGCCAAGGCTCCGGCGGACGCGACGGCAGCAGACCCGGCTCCAGCCGCGCCAGCCGATTCGGTGACGAAGGCGAGCGATCCGGGGGTCAGATACCGCGAGGTCACGCTGCCGGCGGGTACGGTGCTGCCCGTGAACCTGGAAACGTCCGTTGGATCCGACATCAGCCGCGTCGAGCAGCCGGTCCGCGGCCGGTTGCGCCACTCGGTCGTGCACGGCGGCGTCGAGGTGCTGCCCGCCGGGACGGCCATCAGCGGCCACGTGACATCGGCGCGGCGTCCGGGCAAAGTCAAGGGCCGCGGCTATATCGCGATGCGCTTCACGCAGCTCGACACGCCCGGCGCGGGGACGACGAAGATCAGTACGGCCACGGTGTCGAGAATGGCGCCGGCGACGAAGGGGAAAGACGCGATCGAGATCCTGGGACCGGCCGCCGCGGGCGCGGTGATCGGCCGCATTGCGGGCAGCAAGAAAGCCGCTCGTGAGGGCGCGGTCATCGGCGGTGCCGCGGGCACGGGCTACGTGCTCTCGACGCGCGGCAAGGAAGTGCGGCTCGGCAAGGGCGCGAATCTCGCCGTGCGCCTGACGGCACCCGTGACTGTCAGAATCCGGGAGCGTTGAGAGCCAATGCCCGGCATCCGACTCCCAGCTCCCAATTGACTTAACATCAGCGTGTGCTGGACCCCGCCGCGTCGTTCCCGGATCCGCCTGAGGCGGTACGACCGGGGGTCCTTCCGATCGAGCGAGCGGGCGCGGCGCTCGAGGTGATCCTCTGCTCGGGAATCCCGACCCAGATCGTCATCATCACGCTCCTCACCGCCTTCGGCATGCACGCACGTCTGCCGGACGGGCGCCTGTCGCCCGCGTTCGTGTTCACGCAGACGCTCGCGGACACGCTGCTGATGGTGGGCCTGGTCCTTTTCTTCTTTCGCGCCCACGGCGAGTCCGCGCGTGCAGAGCTGCTGGGCGGCCGTCCAGCGGGGCGCGATGTCGCCATCGGCCTCGCGCTGATCCCGGCGTCCTTCTTTGTGGTCATCGGCGTCTTGCTGCTCGTACAGATCTTCGTTCCGTCGCTGCGCAACGTGCCGCACAATCCGCTCACCGGCCTCGCGAAGACGCGCACGAACGCCGTGATCTTCGTACTCGTCGTCACCATTGCCGGCGGCGTGCGCGAAGAGATCCAGCGCGGGTTCGTGCTGCGGCGCTTCGAGCAATACCTCGGCGGCGGACTGGCCGGCCTGATCGTCTTCAGCACGCTCTTCGGGCTGGGGCACCTGACGCAGGGACGCGACGTCGCGCTCGCGACGGGCCTCCTCGGCGCGTTCTGGGGCGCGATCTTCCTGCGCCGGCGATCGATCCTGGGCCCGATGATCGGCCACGCGGGATTCAACCTCGCCGAGAGCGTGAAGTTCATCGTCTTTGGGGGATAGGTGCTGACCGGCCGCCAGCGGCTCATTCTCGCCTGCCTGTTCGTCCTCTCCCTGCCGGCCGTCACGCCGCGGATTTACTCCTCGGACGAGATTCAGTATTTCGCGTTCCTGCGATCGCTCTGGTTCGATCGGGATCTGTCGTTCGAGAACGAGTACCGGTACTTCTACGATCGCGGCATCGCGAGGTCGGCGGGCTTTCACGAGACCTTTCTGGAGCGCCAGACCGACACGGGGCGCCGGCTGAACTTCGGGACGATCGGGTGCGCCATCTTGTGGTCGCCCTTTTACCTGGCGGGGGACATCGCGGCTCGGGCGAGCGGCGCGCCGCGTGACGGCTTTTCCAGGCCCTACATCGCCGCCGTCGCGTACGGGTCGGCCGTCTACGGCTTCCTCGCGCTCGTGCTGGCGATCCTGTGCGCGGCGCGGATCGGATACAACGGCTTCGGCGCGGCGCTGGCGGTGTGGCTGGGAACGCCGCTCCTCTTTTACATGTACGTCGCGCCGCCGTTCTCGCACGCGTGCTCGGCGTTCGCGGTCGCGCTGTTCACGTTCGTCTGGCTTCGGGTCCGCGGCGAGTGGTCGCCGCGCGGCATGATCGCCCTCGGCGCCGCCGGAGCGCTCATGGGCATGACGCGCGAGCAGGACGCCTTCTTCATAGCAGGACCGGCTTTGGACTTTGGGCTGTCGGCCCTGGCGGCTCTTCGCTCCCAGCGCCCAAAGCCTAAAGCCCAAAGCCTGATCGCCGGTGCCGCGGCATTCTGCGTCGCGTTTCTGCCTCAGGCGGCGACCTACGTGATCCTGAACGGGCATCTGGGTCCGCACGCGTCGGTTGCGCACAAAATGAACTGGATGGCGCCGCACGCGCTCCAGGTGCTGTTCTCGCTCGAGCATGGCTTCTTCGTCTGGACGCCGCTGGCGCTCATCGCGATAGCGGGACTCGTTCCGCTGGCTCAGCGCAGGATCTGCTTCTGCCTGCTGCTGATGGTCGCGCTGCAGATCTACGTGGGCGGCAGCGTGGAATCGTGGACGGTGGCAGGCGGATTCGGACAGCGCCGCTTCGTCGCGCTGACCGCGGCGATGGTCATCGGGCTCTCCTGCCTGCGCGCGGCGACTCCGGCGAAACACGCGAGGTGGGCCCTGAACGCGATCACGGTAATTGCGGTGTACTGGAACCTCGCCCTAACGGCGGAGTTCGCGACCGGACTGATGGACCGCCAGCGGCTCGAGCCGGCAAAGAACGCGTACGATGCTTTCGTGACGCTGCCGAGGATGATGCCGTCGCTGGTGTATCGCTACCTCTTCGATCGGTCGTCCTTCTATCAAGGATCGCATGCTTCGTGAGCAGGCGCCGGCCGCGGCGAAGCCGGGGGTTTCCGACGTGTGGGTCGCGGCGGCGCTCGCGCTGGCGCTCGTGCTCGTCTACAACAGCAACGGACGCGAGATCGGGAGCATCGACTCGCAGCCGAACAAGTTCGCGGCGCGCGAGCTGCTGCTCCGCCGGACGCTGGCGCTCAACCACGTGATCGGCGCGATTCCGCTGCTCGCCGACCGTCCGTCATTCGTGCTCGATCGCGGCGGACGGTTCCGATCGGCGTATTCACCCGTGTCCTCCGTCCTCGCCGCGGGCATCGCGTGGCCGCTGGTAAAAACAGGGCTGCTCGATCTGCGCGCGCCGCTCGCCGCGAACGTCATCGCAGTCCTGGGCGCATCGACGCTGACCGCGATCTCCGTCGCATTCGCGTATCTGACCGCGCGCCGACGCGTGCCGCGCGGCCGCGCGCTGCTGATCGCCGCGGGCCTCGGACTGGGCACGGGTTTCTGGTACGCGGTCAGCCAGACGCTCTGGGTCCACGAGACCGCCATCCTCGGCATCGCGCTCGCGGTGTTCGCGTTCGCACGCCCGGGGGCGCGCCTGGCCGATCGGGAGGCTCTTCTGCTCGGCGCCGGCCTCGGCCTTGCCGCCGCGGCGCGGCCACAGCTTGCGCCGATCATCATCATCGTGCTCGCCGGGTGTGTGGTCCTGTGGGGCGTTCGGGCGGCGGTCCTCGCCGGATCGATCGTCGCCGCCGCCGCGCTCGCGATGATGCTGTGCTATTACCGCTGGTTCGGGAGCGTCTTCGGCCCCTTGATTGTCATCAGCGCAGACAACAACACGCTCCACGGCGTGCGGTCGTCGTTCGTCTTCGATCCAGCCGGCTTCGCCGGACTGCTCGTGTCGCCGAATCGGGGCCTGCTCGTGTTCAGCCCCGTCGTTCTCGTCGCGCTCGCGGGCCTCGGCGCCGCGTTTGCCGAAGGCAGACGCGCGCCGCTCGTCTGGTGCGCGCTCGCGGCCTCCACGCAGTTCGTGCTCTACGGCACCTATGCCGTGTGGTGGGCCGGACACACCTACGGGCCGCGCTACCTGCTCGACGTGCTGCCGCTGCTCGTGCCGCTGGCCGCGGCTGCGCTGGCCCGGATGCGCGTGCGATCCCTGGCAGCGCTGGCCGCCGGCGCCGCGCTCGCGTGGTCGATCGCCGTCAGCGCCACGGGAGCGTTCTATTACCCGAACGATGTGTGGAACGCCGATCCCACCGACGTGGATCGAGACCATGCCCGGCTCTGGTCCTGGTCCGACATGCAGATCGTGCGCTGCTGGCAGCGCGGGCCCAGTCCCCAGAACTTCTCGCTCTTCACGCGCGATGCGTTCCGCACGCCGAAGGCGGGCTCCTGACGTGCGCATCCTCTATCTGGCGGATATCCGGTTTCCGCTGGAACGCGCCAACGGAATCCAGTCGATGGAAACCTGCTACGCGCTCGCTCTGCTCGGCCACGATGTGACGCTCGTCGTACGGCCCGACTCCCACACACCGCCGCGGGATCCGTTCGAGTTCTATGGCCTGCCGCGGCTGGCCTCGGCCACGGACTCCGCGGACTCTACGGATCACCGGGCCACGGACTCCACGGACTCCACGGATCACCGGGCCACGGACTCCACGGACTCTACGGATCAACGGGCCACGGGCTCCACGGACTCCACGGATCAGCGGGCCACGGACTCCACGGACTCTACGGATCAACGGGCCACGGGCTCCACGGACTCCACGGATCACCGGGCCACGGACTCCACGGACTCCACGGATCACCGGGCCTTAGACGACGGGGATCAGGGGGCGTCCCATGTGACCCACGGCCGGACCCCGAGCCGGGTCGTTCGCGCTGTTCGTGGCTGCGGATCGCTTGCGATCGAAATCGCGCCGATCGCAGGACCTCTTCCGGCGCGGCGGGCGGGGTACCTGACGTTCGCGCTGGGTCGCGCGCTCGGCGGCAAGCGCCAGGATCTGCTGTTCACGCGGGACCTCGGGCTGGCGTCGATGCTGGTGCGAATGCCGCGGGCAGTGCGCGCGCCGCTCGTGTACGAAGCCCACACGATTGCCGCCGACGAAGCCGCCGCGCGCCCGCGGATGCTGTCTGGCGGCGCGGAGCCTTCGCCCGCCAAGCTGAAGCGCCTTGCCGCGCGCGATCGCCGCGTCTGGACCGGCGCGGAAGGTTACGTCACGATCACCGGAGGCTTGAAGACGGAGCTCGAGCGGCGGTTCGGCAGCAGGACGCGGATCGCAGTCGTCCCGGACGGCGTTCGATCGGACCCCGAACCTCGAACATCCGATCCCGAACCTCGGGCCTCGGGCATCGGACCTCGGACATCGGATCTCGCACCTCGTGCGTTTACCATCGCGTATGCCGGCCACCTGTATCCCTGGAAAGGCGTCGATCTGATCGTGGAAGCCGTCATGGCGCTGCCGGATGCGCAGGCGCTCATTGTGGGCGGACACGACAAGGAGCCGGATCTGGCGCGGGTGAAAGCGCTGGCGGAGCAGCTCGACTGCGCGTCGCGCGTGACGTTCACGGGACTCGTCGCGCCGGCGCAGGTCGCCGCGCGGCTTCGAGAGGCTGACGTTCTCGTGTTGCCCAATCCCGCCTCGGCGATCTCCAGCGCGTTCACGTCGCCGCTGAAGCTGTTCGAGTACATGGCGGCCGGCCGGCCGATTGTGGCCAGCGATCTCCCGGCCATCCGCGAGGTCCTCGCGCACGAGCGGAACGCGCTGTTGTTCGAGCCGGGCAACCCTCAAGCGCTGACGGCAGCGATCCGGCGCGTCAAGGAAGATCCCGCGCTCGGCGCGCGGCTCGCGCGCCAGGCGGCCGTCGACGTGGGCGAGTACACCTGGGCGCGGCGGGCCGACCGGCTGGAGGCGCTCTTCGCCGAGGTGCTCGGGGCGCGCCGCGTGTGATTTCCGCAAAGCTGCTCGCGCTCGTACGATGTCCGGCGTGTCACGGCGCGCTGGCCGGCGATCCGTCCGCGCTCACGTGCCAGTCCTGCGGACGCCAGTATGGGGGCCCGTCGGCCGACTTTCTCGATCTCCGCCCGCACGAGTCCTTCGAAGAGCGCACGAAGTACCTCGACGAGGCGCTGCACGCCGACGCGCGTCACGAACGCGTCTCGCCGCCGTTCCTGGGCTCGAAGATCCGGAACGACATGCTGCGCGCGTTTCTCGCGCCGCGTCCTGGCGATCTCGTCGTCGATCTCGGATGCGGCAGCGGCCGCGCGCTGCTGTGGAACCGCGACTGGCAGGCACAGGCGGTCGGCATCGACATCAGTCCGTTCTTCGCGCGCGAAGCGCGGCAGGCTGTCGACTTGCTGCTGGGCGATCTGCGGCGGCTGCCCTTCGCCGACGCCGCGTTCACGAAGGCCTACTCGCTCGATGTGCTCGAGCACCTCTCGCCCGAGGCGCTGCGGGGCATGCTCGCGGAGGCCGCGCGGGTGCTGGCGCCCGGCGGACAGTTGTTCGTGTACACGCACGTCCGCAAGAACGCGCGGATCGCGCGCGGCCTGCGGTGGATCAACAGGCTCGCGCAGCGGCTCGACCGCATGGGAATCATCGATCTCCATCAGGAGCATCTCCGGAAGTCGGACCATCTGAACCCGCTCGCCGACATCCCCGAGCTCCGGCGCGTGGCGGCCGGCACCGGTTTCCGCATCCGCCGGATCCGCTACTACACGCCGCTCGTGGGAGGGTTCGTCGAGAACATTCTGGCGCGCATGGCGGAAAAGCATCTGGCCAGGCGCGCGCAGGGTTCGGCATCGGCCATGAGCGACGAAGACGCGCTGAAAGCGGCCCGCGCCGAGGGGAAGGCGCGCGTGGCGCGGAGCGCGCCGACCAGGGCGGCCCTCTGGATGTTGACGATGGCGATGAAGCTGGATCTGGTGCTGTTCGGCCGCATCGAGTCGGGACCGTTCTTCGCGTTGCTCGAGCGGCAGGCCGAAACCGAATCACAGATCGCTGCGGGACCGCGGCGATGAAGATCCTCTACTCCGCGATCGACCAGCCCGTGCCGGGAACCAGGGGCGGATCGATCCATGTGGCGGCCGTGGCTGAAGGACTGGCGGCGCTCGGACACGACGTGACCGCCCTGGTATCGCCCGGACGCGGCGAGCGGAATCGATCATCCGTACGGTGGATCGAGCTGCCGCCGCCACTCGGGTCCAGCCGCCTGCGGCTCGCCCGCGCCGGCACGATCGCGCGGCTGGCCGCCGAGATGCGGCCCGACGCGATCATGGAGCGGTACCACAACTTCGGCGGTGAAGCGATCCGCGCGGCGCGCAGGGTGCACGCGACAGCCGTGCTGGAGGTCAACGCGCCCGTCGTGGACTACCGGGGCTCGACGAAGGCGCTCGCGGATCGCGCGCTGCTCGTGCAGCCGATGCGGCGCTGGCGCGAACATCTGTGCCGTCTCGCCGACCTGATCGTCACGCCGGCTCCGGCCATTCTTCCTCCGGGCATTCCCCCGTCGCGCGTCCGCGTGCTCGAATGGGGCGCCGACACGGATCGGTTCGCGCCGGGCGCGCACGGACAGCCCCCGTTCGTTCGGATGGACGTCACGACGGTGGCGATCTTCGCCGGCGCCTTTCGCTCGTGGCACGGAGCGATTCATCTGGTGAACGCCATCCGCGTCCTCCGCGAGAGAGGTCGCAAGGAGATCGGCGCGGTGATGATCGGCGACGGGCCCGAGCTGCCGCGCGCCCGCCGCGCCGCGGAGGGCATCGACACGATTCTGTTCACAGGCGCGCTTCCGCACGAACGGATGCCGGCCGCGCTCTCGGGCGGGGACATCGGCGTGGCCCCCTTCGACGTCGCGTCGCACGCGCCGCTGTCGCTCGGCTTCTACTGGTCGCCGCTGAAGGTCTTCGAATACATGGCGTCGGGGCTGCCGGTCGTCGCGCCGGCAGTCGACCGCCTTCCATCGCTGGTCACAGACGGGCGCGAAGGGGTTCTGTACAATCCTTCCGATCACGCCGCCGCGCTGGCGGACGCGCTGATCAGGTTGACCGACGTCCCCCTGCGAAAGCGGCTCGGCGCCGCGGCGCGGGAGCGGGCCGTTCGCGACTATAGCTGGGCCGCGCACTGCCGCGCGCTCGAGCGCGCGCTGCGCGAGGCGCGAGGCCCGAAGTGAGAGTCCTCATCACCACTGACGCGTTTCCCCCCGTCTGCGGCGGCAGCGGCTGGAGCGCGTACGAACTGGCGCGCGGCCTCCGCGCCCGCGGACACCACGTCTCGCTCGTGCAGCCGATGCCGGGACAGCCGTCAGGCGTCCACGAAACCGTCTACGACGGCTTCGTCGTCCGCCAGTTCGGCGCGCCCGCGCCCGACATTCCTTACATCCGCAACTACTACAAGAGCGAGAAACTGACGCGCTCGCTGGCAACCTATCTGACGACGCTCCTGCAGTGGGACACGCACGACATCGTCCACGCGCAGCACGTGATGACGACGGTCGCGTCGATCGATGCGGCGAAGCTGCTCGGCGTGCCCGTCGTCGCGACCGTGCGCGATTACTGGCCGGTCTGCTACTGGTCGGATCTGCTGCATACCAGCAGCGGCCTCGAGCTGTGTCCGGAATGCACCGTCGAGAACATGCGCGTCTGCCTGCAGCCGCGCGCAGGCGCGTTCTGGCCGCTGGCGCTGCCGATGATCCCTTACATGCGCGCGAACCTCGCGGCGAAGCAGACCGGCCTCGCGCGAGCAGACGCCGTCGTCGCGGTCAGCAGGCGTATCGCCGACGATCTCAGACAGCGCGCGCCGGATTTGTCTCACACGCGGATAGAGGTCATTCCGAATCCGGTGAACGTCGAGGCCTTGCGCACGGCCTCGCGGTCCGAGGTCCGAGGTCCGGGGTCCGAGTACGCGCTCTACCTTGGCAAGCTCGCGCCCAACAAGGGCTCGAGCTTCCTGATCGACGTCGTTCGGAGAGCCGATCTCGACTGGCCGCTGATCGTCGCGGGCGACGGTCCGGATCGCGCCGACCTCGAGCGCGAGGCGCGCGCGTCGGGACGCCAGATCGAGTTCAGAGGCTGGGTCGGCAGGGACGAGGCGGCCGTCCTGCTGGCGAACGCGGCGCTGCTGATCTTTCCGTCGCGCGGGCCGGAATCGCTCAGCCGCGTCCTGATCGAAGCGAGCGCGCTCGGCGTCCCGATCGCGGCGATGGACACGGGCGGCACCCGCGACATCATCGAGCCGGGCGTGACGGGCCTGCTGTCTGCAGCGCCTGAAGGGCTCGCCGCAGACGTCCGGCGGCTGCGGCACGATCCGGCTCTCGCCCGCCGGCTTGGCGACGCCGCGAAACGCAAGGTCGAAGCCGACTTCGACGCCGCGGCCGTCGTCGCGCGAATCGAGCGGCTGTACGAGGATCTGGCGCGCCGATGAGGGTCGCCCTGGTCGCCCGCTCGGTCTTC
Organism: Vicinamibacterales bacterium; assembly: GCA_035495955.1. Taxonomy (GTDB): domain Bacteria; phylum Acidobacteriota; class Vicinamibacteria; order Vicinamibacterales; family 2-12-FULL-66-21; genus JAICSD01. The sequence continues at coordinate 42,358 of DATJFE010000018.1, read as the reverse complement.
CCGCTGCACGGCCACGGCGGCCTCGAGCGGCACGTGTACGACCTGTCGCGCGCGCTGGCGGATCGCGGTGTCGAGGTGACGCTGATCACGAGGCCACCGACCGACGATCGGGAGTGGACGCCTGCGTCGATCCATCCCGGCGTCAGCGCAGAGTTCGTCCCGTACCATACGTTCCCGCTGGCGGGCCGCCGCGGAACGACGATCATGGATCGCAGCACGGCGTATCCGATCTTCGGATTGCGTGCGGGACGCCGCGCGCTGGATCTCGTCCGCGCCGGCCGCGCCGACATCGTGCACGGGCTGGGCGCCAGCGTCTTCGGCTATGCGCGGGCCCGCCTTCGCATCCCCGGGGCTGCGGCGCGGCACGCGGTGACGGCGACCGCGCCGCTCGTCTTGAATCCGCAGGGGCTCGAGGAGTTCGGCGCGACCGATCCGTCGCGCGCGCCGCTGAAACGCGCCGCGTATTTGCCGCTCCGCCGCGCCGTCCTCACGTGCGCCGCCGCCGCCGACGCGGTGATCGCCACGGATCGGTCGCTCGAACCGATCGTGCTCCGCCATCTGGAGATCCCGCGCGAAAAAATGCGCACGATTCCGAACGCGCTCGATCTGCCCGCCCTCGACGCGATGACCGATTCCGCAACGGTCGGAGAGCTGCGGTGGCGCCACAACCTTCCGCTCGGCGAGCGGATCCTGCTCAGCGTCGGGCGGCTGGAGGCGAGCAAAGGATTTCACGTCCTGCTCCGCGCGCTCGCCGCGGTGCGCGATCACGGGGCGATCGAAGGGCGCGGATGGCGATGGGTCGCGCTCGGCGACGGCCCGTATCGTCCGGTGCTCGAAGCGCTCGTGAGCGAGCTCGGACTGGAATCGCGGGTCCACTTCGCCGGGCGCGTGCCGGATCACGAGATGCACGCATGGCACGAGCTTGCGACGCTCTTCATCCATCCCACGCTCTACGAAGGCAGCTCGCTGGTGACGCTCGAGGCGATGGCGCATCGGCGGGCCGTGGTCGCTTCCGCCGCAGGCGGCATTCCCGACAAGGTCCGCCCGGGTGAAAACGGCTGGCTCGTCGTGCCGGGAGACGCGTCGGCGCTCGCCGCCGCCATCAGCGGAGCGCTCGGGGACGAGGCGCGGCTCGCGCACTACGGCGCGGCCGGCCGGCAGATCGTGGAGCGCGAATTCTCGTGGGCGTCCGCCGGCGACGCGACCGTGGCGCTTTACCGTGAACTCCTCGGATAAGATGACCCGCCTGATGAACACGACGGGCCGCGCGTGGCAGTCGTCCGCCGAGCGCTGGTCGAAGCCTCCGCTCGGTCTCGCCCTCGCGCTGGTCGTCGCGGCGCTGCTTCGCTTCTGGGCGCTCGGACAGGGCATCCCGTTCAGCGTCGGCCCCGACGAGCCCGAGGTGATGGAGCGCGCCGTCCGCATGATGAAGACGGGCGACCTGAATCCGCACTTCTTCGACTACCCCGCCTTGTACATGTACGTGCAGGCGGCGGTGGCTGCCTTCAGGTTCATGGTCGGCGACGTCCAGGGCCGCTGGTCGTCGCTCGCGCAGGCCCCGACCGAGGCGTTCTACTTGTGGGGGCGCGGCGTCACCGCGCTGCTGGGCACCGGGACGGTGTGGGTCCTCTACCGCGCCGGGCTGCGATGGGGCGGACGCACCGCGCTTCTCGCGGCGGTGTTGCTCGCCGTCATGCCGCTGCACGTTCGCGAATCGCACTACACGCTCACCGACGTGCCCATGACGCTGTTCGTGGTGCTGACGCTGCTCCTGTCGCTCCGGGCGCGCGAGCGCCAGACGATGTGGGCGTTTGCGGCGGCGGGAGCGGCGGCCGGACTCGCGGGCGCGATGAAATACAACGGGGTCATCGCGGTGCTGATGCCGCTGTTCGCATCGCTGATGATGCCGTCCGCCTGGCGCGTCCGCGCCCGGGCGGCGGCCTTGACGCTCGCGGCGATGGGGGCCGCCTTTCTTCTCGCCGCGCCATACACGTTTCTCGACCTTCCGAACTTCCTCAATCAGTTCGCGCGGCTCTCCTCTGAATACCGCACGCCGTCATCCGCCGGCGATAGGATGGGGCTCAGCTACCTCAAGCACCTCCGGATCGCGCTGGGCCTGCCGGCCAGCCTTCTCGCGATCGCCGGTCTGGCGATTGGGCTCGCAAGAATCATCCGCGGACCCGACCGGCTGAAGTGGACGGTCGCGATCGCCTTTCCGGTTGCGTACTTCCGGTTCATCTCGAATCAGACGATCGTCTACGGGCGCTATCTGCTGCCGATCATCCCGTTTCTCTCGCTGCTTGCCGCCATCGCCACCGTCTGCGCCGTGACGTGGCTGCGCGAGAGGTCGATGCCCAGACGCGTGCAGAACGCCGCGATCCTCGGGATCGTCCTGGCTGCCGTCGCCATTCCGGCCTACACCGCGATGTCGTGGGATTCGGATGCGGCTCGAAGCTGGACGAGCCAGCTCGCCTACGAGTGGATCCGGCGGGAAGTGCCGGCGGGCGCGGCTATCCGCCTCGAAGGGTCTCTCGCGATCAAGCTCCCGGCATATCGCACGACGTACGCGAAGCAGCTCCGCTTCGACGATCCCGCGACGTATGCGCGATCGGGGATTCAGTACCTCGTCGCGTCTTCGCAGTGCTACGGCCCCTACCTCGCGGACCCCCAGCGATACTCGGAGGAGTATCGCGACTATCAACGGATCTTCAGCGAGACCGACGAGATCGCGAGGTTCACGCCGTCGCCCGATCATCCAGGACCCGAGCTTCGGGTGCTGAAGGTGAAACCCTGAAGCCGGGCGTGATTCGCGGCGCGTCGTGGACGGTCGCGGCAGTCGCGGCCCTCGAACTTGCCGGGCGCGAGATGGCGCGCCGATCGCTGATTCACGCACTGGCCGGCCGCACGCCCTCGATCGGCGCGCTGATCGTCCTCGCGCTCCTCGCGGCGCTCGTCGGCATCGCGGCGCTACGGCGCGACAGGCATAACGGCGCACTGATTCTGACGGCGCTGTTCGCGGTCGGGCTCGCGTTCCAGATCCAGCTCGGGGCGCGGCTGCAGAGCGACGGCTTCTACTATTTCGCCTACCTCCGCTCGATGGCGTTCGACCGCGACGTGGACTTCACGAACGACTACCGGATGCTCGGGCTCGGGGACAAGACGTATTTGTTTCAGCCGACCCGGACGGGGCACGCGCAGTCGGCGTGGACGATCGGGCCGGCGATCGTCTGGTCGCCGTTCTTCGCCGTCGGACATCTCATCGCCGGGCGGCTGCACGCCAGCGGCGCCGACGTCAGCACCGACGGCACGTCGTTTCCGTACCGCCAGGCCGTCTGCGTCGCGGGTCTGGTCTATGGTCTGCTCGGCTGCTGGTTCGCCTATCGGCTGACGCGGCTGTTCTTTCCGTCCACCCTCGCGGCCGGCGCCGTCCTGCTGACCCTGCTTGGGTCGTTCATGCCGTGGTACCTGCTGAAGGAGCCGAGCATGACGCACGCGCCGTCGATGGCGGCGGTCGCCGGATTCCTGTGGGCGTGGGCGGCGACGCGCGATCGGCGGACGCCGGCCGGGTGGGCGCTGCTCGGGCTGGCCGCCGGATTCATGGCGCTCATCCGTTGGCAGAACGCGCTGTTCGCGCTGCTGCCGGGTCTCGACGCGCTTCAAGCAATGGTCCGGAGCGCCCGCTCCAGCGACACTCGAGGCCTGCGCGCGGCGATCGCCGGCTGCGCGCTGTTCCTCGTCTGCGCGCTGATCGGATTCCTCCCGCAGATGCTCGCGTGGAAATCGATTTACGGCAGCTTCGTCGCCCGGTCGCCGGTCGGCCCCGAGATCCGGTGGACGCACCCCCAGGTGCTCGACATCCTGTTCTCCGCGCGGAACGGGCTCTTCAGCACGTCCCCGATGCTGTACCTTGCGGCGCTCGGCCTGGCCGCGTTCTCGGTCGCGCGGCCCGCGATCGGGCTGTCCGCCGTCGCGGCGATCTGCGTGATGATCTACTTCAACGCGTGCATCCAGGACTGGTGGGGCAGCGCGGGATTCGGAGGACGCCGGTTCGACGGCACGATCCCGCTCTTTGCCGTCGGCCTTGCCGCCTTCATCGATTACGCGCAGTGGACGGTACGGCGCCACGCGACCGCCGTCGTGGCAGCGGCGCTCGGGGCGATCGCGCTCTGGAACCTCGCGCTCGTGGGCGCGGCGCAGCAGGGCGCGGTCCGCATCGGTGAGACGCTGCCGTTCGATCGCGCATGGGCCTCGCAGACGCGCGTCCTGCACGGCTGGTTCGGCAATCCGTTCACCTATCCGGCGAGCCTCGTCTTCGCCATGCGCAACGGCGTCTCACCCGGCGATTACGACCTTCTGTCGACCAGCCGCTTCCTCGCCGATCCGCTGCGGCCGTACGGCCGGATCGACGTCGGAGGCGAAACCGTGGGCGCGGGGCCCGCAACCGACGAGTGGCTTCTCGTCGACGGCTGGCACGCGCCCGAGCACGAGGGGACAACGACATTCCGCTGGGCAGCCTCGCGGGCGACGCTCCGCCTGCCGCTGGATCATGCCGCGCCGCTGCGCGTCCAGGTGCGGCTGCGCGCTTTTTCCTACCCGGGCGCGCCGCCGCAGACGCTCACAATCGCCAGCGGCGACCGGGCGTGCGCACCGCTTCCGGTTGCGGCGGACTGGCAGACCGTCGAGTGCACGCTGGACCCCCGCGCGTGGCGCGCGGGAGTCAATGCCCTGAGGCTGTCGTTCGCGTACGCGCAGCGGCCGATCGACGTCGGCGCCGGCGGGGACGTGAGGCCGCTGTCCGCCGCGGTCGACTGGATCCGCGTGTCGGTCAATCAATAGTGGGATCGGGAACCGGAGATCGGGGACGGGGGACGGGAGGTCGGGGACGGGGGACGGGAGATCGGGGACGGGGGACGGGAGGTCGGGGGTTCGGGGTTCGGGGTTCGGACTCCGGGCCATGCGACCGTCAGGGTCGCCGCGATGGCGGCGAACGCGATCCAGACGATTTGCCACGCCGCGAGGTCCGGCGGTCTGACGACGAGGTGCCGGAACAGCGGCGAGAACTCGGGGACGTACCAGCAGAGATGTTCGAGCGCGTAGCCGTTGTCCATGCACGCGCCCAGACCATCGGTATCGAACACCGCGCCAGAGACGCCGACCCAGAACGTCCACACGACCGCGAGCGCGACGACCAGGCGCCGACGCGCCGAGTGGGGAGAGGACAGGAGCACGGCGAGCGCCAACGCCGAGGGATAGACGGCAAACAACAGAAACCGTGGACCCCAGTACCACCCGCCGTACCACGCCCACCATCGCGCGTAAACCAGCACGAGCCCCGCGAGAAACAACATCCACGCATCGAGGAGCGCGGCGATGCGGTCTTCAGCCGCCCGTCGGGCCCGCGCGATGAACGCCAGGCCGGGCGCGAAGAACGCGAGTCCTTTCCCGAACGACAAGATGAGTGACAGCGCGCCAAGCGCGAGCGGATAACTGAAGCCGGCGCGTCCGGAAAACGGCATCACCGTGCGGATGCCGCGGTCGCCCGCGTAGCTCGTCTCCAGGAAACCGCCGCGCACGATATCGTTCTCGAGCAGGACAAGCGCGGCGGCGGCGATCGCGGCGACGAGGCCGTCGACTGTTCGGCCCCGCCACCAGCGCCATGCAGCGACCATCGCCAGTCCGCCCAGCGACGCAGGCGTGTTCGCGCTGCCAAGCACCACGAGAATCCAGCCGGCGCGAAGATTCGCCGCCAGCACGGCCATCAGGCCTGTGGCGACGCACACGGCCGTGAAGACCTCTCCGTAGAAGTTGCGCACGTGATTCGGCATCATGCCGGCGGCCGCGAGCAGCAGAATGAATGCGGCGCGCGCGCGAGCCGAGACGACGCCGCCGAGCAGCCGCCACGCCGCCGCAACCCCGAGCGCCAGCAGGATCGTGTTGAAGCGCTCGGCCCACCAGAGACGGTCCGTGCGTATCTTCTGCAGCCAGATCGGCGACGCGGCGAGCGGACCGATATACGAATAGCGCTGCTCGGAAATCGTCCGGCGCGTGAGCAAGGTATTCAGGCTCTCGTAGCGGACCATGCCGTCGCCGCTGATCTTGTGCGGGATGACGAAGAACAGCAGCACGAGCGCCAGCGCCGCCGCGGCGACCTGGATCCGAGCGATCATTTTCCGGAAGACAACACGGTGATCTCGGCGCGCCTTCTGAGCTCCGCCACCCAGGCGGCGGTCGCCGCCTTCCGCTCGTTGGGATCCGCAACCGCCACGAAACGCTGGTTCAGGTACGTCGCGATGCGGAGATCGTCGCGGACGTCGCGCCGCAACTGCTCGCGCGACAGCCCGGTGACCGCGAGCGCCTTCTCGAACGCGGCGGTCGATCCCGCGCGCCGCTCCATCTCGTCGACGCGAACGGCGATCTCGACTGGCGCGGGCTCCGGCGGCTGAAACCGCTCGACCTCGGCGAGAATCAGGGTCCGCTCGATCATCCGATCCAGCGCCGCGACCCGCGGGGCCGCCGAGCCCGGCGGCACGTCGACCAATCGAAACTGGATCGCCGCGTCCACGTCCGATTGCATGATCGGCTGTCCGCCGACGACCGCCAGGATTCTATCGATGACGATCGGATCGCTGATCCCTGATCGCTGAGCCTGCATCCCGAATCGGGCGCCGGCGAGAAGAAGGAGGATGGCGCACGCGCGCATCAGAACGCCTGTCCGATCGAGAAGTGAAGGGCGTAGCCGGCCTCGCGGATCCCGCCGATCGTCCGGCGATCCAGCTTGAAGCCGACATCGAATCGGACGGGGCCGACCGGCGTTTTCACGCGAAGGCCTCCCCCGACGCTGCCGCGCAGGTCGGTCAGGTCGAGATCCGCCGCCCGTGCGAACACGTTGCCGCCGTCGACGAAGATCGCGCCGCCGACCGGACCGAAGATCGGCGTTCGAAGCTCGGCGTTCAGGATGATTTCGCCGTCGCCGCCTTTCGGGAAGCCCGTTGGTGTAATCGTGGCGGGCACGCCGACCGAATCCAGCGCGTACCCGCGAATCGTCGTGTCGCCCCCGGCGAAGAAGCGCTCGCTCGCGGGCAGATCGCGGACGGTCACGGCAATCGTGTTGCCGTTCTCGTCGACGATCGTCCCCGGACGCGGGAAGCCTCGCGCGAGGCCGAGTCGCGCGCCGCCCGCGAAGACGAGCCGCGGCTTGCCGAGATTTCTGTACACGAAGCCCTGGAGGAACGTCTTCCCGAAGCCCACTTCCGACCCGATCGCGCGCGCGGCGAGCGTCGCGTCCGCGCTCAGGAACGTCCCGTGCTGAGGCTCCAGGAGGTTGTCGCGGGTATCGCGCGAGGCCGCCGCGGAAAACGCCGAAAGGCGGACCTGGGCGAATACGCGGTCGATGAGCAGCCTGTCCTCCTCCTTCAGGTCGATGTCGATGACTCTCGTGGTGCCGAATGAATAGCGGGCACTTCCGTGGATCGAGGGCGAGAGCCGGTGCGTGAACTCGGCGTTGACGCCCTTCCGGATGAAATCGTACGTCGTCCGCGCCGCCTGCTCAACCGCGGCCGTGGCCGTGAGATCACCGTAGTTCCGCAACGCGCGCGGCTCCGTATACGTGCCGATGACGCGGTACTCGGCGAAGCCGAATCGATTCGGGTTCGCCGGATCGGTGTTGGGCCGCAGACTCAACCGCGTGTAGAGGTTGACGGACCGGTTGGTCCCACCGAGATTGCGCCGTCCCACTTCGAAGAATCCGCGCGGCGCAAATTCGTACTGCTCTGCCGCCTGGCCGCCGACTTCCGTCGTGCGCAGCACCTTGTCCGCCTGCACGCCGCCGCCGAATCCAATCGTCGTCTGCGGCGACTCCTCGACGGTGACGACGACGTCGGTGCGCGACGGATCGCCGTGGGAGATCGGAGTGATCTGAATCCGGCGGAACAGGCCGAGCGCGCTCAGCCCGCGGCGCGTCTCCGTCAGCTTCTCGAGACCCAGCGGCTCGCCGGTTCGGATCTTCAGCTCGCGCTGGATGACCGCCGTCTTCGTTCGGATATTTCCGCTGATGAAGATGTGCTCCACGAGCGACTGCGGGCCTTCGTCGATCGTGAACGCGATGTTCGCCGTCGCGCTTTTTCCGTCCGGCGTGACGACCGGCATCGGCGGCGCCACCGTGATCCTCGCCGACCCGTATCCCGCGTTCAGATATTCCGCAAGCAGGACATCGCGTTCGGCGGCGATCTTCGGACCGTAGTAGGGGTCGCCCCCCCTGAGCGTCAGCTTCGATACCAGGGGGGCCGTCGCAAGGCCCTTGTTGCCGGCAACGGTGACCTGGCCAATCGTGACGCGCGGTCCCTCCTTCACCGTGATGACCGGCTTCACCAGGCCGGCGCCGGCATCGTTGGCCGCCGACGCCACGGTCGCCGTCGCAAATCCTTTTTCCCGATAGACCCGTCTCACGTCCGCTTCGATCGCGCTCAGTTTCGCCGCGATGAACGGTTCCCCTTCCGCCATCTTCAGGAACGGCCGCAGCTCGCCGGGGCCGATCGACTCGTTCCCGCTCACGTCGACGCCGCCCGGCGCCACGCGATAGAGCGTGCCGCGGGTCACCTGGAACACGAGCGTCACGCCGCCGCCTTCTTCTCTTCGTTCCGGCGCCTTCACTTCCGCCTTCCAGTATCCCTGCTGGTTCAGGTACTCGACGATGCGACGGGCGGAGTCTTCGAGGATGTCCTGATCGATCGATCCTTCACGTTCAATGGGGACGAGCTCGTCGAGCTTGTCCTTCGGCAGCGGATCCCCGGTGAACCGGACGGTGACCATCGGGCCGGGCTCGACCTCGACGGCGAGATCGACCTTCGTACGATCGGCGTTGAAGCCCGCGGGCAAATCGTGCGCGCTCGCTTCGTAGTAGCGCTGGTGGCGCATCCAGCTCACGTAATCGGACAGGCGCGAATGAAGCTCCTCTGGCTGATACGGCCGGCCGGAGCCGATTCCCAGCCGATCCATCACCCGCTCGGGCGGCTCGAGCGGATGCCCGGAAACGGTGGAACGCTCGATCGTCGTCTGCGGACCGGCGTTGACGTCGAACACGAGCGTGGTGCGATGCGGCGCGTGCTCCAGGATCGGGGGCGCCGCTTTCACCGTCGCGGCAAGATAGCCGCGCTCGTGGTAGAGCGCCTCGAGCAGCGACGCGACGTCGGCCGCGCGCGCGAGCGGAGGCGTCGCGCCGTAGCGCTCCGTCATGCGGCCGCGCAGCGCGCCTTCCGACAACCCCAGTTGTCCGCGGAGCTCGACGCGTGTGACGGTGTGGATGGGCGCCAGCTCGAAGCGCAGCGCGACGCCGCGGTTCGGCGCGTCCTGCGCCTCGACGCGGACGTCTTCGAAGCGGCCGAAACTATGGAGATGGGTGATTGTTTCGCGGACGTCGGCCATGCGCAGCGGCGCGCCGATCTTCGTCTGCACCGCATCGAGCAGCGCCGGCTCCGTCGTCGCCGCGCCTTCGATCGCCAGCGTGACCGACGTGATGGTGCGGTCGACGAACGGCGCCGCGGGCGCCTGCTGGGCGGCCGCGGAGGACGCGGACAGACAGAGGCCGCAGAGTACCGTGCCACGGACCGCGCGGACCAACCTGCCGCGGACTACACCGACTAACCTGCCACGGACCGCACGGACTATCTTGCCGCGGACCGGACGGACCAACCTGCCGCGGACCACGCGGACCAACCTGCCGCGGACCACGCTGACCACACGGAACCGTCGGAACCCCCGGAACCCGTTCATTCAGAACGTCCTCCGGACGCGGACGTCGATGGCAAACGTGTTGGATCCGTTCTGCGTCAATACGAAGCCGAGGCGGTCGGACTGGTCGTACTCGAGAATGATGATCTGATCGCCGTGCGTGGTGGTGCCGAGCGCGCGGGAGAAGGTCAGGTACGCGCGGGTCGAGAGGCGTTTGCCGAGAATCAGGCGCGCGGTCGGCGTCAGCGGATCGGCTGACGAAGTCCCCAGGCTCGGCGAAATCTGCACGGTGTCGATCCCCAGCGTCTGCTCGACGGCTCGCCCGACGGTCCCGGTGATGCCGCCGGCGAGGATGCGGAGGATCCCGGCCTTGAGGAGCTGCTCCTCGGACTGGGTCGCGGCCTGCGGACGGAGCGCGCGCAGCTCGGGATTCGTGAAATCGGTGCCCGACGTCTGCCCGAACACGAGCGAGATGATGTCGATCGTCGGCAGGGGCGGATCGGAGTTCACCGTGAAACTCATCTGCCCATCGAGCGTACCGGAGACCGCCAATGTGACGCGATAGGGATCGGTGACGGCGGGCGCGCGGACGCGCCCTTCAGCCTCGATGTCGATGAAGGGCTGCAGCCGCGCTGGGTTCAGGAAATCGATCGTGCCGCGGGTAATGCGATAGCGGTTGCCTTCGAACAGGATCTCCCCACGCTCGATGTCCGCCCGCCCGAAGATCACGGGGTGATCGTAGGTACCGTTCAGCCTCAGGTCCGCGCGCGAGACGATCCGTGCGAGATTGTTCTCGACGCGCAGCGTGCCGGGCGCGTCGATCTTGATGTCGTAGCGCACCGGTATCGTCGGCGTCTCCGCCGCGGCCGCGCCCGCTTCGCCGCCGGCGCCGGACGCGAGCGAAAAGATGTCGACGTTCGGCTGGAAGTACTTTCCGTACACGCCGTCGCGGATCGTCACCGTGCCGCCGAGGACCATGGCCGACGGGTCGCCCCGCAGCGTGAGGCCGGCGTCGATGACCGACAGGAATCCTTCGGGGTACCGAAGGTGCATCTGATCGCCGTTGGCCGTGAGGTCGATGTCGCCGACCGCGAAGCCCTTGAGGCCGAGGCGGCCGCCGAACCGCACCGTGCCGCCGCCGAGCTGGGCCGCCGCCTCGACGATCCGGATGCCCTGTGCGTCGAACAGCAGCCGGCCGTTGATGTCCTGCAGACTGTGCGGCAGCGAGAAGTAACGGAAGCGGCCGTTCGAAACCGTCGCCTCGCCCGAGAAGACCGGGTTGTCGAGCGGGCCGCGCACCTGCGCGCGCAGCGACGCGTTGCCCGACGTGCGGATGCCGCGGTAGAACGCCTGCAGGATGCCGAGGTTGGCGTCGCCCGACGCGTCCAGGGCGATCCGGTTGTCGTGAAGGCCGACGTCGCCGCTCAACGCGAGGGCGGTGCCTTCCCCTTTCAGCGCGAACCGCCGCACTTCGATCACGCCGTTGTTCAGCGCGAGCTGGATCTTCTGATCGTTGGTGGCCGGATAGTCGAACAGCTTGAGCTGCAGCCGATCGACGTCCGCCTCGACGCGCAGGTGATTGACATCCGAGAGCTCGCCCGCGAGGTGCATCGTGCCGTCGGCGATCGCCGTCGTGAACGGCGACATCTTCGGCGCGATGAAGCGGAGATACGGGTCCAGCGACGTGTCCGAGAAGCGGAGCGTCATCTCGGCGTCGTGCTCCGGCGTCAGCGCGACGCGCGCGGAACCGGAGACCGAGAGGCGCTTCGAGGACGCTTCCAGCTCGATCGTCAGCATTTCGCCGCGGAGCGAGAGCCGGCCGGTGACCTGGCCGACGCCTTCCTCCGCGACGAACAGGTCGGCGATGCCCGCCTTCACATCGTAGCGGGGCGTCGTGAAGGTGCCCGCGCCGCTCGCGTTGAACTGCAGCACGCCGGACAACGGCGCCTTCGGATACTGGAGCGTGACCAGCGACTCCACGGGGATCTTCGCGCCGTCGGCGTCGAAGGAGTAGTTCCCGTCCCACGCGACCCATGCCGCACCGGTGACCTTGCCGGTGCTCTTCTTCATGTTGATCGCGTCGAGCCGGACGCCGATCCGCTCGAAGCGCAGATTGGACGTCGCGCTCTCGAACGTCTCTCCGTACGCGACGCCGTTGTCGATCTGAAGACGGCCCACGCCGTCCGGCGTCAGGTACTTGCCGTACAGGTGGTACTCGCCCGAGACGAGTCCGTCGACGGGATAGTCGTCGAGCTGGAATGCGCGCCGCAGATCGACCAGCGGACGATTCGCCACTTTGATCACGGCGTTGATCTCTTCGCCCTGGTCCTTGCGCGGATAGCCGAGCGAGAACGTGCCGTCGGCGTCGATCCGCGAACCGTTGTCCTCGACGAGGCCGTTCCTGATCGCGACGTAGCTGTTCTCGATGACGAGATCGCCCGAGCCGTGCCCCCAGACGACTCCCCACGCCCGCATCCGGTCGCCCGAGAAATGCCCTTCGATGCGCGGGTTCGAGAACGCCGCAAACATCGTCCCGTCGAACTCGCCGCGGCCGCCGATGTCGATCGCGCTCGTGTTCGATCCGAAAGCGGTCATGATGCCGGCGAGCACCCGATCGCTTTCGAGCCAGTCGAGGCTGGTGACGTGGAACGGAATCGTCGACCGTTGCGCCCAGGCGGTGCGTCCCTTGAACTCGACGAAGGTCTTTTCGGTCGCCGTCCAGCCGTTCGCGATCGAGATCCATTCGGGATCCAGCTGGTAGGCGATGTGGCCCGCGACCGGCACGTGCCCGATGTACATATGCGGATTGAAAGGGCCGACCTCGGGCGGAAGCGGCTCGACCCGGGCGATCGCGCCGGGCGGCATCTGCCGCGTCATCGGCGCCAGTCCGCCGGGCATCGACGCCGTGATCTCGCCGGCGCCCCGCTTCTGCGAGAACTTGCCGAGCGGCCACTCGAGACGGTTGTGTCCTGACGCCCGCCCGGCGAGGCGGATGCCCTGCAGATCGAGGAAGTCGGTGAGCCGGGTCAGATCGACGTCCGTGTAGGTGGCGTCCCACACGACCTGCGCGGGGCGCCCCGGCGTCCCGAGCGGCGCCATCAGATAGTCGAACTTCGCGCGTCCGCCGTACAGTCCCGTGGCGACGTTGGTGACGCGGAAGGCCGAATTGTTCCAGACGAGCGCGCCGCGCACGTCCGGAAACCGCCACGCGTTCACGCCCGCCTCCGGGCTCGTGAACGTGCCCAACAGCTCGCGGCCGGTACCTGTCGCGGTCTTGAAGAAGCGGAAGGTCCCGATGAAATCGCCGTGCCCCGCCACGGTGAAATTCATGTCCTTGAAGAAAATGCCCTTCTGGATCGGAAAGTCGATGCGCGACCTCGTGTTGTAGACCATGTCGGGCCAGTGCGCCAGGTCGACGTATCCCGTCACCCGCGTCGACGCGCCCGTGCTCTGCAGATTGATGTCCTCGAGCAGCACCTTGCCCTGATCGATCTTGAAGCGCGTCTGCATCGAGGCGCGGAACTCCTCGTAGCTCTGGATCTTCACCGTGCCGCCCGAGAACTCCGCGGTGCCGCGATAGGTGTCCAGTCCCTTGAACACGCTGACGTTCAGATTGGGGCAGACGACGCGCCAGGGCGTGGTGTGGTCGTCGTACGTGAAGCGGCCGCGCCGCGCGTTGATCTGCCGCGCGGTCGTCGTCATCTTGAAGCGCGATGGCTTCTTCGGACCCTTCGGCGGCGGACCCTTGACGCGCGGAAAATTGTGGCGGCCGTTGGGAAACTGCTCGACCAGCATGTCCCAGTCGGTCATGTCGACGTTCTCGATGATCAGCTCGTGCGTGATCAGCGTCCACCACGGCATGTTCACGAACACGCGCTTCGCCTTCAGAAAGGGGCGGTCCGTCGGCTGCAGCCCCTCGATGACGAGATCGTCGACTTCGAACGCGCCGGTGGCCAGCCGGACGCCCAGTTTCCCGATGTGGATGGGACGATCGAGATAGGCCGACCCCGCCTGCTCCGCCCTCTTCCGCAGCGAGGGTCCGAGGTCGATCGTGAAAGATGTGACGATGAGCGCGGCGACGAGGGCCGCGAGAAGCCCGAGCGCCCGCAGAACCGGGTGCCGGCGCCGCGTCTTCCCGACAACCGCCGCGGGCGCGCTCGGCTCGGGCGTCTCCGACGGAGGATTTGGCGTCTCGTCAGTCAATGACCACCAGGACTCGGCCCGCTTCGACCGACGTTCCGGCCTCCACCGCGATCTCGCGCACGGTTCCGGCCTTCGGCGATCGGAGCTCGTTCTCCATCTTCATGGCTTCGACGACGATGACGGGCTGGCGCGCCTCGACGGCCTCGCCGGCCGACACGAGGACGCGGACGACGCGCCCGGGCATCGGCGCGACGACCTTCTGCTCGCCGTCGGCGCCGGCGCCGGTCTCGGCGGCGGCGCGTCCCGTGCGCCGGGCGTTGACGCCCACCGCAATCGTGCGCCCGGACAGGTACGCGAGCAGCTCGCCAGGCGCCGATCCCGGCGCGAGCTGGACCGACGCAGCCGCCTCCTCGTCTTCGGGGAAGACGAGCGAGAGGCCGAAGCCGCCCGTCCGCTGCGCGTCGACGAGGATCGAACGGCCCTCGACGCTGACTCGAAATCGTCCCATGCCGGCGGCGACCGGTCCGGCGCGTTCGATGGACACGGTGCGGCTGCGCCCGTTCAGCTCGATCTCGAAGGTCATTCAGGCGCGGAGCGCCTCCTGCCGCGCGGCGATCTTCCACGCCCCGCCGCGGGCGGCGGAGGCACTTCCCGCATTGACCGCCCCGGTCGCGTGAAACATCGCGTCGAGCGCGGCAGCGATCGCGATCTGGCGCTCTTCGCCCTCCGTGAAGGCGCTGAACGACGCGCCGCGGCGCGACGCGAGCAGGCGATCGAGGTACGTCGTGTCGAACCGGCCGGCAAGAAAATCCGGCTCGCGCATGAGCCAGAGAAAGAACGGGATCGTGGTGCGGATTCCCAGCACCTCGTATTCCTCGAGCGCGCGCGACATCCGCGCGATCGCTTCCGGGCGCGTGTCGGCCCACGCGATCAGCTTCGCGATCATCGAATCGTAGAAGACCGGCACGGTATATCCCGGCAGCACTCCCCCGTCGTCTCGGATCCCCGGCCCGCTCGACGGCCGGATCGCGCGGACGAGTCCCGGCGACGGCATGAATCCCGCGTCCGGATCTTCGGCGTAGATGCGGCATTCGATCGCGTGGCCGTGCGGCGTGAGGGCGCGTTCGGGATCGATCGTCAACCGCTCGCCGCGGGCGATGCGAATCTGCCAGTGGACGAGATCCAGGCTCGTGACCATCTCGGTCACCGGATGCTCGACCTGCAGGCGCGTGTTCATCTCGAGAAAGTAGAACGAGCCGTCCCGATCCAGGAGGAACTCGATGGTGCCGGCGTTGGTGTAGCCCGCGCTCGACGCCACGGCCGCAGCGGCGTCCGCGAGGCGCCGGCGCAGGTGCGTGTCCACGGCCATCGACGGCGACTCCTCGACGACTTTCTGGTGGCGCCGCTGAATGGAGCACTCGCGCTCGACGAACGGAATCACGGTGCCGTAGCGATCGCCCAGGAGCTGGACCTCGATGTGCCGCGGATTCGTGAGGCGCCGCTCGAAATAGACGGCCGCGTCGCCGAAGGCGGATCCCGCTTCCGACCGCGCCGTCCGCACGGCGCCCAGGAGCGCGCCCGGCGAGTCGACCACGCGCATGCCTTTGCCGCCGCCGCCCGCGACCGCCTTGACCATGAGCGGATATCCGACGCGCGCGCCTTCGCGAGAGATCTCGTCATCGGTCGCGTTCGCACCGAGCGGCGCGTCGGTGCCGGGGACGACGGGCACGCCCGCGCGCACGGCGGCCGCCCGCGCGCCCGTCTTCTTGCCCATCATCGCGATCGCCTGGGGCGAAGGTCCGATGAAGGTCAGCCCCGCGTCGCCGCACGCGCGCGCGAACGTCGCGTTCTCGGCGAGAAAGCCGTACCCGGGGTGCACGGCGTCGGCGCCGGTCGAACGCGCCGCGTCAATCAGCTTGTCGATGCGAAGATAACTCTCGCGGGCGGGGCTTCGACCGATGTGCACCGCCTGATCGGCGTCCCGGACGTGCCGCGCCCCGCGATCGCAGTCGGAGTACACGGCGACCGTCGGCAGCCCGAGCTCCCGGCATGCCCGGATGATGCGCACCGCGATCTCCCCGCGGTTCGCAATCAGGATTTTCATTTACATGATTCTAATCGGTTCAAGGGGTTCCGGGGACCGCGGGCAAATACGGAGTTGAGGCCACGGAACACACCGACGACACGGACACGCTGGGAGGCACTGTGCTCGGTTGAACGGCGGCCTGCGGCTTCACGGCGTCCGTGTAGTCCGCGTGTTCCGTGGCCTTACCCCATACGTCGTCCGCCTATTCCGTGGCCCGGCCACTACAGCGGAATGTTGCCGTGTTTTTTCGGCGGGTTCTTGTCGCGCTTGGTTTCGAGGCCGGCGAGCGCCGCGATGAGCTTCGCGCGGGTCTGGCGGGGGTGGATCACTTCGTCGATGAAGCCGCGGGCCGCGGCCACGTACGGGTTGGCGAACTTCTCGCGGAACTCCGCCACGCGCTCGGCGCGGGCGGCCTGGGGATCGGCGGCTTTCTCGAGCTCCCGCCTGTACAGGATGTTGACGGCGCCTTCCGGACCCATCACGGCGATCTCGGCGCTCGGCCAGGCGAGATTCAGATCGGTCCGGATGTGCTTGCTCGACATGACGCAGTACGCGCCGCCGTAGGCTTTTCGCGTGATCACCGTCACCTTCGGCACGGTCGCTTCCGCGAACGCGAAGAGCAGCTTCGCGCCGTGCCGAATGATGCCGCCGTATTCCTGCCGCGTGCCCGGCAGGAACCCGGGCACGTCTTCGAGCGTGACGAGCGGGATGTTGAACGCGTCGCAGAACCGCACGAAGCGCGCGCCCTTGACGGACGCGTCGATGTCGAGCGTTCCCGCAAGGTGCGCAGGCTGGTTCGCGACGATGCCGACGGGACGGCCGCCGAGCCGCGCGAATCCGACGATGATGTTCTTCGCGAAATGCCGGTGGACCTCGAGGAACGCGCCTTCGTCGGCGATCGCGTGGATGAGATCCAGCATGTCGTACGGCTGGTTGGGAGACGCCGGAATGAGCGTGTCGAGCGCCGCGTCTTCGCGATCGATCGGATCCGACGTCTCCATCCGCGGCGCATCGTCGACGTTGTTGCTCGGCATGTAGGACAGCAGCTCGCGAATCAGCCGCAGGCACGCACGGTCGTCCGGCACCGCAAAGTGCGCGACGCCGCTCGTGGCGTTGTGCGTCATCGCGCCGCCCAGCTCGTCCTTCGTCACTTCTTCGTGCGTCACGGTCCGGATCACGTCCGGCCCCGTCACGAACATGTAGCTGGTGCCCTCGACCATCACGTTGAAGTCGGTGATCGCCGGTGAATACACCGCCCCGCCCGCGCACGGGCCCATGATCGCGGAGATCTGCGGCACGACCCCCGACGCGAGCGTGTTGCGAAGGAAGATGTCGGCGTAGCCGGCGAGCGAGAGCACTCCCTCCTGGATCCGCGCTCCCCCGGAATCGTTGAGGCCGACGATCGGCGCGCCCATCTTCACCGCCAGATCCATGACCTTGACGATCTTCGCGGCGTTGGTTTCCGAGAGCGATCCGCCGAAGACGGTGAAGTCCTGCGCGAAGGCGTAGACGGGGCGGCCGTCGACGCGGCCCGCCCCGGTCACGACGCCGTCGCCGGGAATGCTCTGCTCGGGCGCGTCCATCCCGAAATCGCGGCACCGGTGCGTGACGAGCTTGTCGGTCTCCTGGAACGTGCCGGGATCGAAGAGCAATTCGATCCGCTCGCGGGCCGTCAGCTTGCCGCCTTCGTGCTGGCGGCGCAGCCGGTCCTCACCGCCTCCCAGCTCGGCGCGCCGCTCGAGATCCTCGAGATGTTTGATCGGATCCACGATCAGCGATTCGCCGCCGCCCCGTACGCCTTGTCCCAGTCGGCGAGGAACTTCTTCAGTCCCACGTCGGTCAGCGGATGGTTGAAGAGCGATTCGATGACGGCGGGCGGACACGTGCAGATGTCCGCGCCCAGACGCGCGGCCTCGACGATGTGCATCGGGCTGCGGGTGCTCGCGACCAGGACCTCGGTCTTGAAGCTGTAATTCTCGTAGATCTCGACGATGTCGCGGATCAGCTCCATGCCGGGCGTCGACACGTCGTCGAGCCGGCCGACGAACGGGCTGATGTAGGTCGCGCCGACTTTCGCGGCGAGCAGCGCCTGCGCGGGCGAGAAGCACAGCGTGACGTTGACCTTGATGCCCTCGCTCGAGAGCGCCTTGCACGCCTTGATGCCATCCTGCGTCAGCGGCACCTTGACGACGATCCACGGATCGATCTTGGAGAGATCGCGGCCCTGCTTGATCATGGCCTGCGCTTCGGTCTCGACGACTTCCGCGCTGGTCGGCCCCTGGACGATCTGACAGATCTTCTTCAGGATGGCGCGGTAGTCGCCGGACTCCTTCGCGAGCAGCGAAGGATTGGTCGTGATGCCGTCGATGATGCCGAGCGGCACCAGCTTTTCGATGTCCTTGATGCTGCCGGTGTCGATGAACAGTTTCATGGTCGTTCCCCTCTTACAGTGTTCGTGAGCTCTCCCACGCCCGCGACCTTGATGGTCACCGTGTCGCCGGGCGCGATCGGACCGACGCCGGACGGAGTGCCGGTTGCGATGATATCGCCCGGCAGCAGCGTCATGACGCGCGTGATGTACGCAATCAGATAATCGATGGAGAACACGAGCTGCGCG
This sequence comes from Vicinamibacterales bacterium, assembly GCA_035495955.1. Taxonomy (GTDB): domain Bacteria; phylum Acidobacteriota; class Vicinamibacteria; order Vicinamibacterales; family 2-12-FULL-66-21; genus JAICSD01. The sequence goes on along the minus strand of DATJFE010000018.1, from coordinate 23,786 downwards.
GTCGTCGAATGCTGCCGCCGCTCGCCGTTGACCCACCCCTCCACGCCAATGCCCTCCGCGGCGTGATAGTCCAGCCCGGCCGCGATGCACGGGCCGATCGGCGCGAACGTGTCGAAGCCCTTCGCGTGCGTGTACTGGAAGCCTTTGTACTGCAGCTCCCGCGCGCTGACGTCGTTGACGCAGATCAGGCCGAGGACGTAGCCGGGCGCGTCGGCTTCCCGGACGTGGCGGGCGCGCCGGCCGATCACCACCCCGAGCTCCGCTTCGTGATCGACGCGGCCGACGTCCGCCGGCACGACGATCGCCTCGCCCGGACCGATCACCGCCGTCGACGGCTTGATGAACATCAGCGGCTCTTTCGGGAGCGGCTTGTTCTGCTCGGCCGCGTGGTCTTTGTAGTTGAGCCCGATGCAGACCATCTTCGACGGGATGATCGGAGGCAGAAGCCGCCCGCCTTCAGGCCGGATTTCGTCGCCGGACCGGTGGCCGTCGAACAGATCGCCTTCGAGCAGACGCCAGACGCCGCCCTCCTCGATTACGTGGCGCGGCTCCCCATGGTGCTCGATTCTGTAGAACCTCGTCATCGCGCGGTTTCCTGCACGCGGTTGGAGGCCGCGCTCTTGTTGCCCGCCTTGTCGACGGCGATCACCACGTAGGCGTAGGTCACGCCGGCTTTCGCCGACGCGTCGCTGAAGCGTGTCTCTCGAATGGGCTGCGGCGTCAGGGGCTGAAGTGTGTCACCGGGGGCTTCGCCGCGCAAGACCACATAGCCGGCCAGATCGGGCTCGGTGTTCGCGTCCCAGATCAGATTGATCGCGCCCGCTCCGCCAACCGCCGTCAGCCCCTTGGGGGCGGCCGGCGGGAACGTGTCCTTCGGCGTGACGCAGATCGGATCGCCCGGATCCCCTTCGATGAACGCGGTGCCGACCGGCGCGACTGCCCGGACGACGAAACACTGCTCCTTGCCGGCTGCCGCGCCCGGCTGCACGAACGTCGGTGTCGTCAACGGCTTGTCGTTGAGGGGGACCGGGGCCCCGGCGCCGACAGCCTTCTGATCGGCGTTCGCCGGCGGAGCGGGATAGACGTTGTACAGCACGCCAGGCTCTTCATCCGATGTCGTGGGCGGAGGCTCCCACGTCAGCACGATCGACGACTCGTTCCACGTCGTCGATCCCCCCCGCGCGCGGCCCGGCGGCGCGAGCAGCGGGATCTGGACGCGTTGGGACGGCAGGCCGACATTGCCGTTCTTGGCGACGCCGCGGACGATGTACATCCGCGTCAGGACCGTCGGACCGGTCGGACCTGCGGCGGGGCCCGCCGGTGATGGAGGCGGCGGCGGAGCAGTCGCGCCGCGCTTCGGCTCTTTCGGCGCCGGCACCTTCGGCGCCGGCGGCGCGGGAAACGGCGTCGGCGCGAGCTGGGCCTCCGTCAGCTTGTCGATGAATGCGAACGTGTCGCCGGGGCTCGGGCGCGTCTCTTTGGCCTTCTCGGTCTCATCGGGCTCGGGCGCATCTGGATCGACGGGGGGACGCACGGGAACCTTCGCGATCATGTGCGCAGGCTTCAGGACGTCGCGGTTCGGCGGGAACGGCGACCCTGGCGGAACGGTGACGGCATATACCTCGAGACGGTCGACCGAGTACGGCCCGGTGCCCGTGAGGCTCTTCGACGGCACGATCATCTGCAGATACACGGTGTCGCCAAGACGCCGGCCCGACACGTCCTTCGGCGCTTCGGGACCCATGTTCAGCGGCGCCAGGGGAGGGCCTTTCTTGCCGCATCCGAGAAAGACGGAAGACGGAAGAAGGAAGACGGTAAGAAACAACCGCCTCGCGTATGTCGCGTACTTCCCGTCTTCCGCCTTCCGTCTTCCGTCTTTCGTAATCACGCCTAAAGGATGTAGCGCGAAAGGTCTTCGTTGCGCGCGATTTCGCTGAGCATGCGATCGACGTACGCGGCGTCGATCGTCAGGCTCTTGACGGTCAGATCGGGCGCGTCGAACGAGACGTTGTCGAGCAGCTTCTCCATCACCGTGTGCAGACGCCGGGCGCCGATATTCTCCGTGCGCTCGTTGACCATCGTCGCCACGTCGGCGATCCGGCCGATCGCGTCCTCGGTGAATTCCAGCGTCACCCCTTCGGTCGACAGCAGCGCCGTGTACTGGCGGACCAGCGCGTTCTTCGGCTCGGTGAGGATCCGCACGAAGTCCTCGCGGCCGAGCGGCTCGAGCTCGACCCGGATCGGAAAACGGCCCTGCAGCTCGGGAATCAGATCGGACGGCTTCGACACGTGGAACGCGCCGGCGGCGATGAACAGGATGTGGTCGGTCCTGACGATCCCGTACTTCGTGTTGACGGTCGTCCCTTCGACGATGGGCAGGATGTCGCGCTGGACGCCTTCGCGGCTGACGTCGGGACCGTGCCCTCCCTCGCGTCCGGCGACTTTGTCGATTTCGTCGACGAAGATGATGCCGGCTTCCTGCACGCGCTCGACCGCCGCGCGCGCGACGCTGTCCATGTCGACCAGCTTCTGCTCCTCTTCCTGCCGCAGCGCGTCGAGCGCTTCCGGCACCGGGACGCGCCGCTTCCGCGTGCGCCCCTGGAAGAGTCCCGGCAGCATGTCCTTGACGTTGATGTCCACTTCCTCGACGGAAGATCCGGCGATGATCTCGAACGAGGGGAACGATTTTTCCCGGACGTCGATCTCGACCTGCTTGTGATCGAGGCGCCCGTCGCGCAACTGCTCGCGCAGCTTCTCGCGCGTGCGCTGCGCCTGCTCGCGGATCGACGACGCCTGCTCGTCATAGTCCGAAGACGGAGGGAGCGGCGGCAGCAGCAGATCGAGCAGGCGCTCCTCCGCCGCGTGTTTCGCCTTCTCCCGCACCTCGGCCGTCCGCTCTTCACGCACCAGATCCACCGCGATCTCCGTCAGGTCGCGGATCATCGACTCGACGTCGCGCCCGACATACCCGACTTCGGTGAATTTGGACGCCTCGACCTTCAGGAACGGGGACTGCGCCAGCCTCGCGAGACGCCGCGCGATCTCGGTCTTGCCTACGCCGGTCGGACCGATCATGAGGATGTTCTTCGGCGCGACCTCTTCGGCCATCTCCGCGGGGAGTTTCCTCCGCCGCATGCGGTTGCGGAGCGCAATCGCGACCGCGCGCTTCGCCTGATGCTGGCCGACGACGTACTTGTCGAGCTCGGCGACGATCTGGCGAGGCGTCAGCGACTGGATCGTGGATGTGGTGGTTTCCGGCAAATAAATCGGCATCTCGTGCGGCTTACAGAACTTCGACGGTCAGGTTGTCGTTCGAGTAAATACAGATCGCCGCGGCAATGTGCATGGCCTGTTCCGCGATCCCGCGCGCGTCCAACGCCGTGTGCAGCGCGAGCGCCTTGGCGGCGGCCATCGCGTACGCGCCTCCCGATCCAATCGCGACGATTCCATCGTCGGGCTCGATGAGATCGCCGTTGCCGGAGAGGAGGTAGGTGGCCTGCCCGTCCATGACGACGAGCATGGCTTCCAGGCGCCTGAGTGCGCGATCGGTGCGCCAGTCCTTCGCGAGCTCGACCGCGGAGCGCTCGAGGTTGCCGCGATACTGTTCGAGCTTCGCCTCGAAGCGGGCGAACAGCGCAAATGAGTCGGCGGCCGACCCGGCAAAGCCGGCCAGGACCCGATCGTTGTACAGGCGCCGAATCTTGCGGGCGCGCTGTTTGAAGACGGTCTCGCCGAAGGTGACCTGCCCGTCGCTCGCCATGACCGTCTGGCCGTTGTGCCGGACGGCGAGGACCGTAGTTGCCTGAAACATACGCAGAAGGGCCAGAACCCGAGTCTATCAGAGGGGACGAGACCTGATACCTGGACAGGACGCGGGGGCCGTCAGCTTCCGAAAAAGGCGCGATTTCCATGGTTCATTTGTGGCAGATCTGTTGCAGAATCAGGATAGGTAGGGGCAGATCTCACTGCGCGAAGGAGCGCCTTATGAAGCTGGTCAATCTCAAAGTCGCAATCGTCGTGGCTGGACTGGCGCTGGCGGCCGGACCCGCGTTCGCGCAGGACCCGAAGGGCGGCGGCGGCGCTCCCGGGGGAGGCTCGGACCGGGGCGGCGGCGGCGGCGCCGCGACGAACGCCGGCACGAGCAATAACGCTGGCGGCGGAAACCTTGCGGGCAGCGGCGGCGGCTCGGCGTCGAGCGGCGGCGGCTTCAACTCTCCGTCCTTCGGCGCGGCGTCGTCTCCATCGATTGCCGTGAGCGATCGCGGCTTCGCGATGGCCGCTCCGCAGCATCGCCTCAACTATCAGAGTGACGGCGCCCGGACGCACACCGCGTCGAGCGGCCAGCAGGCATCGCCGCGTTCCTCGGGTTCGTCCAGCGGCTCGTCCAATCGAGGCAGCGGCGAGAACCGAGGTACGGCGACCCCGCGCGGCGCCGCGGCATCAAACGACGGCGGACGGCCTCGCGGCAGCGACGGCGAGAGCCGCGCGAGGGCAACGACGCCGCGCGCGGAAAGCGGCACGAACAACGCGACCACGAATCGTGAAGTGCCGACGTGGGGCCGCCCGCGGGGCGACCGCCCAGTCACCGGGACCGCCGTCACCCGGACCGTTCCGCCCGATCGCAGCGGCGGCGCGTTCCGCGGCCGCGGCTACGACGGCTATTACTACGATCCATTCGGGTATGGGTTCGGTTATGGCTACGGTTATTACGGCTCGTACTTCTCGCCGTACTACGTGCCCTACGGCTTCGGCATGGGCTACGGTCTGTCGCCGTTCGGCTGGAATCCGTATGCGTTCTACGGCGATCCGATGGATCCGTATGACTACGGCGCCGGCTACGGCAGCTATTCGAACCGGATTTACAACAGCCACGATCAGGGCGCGCTGAAGCTGAAGGTGAAGCCGCGGACCGCGAAGGTCTACGTCGACGGCTATTTCGTGGGCAACGTCGATCAATTCGACGGCGCGTTCCAGAAGCTCACCCTGAACACCGGCAGCCACAAGGTCGAGATCAAGGCCGAGGGCTACGAGACGGCGGAGTTCGACGTGCTCATCACGCCCGAGCAGACGATTACCTTCGCCGGGGATCTGAAGAAACTTCAGTAATTTGGAAATTTGGAGATTGGAAATCTGGAAGTTCGGCGCTGGTAGTTCGTAATTGATTAGGCCGATCGCCGCGATTTCGGGCATCTACGACGCGGCGGTCGGCCTTTTTCTTTTGCTCGCCGCCGATCGCTTTGCGGCGCTCTTCGGCGTCGCGCCGGCGCAGCCGCCGATCTTCTCCGACCTCAACGCGCTTTTCCTGCTCGCCGTCGGCGCGGGCTACTACTGGCCGTACCGATATCCCGACCGCGCGCGATGGTATCTGTGGGTCATGGGTCCCGGGCTCAAAGGCGCGGGCGCGCTGACGTTTCTCCTCGACTATTTCCTCCGGCATTCGCCAACGTCGTTCCTGCTCTTCGCGGCCAGCGACGGCGCGCTCGCGATTCTCACGCTGGCGGCGCTCGCCGGATCGCGTAGTACACCGGCACGCCCGCCGCGATGAGCGCGAGTCCGGCAAGCGTCGGACGCGGGTTCCTCCAGAGCTCGTTCGCGACCATCATCGCGCTGGCGACGACGAAAACCGCCGGCGCCCACGGATAGCCCAGCGCGGAGAAGGCCCGCCTTCGCGGCTCCGCCGCTTCGGCCAGGTCACGCCGGCGCAGCACGAACACCGCGCTGACCGCAATCCCGGCGAACAGCACCACGGCAAACCCCGTGTACGTGACGAGCTGCGACAGCGTGCCCGAGAGCACGAGCACACCGCTCCAGATGCCCTGCGCGACAATGGACGCGGCGGGTGTACGAAAGCGCGGGTGCACGCGTGCCGCCGCGCGGACGAAGATGCCGTCGCGCGCCATGGCGAAATACACGCGCGGCCCGGCGAGGATCATCGCGCTGATGCTGGCCGTGATGCTGACGATCGTGAACACGGCCAGCAGATCGCCGACGGCATGGCCGAACAACTGCTCCGCGACCGTGTCCATCAGCCGGCCGGCCGGCAGCGCCGCCAGACGATCGACCGGCAGCGCGAAGATGTACAGCGCGTTGAGCGCGACGTAGAGCACGATGACCGCCACGGTCCCGATCGCGAGCGCGAGCGGCACGTTGCGTCCGGGATCGCGCACTTCTTCCGCGACGTACGCAGCGGCGTTCCATCCCGAGTAGCTGAACATCACGGGCACGAGCGCAAGAAACCAGGACGCGGCCGCGGCGCGGCCGCCGCTCGAGAAGTTGGCGGCGTGGCCGCCGCCGATCGCGCATCCCGCCGCGACGAGCAGCACGATGCCGCTGACCTTCAGCACCGCGAGCACGTTCTGGACGAGCCGCCCCGGACCGAGCCCCCGCACGTGGACCAGCGTCAGCGCGGCGATCGCCGACAGCGCGACGATCGATCGTCCCGCCGGCCCGATCGGAACGAAGCGCCCGACATAGCCGGCAAGCGCCGCCGCGCTCGCCGCGATCGCCCCGGAGAAGCCCGCGATGAACGACGTCCATCCGGTCAGGAACGCCGCGAGCGGGCCGTATCCGTCGCGTAGATAGACGTACTCGCCGCCGGCGTGGGGCCGCACGGCGGCCAGCTCCGCGTACGCCATCGCGCCCGCAAAAGACAGCGCCCCGCCCGCAATCCAGACCGAGAGCATCGCCGCCGGGTGCGGCACGAGCTGCGCCACGATAACGGGAACGAAGAAGATGCCGCCGCCGATCACGTTGGAGATGACGATGGCGGCCGCGTCGAGCGGCCCCAGCTTCCGCTGGAGTCCCGAGTCAAGTGGAGAAAGCGACACCCAGGCCTACTGGGTCAGGAGCTGCCGCGGAAGGTCGTACTGGGCGATCTCCACCCACTGCGAAGAGCTGTGCTTCGCGAAGACGTGGACGCGGACGTCGCGGAATTGCGTATGGTTCAGGATGTCGGCGCGCGACTGCGGCGGGTCGCCCGTGTAGCCGGCGTTGGGCCGGACCGTGAGCGGCGCGGTCTCATTCCCCTCGAACGTAACGGCCTGCAGGAACACCTCATCCCAGTCTTCTTCGCCCGACGTCCCCGGCGACGGCGTCACGCCTTTCGCCGGCAGCTTCTTGAAGACGACGTTGAGGGAGAGCGGACGCAGGCTGGCGTCCGTGGATTTCTTCAGCCGCAGCGTGATGCTCGGGACGATCTTGTTCCGCCCGTCGACGATCCCGGCATCGTGATAGCCACCGGTGAGGTCGGTGACCTGAAGAGCCTGTTTGAGATCGACGGGTTTCCCGCAGCCCGCTGACACGAGGCAGGCGAACCCGACGGCGGCGGCCGGTGCGGCAATACGCATGGGCCGATTCTAATGCTTCAGAACTCTCGGATCTCCACCTTCTTGAGCACTTCTTCCCGGGTGAGCCTATTGCCGTGGAAGGCCGCCAGGTCGGCGCCTTTCACGCGGATCACGATGGTCGACGCGTCGTCGATCGCTCCCGGCGTGAGCGGGCCTTCGTTGTCGCGCGCCGCCACGGTCAGCCACTCGTCGTCGGCCAGCTTCAGCGCGACGCTGTAGTTCAGCATCGCGTCGATGAGCGAGCGCTTCACGGCGTCGGTATACAGCTCGTTCGGATCGAGCGTCGCCGCCGGCGTCATCGACTCGCTGACCGTGGCAGCGGCCGCGACTCCCGGCGGCGGCACGGCCCCGTTGGCCACGGGCGACGCGGTCGCCGTCCCGGCCGCGCTGTTCTCCGTCGAGAGCGTCCTCGGCGCCGACCCCGCCGTCACGCTATTGAGCTGGTTCATGAAGAATCGCTGCTGCGCCTGCGCGCGGCGCAGATCGTCGGGGTCGTTCGTGCGCGCGATGATCTGATGCAGCGCTTGAATCTTGTCGCGCAGATCCTGCTGGATCAACTGCCGCGTCGTCCAGATCACGCTCTGCTTCATCATCGGAACGTCGACGTCGAAGAACACGCCGTAACCGTCGAGCGCGATGCCCCTGGCGCGGGCTGTTCCCGTGACGATGACGCTGCCCGGCTCGGCGATCTGCATACGCTGACCGAGCTCCGCCGCGCCGGCCCTGACGGCCTGGGCCAGGATCCCTTCCATGTACTTGATATCGCGCCGCCGCGCTTCCGGGGTCGGTGTTGCGGCCGCGGCCGGCGCCGCGGCGGTCTGCGCCGGGGGCTGTGATGGCGCCGCTGTCTGCGCGTGGGCCGTGGCGCACGCGGCCGATATGCCCGCGGCCACGAAAAAGATCGCCTTCACGATTTCACCTCTGTCCAATGTCGCCATTACTTCTGCTTCCCCGCCGCCGTGAACACGTAGTTCGCCAGATCGCGGTGCGCCGCGGCCTCCGCCGTCGTGATCGCATCGATGCGGCCGAGTCCCTGCTGGATGCGCGCGAGATCGGCGTTGCGCTGCGCGTTGACGTCGCGGATCACCTGCGCGAGCCGCAGCGCCAGCTCCCCTTCCTGCTTCGTCTCGCTCTGCGAGAGCATCTCGCGCACGCGACGGATGATCTCGGCGTCGGCCGATCGCGCGCTCAGGGTCGAGGCGTTGCGGACGGCGGACACCCCGCGCATCGACGCCTCGAGCGCGTCGACGCGGCGCAGGATTTCCTTCGCGGTATCGGCATCGATCGCGGGCGCCGACGAGAGATGCACGTCGCGAGCGACGCTCGAGCCTGTTTCGGCGAGGCTCCCATCCGATCGAGCCGGGGCGGCGGACCAGCCGGTACGGATCGTCATGCCGTCGGGACCGCGGCGCACTTCGATGTGGGCGATCGACGCCGCGGCCGCGAGCACCAGCACCGCCGCCGCGGCAAGCCCCGCGGCCGGCGTCCACCAGGCGCGCCACGCTTCACGCGCGGGCTGCTTGCGGACGATGCGGAAGCCCAGCTCGGGGAGCGGAGGCGCCCAGGTCGACAGATCCACGCGCACGCTGCGCAGCGCCTCGAGCTCCTCGCGGCATGCCGCGCAGCCGCGAAGATGCAATTCGATCGCGGCGCGGTCGCGGTCGCTGAGGTCATCGTAGAGATAGGAAACGAGCAGTTCGTGGTTACACATGATGTCTTCTTCTAACGGGGTCCATGAACCCCGGTTTGTCGCGCTCGAGCTGTCGCCTGAGGACCGTCAGGCCCTGGTACAGCCGCGTCTTCACCGTGCTGAGCGGACAGTCCTGCATGTCCGCGATCTCCTGAAACGTCAGGCCGTGGTATTCCTTCAGGATGATCGCCGTGCGCTGCTCCTCGGGCAGCTCCGCCATCGCTCTGGCGACCGCCTGACCGATCTCCTTCCGCGCGACGAGATCCTCGATCGACTCGGACGGCGTCGATTCCGAGGCCAGGTCGATCAGATCCACGCCTTCGGGCGCCTGCGCGATCGGCTGCCGGCGCTCGCGCCGGATCCAGTCGCGGCACAGGTTCAGCGTGATGCGGTACAGCCAGGACGAGAATTTTGCCTGGCCCTTGAAACCGCTCAAGGCGCGGAACGCCCGGAGAAACGTTTCCTGGCAGACGTCGCGGGCGTCCTCCTCGCGGCCGATGACCCGATACGCGAGGGCGTAGATAGGGCGCTCCCAGCGCAGCACGAGCTGGTTGAAGCTGTCCAGATCGCCGCCCATGGAGCGGGCGACCAGTTCCTCGTCGGTCGACGCCATCCCGAAGGAGCTCACTTCTTGCTGAATTAGACTTTGGCCCTGGGCTTTTGGCTTTCGGCTTTGGGCTTTCGGCTTTGGGCCTTTGGCTTTAGGCTCTACCAGGCTTTGGGCCGAGGGCGCCCAGAGCCGAAAGCCCAACGCCCAAGCCCAAAAGCCTAAAGCCCAGCGCCGAAAGCCTTTATGATTCTAGACCCGTCCGAGGACCGGACGCGCCTCGAACGCGAGGTCCGGGTCCATAAACGGCTGCGCGAGCTGCTGCTGGCCTTTTCCCGCGGCATCTCGACGAGCCTCGGACTGACGGCGGCCCTCGAATCGCTGACGCCGGCGATCCGCGACCTTGCGGGCGCCCGGATGGTTGAGATCTGGCTGCACGACCGGCGCAACCGCCGGCTCGTGCTCGCCGCGACGTCGGCCGACAGCGGGACGGGAGCGGTCGTCCCGATCGACGACACGTCTCATTACGCGGCCGCGGGGCTCCGGCTCGATCGGGCCAGGATGCGCGGCGCGCATCTCGTGGCGCCGCTCCGCGGCTGGCGGCGGGCGCTCGGCACTCTCGTCATCGAGAAAGGGCCGCCGGCCCGGAAGACGGCGCGCGGCACACCGAAGAGACGCGGCCGCGCGAAAGCGGTCGCGTTCGAGGGAGCAGCGTTCCTCGAATTCGCGCGCGAGCTCGCGCGGCAGCTCTCGGTCGGCATCGAGAACGTTCTATTGCTCGACGACATCCTCCGGCAGCGCCGGCTCCTGGAAGACACTTTCAACTCGCTCATCGATCTCGTCGTCGTCGTGGATCGGGAGCTGCGCATCGTCCAGACCAATGAAGCCTTCGCGGCGCGCGTCGGCCTGAAGCGCACCGAGATGATGCGCCGGCCGCTGCGGGAGCTCGTCGGCCCCGAGACCTTCGCGTACGTCGAGGCGGCCGATACCTGGCAGGGTGTCGTGCCGGCCGTCCAGCGGCGCGTGGACGATGCGCAGCTCGACGGCACGTTCGTGCTCACCGCGACGCCGCTCACGAGCCAGGACGGACAGACGCTCGGGCGCGTGCTCGTCGCGCGCGACATCACGCGTCAGACACGGCTCGAGGCCGAGCGCGCCGCGCTGCGCGAGCGGCTCGCGCAGTCGGAGAAGCTCGCGTCGCTCGGCCAGTTCGTGGCCGGCATCGCGCACGAGATGAACAATCCGCTCCAGGGCGTGCTGGGGCACCTCGAGCTGCTGATCGAAATGACGGAGGCCGCCAGGCCCGTCCGCCGCGAGCTGAAACAGATCTTCCAGGAAGCCGATCGCGCGGCGAAGATCGTCAAGAACCTGCTCGTCTTCACGGGAACCAGGAAGATCGCGCGGCAGCGCATGCAGATCGATCGCATCCTCACGCGCGCCCTGGCGAGCCGCACCGTGAACCTGCAGCACGCCGGCATCAAGATCGTCCGGAAGCAGGGGAAGAGACTCCCTCCCGTGCTGTGCGATCCGCTCCACCTGCAGCAGGCGTTTCTCAACATCCTGATCAACGCGGAGCACGCGATCGGGCCGCGCGCGCCGCTGCGCCGGATCGAGATCAGCACGAAGAGCCGCCGTCCGCACAAGCGCGTGACGATCACCATTCGCGACACGGGAGCCGGCATTCCGTCCGACGCGCTGCCGAGAATCTTCGATCCGTTCTTCACGACGAAGGAAGTCGGCCGCGGCGCGGGACTCGGCCTGGCCATCACGTACGGAATCGTGCAGGAACATGGCGGCACGATCGCGGCGGCGAACGCCGCCGACGGCGGCGCCGTTTTTCAGATCGAGCTGCCGGCCGCGCCCCCATCCGTTGGTGATAAAGTGAATGCGGGCTCCCCCACCCAATGATCGACGAGAGCTTTCTCACCACCGAAGAGGTGCTCGAGTACCTGCAGGTGAATCTGCGTACCGTGTACCGACTGATCAAGGCGGGCAAGATCCCGGCTGTGCGGGTGGGGCGTCAGTGGCGATTCCGCCGGAGGGACATCGACGCCTGGCTGGAGACGCAGCGCCCACGCGGCTCCCGCGGCGCGGCCCAGGGCACGGCGCGGCCCATCCCGTCCGCCCCGGGCACGCGCCCGCGCGTGCTGGTCGTCGACGACGAAGCGACGATTCGCGATCTGCTGTCGAAGACGCTCGCGCTGGCCGAGTACGACGTCGACATGGCGCCCGACGGCCGCACCGCGCTGGAGCGCCTCCGCGTCATTCAGTACGATCTGCTGATTACGGACTTGAGGATGCCTGGCGTGGACGGCCTCACCGTCATCCGCGAGGCGCGCCGGCTGAAATCCGATCTTCCGGTGATCATCATTACCGGATTCTCGAACGAGGCGAGCGCCATCGAAGCCGTCAATCTGGGTGTGTCCGGGTATCTTACCAAGCCATTCCGCGTCCCGCGCGTCCTCGCCGCCGCGTCCAAAGCGCTGGGAGAATAAAGGTATTTGGAAATTTGGAAATCTGGTAATTTGAAAATCTTGGTTCCGAATTCAGATTTCCAAATTCCCACGTTTCCACATTTCCAAATCCGAGCGTGATCCAGCTCTCCCAGATATCAAAATCGTTCGGCGACCGCGCGCTCCTCGACGCCGTGACGTGGCAGATCGACGATCGCGAGCGCGTCGGGCTCAGCGGGCCCAACGGCGCGGGCAAGACGACGCTCCTGAAGATGCTCGCGGGACTCGACGAGCCCGACGGCGGGACCATCGTGAAGCCCGCGGGGTTGACGATCGGCTATCTGCCGCAGGACGGCCTCGTCCACAGCGGACGGACGCTCCGCGAAGAAGCGAGCCTCGCGTTCAAGCCGCTGCTCGACATGAAGGCCGAGATCGCGTCGCTCGAGGATCGGCTCGGCGACGACCAGGCGTCGCACGAAGAGCACGAAGCGATGCTGACGCGATACTCCGACCTGCAGGAGGCTTTCCGCCGGAGCGAGGGATACAGCATCGATCTGAAGGTGACGACCGTCCTGCGCGGCCTGGGTTTCTCCGAGGCCGATCTCGACACGCCGACGGGCGCGTTCTCGGGCGGCTGGCAGATGCGGATCGCGCTCGCGCGGCTGCTGCTCGGCCGGCCTGGCCTGCTGCTGCTCGACGAGCCGACCAACCATCTCGATCTCGACGCGCGCAACTGGCTCGAGGAGTACCTCTCGGCGTATCCCCACGCCGTCATCCTCGTCTCGCACGATCGCTTCTTCCTCGACGCGACCGTCACGCGCATCACCGAGATCGGGATGCGCACGCTCACCGACTACGTCGGGAACTACTCCGCCTACATCGCTGAGCGCGACGCGCGCATGGAGCGGCTCCGCCAGATGAAGAAGGAGCAGGACGACGAGATCGAGCGGATGCAAGCGTTCATCAACCGGTTCCGCTACCAGGCGACCAAGGCGGCGCAGGTGCAGAGCCGGATCAAGATGCTCGACAAGATCGTCCCGATCGAGATCCCGCCGGAGCGGAAGCGCGTGCGGTTCCACTTTCCGTCGTGTCAGAAGAGCGGACGGATGGTGTTGGAGCTGAAGCACGTCCGCAAGGCCTACGAGAAGACGCAGGTGTTCCGCGATGTCAGCCTGCACATCGAGCGCGGCGATCGGATCGCGCTCATCGGGCCCAACGGCGCCGGCAAATCGACGCTGATGCGGATGCTCTCCGGAGTGGAGGCGCCCGACGCGGGCACGCGCACGGAAGGACACCAGGTCGTGATGCAGTACTTCGCGCAGGACGAAGCCGCGACGCTCGATCCGGCGTTGACGGTCTATCAGACGCTCGCGGGCGATTCGCCGATCCACATGGTCCCGCACATCCGGACGATCCTGGGCGGATTTCTGTTCTCGGGCGACGACATCGAAAAGCCCGTGCGCGTGCTGTCGGGCGGCGAGCGGACGCGACTCGCCGTCGCGCGGATGCTGCTGCGTCCGGCCAACGCGCTGCTGCTCGACGAGCCGACCAACCATCTCGATCTCGACTCCAAGGACGTCCTGCTCGAGGCGCTCGAAGACTTCGGCGGCACGCTGATCTTCGTGTCGCACGATCGGTACTTCGTCGACAAGCTGGCGACCAAGGTGATTGACATCGGCCGCGGCGAGGCGGTCGTCTATCCGGGGACCTACGAGGAGTATCTCTGGAGCAAGACGCACCGCACCGCGTCTCCCCAAGAGGACAGTGGGGTCGGATCTGGATTTTCGACGCTGCGTTCTGGGGAGCGGGCCAAGCCGTCGACGGTGGCAAGAACTGCGGCTGTCAAAAATCAAGATCCGACCCCGAAGGGGGAAGTGCCCTCGTACGAGGACAAGAAACGGCAGAACGCCGAGACGCGGAAGGCTCGCAAGGAGGCCGACGCCCGCCAGCGGCGGATCGCCGATTTGGAGGCCCGGATCGCCAAGGCGGAGGCGGCGATCAAGGACGTCGAGCAAATCATGTCCGCGGCCGGTTTCTACGAAAACCATGACGCCGCCAAGCCGATTCTCGACCGGCACCAGGCGCTCATGTGGGAAGTCGGGGATCTGATGAATCAGTGGGAGGCGCTGCAGACACAGACAAAAGTGTAATTTGTGACCTTTTTTGTTGGGCTAGCCGTAAGGGACCTCCCGTAAGTCCTAGAAATATTGGACCTTCTCAAGGGCACACCGTTTGCCCCCTCGGCATCATTACAATGTTGTCATCCGACATGGCGAAGCCCCCGCGCCAGCGATTGCCCGTGCCCGCCAAACCCTCGTCGGAGGTCGTCCCGGACGGCTTCTACAGGGACATGGTGTGGAATCTCCGCAACGGCGTCGTCGCCATTACCCGCGACGGCCGCGTCGCGGTGATGAACGATATCGCCTACCGGGTGCTCGGGCTGAAGGCACGCCCGGCCGATATCGGCCGGCCGTTTGCGGACGTCCTGAAGGACGTGCCGGAAGTCCTGCGGATCGTGGCGGGGGCGTTCGAGCTGTCGCACCTGCCCAACCGGGCCGAGGTCCGGCTCAAGAAGACGGGCAAGGTGATCGGCTACACGCTGTCGCTGGTCAAGGACGCCCGCGGGCGCGACGTCGGCGCCACGCTGTTCTTCAAGGATCTGACGCGCGTCGAACAGCTCGAGGAGCGCGAGCGGCTGCGGGATCGCCTCGCGGCGCTGGGCGAGATGGCCGCCGCCATCGCGCACGAAGTAAAGAATCCGCTGGCCGGCATCGAAGTGATGGCGGGGCTGCTCAAGCGGCGCCTCACGGACAAGCCCGACGCCCAGACCATCCTCGCCGACATCATCAAGGAAGCGAAGATGGCGAACGTCATCGTCCAGGAAGTGCTGGCCTTCGTCCGGCCGATCCGCCTGGAAGTCGAGAACGTGTCGCTGCCCGACGTCATTCGCGACGCGATGGCGATGGCCGAGAACCACGAGCGGCGGGGCGCCGTGACGGTGAACGTCGAGCTGTCCGAATCGCTGCGGCCGATCCAGGGCGATCCGCACCAGCTGCGACAGATTTTCACGAACCTGCTGACGAATGCGTTCGAGGCGATGAACGGAACCGGCGCGGTGGAGATCACCGCGGCGGCGATCGACGGCGACGAGGAAGGCGGCCCCGGCATGGAGCACGCGATGGGACCGACGATCGTCGTCTCGGTGTCGGACAACGGACCGGGCGTCCCGATCGACGTGATGGATCGGATTTTCAGTCCGTTCTTCACCACCAAGCCGCAGGGCTCGGGGCTCGGCCTGGCGATCGTCCGCAAGATCGTCGACGCGCACGACGGCCGGATCGACGTCGGCGCCCGCGCGGGCGGCGGCACCGTGTTCCGCGTCACGCTTCCGGTACGCAGCCAGCAGCAGTTGTTCGGTCAATAAAAGAGGACGCTATGGGACGGATCCTTGTTGCAGACGATCACGATTCCCTCCGGCGGGGGATCGTGCGCGCGTTGTCCGATGCGCACCACGACGTGGACGAGGCGCCGAACGGCAACGCCGCGATTGAAAAGCTCCACGAGGGCCAGTACGACGTCATCCTCAGCGATCTGAAGATGGGCGGCAGCGACGGCATGGACGTGCTGCGGACCGCCAAGGCGCTGCACCCGACGACCGCCGTGATCCTGATGACCGCGTTCGGATCCGTCCACACCGCAGTCGAGGCGATGAAGATCGGCGCGTTCGACTACGTGCAGAAGCCCTTCGAGATCGAGGAGATGGAGCTGAAGGTCGAGAAGGCCCTCGAGCACCGCCGCCTCAAGCACGAGATCGAGTATCTGCGGCACACGCAGCAGGACATCTATGACTTCGACCGCATCGTCGGCGCCAGCGGCGCGCTGCAGTCCGTCCTCGCGGTCGTGAAGAAGGTCGCCAAGAGCAACACGACCTGCCTGATTCGCGGCGAGACGGGCACCGGCAAGGAGCTCATCGCCGGCGCGATCCACCACAACTCGCTGCGGACCACGCGCAACTTCGTGAAAGTGAACTGCGCGGCGCTCCAGGAGAACCTGCTCGAATCGGAGCTCTTCGGACACGAGAAGGGCGCGTTCACGGGCGCCGACAAACAGCGTGTCGGCCGCTTCGAGCAGGCCGACGGCGGGACCCTGTTCCTCGACGAAGTCGGCGACATGAGCGCGAACACGCAGGCGAAGATCCTACGCGTCCTGCAGGAGCACGAGTTCGAGCGACTCGGCGGCACGCGGACGCTGCGTACCGACGTCCGCGTCATCGCGGCGACCAACCGCAATCTGCCGCAGATGGTCGCCAACGGCCAGTTCCGCGAGGATCTCTACTACCGGCTGAACGTCGTCTCGATCGACATGCCGCCGCTGCGGGAGCGCAAGGACGACATCGGCGCGCTCGCCACGTTCTTCCTGCGCCGCTTCGCGGGCGAGCTGAAGAAGCGCGTGGACGGCCTCTCGCCCGATGCCCTGAAGCTCCTGATGCGCTACAACTGGCCGGGCAACATCCGGGAGCTCGAGAACTCGATCGAGCGCGCCGTGCTCCTCTCGGAGGGCCCGCAGGTGAGCAGCGCCGACCTGCGGCTCGGCGAGCTCTCGACCTCGACGCCGTCCAGCGACGGCAGCCCCGTCGTCAAGATTCCGCCCACCGGCATCGCGCTCGAAGAAATCGAGCGCCAGGCGCTGATCGAGGCGCTGAAGATGTCGAACTGGGTGCAGAAGGACGCCGCGGAGCTGCTGTCCATCAGCCCGCGCGTGATGAACTACAAGATCAAGACCCTCGCGATCGAATACCCGCGCGGACGCCGCATGGTCGACGTGGCGTAGTCCCCGAGGTCGCAGCGGCAGTCACGTACGCAATCGCGCGAAGCACGCAGAGGACCCGGAGACGTTCGGTCTCGACGACGCCTTTACAGTCCATGATCGTCGGTCTCGTGATCACAAAGAAGGATCCTGCCGTCAGGGCGCACGAGGGCGGGAAGATCCGCTGCCCCAAGTGCGCCTGGGAGCCGGCGAAATCCGATCGCTGGCTCTGTGAGCCGGGATGCGGCCACGTGTGGAACACGTTCGAGACTCGCGGCTGCTGCCCCGCGTGCAGCAAACAGTGGACGGAAACCGTCTGCCTGCACTGCCACCAGTGGTCGCCGCACGGCGAGTGGTACGTCAGCGAACTACAAAAATAGTCCCCTCCATTATTGAATGGTGCGCCCGCGGCGAGTTGTGCTATCCTCTCCCATAGACGTGGCAGGGGAATCATGGCAATCAGCTCCGCAGATCTGCTCCAGGGCACGCTTCAAATCCTGATTCTCAAGGCGCTGCTCGCCGACTCGACGCACGGCTACGGCATCGCCCGCTGGATCGAAGAGACGACAGGCGACGTGCTCCAAATCGAGGAGGGCTCGCTGTACCCCGCGTTGCGGCGGCTCGAGGACAAACGGTTCGTCGAGTCGGAATGGGGTGTGTCCACCAACAATCGCCGCGCCCGCTACTACTCGCTCACCGCCGCCGGCCGCGCGCACCTGCGGCGCGAAGCCTCCGCGTGGACGCGCTTCTCGAGCGCCGTGACGCGCGTGCTCCGCGCGGACCCCTCGCTCGGCTGATCCCGCGGCATGGCCGGCTGGAAGCACCGACTGCCCTTCTTCAAACCGGACGTCCGCGCCGACGTGGACGACGAGCTGCGCTTCCATCTCGATGCGCGGATTGCCGAGTACGAGTCGCGCGGCTATCCGCATGCCGAGGCCGTCCGGATGGCTCGCGGGCGCTTCGGCGATCCCGACCGCGTGCGTCAGGCGCTCGAGACGCACGACCTCGCGCGTGTCCGGCATACGGAGAGGAGAGAGTACATGGATCAGCTCCTTCACGACGTTCGCATCGCCATGCGCGGTCTGCGCCGAACGCCGTGGTTCACGCTCACAGTCCTCGCGACGCTCGCGATCGGCCTGGGCGCCAACGCGGCCGTCTTCTCGGTCGTCTCGCGCGTGCTGATCGATCCGCTGCCCTACCACGATCCGGAACGGCTGGTGCTGCTCTACTCGAGCAGCGCCCGCGACTCGCGCGGGTTCGTCTCGCCGAATGAGATCCAACAGCTGCAGCGCTCGAGCCGATCGTTGACGTCCGTCGCGGCGTTCGGCTGGTACGCGGGCTACACCTATGTCGGCGATCGCGAGACGCTGTCGTGGCAGGGGGTCTCGGTTGGGCCGAACTTCTTTCAGACGCTCGGCGTGCGTCCGGCGCTCGGCCGCCTGATCGACGAGCGGGACGTCGATGGCGGCGCGGCGAAGGTCGTCGTGCTGAGCCACGGCCTCTGGCGGCAAGCCTTCGGCGGCGACCCGGACGTCATCGGCCGCGCGATCCGGCTGGGCGATGCGCGTTGGACGGTGATCGGCGTCGCGGCGCCTGATTTCGCGCCGCCCGCGCGTGCGCCGCAGATCTGGACGCCGCTGGATCTGCGCCAGTTCCTCGGCGACCGCAGGGCGGATGCGCCCATCCTGCAGGCGGTCGCGCGTCTGGCCGACGACGTGCCGCTCTCACGGGCGCAATCCGAGATCCGTCTCGTCGGCGAACGCGCCGCGGCCTCGGGCGCACCGAGTCCCCTTCCGCTGACGCTGCTGGCCGTGCCGATACGGGACGCGATCGTCGGAGACGTCAGGCCGATGCTGCTCGTCGTGATGGGCGCGGCGCTGCTCGTGCTCGCGCTGGCGTGCGTCAACGTCGCGGGACTGTTTCTCGCGCGCGCCACCGCGCGCGGCCGCGAGATGGCCGTCCGCGCGGCGCTCGGCGCGGGCCCGTGGCGCATCGCGCGCCAGCTCGTGACGGAAACGACAGTCCTCGGCGTTGCCGGCGGCGCCATCGGCGTCCTGCTCGCGTACTGGAGCCGCACCGCGCTTCTGCGCCTCGGCGCGCTCGTGCTGCCGGCGACCGGCGCCCCACCGTCCATCGACGGCCCGGTCGTCGCGTTCGTGTGCCTGACGTCGATGCTGATTGGTATCGCCGCCGGCGTGATCCCGGCCCTGGTCGCGGCTCGCGGCCGCCTCTCGCCAACGCTGGTTGATGGAAATCGCGGCGCCACCGGCGGACGGGCGAGCGTGCGCGCGGGCCGCGTGCTCGTGGCCGGCCAGATGGCGCTCGCGCTTCTGCTGCTGGTGGGAGCCGGACTGCTGGGGCGCACGCTCTTCGCCCTCGAGCACACCAGCCTCGGCTTCGACGCCAGCCGGCACGTGCTGTCCGTCACGGTGGCGCTGCCGCGCTCCTACGCCACGCCGGACTCTCAAGTGCGGTTCTTCAGCGACTGGCTCTCGCGCATCCGCGCCGTCCGCGGCGTTCAGGCGGCCGGGGTCATCGGCATCTCGCCGTGGAATGGTTGGAACCACGAGCCCATTCAGATCGAACATGGACCGGACGGTGCCTCGGCGTCGATCCAGGCTACGGTCGGACGTGCGTCCGACGGCTACCTCGCGGCGGTCGGCACCGCCCTCGTCGACGGCCGCGCGTTCGAGGCCTCCGATCGCGCCGGCTCGCTGCCGGTGGCCCTCGTAAGCGAGCGCTTCGCGCGGCTCGCGTGGCCCGGCCGACGGCCGATCGGCGAGCGCGTGCGACTCGACGGTGCGGAGCGCGAGTGGCGCACCGTGGTGGGCGTGGCGGCCGACGTGCGCGAGAACGCGTCGAGGGATCTCGACGCCACCATCTACGTGCCCGCGTGGCAGTCCCCGCAGCGATGGTACGAAGCGTTAATACGTACCTCGGGCGATGCGGCCGCGCTCGTGCCGGCGGTGCGCAGCGAAGCGCGCGCGCTGGATCCGACGCTGCCGGTGCTCGCGCCGCGCACGCTCGACGAGATTCTAAGCGTCTCGCTCGCGAGCACGCGGCTGCCGGTGGTCTTCACGACGGCCTTCGCGCTGCTCGCCCTCGTGCTCTCCGCGCTCGGCGTCTACGGCATCGTCGCCTACTCGGTCGCGCTCCGCACGCGCGAGCTGGGCATTCGCGCGGCGCTTGGCGGCAAGCGCGCCGACATCGTCCGCCTCGTGCTGAGCGAAGGCCTTGTGACGGCGGTCGCGGGGACGGCGATTGGAGCGGTGCTGGCCATCCTGTCGTCGCGGCTGCTGACCAAGCTGCTCGTCGGCGTCACGCCGCGCGATCCCGCGACGTTCGCGGCGGCGGCCGGCGTGCTCCTCGCGGTCAGCGTGGCGGCGTGCCTGATCCCGGCTCGTCGCGCAACCCGGATCAGTCCGGTCGACGCGCTGCGCTCGGAATAGCTTGGGAGCGTCTCGTGGCTACGCCTTGGGATGGGCCTTCCGATACGTGTCGATTAACTGCGCCGCGTTGACGTGCGTGTAGCGCTGCGTGGTGCTCAGGCGCGCGTGCCCGAGCAGCTCCTGAATCGCCCGCAGATCGGCCCCCGCTTCCAGCAGGTGCGTGGCAAAGGAGTGCCGCAGCGCGTGCGGACTGATGCCGAATCGCGTGCTGAACACGGCCATGTATCGCCTCACGAGCTTGTCCACGCTCCGCGTGGACAGGCGTCCCCCCTGGTAGTTCAGGAACAGCGGCTCGCGTCTGCGGTCCGATCCCGGGGTCCGGCGGCGACTCGCGGTCTGGCCCTTGACGCGCGAATCCTGTGCCACTGGGCTCTGACCCCTTTGGCGCGAGTCTTGTGCCATCGGACGCAGGTACTGTTCCCGATCCGCCAGCCAGGCGCGCAGCGCGTCCGCCGTCGAGCGGTTGAACGGCACGATGCGCTCCTTGCGGCCTTTGCCCAGCACCCGGACCACGCGTCCAGACAGGTTCACGTCGGGCAGATCGAGGCCGACGAGCTCGCTCAGGCGCAGGCCGGACGCGTAGAACAGCTCGAGGATCGCCTTGTCCCGCCGGCCGAGCGGATCGGACGTGTCGGGCGCGTCGAGCAGCTTCGACATCTCCTCGAGAGCGAGATGACTCGGGATCCGCTGCTCACGTTTCGGCGTGCCGACGAGCGCCGCCGGGTCGCCGTCGAGCACGCCTTCGCGCCGCAGGTATCGTCCGAACGCGCGAATGGCGGACAACTTCCGGGCCGCCGACGCCTTCGAGTTGCCCCGCCGGTTGCGATCGCCGAGAAACGCGCGCGCGTGGAGATGATCGAGCGACGCCGGCGTCAGGTCGGACACGCGGCATTTCAGATCCGAGGCGAGAAAGGCCAGATACTGCGAGAGATCGCTCTCGTAGGCGCGAACGGTGTGCGCCGACGCGTTCTCGTTCAGCCGGAGATGTTCGAGAAAGGCCTTGAGCTGTTCTCTAACCAAGCGTTGAGGTCCTCGAGCGCACGCGCGGCAATCAGGGTGTTTCTCGCCTCTCGGCTCTTGACGCGTTGAGCGAGCGGCGGCATCAGGCCGAACGCGATGTTCGACGGCACATAGTGTTTCGGATCGGCATGCGCGGCGTAATAGCCCAACGCGCCGATCGCCGTCGTCCGCGGCGGCGCCGACAGCTCCTCCCCCAGCACGAGCGCGGCGGCGTTCCGGCCGGCGATCAGTCCGGAAGCGGCGGACTCGACGTAGCCTTCCACGCCCGACATCTGTCCGGCGAAGAAGAGATCGTCTCGCAGCCGGGTCTGCCACGTCTCCCGCAGCACGGTCGGCGAGTTGACGTAGGTGTTGCGATGGATCATGCCGAAGCGGACGAACTCCGCGTTCTCGAGGCCCGGGATCATCCGCAGCACGCGGGCCTGCTCGCCCCACTTCATCTGCGTCTGGAAGCCGACCAGACTGAAGTGGTCGCCGGCAATGTTGTCCTGGCGGAGCTGGACGACGGCATAGGGCTCGTGGCCCGTGCGGAGATCGCGCAGCCCGACGGGTTTCATCGGTCCGAACCGGAGCGTGTCCACGCCGCGCGCCGCCATGACTTCGATCGGCAGACAGCCCTCGAAGAACGTCGGCCGATCGAAGTCGTGCAGGCCCGCTTTCTCGGCCGACATCAGCGCCTCGTAGAAGCGCTCGTACTCGTCACGCGTGAACGGACAGTTCAGGTAGTCGCCTTCGCCGTCGTCCACGCCGCAGGCGGGGGCCCCGAGCCCCGCGCCGCTCGCGTCGCCCCTAAGAGAACGCCCCCAGCGCGACGCTCGGTAGACCTTCGTCCGATCGATCGACTCGGCGTGCACGATGGGACTGATCGCGTCATAGAAACAGAGGTGCTGCGAGCCGACGAGCGCGGCGATCTCGGCCGACAGCGCCTCGGACGTCAGCGGGCCGGTCGCGACGACGACGGGACCGGACGGGATGCTGGTGACCTCTTCCCGGCGGATCCCGATCAGTGGGTGCGAGCCGATCGCGTCGGTGACGCGCGCCGAAAACAGATCGCGATCGACGGCAAGGGCGGCGCCCGCAGGCACTCGCGTTTCATCCGCGGCCCGCATCACCAGCGATCCGAGCCGCCGCATCTCTTCTTTCAACAGGCCGACGGCGTTATCGAGCTTGTCGCCGCGGAAGGAGTTCGAGCAGACCAGCTCCGCCAGGCCCCCGGTCTTGTGGACCGCTGTCGGCTTTACCGGTCGCATCTCGTACAGGATGACGGAGACCCCGCGCGACGCCGCCTGCCAAGCGGCTTCGCAACCGGCCAGGCCGCCGCCGACGATGGTGATCGTGCGCAATTGGTGAATTCGTGAGTTCGTGGCTTGGTGAATTGTACAACCGCTCGTCAACTCACCAACTCACCAATTCAGGAATTAGGCGGTGGCCAGCTCTTCGCTGCGGACGTAATGACACTCCTCGTTGTGGCAAACGAGCTGCCGCCCGTGCTTCTTGGTGATCTTCTCCACGAGGAACGGAGCGCCGCAGTCCGGACACTTCTCCGCGACGGGCCGATTCCAGAGCGTGAAATCGCAGTCGGGATAGTTCGCGCAGCCGAAGAAGACCTTCCCGCGGCGCGATTTGCGTTCGACGATGTCGCCGCCGTCCTTCGGACAGAGCACGCCGGTCGACTTCTGCTTCACGTACTTACAGGTCGGATACGACGT
Organism: Vicinamibacterales bacterium; assembly: GCA_035495955.1. Lineage (GTDB taxonomy): Bacteria > Acidobacteriota > Vicinamibacteria > Vicinamibacterales > 2-12-FULL-66-21 > JAICSD01. The sequence continues at coordinate 766 of DATJFE010000018.1, read as the reverse complement.
GCACGCCGTGAATTCGCCGAATCGGCCCTGCTTCACGACGAGATTGGAGCCGCACTTCGGGCACTTCTCGTCGAGAATCTGGTCGGGCTTCGCGGCCGTGAGCCCCTGCTTGGTCGCGATGATCTTTCTCGTCGTCTTGCACTCGGGATAGCCGGTGCACGCGAGGAACTGGCCGAAGCGGCCGCGCTTGACGACCATCGGCTTGCCGCAGTTCTCGCACGCTTCCTCGAGGTCCCCCTCGGCGCCGGCCTCCGGGGCGTCGAGCTCGCGGGTGTTCTCGCAGTCGGGATAGCCGCTGCAGGCGAGGAACAGGCCGAACTTGCCGGCTTTGATCACCATCGCCTTGCCGCACTTGTCGCACGCGACGGGCGGATCCGGCTCATACCCTTCCTTCATGTTGGGCATGTCCTTTTCGGCGCGCTTCAGGTCCTTCTTGAACTTCTTGTAGAACTCGGTCAGCGTCTTCTCGTAGTCGGACGTCCCCGACTCGATCTTGTCGAGATCCTCCTCCAGCTCGCGCGTGTAGTTGACGTCGAGGATGTCGTCGAACGCCGGGCTCAGGAGCTTCTCCACCAGCATCATGCCGAGCATCGTCGGCTTGAAGCGCCCTTCGATCTTGTTCACGTAGTCGCGCGCCTGGATCACGGTGATGATCGACGCATACGTGCTCGGCCGGCCGATGCCGTTCTCTTCCATCGCCTTGACCAGCGTCGCTTCGCTGTATCGCGGCGGCGGCTGGGTGAACTTCTGTTCCGGCTTCAGTTCC
>DATJFE010000017.1:0-19308 GCA_035495955.1 Vicinamibacterales bacterium | reverse complement strand
TTGTGACGGTCAAGTCAGGGGCCGTCGTGCAAAAGGGGCTGGTGCAGAGCGGAACCGGCTACCTCTCGCAGAACGACATGCGCCAGCACTTCGGCCTCGCCGGCGCGACGACGGTGGACAGCGTCGAGGTCACCTGGCCCGACGGCACGACGACGCGCCGCGACAGCGTCAAGGCCGATCAGGTAATCCAGATCGCGCAGGAGGCAGCGCGCAAGTAAATCCGACCTCCGACCTCCGACCTCATGTCCGCGTCGCACGTGGCTCGATCGACTTCCGATACGAGTGCTGCGTCTTCACGCGGGAGTAGCCCAGCCGCTCGTAGAAGGGATGCGACTCCAGGCGGACGACGTTGCTGCGGACGGCCATCTGCGCGATTCCGCGCGACGCCGCCCACGCCTCGATCGCGGCAACGAGCCGCCGGCCGGCGCCGCCGCGGCGGTGATTCGCGTCCACGACCAGTCCCAGGATCTCGCAGTGGCGGCCCGTCTCGAGCAGCTCGTGGTCCGCCCCGTGGATCCAGCCGACGACGAGGCCTGACGCCGCCGCGACGAGGACGGCGTTGTCGTCGCACACCAACAGGCGCGACAGGCGCGCCGCCATGTCGGCGGCTTCGACGGGATAGCCGAGAACGGCGCTCAGCTCCGCGAGACGCCGCGCGTCTGCCTCGGTGGCGGGCCGAATCGAGATCGGGTCGTCCATCGCCGGGTACGATATCTTCTCGCGCATGCCGGTCTCGACGTCAAGCTCGCGGGCGATCTACGACGCCCTGAAGGCCGGCGGCATTCGCCTGATCTCGGCGCTGCCGGAGACGTGGCTCGTGCACCTGATCCGCATGGCCGAAGACGATCCGCAGATGACGCTGGTCCGCCTCGCCAAGGAGGAAGAAGGCGTCGGCATCTCGGCCGGCGCGCACCTCGCGGGGATGAAGTCCGCGATGCTGATGCAGAACCATGGCTTCCTGGCGTCGATCAACGGCATCGTGTCCTGCGCGCAGCTCTATCGCATTCCTCTATTGATGCTCATCAGCTACCGCGGCGAGTTCGGCGAGCGCGATCCGTGGCAGACCGAGGGCGGCGGCGTGACCGAGGATCTCCTCCGCGCGCTGCGGATTCCGTTCGCGTATCTCGACGACCAGGCGCACGTCGCGTCGCGGATCGCGAAGGGACAGACGCTCGCGCAATCCTCGAACAAGCCCGTCGCGCTGCTCCTCTGCCGCGATCTGATGTGGGAGGAGCCCGCATGATGCGGCGCCTCGATGCGCTGCAGGCGATCTATCCGCGTCTGGAGGACGCGATCGTCGTCACGATCATGGGCGCCGTGGCGGCCGAGCTGCAGTCGATCGGCCATCGGCCGAACTTCTTCTACCTGCAGCATGCGATGGGCCTCGCGTCCTCGATGGGGCTCGGCATCGCGCTCGCGAAGCCCGACCGCCGGGTCGTCGTCTTCGACGGCGACGGCTCGCTGCTCATGAACCTGGGCGGCCTGACGACGCTGGCGCGGTACCGGCCGAAGAACCTGGTACACGTGGTGTTCGACAACGAGAGTCTGCTCTCGGTCGGCGGCTTTCCGACCGCGACGTCGACGGGCAGTGATCTGGCGGCGATTGCGCGCGCCGCCGGCGTGCCGCGCAGCTGCACCGTGAGCGAGGTGGGCGCGTTGGTCGCCGCCGTCGACGAGGCCGTCCAGTCGAACGAGCTGTCGACGATCGTCGCCAAGGTGGAAGCCGTTGGCCCCTCCGGTTACGTCACCGATCTCGCGCTGCTCGAGAACCGTTTCGAGTTTCAACGATGGCTACGACAACACTGACGCAACTCCTTGCCGACCTTGCCGCCGGACGGCTGGCGATCATCGACCTCACCCAGCCGCTCGGTCCGTCGACGCCCGTCATTCGGCTCCCGCCGATCTTCGCCTCGTCCCCCGGCGTGACCATCGACGTCATCTCCGAGTACGACGAGAGGGGACCCGCGTGGTACTGGAACACGCTCCATCTTGGCGAGCACACCGGCACGCACTTCGACGCGCCGATCCACTGGATCACGGGGAAGGACCTGACCGCCAGCGCGTGCGACACCATTCCGGCGCGCCGCTTCGTCGGCCCGGCGTGCGTGATCGACGCCGAGCGCGACGTCGCGGCCAATCCCGACTTCCTGCTCACGCCGGCGCGTATCGAGCAGTGGGAGTCGCTGCATGGCAGGATTCCCGCGGGGGCGTGGCTGCTGCTGCGGACCGGCTGGAGCCGGCGCACGGATCCGAAGGCCTTCCTGAACATCAAAGACGACGGTCCGCATTCGCCGGGCTTCGACGCCGCGGCCTCACGGCTGCTGGCGCACCAGCGCGACGTCCTGGGCGTCGGCGTCGAGACGATCGGCACCGATGCCGGCCAGGCGGCGACCTTCGATCCGCCGTTTCCGAATCACAGCATCATGCACGGAGCCGGCAAGTTCGGGCTGGCGAGTCTGTGTAATCTGGATCGGCTGCCGCCGACGGGCGCCATCGTCATCGCGGCGCCCTTGAAGATCGTGCGCGGCAGCGGCAGCCCGCTGCGCGTGCTGGCGATCGTGCCGGCGTCATCGACGGATTTGATCGACGAGAGTTCTCTCTAAGAGCTTGCGGACGGCAGCCTTCGGCGGCTTCTTCATCTTCCCTACCTCGCGCCACCCGACCAGCGTGAAACCCTTTTCGCGCAGGAAGTCGCGGAACGCCTGGCTCTTCACCATGTCGAAATCCGACTGCCGCCAGCGCGCGCCCCAGTCCGGATGATCCGCCGTCGCGCCGCGCATCTCGTCATCGTCATAGCCGAGGTGCACGATCAGTTGGTAGACGCCTGGGCCGAGCGGCGCGAGCAGCGCGCGGTAGGCGTCCAGCCAGCCCGAGGGAGGCACGCCGGGATCGATCGACACGACGCGATCGACCAGCGCGTCCTGCTGCGCCTGCACTCTCCAGGGCGAATCGTTTCCGCCGCGCGCGCCCTGGCGTTCGAGCAGCACCGGCAGATCGTAGGCGGCGCCCAGCCGCCGATAGACGTCGAACAGCGGCTGCGTGTGGAAAAGGGTCGCCATGTGCGAGTCGAGATGCGTCAGATGGATGCCCGCGGCCTTCGCCATGTCGATCTGCGCGCGCAGCTCCCGCTCGACGTCCGCCGGCTGGGCGTGGGCGACCACTTCGGTCTCGAGCAGCGGAAGGTAGCCATCCTTGTCGAGCAGCGAAGGCACCTTGTCGCGGCCGCTGACGGGACCCCACCGGAACGTCGTCCATTCGCTGTTCACGGCGAGATGGATCCCGAGATCGGCGGTCGGATGCGCGCGCGCCCACGCGGCGACTTCCGGAAACCACGGACACGGCACCAGGATGCTCGACGAGGTGATCCAGCCTTTTTCCAGCGACTCGAAGGTCGCGCGGTTGACCGAGTGCGACATGCCGAGATCGTCGGCGTGAATGATGAGGAACTTCTTCTGCTGCGCCGCGACGCGCGGATCGCCGATGAGGATCGCGAGCAGCAGCGCGACGGCCTGGGCGACGAGAATCCGGCGATGCGTCATTGGACGGCCTCCATGGCGGCGGGCGATCGGCTGAAACGCCGCCGGAGCTGCGCGCGCGCCTCGGTGGACGCCACGAGCACGCAGCCGGCCAGCGGCGCTTCCTTGCCGAGCTCGGACAAGACGACGCCGAACGACGTGCGCGCCAGTCCCTGCACGACCGTTCGTACGAGCTCGACGAGACGCTCGGCCTGCGCGAACATCGCGCCGCCGAGGACGATGATCGACGGATCCACGACGGTGCCGACGTTCGCGGCGGCGATGCCGATCAGGCGCGCCGTATCGTGCAGCGCGCGCTGCGCGGTCGCGTCGCCCGCATCGGCGGCGGCTATCAGATCGGTCACCCAGTGCGCGGGATCCTCCCGCTCGGCGTCGGGCCAGCGCGCGCGAAGCGCGTCGAGCCCCGCGAGCGTCTCGAGGCACCCGCGCGAGCCGAAGTCCGCGTCCACGTACTCGGTGCCCATGCACATGACCGCGATCTCTCCCGCCATGTAATGGTGGCCGTGGTGCAGCCGTCCGTTGATGAGGAACGCCGCGCCGAGCCCGGTCCCGACGAAGATGAAGGCGCACGTGTCGTGTCCGCGCGCGGCGCCGCGCCACCGCTCGCCGAGCAGCGCAAGGTTGACGTCGTTCTCGACCACGACCGCGGTGTCGAGCGCGTTCTGGAGGATCGCGCGCACCGGCACGTCGCGCCATCCGGACAGATTGGGCGCGAGGACGACCGTGCCGGTCTCGAGGTTGACGGGACCGGGCGCGCCAGCCGCGACGGCGAGAATGCGCTCGTACGGCACCCGCTCGTCGCGCGCGAGCGATCGAAGGCTCGTCGCCAGAAACCTCAGCAGCGCTTCCGGCGGCAGCGTCGTCGGCGTCGGGATGATGCGGTGCGCGATGGCCTCCGCCCGCAGATCCGCGATCGCCAGCCGCGTGCGCGTGGGTCCGACGTCGATCCCCGCGACGAAGCCGTAATGGGGGTTGAACTTCATGAGCGACGGACGACGACCGCCCCGGGAGGGACCGGTGCCGAGGTCGACGATCAGGCCCTCTTTGATAAGGTAGGCGGCGAGGCCGCCGACCGTCGGACCCGACAACCCGGTGGCGTCGCTCAGCTCGGCGCGTGTGAAGGTGCCGGCGCGATCCATCGCCACGGACAGGACCCGGTCGAGGTTCAAGCCGCGGAGGTGCGAGGCGTGGCGGGCGCCACCCACATGGGAGCCGGAGGCGCCCGGGGATACCCGCGTATCGACCATACTTTTGAAAATAGTTTACAAAAGCATCCGTCCGGGCGCAATTAAGTAAGATTCCGGGCCATGACCCGACATTGCCGCGTTCTGGCTGCCCTTGGCCTTCTGATCTGCTGGCCCCGGCTCACGGCGGGCGACCCGCTTCCTCTTTCGGCGGGCTGGCGGCTGCAGTCGTCGGCCAAGGTGGCGCAGACGGGACGCGTCCTGTCGCGGCCGGGCGCCAACGTCACCGGCTGGATCAAAGCGACGGTGCCATCGACGGTCGTCGCCGCGCAGCTCGCCGGCCGGGCCGATGAGGACATCTTCACAGGAATGCACTTTCGATCGCTTGCCGGCATGAACTACCCCGTCGGCGGGCAGTTTTCGAACCTGTCGATGCCGTCCGACAGTCCGTACGGGCGCCCGTGGTGGTACCGCGACGAATTCACGGCGCCCGCGTCGCTGCGCGGACGCCCCGTCGCGCTGCACTTCGACGGCATCAACTATCGCGCGAACATCTGGCTGAACGGCGTGCAGATCGCCAATTCGACGACGGTGGCGGGCGCGTTCCGGCGATACGCGTTCGACGTCACCCGCGTGCTGCGGCCCGGCGCGGTCAACGCGCTCGCGGTCGAGGTCTTCGCGCCGACGCCCGGCGATCTCGGGATCAATTGGGTCGACTGGAACCCGACGCCGCCCGACAAGAACATGGGGCTCTGGGGTCCCGTGTACCTCACGGACAGCGGACCGCTGGCCCTGCTCCACCCGTATGTCAAGACGACGCTGAAAGTGCCTTCGCTCGAGTCCGCCGATCTCACGATCGTGGCCGACGTCCGCAACACGACCGACGCGGAAGTGCGCGGTCTCCTCAGCGTCCAGATCGATTCCACCGTCGCCGCCGTGCCCGTGACGCTGGGCGCAAAGGAGCAGCGCACGATTCATGTCGGCCCGGCCGAAGCCCCGCAACTGCGTGTGTCGAATCCGCGCGTGTGGTGGCCGTATCGCATGGGGGAGCCGAAGCTCTATACCGCCGCGATTGCCCTTCAGGTCGACGGACGGCCGTCCGACGCGGCGCCCGTGCAGTTCGGGATCCGCCAGGTCACGAGCGAGCTGACCGACAAGGGGCATCGCCTGTTCCGAATCAACGGACGGCCGATCCTTATTAGAGGGGGGGGCTGGTCGTCGGACATCTTCGAGCGGCCGCTGCCGCCCGAGCGGCTCGAGGCGCAGCTCCGCTACGTTCGCGAAATGGGGCTCAACACGATTCGTCAGGAAGGCAAGATCGAGACCGACGCCTTCTACGACGCGACCGACCGTCTGGGCATCCTCGTGATGCCCGGATGGTGCTGCTGCGACCAATGGGAAAAGTGGGGGAACTGGAGTCCCGAGAATTACACGGTCGGGCCCGACTCGCTGCGCGATCAGCTCCTCCGGCTGCGCACGCATCCAAGTATCTTCGTCTGGCTCAACGGCAGTGACAAGCCGCCGATCGCGGCCGTCGAGCAGAAGTACCTGCAGATCGAGCAGGACGTCGAGTGGGATCGGCCCACGGTGTCGAGCGCGGCGGAAGCGCCGGGACCCGTGAGCGGACCGAGCGGCGTGAAGATGCGCGGCCCTTACGAATACGTGCCGCCGTCGTACTGGCTGAACGACACGAAGAACGGAGGCGCGTACGGCTTCGCGACGGAAGTCAGCCCGGGACCTGCCGTCCCGCCGCTCGAGAGCCTGCAGGCGCTGCTGACGCCGGATCATCTGTGGCCGATCGACAGCGTCTGGAACTATCACGCCGGCGGCGGACAGTTCAAGACGGTAACCACCTTCACCGCGGCGCTGGAGGCGCGCTACGGTCCGGCGACCAGCGCGGCGGATTACGCGCGCAAGGCGCAGGCGCTGACCTACGAAGGCGAGCGCGCGATGTTCGAGGCGTACGCCCGCAATAAGTACACGTCCACCGGCGTCATCCAATGGATGCTGAACAACGCCTGGCCGTCCATCATCTGGCATCTGTACGACTGGTATCTGCGTCCCGGCGGCGGATACTTCGGGACGAAGGCGGCGTGCGAGCCCATACACGTGCAGTACTCATACGACGACCGAACGATTGTGGTGGTCAATGACACGCAGGAGGCGGCCGCGGGCTTGAAGGTCGCGGCGGCCGTGCTCGATTTCGGGTTGAAGGAGCGGTTCTCGAAGAGCGCCTCGATCGATCTCCCGCCCGACGGCGTGGTCCGCGCATTGACGATTCCCGAGCTGCCGGGCATCACGCCCACCTATTTCGTGACGCTGACGGTGACGAAGGGCGGGGGCGATGTCGTGAGCCGCAACTTCTACTGGATGTCCGCAGTTGAAGACACGCTCGCGTGGGAGAAGAGCACCTGGTACTACACGCCCACCACCAGACACGCGGACCTGACCGCCCTGGCGTCCCTGCCGCGGACGACCGTGCAGACGCAATGGAACGCGGAGCGCGGCGCGGCCGCGGAGACACGCGGACGAGTCACCATCGCGAATACCGGATCGGCTCTTGCGTTCCAGCTTCGCCTGAAAGCCGTCGACGCCGCGGGCGCCGAAGTGCTGCCGGCGTATTGGGACGACAATTACATCTCGCTGCTGCCGGGCGAGCGGCGCGACGTCACGGTCGCCGTGCCGTCGTGGGCGCACCCCGTGTCGGGCGTGATCGTCGAGGGGTGGAACGTTCCGGCCTCGCACGCGGCCGCGGGCGGAAGCTGAGTGGGCCAACGTGAGTGCTGACGCGCCGCACCTGAAACGCACGCTCGGTCTCTGGGATCTCGTGTTCTACGGCATCGTCCTCATCCAGCCCGTCGCGCCGATGGGCATCTTCGGGGTCGTCAGCCAGGAAGCGCGCGGCCACGTGCTCACGACGATTCTCATCGGCATGGTGGCCATGCTGCTGACCGCCGTCAGCTACGGGCGCATGGCGCGGGTGTATCCGAGCGCAGGATCGGCCTTCACCTACGTCGGGCAGGAGCTGCATCCAGCGCTCGGCTACGTGACCGGCTGGAGCATGCTGATGGACTACGTGCTCAACCCGACGATCTGCACGATCTGGTGCAGCAAGGCAGCGATGAACGTGCTGCCGCAGGTGCCCTATCCCGCGTGGGTCGCCGCGTTTGCGCTGCTCTTCGTCGCGATGAACCTCCGCGGCATCAAGGCGTCGGCGCGGACGAACGAGGTGTTGGCGATCGCCATGTCGGTCGTGGTCGTGATTTTTCTCGCCGCGGCGTTCCGCTACGTCGCGGGCCTCCATCTGCACGGGGCGGATCTGACGCGGCCGCTCTACGATCCGCAGACCTTCTCGCTGCCGGCCGTGCTGACCGGCGCGTCGATCGCCAGCCTGACGTATATCGGTTTCGACGGCATCTCCACGCTCTCGGAAGAAGTGCACGATCCGCGGCGCAACGTGCTGCTCGCCACGGTGCTCACCTGTCTGATCATCGGCGTGCTGGCGTCGGTCGAAGTCTATGCGGCGCAGCTCGTGTGGGGCGACTGGAAGGGATTTCCCGATCTCGACACGGCATTCGTGTACGTGGCGGGAAAGGCGGGCGGGCCGATCCTGTTCATGACGATCAATTTCACGCTGCTCGTCGCGAACATCGGGTCGGGCGCGGGGGCGCATCTCGGCGCCGCGCGGCTGCTGTACGGCATGGGGCGGCAGAACGCGCTCCCGCGGCGCTTCTTCGGCGCGATCGACGAGCGGAGCATCCCGCGCAACAACGTGCTCCTGATCGGCGCGATCGCGCTCGCCGGCGGGCTGACGCTCAGCTACCAGCTGGGAGCGGAGATGCTGAACTTCGGCGCCTTCATCGCCTTCATGGGCGTCAACGCCGCCGCGCTCGTGCACTACTGGGTCCGCGGCGATCGGGAGCGCCGCCGTCCCGCCGATCTGCTGATTCCGCTCGGCGGGTTCCTGTTTTGTCTGTATCTCTGGATCAGCCTGCGCTGGCCCGCCCGCATCGCGGGCGGCGCCTGGCTTGCGGCCGGCGTCATCTACGGCGCGATCAAGACCCGCGGCTTCCGGCGGCAGATCGTTTCATTCGATCTGCCGCCGGAGTCCTGATTAGGTCGGGATCCTGGACTTGTTTTTCGCGAGCCACTGATCGAAGGTCTGCAGCTCCGGATCGAGCGAGCGCGCCACGTCCGCGCTGCGCGCGCCGAGCACGGCGTCCTCGAAGTCGCGATACACCTGGAACATGTTGCCCATCTCGTCGGCGCCCGGAAAGCCGAAGGCGCGGTAGGCGTCGGGCTCGACCGCGTGGTACGCGATCGGTCCGATGCCGAGGCCCTTGGAGAGTTTGCGGCTCAGTTCATCGATCGTCAGATTCTCGCCGGTGATGCCGACCCTCTTGCCAATGTACGGCTGCCCGGCTTTGAAGATGCCGTACGCGACCTTCCCGATGTCTTCCGCCGCCATCCCGGCGAGCTTGCGGTTCCCCATCGGAAACGCCCAACTGTACGTGCCGTCCTCCCCTTTCTTCGGCGCCATCCCGAACATGTAGAGATTGTCCCAGTAGAACGACGTCACGAGGAAGGTCACCGGCAGTCCCTGAAAATAGCTGTCCGCTTCCGCCTTACCGTCGAAGTGCGGGACCCGGTATTTCCCCTGGAGCATCGGCATCCTCGTGTCGCCAGACGGCATCAGCTTGCGAGTGTCCTCGAGCGTCGACCAGATGACGTGTTTGACGCCGGCGGCCCTGGCGGCATCGGCCAGGTTCCGCGCCTGCGCCTTTTCCTTTTCGGCGGACAAATGCTCCCAGAAGTTGGTCACGCAGAACGCGCCGTGCGCGCCGGCGAACGCCTTGTCCAGACTGCCCCGATCGTCGAGGTCCGCGCGAACCACTTCCGCTCCCTGCGACGCCAGCGTCCGTGCCTTGTCCTTGGCCGGATCCCGGGTGATCGCGCGGCACGTGTAGCCGCCCTGCCGATCGTTGAGGATCGCCGCGCACACTCCGCCGCCCTGCGATCCCGTTGCACCCACCACCGCGATGACTTTGTTGGCCATATGGCCAACGCTATCAGATGGCACCGCTGACGGCTACGCCTTCGGCTCTACGGGCCGGCGCCGCGCACGCGGGAATTGTATAATCGACGGCGTTTTTTCTCATGCTTCGACGACCCGTCACGGCCGCCCTCGGCCTTCTCTGCATGCTCGTTCCCTCTGGCGCGCGCGCGGCAGACCAGTGGATTGAAGTCGGGAGCGCCCACTTCGTCGTCACGTCCAACGCGAGCCAGGGCAGCGCAACGACGCTCGCCTGGCAACTGGAGCAGATCCGCAGCGCGATCGCGACGCTCTGGCCGTGGGCCCATGTGGACTTGAACAAACCGCTCGCGGTCTTCGCGGTGAAGGACGAGACGGCGATGAAAGCCCTCGCGCCCGTTTACTGGGAACGCAAGGGAGGCGTCCACCCAGCGAGCGTCTGGGTCGGCGGTCCGGATCAGAACTACCTCGCAATCCGTACGGACGTCCCGGCGCCGGACACCTCGGAGATCAACCCGTATGTCACGTCCTACTTCTCCTACGTGTCGCTGATTCTCGCGCACAGCGTCGAACACGAATTACCGCTCTGGTTCAGCCGCGGCCTGTCGGGTGTGCTCAGCAACACGATCATCCGGAATACGAAGTTGCTTCTCGGGCCGCCGATTCCGTGGCACCTCACACGGCTGGCTCAAGTCCCGCGCCTGAGACTGCCCCTCCTGCTCAAGGTCGGCTCGTCGTCGCCCGAGTTCACGAGCGACGAAGGGGAAAGGACGTTCGACGCGGAGTCGTGGGCGTTCGTGCATTTCCTGATGTTCGGCGAGAAGGGCGCCCGCTGGGGCAAGCTCGATCAGTTCACGAAACTCGTGACGAGCGGCACCGATCCGGACGCGGCGTTCCGCGAAGCGCTTGGCGCGCCGCAGGACCTCGAGGAGCCGTTCTTCAACTACCTCGGTCGGAACCTCTTCAGCTACAGGCAGGCCAACATCGACGTATCGGTCAAGCGCGAAGGCTTTACGGTCAAGCCGCTCGGTGCGGCGGACGGCGCATCGAGGCGCGCGCTCTTCCACGCGGCGATGGGCCGGTCGGACGAAGCCCGGGCCGCGATCGAAGAGGCGCGGAAGGCGGGACCCGCGCCGGAAAGCTTCGTCGCGGAGGCGATGCTGCTCGATCGCGCGGGCAAGAAGGACGAGGCGAAGGCCGCGTACGCCAGCGCGGTCGACGCCGGCTCGACGAGCGCGTACGCGTACTATCGTCTTGCCTCCCTGCTCTGGCAGAAGAATGCGGATCGCGACACGATGACGCGTGTCGAAGGGCTCTTCGCCAAGGCGACGGCGCTGAACACCCGCTACGCCGACGCCTATGCGTCTCTCGGCGAGGTGAAATCCATCCTGGGAACCGGCGAGCCCATGGGGCTGGTTCTTCGCGCGATTGCGCTCGAGCCGTCGGAGCCGTACCCGCGCCTGGCGGCCGCAGACGTCCTGTGGCGCGCAAGGAAGTATGACGAGGCGGTGAAGTACGCCGAGTCCGCTCTTTCGCTCGCCATAGACGACGAGACGCGTCGACGGGCCGCCGAGACGATCGACGGCCTTCGCTGCGCGAAAGGCGGCGGCGAGCTCGCTCCGCCCAATCCCGCGTCAGCGAAGCCGAACTAGCGCGTCGACAATCTCACCCGGCTCGAGGCGCCGCCGCTCGACGCGGACGCCCGTCAGCGTGAAGCGATCGCCCGCGTTGTGGAGGATGACGCCGGCGCCGGCGAGACCGGCGGCGGTCTGCAGATCCCCCGCGCGCCGCAGGCCGGGAATATACAGGCGCGCGAGAAAGGCTCCATCGTTCGTGTCGTCGAATCGATCGACGTCCAGAATCGCGCGGCGGATCGGCACCACGGCCGCGGCGAGCAGCGCGGCCAGCGCCGCATCGCCGTCGGCGACGACCGCCGCCCCGGGAGCCTGCCGGACGGCGGACACGATGTCGGCGACGTGCTGGCTCGCGGCCGTCCGGTTGTAGGTTTCGAAGTGCGCGACCTTTGCCGCCAGGTCGGCGTCGAACGCCGTCAACCGGACGGGTCGGACGATGAACCCCGCGCGCCGAAGCGCGTGGCCCAGATCTGGATCGGGATTGGCGGAGGCGAGCAGGACGGTTCGATCGGCGACGGGCGCCGCCGGACGCGGTGTCCCGAGTGTGAGATCGCCGAAGCCGAGCGCGTGCCGCAGCGCGGCTGCTGACGTCGAGGCCGGCATCGAAGCGAGCTGGGCTTTCGCCGCGGCGATCCACGCATCGGTCAGTTCCGACGCCGTGAGCGCGCCCGCCGGCATCGGACGGCCGTAGAACACCATCAGAGCAGGGAGCGGATCGGGGTGAAACGACCGTTCCGCGATCTTCACGTCCGCCGGGGCGTGCTGCAGCCACTGCGCCATCCACGCATACATCGCCTCGCGGCTCTCACGGTTGTAGTTGTGCGGCGCGTCCACACGGACTGCCTTCACGCGAGAGGCCGCGCCGAACAGATCGTAGATCCTGCGGATCGCGGGGTATTCCGCCTCGAGCGTCTCGGCCGTCCAGTCACCCGTCGCCGACACCATGAGGAGCGGGCGCGGCGCGATCGTCGCCGCGATCTCCACGTTCGTCGTGTCGAGACGCAGGCCCGGAGGATTCTCGCAGAGACAGCCGCCCTGCATGTGCAGCGAGATCATGTTCACGGGCGCCGCGACCGCAACGCGATCATCCACGGCCGCGAGCAGGAATGTCTGCGTGCCGCCGCCCGATTCGCCCGTCGCGCCGTAGCCGTCGTGCCTGACGTACGGCAGGGTGTCGAGGAAATCGAGCGCGCGGATGCTGTTCCACAGCTGCAGCCCCGCGAGACTGAGACCCCACAGGCTTTCCCGGCGGCCGCCGAATGCGTGCGTGAGCTGCCGGCTGTCGCCGTACCCGATCATGTCGTAGGTGAAAACGACCATGCCCTGCCGCGCGAGATTGATCGCGCGGCCCGGGCCTGACACGAGGTCGGTATTCTCGAATCGGCCATACGTCCAGTGCCCGTGCGGCGAGAGGACCGCCGGAAACGGACCGCCGCCGGCGGGCCGATAGAGATTTCCCGTCACGAAAAAGCCTGGCAGGCTCTCGAAGAAGACCTTCGAGACCGCGTAATCGCCATGCCTGACCTCGCCGTCAATCGCCGCCCGCAGCGGCGTCTTTTCCGGCATCGGCAGGAGTCCTGCGGAGGCCAGCACGTGCTCGCGAAGGTACGCGGCGCGTCCCTTCCAGGCGTCGAGCGAATCGACCGCGGGCGGAGCGAAACGATCGTTCAGGGTACGAAAAGATGGCTGGCCGGGGCGGGCGGACTGCGTCGCCGCCAGCGTCGCGCTGGCAGCGAACGTCGCCGCGAGAACCCAGCGTCGCAACATCGCGGGCATTGTAGGAAATCTTCGCCGCCGCTGTCGATTCGGCGTGCGCTGCTCCTGTTGCTCCTGGGCAAAGATCCCGCGAACTCGCGGCGCGCCGACGTCAATCGGCGCGCAGCACGGATCCCGGATCGAGGCGGGCCGCGCGGGCCGCCGGGACGTAGCTCGCCAGGATCGCGGACATGCCGAGCGCGGCGCCGGCAATCGCGAGCGTCGGCGCGTCCCAGGAGCGGACCCCGAACAGCAGTCCACGCATCAGCGTGGCGGCCGCCCCGGCGCAGACGACGCCAATCACGACGCCGGCTGCGGTGAGCTTCGCGGCTTCCCGCATGATCAGGCCATGGACGGATGTCCGCTGCGCGCCCAGCGCCATGCGGATGCCGATCTCGCGCGTGCGCTGGCTGACCGAGTACGAAATGACGCCGTAGACCCCGATCACGCCGAGCAGCCACGCGGCGGCCGCGAACGCTCCTACCAGGGCGGCAGACGAACGCCGCAGGTACGCGGCGGAGGACCCGCCGATCATCTCGTTCATCGTGGTCGCGCCGAACGTGGAGATGCCGGGATCGATCGCGTGAAGGGCCGCCGCCAGCGCGGGCAGCAGGGCCTGTTCGGACTGCGCCGTCCGGACGACCAGCGCGAAACCGTTCGCAGGATCCTGCGCGAAGGCCGTATACATCGTGGAGGGCGTGGCTCCATCGAGCGCGCTCTCCTTCACGTCCGCGATGATGCCGACGATTTCCATCGGCGGATGCGTGGACGGCGGAGCGTAGAGCAGCTTCCGTCCCACGGCGTCTTCACCCGGGAAGTACTGTTTGGCAAACGTCTGGTTGATGACGGCCACGGGCGGCTTCGATGCGTCTTCCGCATCCGTGAAATAGCGGCCCCGCACGAGGCGGGCCTGAAGCGTCGCGAAGTAGCCGGGACTCACCTCGCGGTAGTGCACCTCGTTGTGTTCGCCGTGGTACGGGCGCCCCTCGACTTTGATCCATGTGGTGTTGCCAGGCTGGAGCGGCGGCTTGGTCGAAACGGCGGCGGCACGGACGCCCGGGAGGATCGCGGCGCGATTGACGATTTCGCGCGCGGCGGCCGCCTGTTGCGCGTCGCTGCCGTAGCTCCGGTTCGGCAGGGCGGCGCCGATCACCGCGAGCCCGTCGGCGGTGAATCCGACGTCGACGTGGAGCAGCCGATAGAGACTCTTGCCGAGCAGGCCGCCGCCCACGAGCAGGATCATCGCGGTGACGAGCTCCACCACGACCAGCCGGGAGCCGACGCGGTGCCATGTCGTCCCCGCCGACCCGCGGCTGCCCTCGGTCAACGACTCCAGCCGGCGCGACAGGGAAAGGTGCAGCGCAGGCATCGCCGCGAAGAGTACGACGGCGAGCAGCGCAACCGCGGCCGCGAAGCCGAGCGTCCGTAGGTTGACGCCGAGGTTTTGCAGGTACGGCGCGCGCGCCATGATGTTTGCGGGAATCAGCCCGATCAGCAGCTTCGTCGTCCATGAGGCGGCTGTAACCCCGATCGCAGTGCCAAGCGCCACGAGCAGGAGGCCTTCGGTGCCGAGCTGGCGGAAGACGCGCGCGGCCGACGCGCCGAGGGCGCGGCGGACGGCGATCTCGCGCCTGCGGCTCTCGGAACGCACCAGCAGCAGGCTCGAGACGTTCACCGTCGCGATGAGCAGCAGCAGCGCGGCCCCGCCGAGGAGCACGAACAGGACGCGGCGGACGTCGCCGACGATCACGTCGGCCAGTGGAACGATCACCGATCCTTGCCCGCGGTTCGAGTCTGGATACTGCTCTTCGAGATGGCGCGCGATCGCCGCAAGGTTCGCGGCAGCGGCCTCGACGGGGACGCCGTCGGAGAGCCGCGCGACGCCAAAGAGGTTGTGGCAGCCCCGTCTCAGATCGCACCCGCTCGAGGCATGAAGCGTGGTCCAGAAATCCGCCGGTTCGACGGGAGCGAAATGAAAGTCAGGCGGGAGGACGCCGATCACGACATGCGGCTCGCCATTCAGCATCACGATCTGGCCGAGCGCGTCCGCGCGTCCGCCGTATCGGGCCTTCCACGCCGCGTAGCTCAGAATCACGGTCCGCTCGGCGGCCGGCAAATCCTCCCCGGCGCGGAAATCACGTCCGAGCACGGGTACAACGCCGAGCGTACGGAAGAAATCGTCGCTGACGCGCGCCCCGGGCGCGCGCCTTGCGCCATCCGATGTGCTCAGCGTGACGCCGGATCCCTGATACGCAGAGAGCGAGGCGAAGACCTTGTTCAGTCTTTTCCAGTCCAGGTAGTCCATGTACGACAGGTTCGAGCGGGGAAAGACCTGGACGCTTTCGAAGACGCCGACCAGCCGGGACGGGTTCGGGTACGGCAGCGGCCTGATCAGGGCCGCGTCGACGAAGGAAAACACCGACACGCTGGCGCAGATCCCGAGCGCGAACGTGAAAATCGCCGTCGCCGTGAAGCCGGGGCTTCGGCGTAGCTGCCTGACGGCAAAGCGCAGGTCCCGACGCAGGTTGTCGATCCCGTTGCGCAGCATCTCGAGAGTCAGACGGTCGCCGCCGCCCAATGGTTGCCGGTCCCTCGCACTAGTCGTTGCGCAGGACGACGGCCGGTTGAAGCGTGGTCGCGCGAAGCGCCGGGATGGCGCACGCCAGGAGTGCGAGCGCGAGCAGGAACACGCACACGCTCACGAGTGCCGCCGGATCTCTCGCGCCGACGCCGAACAGCAGGCTGGCGATGAGCTGCGCCAGCGCGAGCGCGGCCAGGATGCCAACCGCCACGCCGCCTGCCACGATGCGCATGCCCTGGCCGACGATCATGCGCAGCACTTCCCGGCGGCTGCCGCCGAGCGCAAGGCGAATCCCGATCTCCTTCGTGTGCTGCTGAACGTGGTAGGCCATGACGCCGTAGATGCCGATCGTCGAGAGAACGAGCGCCACGATTGCGAGGCTCACCACGAGGATCGACAGCGACCGCGGCCTCTCCAGCGCCCGCGACACCAGATCGTCCATCGTCGCGACGCCCGACAGCGGCAGGTTCGGATCGATGCCGCGGATCGTCTGGCGAACGGCTGACACGAGCGCCGCAGGATTGCCTCCCACTCGAATGATCAACGCGCGCGACATCCGCTGCGGCGGCATCCCCTGGTACACCGTCCCGTCGTCCGGTTTGTCGAGACCGGCGTATTTGACTTCGCTGACGACCCCGACGACCGTGACCCATGGGCAGGTCGTGCAGCCACCCTGCCTGAGCCGGCGTCCTACCGCGTTGCCGCCGGGAAAGAATCGCTTCGCCCACGCGCGATCGACGACGACCGCGAGCAGGTTCTGCCCTTGCGCGTCGCGTTCGTCGAGCAGACGCCCCTGAACGAGCGAGAGTCCGAGCACGCTGAAATAGTCTGGCGTCACGGTGATCCAGGGCTTGACCGGCTGCGATTGTCCGGGCGGCGTCGGCGCGTCCTCGAGATCGAAGTTGTTGAAGTTGTTCACGTCGTCGGGCGGCCGCCCGTCCGCGAACGCAATGCCCTCCACGCCCGGCAGCGCAGCGACCCGGCGATGCACTTCGTCCCAGAAGGCCACGATGCCTCCCTGGTCCGAGTGGGTGGCCGGCAGTTGAATCTGCGCCGTGAGGATTCTGCGCGTGTCGAATCCCAGGTCGACGCGGCCCAGCTCGTTCAGGCTGATCGTCAGCAGCGCGGCCACGACAAGGAGCGGCGTGGCGATGGCGAACTGTGCGCCGACCAGGAGCCGGCGCACGCGTCGAACGCCTTTGCTCGCGGTCGCGGTCCGGCCCTCGGATCGCAGCGATTCGTCCGCCGGTCCGCCGCTGCCCTGAACGGCGGGTATGAGGCCGAACAGCAGGATGCTGGAGGCCGTGAGCAGCGCCAGCACCCACAGGCCCGTGGCGTCCAGCGCGATCTCCTGCGTGCGCGGAAAGTAGGGAGCGCCGAAGTTCCGCAGGAGCCGGATCCCCGCCCATGCGATCCCGAGGCCCAGGATCGCGGCGGCCGACGCCAGCAGGCCGCTCTCCGCCAGCAGGTGACGGATGACCCTCGCTCGCGACGCCCCCAGCGCCGCGCGGACGGCGAGCTCCCGGCGCCGGGTCGCGACGCGAGCGATGAGCAGGTTCGATGCGTTTGCGCAGGCGACCAGCCACACGAGAGCGACGACGATGAACGCGAGCTCCGCGGTCCGTTCCACATCGCCGACAACGTAGGTTTTCAGATCCATCATGTTCCATGTCGCGCGATCGTCCTGATAGGAGGAGCGCCAGACTGGAAAAAGGCGGCGGTTGATCCCGTGCAGCTCCGCGGCCGCGGCGCTGCGATCCACACCGTCGCGAAGGCGTCCGAGCACGGTGATGAAGAACGGGCCCTTCCGCTGAGGCGGCGGCCATTGCACGGCAACGAAGAAGTCCTGATTCTGCTCCAGCGGGCCGACGGCGGGCGGCAGGACGCCGACGACGGTGTGCTCCACGCCGTCGAGGCGTACGGGTTTGCCGATGGCGTCGGCGCGGCCGGCGAGCCAGCGCTGCCACAATGCATGGCTGACAACGACCACGCGGGGACCACCGGGTCGCCCGTCCTCTCCGGTAAACCCACGGCCCAGCGACGGCTGGATCCCGAGGACCTCGAAGTACTCGGGTTCGACGGCCCGTCCGCGTACCCGCTCTGCAACCACGCCGTCGGTGAAAATCATGGTTCGGGTGGCGGAGCCGGCAATCCGATCGAATTGCGTTTGCCCGGCTGTCAGGGCCAGATAGTCGGCGACGGAAAAAGGAAACCTGTTGGGCGGTGAGTCGGTGAAGATCCGCACGAGACGGTCGGGCTTCGCATACGGCAGCGGGCGCAGGAGCGCCGCCTGCACGGCGGTGAACACCGTCGTCGTCGCGCCGATGCCGATCCCGACGGTCGTGACGATCACCAACGCGAAAATCGGCGCGCGGAGAAGGCCTCGAAGGCAGATCCGCAGATCCTGCGAGAGGTCGTCTGTCATCAACCGGAGCTGCATGAGCTTCACCTTTCGATCGTCCTGCCTGCGGGTCTTCCCTTAGACGGTGCGGCGAGCGGGTTGGTTAACCCCCTGGACATACCGGATTGACACCGGCGCGCATTACCTTTACTATGCAAAGCAGTAAACTTTGTATTGTAAAGTCATGCAGATCATCAAGGCGGAACATCTCGGAATGTGCTTCGGCGTCCGCGACGCGATCGAGCTGGCGATCGGCGAGGCGGGCGCCGGGCCGCTTACCATCCTCGGCGACCTCGTCCACAACGACGCCGTGCTGGCGGACCTGCGAGCCAGGGGGATCGCGACGGCGCAGAACCCGGCTGAGGTCACGACGCCGCGGGTCATGGTGACGGCGCACGGTGCATCGGCACGAAGGCTCGCCAGCACTCGGGCGCTCGGCCTGGAGGTCGTCGAAGCGACCTGTCCGCTCGTGCACGTGGCGCACCGGGCGATCCGGGCTCTTCTGCGCGACGGTTACCATCCGATCATTGTCGGGCAGCGCACGCATGTCGAGGTGCGGGGCCTGACCGAAGATCTCGAGGCCTTCGACGTGGTCCTCGACGAAAGCGACGTGCTGGCCCTCGAGGATCGCCCCCGGATGGGTGTCGCGGCTCAGACCACGCAGCCGATCGAGCGAGTGCGGCGACTCGTCGGGCTGATCCGACAGCGGTTCCCGCTGTCCGACGTCCGTTTCATCGACACCGTCTGCCATCCGACGAAGCAGCGTCAGGCTGCCGCGGTGGATCTGGCTCGCCGGTGCGACGTTGTCATCGTCGTCGGCGGGGCGAACAGCAACAACACGCGCGAGCTCGTGGATACGTGCAGCCGCCACTGTGCGCGCGTGCATCACGTCCACAACGCGTCCGAGCTTCGAGCCGGGTGGTTCGCGGCGGCCGACAGGGTGGGCATTACCGCAGGCACGTCGACGCCCGACGCGATCATCGATCGCGTCGAAAGCCGGATCCGGGAGCTTGCGGCGCGGTCAGCCGAGAGCGATCAGCGGGGTGTTGAGACTCGGTGATAGTGTCCCCTGACGGACTCGTTAGAAGTGTCCCCCTAAGCTTACGACCTTCACGGAGGTCGTGGATTGGGGCGGACAGCGATGAGTACGAGAGAGCTGACGCGTGCCGGCGTGTTGGCACGCGT
>DATJFE010000016.1:0-4241 GCA_035495955.1 Vicinamibacterales bacterium | reverse complement strand
GACGACGGACGCGATCACACCGTAGATGCCGACGCCGGCCAACAGAACGGCGAAACCCGCGAAGGCGCTCACGAGCAGTGTTCGGAACCGCGGCTCGGCGACGGACCGACTCATCACGGCCGACAATGGCTCGACGGATGGCGCGAGCTGCGGCTCTTCGGCGACCACTACGCTGCGCAGCGTGTTCACCAGCTCGCGCGACGTTCCGCGGACGAGAAGGACCGGCGTGCCGTCCGTGCCGGCCCGGCGCGGCAGGAGAACGGTCGGTTTCGGCGCGCGGTTGAGGCCGATCTCGCGGATGTCCGCCGCGACGCCGATCACGCGTGTCTGATACGCGAGACCCGGGTTGATCCAGCGATCCCTGAAGTGGCCGATTTGTATCTCGCGATCGAGCGGCGACGCATCCTTCCAGAAGTGACGCGCGAACGCTTCGTTGACGATTGCCACGGGCTCCGTGCGGGATACGTCGGCGTCGCCAAAATCACGGCCGCCGCGAAGCGGGACGCCGAGCGCGGCGAGATACCCCGGCGAGACGATCCGCAGCTCCACCGCGCCGATGGCGAGCTCGGGATGGTCCGCGACGTCGACCGGAAAATTTCGGCCGCGTTCAAACGGCAGGCTCGGTGCGACGGCCGCCTGCTCCACGCCGGGTAGTGCGCGGATGCGCTCGAGCAGACGGCTTATGAGGCGATCGCGCCGCGCGGAATCGTACTCGGGAGGCAGCCGTCCAAGTCGCACCGCGACGACGCGGTTCGGGTCGAAGCCGGCGTCCACCGCGACGAGACGCACAAAGCTCGCGCCTAACAACGCCGCGCCGCAGAGCAGCACGACGGCCACCGCCGTCTCCAGCAGCACGAACGCGTCGCGCGCGCGCGTGTGTCCCGACGTGGCGCCGCGCGTTCCGCCGAGCAGCGCGGCGTGCAGGCGGGCGCCCAACGCGGGGCCCGCCGCAATCAGTCCGAATACGACTCCGGTGACGACGGAGACGCAGATCGTGAAGCCAAGCACACGGATGTCGAGCCCGGTGTCGGTGCCGGGGGGCAGTGCGTTCGGCGACACCGCGAGAAACGCGCGAACGGCGCTGAGAGCGAGCGCAAGACCCAGAGCCGCCGCGATCAGCGACAGCATCAGACCCTCGGTGAGCAGCTGCTGAACGATGCGACGCGGGGTCGCACCGATGGACGCGCGAACCGCAATCTCGTGCTGGCGTGCAGACGCGCGGACGAGCAGCAGCATGGCGGTATTCGCGCAGCCGACCAGAAGCACGAGGAACACCGCGCCGAAAAGCACCCACAGCGCCTGACGGCGCGAGCTTTCCACGAACACTTCACCGTGCGTAAAGAGCCGGAAACCATCACCGGCCGCGGCGAGCGGCGGGTACGCCAATCGAAACGCGTCGCTGAGCGCGCGAACGTCGTCGGTGCGCTGCTCTTGCGTCAACCCGGAGCGCAACCGCCCTATCGCCTCGGTGTTATGCCCCTCGTCGGCCGGATTGACAGTGATCACCAGAGGCGTCAGATAGCCAACATTGCCCGGCGCCGGCGGAAACCGGAACTCGCGCGGGAGCACCCCGACGACGGTGTGCGGCTTGCCCCCGAGCCGGATCTGCCGGCCGAGAATGGCGGGATCGGCGGCAAAGCGAGTACGCCAAAGATCGTCTGAGAGCATCACGACGGGCTCCCCGCCCTGGAGCTCGCGCGCGTCGAAAAACCGGCCGAGTCGCGGCATGAATCCGACGGTGCCGAGAAAGTCGCCGGCGACGCGCAGGCCGCGAATAGGTTGCGCAGCCGATTCATCACCGACGAACGCTTCGTCGGTCCGATATGACGCCAGCGCCTCGAGACTGCGCACGTGCTCGCGTACGAACTCGTATTGGAAAGCCGACAGCGCCGGAATATCGCCACCCTTCGCCCAGACCCACCCGACGTAGACGAACTCGTCAGGCTCGGGGATCGGGAGCGGTCGCAGCAACACGGCATTCACGACGGTGAACATCGCCGTGCTGGCACCGATTCCGAGCGCCACGGTGACGATCGCGGCGACGGTGAACGCCGGCGCGCGTCGCATGCTGCACAGCGCAAACCGGACGTCGGCGGCGACATTCTCCGCGGTCCGGGCACGATATGCCTCGCGTCCGGACTCCTTGAACTGTTCCGTACTCCCGAAGGCGAGCTGCGCCTCGCGCTTCGCCATCTCGGGGCGCATTCCGCGCTCGGCGTTGCGCTGCGCGGCCATGTCGAGATGGAATTGCATCTCGCGATTCATCTCGCGTTCGAGCGCCTCACGGCGGATGGTGCCGCGGAACCGCGCCCACCGCTCGCGGAGCGTCACGCGTGCGCTCCGCCAAGGATGAGATTCACCCCCCGCGAGAGCTTCTCCCACTGAGCGCGCGCCGCCGCCAGGTGCTTCCGTCCGGCGCGAGTGATCGTGTAGTAGCGCGCCTGCCGATTGTTGTCTGATGTCTTCCACTCCGACGAGATCCAACCGCGCGCCACGAGACGATAGAGAGTCGGGTAAAGCGAGCCTTGATTGACGCTGAGCAGCTGGTCGGAGCGGCGCTCGATGAGCTCGGTGATGCCCCACCCATGCATAGAGCGCTGTTGCAGCACCTCGAGTACGATCATGTCGAGCGTTCCCTTGATGACTTCTCCGCCGCGTTCGTCGGACATCGGCCTCGCTTCCTTTCGATTCGCCTAAGGTAGGTCGATGCCTTTCGGTTTGTCAAGGAAGTCGGGCCAAGCGGCGCCCTAGGCAACGAGGAATTCCATGCCAGAGCAATCGACGCCTCGAGCCTTCCCCGCTCCTTCACGTTTCGCGTTACGGACTAATCCGCGCTCAATGCGACGAGCGGATCGACCAGCGCGGCACGCCGCGCGGGGATCCATGCGGCGACGCCGGCTACGACGGTCACGACGATGACGGCCGCCAGGAAGGCGGTCGGGTCCCAGGCGCTAATCCCGAACAAGAACGTCGTCAGGAGCCGGGTCGCCGCCAAGGCGGATATGAGGCCGCCGAGAACGCCGGCGAGCGAGTATCCCAGGCTGCTCATCACCACCATCCGTGTCACGTCGCGCGGCTCGGCGCCGATCGCCATGCGAATGCCGATTTCGCGCGTCCGCCGGCGGACGGCGTATGTCAGCACGCCATAGACACCGATCGCGCCGAGGAATAGCGCGATGACGGCGAATGCTGCCATGAGCCACATCCGGAAAGCCGCGTGCCCCGTTGATCGCGCGATGAGCGCGTCGACTGGGCAGCGTGAGAACGGCCACGAGAGTGAAACCGGGGTTCCGGCGGCAGGTTCGACCCGCGTACCGAAGATCCTGCGCGGCGAACTCCAACGGGAACAGCCGTCGGTCAGTCGCCATGACGCGCGTCAGAAGCCGTAGAGCCGCGCGGGGTTGTCGACGAGGATCGCCGCCCGCCGCGACGCATCCGGGACCCAGACGGCAAGCTGATTGAGCGTCGCAACGTCGTCGACGATCAGGTTCGGACTGATCTCCACGACGGCGTGCCCCTCGCGGCGGCGGGAATCCGGATGCGGCCAGTCGCTGCCCCACAGCACGCGCGCGGGATGGGCCTCGACAAGGGCGCCCGCGAGCGGACGTACGTCGGCGTAGTCCGGCGGTCCCGACGAGGAGGCGCGATACGCCGCGGACATCTTGACGTACGCGTTGCCGGAACGAACGAGCCGCACGAGCGACTGAAAACCTGGATCGTTGACGCCGCCTTCGGCCCGCGCGCCGCCGAAATGATCGAAGACGATCGGCAGCGGAGACTGCCGCACGGCCGGCTCCAGCGTCGGCACGATCGACGACCGCACGAACAGCTGGACATGCCACGGCCGATGTGCGAGCTGCGCCAGCGCGCGCTGCAAGCGCGCCGACGCCGCTGCCGGATCGGCGATGCCGAAGGTCTCGAGGTTGAGCCGGACGCCGCGGACGCCGCCGCGGTGGAGCGCGTCGAGTTCGCGATCTGACGCGTTCTCGTCGATGACCGCCACGCCGCGCGCCCGCCGCCCGAGCCGGCCGATCGCATCGAGCATGCACCGGTTGTCAGTGCCATACACGCTGGGCTGGACGAGGATTCCGCGATCCGTCCGCAACGTGCGATGGATCGCCTGCCAGTCGGCAACGGCGGCTTCGGGCGGCGTGTAGGTCCGGTCGCGCCAGAACGGAAAACGCGCGGGATCGCCGAACACGTGCGTATGACAGTCGCACGCGCCGGCGGGAACGGCGAAC
>DATJFE010000015.1:0-68094 GCA_035495955.1 Vicinamibacterales bacterium | reverse complement strand
TGTTGGTGACGTCGCCGATGAGGCACGTTCCCGAGCGCCGGGCTTCGGCGATGGCGCCGGCGATCGGCTCCGGCGGTTCGCTGGAGACGCTGCGGCGCAGCGACATCAGCGACGCCGCCCACGCCGGCATGGACGTCCCCGCCGCAATCTGCCCGCGCATCCAGGACAGCTCAAGGTGCGTATGCGCGTTCACCAGCCCTGGAAGAATCGCGACGCTCCCGAGGTCCTCGACGTCGCCGACGCCGACGTGTTCGCCGACGCTCGCAATCACATCACGTTCGACGCCGACGACTCCCCCGGAAATGGGCCGGCCCGCGATCGGGAGGACCCATTTCGCTCGGTAGCGGATCATCTCAATGCTGGTACTGGGTGTTCAAGGCTCGGTGCGGGAGAGCGATCGACGGGATTTTTCCGAGGCGCTGCGCGCGGCGTACTGATTGAGCTCCGCGGGACGGCTGCTGTCGCCGTCGGCGCGCGCCGTCGCGAGCTCGAGCTGGCGCGGGACCGTCTGCTGGCGGAAGAACGGATCGCCGAGAATCTCGTAGTGCATGTTGCGGCGCTTGGGCACGAAGCCGGCGTTCTCGATGTTGCGGACGATTTCCACTTCGTCCATGCAATAGCTCGCGCCGGCGGCGCGGACGACGTTCTCCTCGATCATGACGCTGCCCATATCGTTGGACCCGTAGGCGAGACTGAGCTGGCCGACCTTGCCCCCCTGCGTCACCCACGAGGCCTGCAGGCTGGCGAAGTTGTCCAGAACGATTCGCGCGAGCGCGAGCATGCGCAGGTACTCGATGCCCGTCGCCTCGCCGCCGCCGAGCTCGGTGTGCTCCGGCTGATAGCTCCACGCGATGAACGCGGTGAAGCCTCCGGTTTCGTCCTGCAGCGCCCGCAGCCTCGCCAGATGCTCGAGGCGCTCCTCGACAGTCTCCACATGCCCGTACATCATCGTCGCCGTCGTCCGGAGCCCTTTGCGGTGCGCCTCGCGCATCACCCCGAGCCACTCGTCGGCCGTGGCTTTGCCGTAGCAGTTGAGGAGCTTGCGCACGCGGTCGACGAGGATTTCGGCGCCTCCTCCGGGAATGCTATCGAGGCCGGCGGCCATCAGTCGATCGAGCACCGCCGGCACGTCGAGCCGAGTCAGTCGCGTCAGGTGGATGACTTCCGGCGGCGAGAGCGCGTGCAGCCTGAACGATGGGTAGCGCCCTTTCACGGCGCGGAACAGGTCTTCGTACCATTCGATCGGGAGGTCCGGGTTGTGCCCGCCCTGCAGCAGCAACTGGCCGCCGCCGAGCGCGATCGTCTCGTCGATCTTCCGGAAGATTTCCTCGAAGCCGAGCACGTATCCTTCACCAGATCCGACGGGACGATAGAACGCGCAGAAATTGCACCGCGCCACGCAGACGTTCGTGTAGTTGACGTTACGGTCGATGATGTAGGTGACGATGCCGTCGGGATGTTTGCGGACGCGGATGCCGTCGGCAAGCTCGCCCAGGAGCGGGAGCGGAGCGCCATGATAGAGCTCGAGCGCCTCGTCCGCTTCGATGCGGGCGCCCTGTCTGATCCGGTCCGCGATGGTGGCGATGCTCATGCTCTCCATGGCTCTGTGTCGTACGTCTTCCGTGAATTCCACCGTCAATAAAAATCGATCGGCCCGGCACGATCTACGAGGCCATGCTTGGCTGCCAGATCGTAGTACCGCCGGAGGCCCGCGGCTTCGCGCTCGCCCAGCCGGTACTTGATATTCTCCCTCAAGTACTGCCGGCAGAGACTGCTGCGCTCGGGCCCGCAATAGTCATCGGCGATCGCGTCCGCGTTCACGACGCCGGTCGCGCGGACGGCTTGCAGAGTGGCGATGGCGGCCGCGTCCACGACTCCTTCTCGTCCCGCCCAGAACGCCCAGACGAACGGGAGCCCGGTCATCCGCGTCCATTCGGCGCCGAGATCGACCTTCGTCAGTCCAGCGGCCCGCGGATCCAGGAAGAGCGCCGGATCGCCAATCAGCAGCGCCGCGTCAACGCCGTCGACGGCCGCGGCGCGATCCGGTGGAACGTCCTCGAAGACCGGGTCGATGCCCCACGCTTCGCGGCACAGCACGCGCGTCAGACCTGACGAGCTGCGCGAGCTCGCATCGAGCGCGATGCGGGTCACCTGTACCAGCGGCACGCGACAGAAGAGCGCGACGGAGGCGACCTCGCCGTCGGAAATGATGCCCAACCCGGGCACGATGCGATAGGGCACGGGCCCGCGGAGGTACTCGATCGACGGAATCATGCCGAGATCGATGGCATTGTCGTGCAGCAGCGCCGCGCATCGCGACGGCACGTCATACCTGAGCGAGAACAGATCGCTTCGCGGCTCCAGCCCGTACACAAGCGGCCGGACGTTGAGATAGCTGACTGCGCCTAGACGAACCATAGAGGGCCTGCGTCAAGTCCCAAGTCCCAACTCCCAACCCCCAAGCGCCCGTGCGCCGACCTCGCGCACCTTGTGGAGTTGGGAGATGAGGCTTGGGGAGTTATCTGCGGCCTACGGAACGGTCCCGAAATCGTCCGTCCCGTTCGACCGGCTCCAGGCCGGCGGCCTTGATGTTTCCGCGAATCTCTTCAAGGGGGCTGCGACGGCGGCCGAGATCGCCTTCGAGCGCCGACACCGCGTCCACGTCGTCTGCGCCCATGGTGAGAGCCACCTGTGCGAGCTTGGGGCCGTAGAGCGCCCAGTCGACCTGGATCGATTCGATGTTGTCGGCGAGCAGACGCGCGACGGCAACCTGCTTGACGTCGTCATACCCGGTCGACGGCTGCGCGACGGGATCGACCCGCGCGAGCGGCGCAAATGCGCGGACGCCGCCGACGGCCGACTGTAGGTCGCGCGCGAGCGCGATCAGGCGAAACCGTGCATCCGCGGCGATCCGATGGATCGTCAGTCGTGGAATCTGCAGGCCCGCACCACGGGCGGCGCCCACCGCGGCAATCGGATCCGGCAGCACGTCGAGAGGCGCCTCGGCGACGATCTCGAGCCCCGCGTCAGCCAGTCGCGGCAGCAGATCGGCCAGACCGGCGATCGTCCCACCGCCGAGGCCCAGCAGATCCGCGAGCGAGTACGCAGACAGCGGGATCGAGCCCGCCAGCGTACGGGCGGCTTCGATCGCCGCGACCGCCGCCGTCACCGATGCGGGTTTGCCCGTGACACGGATCTCGCCGGCGCTCGCGGACGCCGGAAGCGCCGAGGGCACCGCATCCGTATGGACCTCGAGGACGCGGACGAATGTGGTCTTCGCACCATGCCGCCGGCGGCGTTGTTCGTCCCCGCGCGCCCCCACCGCGATCAGGTTTCTGTCGTCGAAGATCGCCTGCGCCTCGGCGATCGAGATCGCGTTCATGCTTTCCATCCCTGGCGGATTTTCGCCCAGACGTCGTCCGCGCGCCGCGCCGCGTCCGGCGAAGTGCGAAGCCGGACCGGCCACGAGCGCGTGAAGCCTTCCGCAGGCCATTTCCGCGTCGCGTCGATGCCCATCTTGCCGCCATACGCCGGCAGATCGCTGGCATCGTCGAGATCGTCGAGCGGCCCGCGCGTGAACTGAATGTCGCGCTCGGGATCGATGTGGGTGCCCACGATCCAGGCGACCTCCGACTCGTTCTGCACGTCGACGTCCTTGTCGACGATGATGACGGTCTTCGAGAACATCAGCTGGCCGAGGCCCCAGACCGCATTCATGATTTTTCGCGCGTGGCCCGGATACCGCTTGTCGATCGAGATGATGACGAGGTTGTGGAAGATGCCCTCCGCGGGGAAGTGCATGTCGACGATCTCGGGCACGGTCTTCCGGATGAGCGGCAGGAAAATCCGCTCGCTCGCCTTGCCGAGATAGTAATCCTCCATCGGCGGAATGCCCACCACGGTCGTGTGATAGATCGGCCGCGCGCGCCGCGTCACGCACGTGATGTGGAACACGGGATAGTCGTCCGGCCGCGAATAGAAACCCGTGTGATCGCCGAACGGTCCTTCGCGCCGGCGCTCGCCGGGATCGACGTAGCCTTCGAGCACGATCTGCGCGTTGGCGGGGACTTCCAGATCGTTGGTGACGCATTTCACGAGCTCGACGCGCTCGCGCCGCAGAAACCCGGCAAGCAGCAGCTCGTCCAGCCCTTCCGGCATGGGCGCCGTCGCCGCGAAAGGCAGCGCCGGGTCGGCGCCGATCGCGACCGATACCGCAAGACGCCTTCCAAGCCGCTCGGCGACCCGGTGGTGCTGCGCCCCGCCTTTGTGCCGCTGCCAGTGCATGCCGGTCGTCCGCTCGTCGTACACCTGCATGCGGTACACGCCGATGTTGCGGACCCCGGTTTCCGGATCCTTCGTGAACACCATCGGAAACGTGATGTAGGGGCCGCCGTCATCCGGCCAGCACTTCAGAATCGGGATGCCCTCCAGCGAACCGTTTTTCTGGACGACTTCTTGGCACGGCCCGCTGCCGACCGTTTTCGGCATCAGATCGGTCAACCGTCCGAGCACCGGCAGCATCTTGAGCGTGTCGAACATGCCGGCGGGAATCTTGGGATTCGTAAGTGCCTCGATTTCGCGCGACAGGTCGTCGAGGGCCGCGACGCCGAGCGCCATGCACATGCGCTTCATCGAGCCGTACAGATTGATCGCGACGGGCATGTCGGAACCCGCCGGCTTCTCGAAGAGCAGCGCCGGTCCGCCACCGGCCGACTTCGACACGCGGTCGGTCACGGCGCAGATCTCCAGATCGGGACTGACCGTCTCCTGCACGCGCGCGAGCTCGCGCTCCTTGTCGAGGGCATCGATAAAGGCGTTCAGATCTTTGAACATCACAGCACGGGTTGTCGTCTCAGTGTCTTGGTGGCCCTTGTGCGAACGGCCGTGGGCTCGTCTCAGACACTTTCCATCTTCTCAGCAATTGCCTGCGCCAGCGCGAGCGCGCGCAGGCCATCTTCCCCCGACACCAGCGGTCGCCGCTGTTCGCGGACCGCCCGCACGAAGTCCTCGAGCTCCCGCTTCAGCGGCTCCTCGCGCGTGACCGGCAGCTTGCCTCCCTGAATCGACGGCCGCTCGCCGTCCCTGCGAAGGAGTCGATAACCCTCGACCTCCTGCTCCGCGTAGTCGATCGAGATGTACGCGTCAGGCTGGAAGAATCGGATCTTGCGTACGCGCTCCCTGCTGATGCGGCTCGCCGTCACGTTGGCGATGCAGCCGCTGCCGAACCGCAGCCGCGCGTTCGCGATGTCGTACTTGTCGGTCAGGACGGGGACGCCGACGGCTTCGATCGCCGTCACGTCCGATTTCACGAGCGCAAGGATGATGTCGAGGTCGTGGATCATCAGATCGAAGATGACGTCGATGTCGAGGCTGCGATCCGGGAACACGCCGAGGCGGTGGACTTCGATGAATCTCGGCGTCGAGACGAACGGCATCACGACGCCGATCGCCGGATTGTGCCGCTCGGTATGGCCGACCGCGAAGGCGGCGCCGGACGTCCGCGCTGCCGCAATCAGCGTGCGCGCCTCGTCGAGCGTCCGCGTCATCGGCTTCTCGACGAGCACGGAGATGCCGCGCTCGAGGAACGGCATCGCGATCTCGCAATGAATCTCCGTCGGGACCGCGACCGTCACGGCGTCGACTTCGCCGATTAGATCGCGGCAGTCGGCCACGGCGCGCGCTCCGGTCGCCGCGGCCGCCGCCGCCGCGCGCTCGGCGTTCGTATCGGCGACCGCGGTCAGCGTCGCGCCGTCGATGCCCGCGAGCAGCCGCGCGTGGTGCCGGCCGAGATGACCGACGCCGATGACCGCAACCCGAAGCGGCGGGTTAGGCACGCGCACGCCCAACGACCGCGATGCCGGCCGCGTCCGCCGCGGCAATGAACGCGGCGCCATCCATCACGATCGTCCGGCCCGCATCGATCGTCAGCGCCGTCGCGCCGGCCGCGCGCATCGCCTCGATCGTCGCGACGCCGACGACGGGGACGTCGAATCGCATGTCCTGGCCCGGCTTGGCGACCTTGACGACGCGCGTCCCGGGCCCGGCGATCTGCCCGGCGCGCGCGATCACCGCGTCCGTGCCTTCCATCGCCTCGACGGCGACCACCGCCTTGTGCTTCACGACGATCGTCTGGCCGACGTCGAGCGCCGCGATGGCGTCCGCCGCCCGGTAGCCGAACGTGAAGTCCTCGATCTCGTCGGCCGACGGCGCTCTCTGTGCGAGCGTGCCGGTCGCTGCGAGCAGCGGCGCAAGAAACGTGGTCGAATCGAGCAGCTCGATGCCCTCGCCGCGGAGGACCTCGGCGACAGCGGAGATCAACGCATCCGTGTTCCGCGCCTTCAGCTTCGTCAGGACGGAGAGCAGCGTCAAGTCTGGGACGATGCCGGAAAAGATCTTCTGATGCTTGACCTGCCCGGCCATGATCGCCTGGCGCGCCCCGGCGGCCTTCAGGACCTTGATACACTTACCCAGATGGCCGAGCGAGATCCAGTGCAGGTCCGCCCCGGCGGCGCGGGCGGCGCCTTCGAGCTCGGGAAACGCCTCCTCTTTCACGGCCACGACCGTCACGTCGTGCCCGAGGCTGCGCGCTCCCTGGAGCGCCAGGAAGGGGAACCGGCCGTTGCCGGCAATCAGACCAATACGTGACACGGGCTGTCTAAAGAATGCCGAATGCTGAATGCTGAATGACGAAAAGCCCGATCCCTTTCGGCATTTGGCATTCAGCATTCAGCATTCGATCAAGTCTATCATCTGGGTTAGGAGAGGAAATGCTTCGACGGATTGCGCGGGGAATCCTGCTGGCGGCGCTCGGAGCGCTCGCGGCCGGCTGCGCCGGCACCGCCGCGCCGACGACGCCGACGGTGACCCCCACGACCGACACGTTCACGGCCACGCTGGCGCCGGCCAATGCCAACACGCACACGTTCTTCACGTTCGCCGGCGGCTCGGTGACCGCGACGTTGAAGGCGGTCGGCCCGGACGCGACGCAGACCGTGGGCTTCAGCCTCGGGACGTTCAACACCACGACGAACGTCTGCACCGTCGTCCTCGACAACAGCGCCGCCCTGCAGTCGTTCGCGTTCACCGCCACCGCGTCGACCCTCGGAACGTTCTGCGTGCGCGTCTACGACAACGGCAGCGTGAAGACCCTCTCCGACGCCGGAACGATCAGCGACAGCAATCCCTTCACCTACACGGTCACCGTCGTGCATCCTTAGAATTGCGGGATTGCCGAATTGCCGAATCTCAATTCCGCAATTCTGCAATTCCCCAATTCGACTATTCCTCGACGATCTCCTCGAGCCGGCGGCTCGGGCGGCGCAGGCCGACGCCACGCTTCGACGAGCGAATGAACTCCACCACGTAGCGGACTTCGGGAGACTGGAAGGCGGCATCGCGCTGGATCTGGGCCAGCGCGCGGCTGGTGTTCGAGTGGAGCAGATAGCGGTAGGCGCGCCGCAGCTTGGCGATGGTGTCCTGTGAAAAGCCGCGACGGATGAGCCCGATCGTGTTGATCCCGTAGATCCGCGCGCGATTGCCGACCGTCTTCGCGAACGGCAGCGCGTCCTTCGTGACGACCGAGTAGCCGCCGATGAACGCGTACTTGCCCACCCGGCAGAACTGGTGCACGCCCGAGAACGCGCCGACGTTCGCGAAGTCCTCGACCAGGACGTGCCCCGCGAGCGTCGCGGCGTTGCCGAAGATCGTTTCGTTCCCGATGTGGCAGTCGTGCGCGATGTGGGTGTAGGCCATCAGCAGGTTGTGGTCTCCGATGCTGGTGATGCCGCCGCCGCCCGCCGTTCCGCGATGGATGGTGACGAACTCGCGAATCACGTTCCGGTCGCCGATCACGACCCGCGTCGACTCGCCGCCGAACTTGAGGTCCTGCGGGACGAGGCCGATCGAGGCCATCGGGAAAATCTCGTTGCCGTCGCCGATCTCGGTGGCGCCGTCGATCACGCAGGAGGCGCCGATCCGGCAGTCGCGCCCAATGCGCACGCGCTCGCCGATCGTCACGTAGGGGCCGATCACGGTGCCTCTCCCGACGTGCGCGCCGGGATGGACGATCGCGGTGTGATGCACGTCGGCGGCGCGGTCCTTCGTCGCGGCGGCCGATTCGATCCCCATGATCAGGTCGGCCTCGGCGGCGACCGTGCCGTTGATGCTGGCCACGGCGCGCGCGCGGGCGAGCGACGCCCGGCGCGGGCCGAGCGTCACCTCGAGCGTGAGCCGATCGCCCGGCACGACGCGCAGGCGGAATTTGGCGTTGTCCACGCCGCGCAGCCAGGTGCGCCGGACGCTCGAGCCCTGGGGGCCCTGCGTGAGGAGAATGGTCGCCACCTGCGCCAGGGTCTCGATCATGAGGACGCCGGGCATCAGCGGCTCGCCGGGGAAATGTCCCTGAAAGAAATCTTCGTTGACCGTGACGTTCTTGATCGCGACGAGCCGGATCCCGGGCACGTGCTCCGTCACGGCGTCCACCAGCGGCGACGGATAGCGGTAGCACAGCCGGTCGATGGCGCTCGGGATGTCGATGGCGGACACGAAGGACGAGTCTAGCGCAATTGGTGCAGTGATGATTTCGTGAATTGGTGAATTGGCTCCTCTTGGAGAGCCCGGGCGGTCGCCCGAGCACGCCGATTCACCAACTCACCACCCCACCAATTCACTGATTTTTTTTGGCCGGAGCCGTGTCCAGCCTCTTGATGACCTCATCGGAGATGTTCAGGCCACCGTGCAGGTACGCTACACCGGAGTCGGTCGTAAAGACGACGTAGAGGCCCTTCTCCTTGGCGATTTCCTCGATGATGGGAACCAGCTTCTTCTGAAAATCGCCCTGCAGCTCGTTGTTCAGATCCTGCACTTCCGCCTGCGCGTTGCTCTGCGCGAACTGGATGTCGCGCTGCAGCTTATCGATGTCCTTGTCGAGCTGCGCACGCGCGCTGTCGTTGAGCACTCCCGTCCCCGAATCCCGCTTGGTCGTGAGCGCCTGGAGCTGCTTGTTCTTGTCCTGCAGCTCCGCCAGTTTCTTGCTCTGCAGGTCGTTCAGCTTCTTCGACGCTTCCTTGCCTGTCGCGGACGTGCTCGCAATCTGCTGGAGGTCGATGAACGCGATCTTCGAGTCCTGCGGGAACGGCGCCGGGGGCTGCGGCTTCGGCGTGACGGGCTGCGCGGCGGGCGGCTGCGCCGGGGTCGTGGCCGGCGGCGTCTGCGGCTTCGGCGGCTGCGTCGGCGGCTGCGTCGGCGGAGTCTGTCCCTCGACGTAGCTCGAGACAGCAAACGAGGGAGCGGCAAGCGCCACGCTCAACGCCGCCACGAGAATCGACAACTTCACTACTTTCATCTGAATAATTCCCCTTCTATTATCGGTTTACCGGCCCAATCCTCAACTATACCCAACCTCCAGCTTCCCGAATTCACGCTCTTGGGAGTTGGGGATTGGAAGTTGGCAGTGTCTCAGAATGTCGTCCCGACCGCGAACCGGAACTTGAAGCGCTTCTCGGGCAGGAGATTATTGTCCAGGATGCCCCCGCGCTGCGGATTCGCCGCGAAAATCAGCCGGAAGGGAACGTTCAGGACCGGCATGAAGAACCGGATCTCCGCGCCGGTCGACGTCTTGAACGCGCTCGTCTCGCCAATCGTGTCGATCCGCGTCGGCAGCCCGCTGGTGAAGCCCCCCACGGCATAGAGCGCGGTGAGCGAATCGGCGGCGTTCAGCGCGCCGATGGTGGTGAGCTTCTTGAGCGGCTCCTTCCACGCGAAGTTCTCGCCGGTGTCGCGCACCTGGCCCGCGTCGTAAAAGAGGACGAGCCGGACGGGACCGGCGATCGAGATCAGGTATTCCGCGTTGAACAGCAGACTTTTGTTGCCGCCGATCACGAGTCCGGTCGCGAGATCGCGCGGGCCGACGCTGCGAATGTCGAAGCCGCGGATGCTGTATTCGCCGCCCAGGAAGAGCTTCTCGAAGATCGGCAGCGACTTCGTAGCGCCGTACGGCTCGATGTACTCGAACGCGCCGCGGAGGCCGAGCGACGTCTTCCGCGTCTGCTGCATGTAGATGATGCCTTCGCTCTTCGCGCTGTAGAACTTGGAGTTGCCGCCGAGCCCGGCGACGTCGAACGACAGCGACAGCTTCCGGCCGCTGCTCGGGAAGATCGGATTGTCGATCGTGTTGTAGATGTAGCTCGGGCCGATTTTGCTGATCCGGCGTTCGCCGCCTTCGCCAAGCAGGAGCGAATCCGCCAGGAACGGATTGTTATTGAGCTGCGCCGCCTGATTGAACAGCGGATTGAGATCCTTCACCTTCACGGCCTGATAGCTGTAGCTCAGGAAGATGCGCGAGAAGGGCCCCGCAGGGAATCCCCACACGGTGTTCATCCCCTTGGAGGCCTGGGTGAACTGCCCGATGTACTGGATTTCCTGGTTGAACACGTCGATGCCCGCCGTGATCGGGCGGTCGAACAGGAACGGCTCGGTGAAGCCGACCTGATAGTTCTTGGCGCGGTTGCCCTGCTGCGCCGACACGCTGAACGTCTCGCCGCGGCCGAGAAAGTTCGACGTCTGGAACGCGAGCTGGCCGAAGAAGCCCTCGTACTGCGAGACGCCCGCGCCGAACGTGATCTGGTTGCGATTCTGCTCCTCGAATTTCAGCCGGACGTCCACCTGGTTTTCCGCATTCGCCGTCTTCTGGACGTCGATGGCGTCGCCTTCGAGCGGCTTGAAGTAGCCGAGCTGATTCAGCCGCCGGACGCTGTATTTCAGCGCTTCGGTGTTGAATACGCCGCCTTCGAACAAACGGACCTCGCGCCGGATGACATTGTCCCTGGTCGTGGTATTGCCCACGAAGGTGATCCGGTTGACGAAGTACTGCTTGCCTTCTTCCATCCGGAGCGTGACGTTGACCACCGGCTGGTCGCTGGGCGTCTTCGCGGCGGGTGCCGCCTTGCTCTCGGCCGCGGGCGGGGGAGGCGGACCAGTCGACCCTTCGCCGGCGCCATCGGCCGGCTTCGGATCGTTCGGGAACGCATAGTCGGGCACGGCCGTGAACTCGAAGTAGCCGCCCGTGCCGTACACTTCCTTCGCCTTGTCGAACCCCTTCCGGATCTTCTTCTCGTTGAACCAGTCGCCCTGTTCGAGCTTGAAGAGCGGCCGCAGGGCTTCGCTCTTGACGACGGTGTTGCCGGCGAAGTTGATCTCGCCGATCCGGTACCGCGGCCCTTCGGTGACGGGGATCTGGAGCTGGACCCAGCGCGTCTTGCCGTCGCTCGAGTCCTCGAGCACCTTCAACTGCGGCTGCCCGACCTGCGCCTTCACGTAGCCGCGCTCGCGGTAGTACTGGACGACCTTGTCGGCGTCGTCTTCGAACTTGCCTTCCTTGTAGGTGCCCGGCCCCGAGATGAACCTGAGCCACCGATTCGGTCCCTTGTTGTCCTTCATCTTCGACGCGAGCTTGCCGTCGCCGATCGCCTTGTTGCCGAGGAAGTCGACCGCCTTGATCCGGACCTTCGGCCCCTCGACGATATGGAACGTGAGGTTCACCGTCTTGGTCGCCGCGCTCACCGGCTTGATCTCCGGTTTCACCTCCGCGTACTCGTAGCCTTTCTCGGCGTACATGTCGCGGACGACGCCGGCGACGCGCTTCACCAGACCGGGATCGATGAACGAGTCGAGACGGATCTGGAGGTTCTTCTTCTTGAGCTCGTCGTCGATCTTCGACTGCTCGACCTTCTTCGAGCCGACGTAGTCGACGATCTTGACCCGCTGGCGCTCCTCCATGTCGTAGACGATCATCTTGCCGATGACGCCGTTGGAGAAGTGATAGTCCTGCACGTCGACGGCCAGATCGTCGAGAAAGTTCGTCGCCATCAGCCGCTTGAAGTCCGCGATCGCGATCGCCTCGATCTTGTCGTCGTAGGGCACCCACTTGTTCTGCGACGGCAGGCTGACGTTGTGCGACATCTCGATGTAGTACAGGTAGGTGTTCGACTCGACGACCGACGATCCGCCCTGCTTCTGGAAGCACGGGATCACGAGATAGACGACAGGACCGGATCCCGCGGGCGGAAGCCGGGCCGGCTCCGGGATCGGCAGTCCGCAGACGGTGGACGGGTTCGCGAGCGGCGCAATCGGCGGCGTTTGCGCAGTCTGAGGCGCGGGCCGCGCGGGCCCCGCCGGAGCCGGAGGCGAAGGCCGCGTTTGCGGCGGTTGGGCCAGCAGCGGCCCTGCGGCGCCGGCCATCGCCGCGCAGGCCAGGAAGACGACTCGCAACTTCACCATTCAGAGAGGTTGGCGGACCCCGGAACCGCCCTACGTTGTAGGGCGGGCTTCAGCCCCGCCGCAGTTTGGGGCAAGGCGGGTCCGACGGCGGAATGCCGCAGAGGCGCCAAGCGATGATTCTACCGCCTTTTAGACGTGTCAGGCGAGCCGGCGGCCTTCCTGGGGCTGGCCGGCCGGTCGATAGGCGAGAGAGCCGGCGTCGAGATAGACCTCGATGTCGCCTCCCTTGAGATGTCCGCGGATCAGCTCCTCGGACAGGGGATCCTCGATGAACCGCTGGATGGCGCGGCGGAGCGGCCGGGCGCCGTACGAGCGATCCTTGCAGGTCTGCTCGATCACCCAGTCGACGACCTCCGCGGCCAGGTCCAGGCGGATCTTGCGGTCGACCAGGTTGTCGTTCAACTGCCTCACCAGCAGCCGCGTGATCGTCCGCAGGTCGTCGTCCGACAGCGCCTCGAAGACGATGATTTCGTCGATCCGGTTGATGAATTCCGGATTGAAGGTCTTTCGGACCTCGCCCAGCACCATGTCGTTCACGCTGCGGGCGATCGCGCCGGTATCGGCCGTCTGGAACCCGAGGCCCGCCTTCTTCTGGATGAAGCGGGCGCCGATGTTCGACGTCATGATGATGATGGTGTTCTTGAAATTCACCCGATTGCCCAGGCCGTCGGTCAGATGGCCGTCCTCGAACACCTGCAGCAGGATGTTGAAGAGATCCGGGTGCGCCTTCTCGATCTCGTCGAGGAGGACGACCGAATACGGGTTGCGCTTCACCTTCTCGGTGAGCTGTCCGCCCTCCTCGTGGCCGACGTATCCGGGCGGCGAGCCAATCAGCTTGCTCACCGAGTGCTTTTCCATGTATTCCGACATGTCGAAGCGGATGAGGGCGTGGTCGCTGCCGAAGAGGAAGTTCGCGAGCGCGCGCGCGAGCTCGGTCTTGCCGACGCCGGTCGGGCCCAGGAACACGAAGCTCCCGACCGGACGGTTCGGGTTCTTGAGTCCTGCGCGCGACCGGCGAATCGCCCGCGACAGGGCGGAGATCGCCTTCTCCTGCGAGATGACCCGGTTGTGCAGCGCTTCCTCCATGTGCAGGAGCTTGTCCCCCTCGTCCTGGTTGATGGAGGTGAGCGGCACGCCGGTCCATTTCGAGACGACTTCGTCGATGTCGGTCTTGCCGACCGTCACCTTGCGCGTGTGCGTCTTGACGTCGAACTTCTCGCGGACGAACTGGAG
Organism: Vicinamibacterales bacterium; assembly: GCA_035495955.1. GTDB lineage: Bacteria > Acidobacteriota > Vicinamibacteria > Vicinamibacterales > 2-12-FULL-66-21 > JAICSD01. Next base: position 54,585 of record DATJFE010000015.1, on the reverse strand, counting down.
GTTCTCGCGCGCCTGCACTTCCTGCTCGCGATAGAACTGCGCCTTCTCGAAGTTCTTCTCGGAGACGGCGTTTTCCATCTGCTCGACCGCGACCCGGATGCTGCGGTTGATCTCGCCGAACTCTTCGCTGTTGTAGCCGGCTTCGCGCAGCTTCGCGCGCGCGCCCGCCTCGTCGATGAGATCGATCGCTTTGTCGGGCAGGAACCGGTCGGTGATGTAGCGATTCGACTGGTACACCGCCGCTTCGATCGCCTCGCCGGTGTATTCGACGTGATGGAACTGCTCGTAGCGGTCCTTCACGCCTATGAGGACCTCGATCGTCTCCTTCTCCGACGGCGGATCGACCTTGACCGCCTGGAACCGGCGCTCGAGCGACCGATCCTTCTCGATGTACTTGCGGTACTCCGCCGGGGTCGTCGCGCCGATGCAGCGAATCTCGCCGCGCGAGAGCGCCGGCTTGAGGATGTTCGCGGCATCCAGGGAGCCCTCGGCCGATCCCGCCCCGACCAGCGTGTGCAGCTCGTCGATGAAGACGATGATGTTCGGGTTCTCGGTCAGCTCCTTCATGATCGCCTTGAGGCGCTCTTCGAACTGTCCGCGATACTTGGTACCCGCGACGATCAGCGAGATATCCAGCGCCAGAATCCGCTTGTCCGCGAGAAAGTGCGGAACGTCGCCATAGACGATCTTCTGCGCCAGGCCTTCGACAATGGCGGTCTTGCCGACGCCTGGTTCGCCGATGAGGACCGCGTTGTTCTTGGTGCGCCGGCAGAGGACCTGCTGCACGCGCTCGAGCTCGATGCTGCGGCCGACCAGCGGATCGAGCGCATTCTTCATCGCCGCTTCCGTCAGGTCGCGGCTGAACTCCGCCAGCAGCGGCGTCTCCTTCACCCGCGTCAACGTGGTCTTTTCGTTGAGCAGCGCCACGATGTCCTCGCGGACGGTGTTCAGGCGCATCCCTTTTTCCATCAGGATGGTCGCCGCGACGGAGCGCTCTTCGCGCAGGATCCCGAGGAGCAGATGCTCGGTGCCGATGTAGTTGTGCAGCAGCCGGTCCGCTTCTTCGGCCGCGAACTGGAGGACCCGCTTGGTCTCCGCGCTGAACGGGATCTCGACCGACGTCGAAACCTTCTCGCGGAAGACGGTGCGCCCTTCGATTTCCTTGCGGATCGATTCCAGCGAGAGATGAGACCGGGCAAAGATCCGGCTCGTCAGCCCTTTGCCCTCGCGTATCAGGCCAAGAAGAAGGTGCTCGGTTTCAATCGAGATGCTGCCGAGCTGTGAAGCTTCGTAGCGTGCGAAGAACAGCACGCGCCGCGCCCGTTCCGTATAGCGTTCGAACATCCGGGATTCCCTATGAAAGTATCGACATTATACGGCAAAGGTGTAGGCCCACCAATGGCTTTCTCAGCCGTAAGTGTTTTTCTCAGCAAGAGTTAGTCGAACGCCCGAGTTCGACGGCCGCCCGGCACTGTCTATTCTTTAGGACGTCTCGGGCCGCGCGGTCGTTTCATCAGCCGCGCGCCGACCGCCGATGCGGCCTCAGAGGATGGCGTCGGCTTCGATTTCGACCAGCATGTCCGCGTCGATCAGCCGGCTGACTTCGACCATGGCGGTCGCCGGCCGGATGGTCCCGAAAATCTCGCCATGGGCCCGACCGATCGCCTCCCAGTCGCGCTGGATGTTGGTGACGTAGATCCGCGTCCGGACGACGTGGTCGAACGTCGTTCCGGCGCGCTCGAGAGCGCGGCGGATGTTCTCGAGCGTCTGTCGGGTCTGCAGACCCGCGTCTCCCTTCCCCACCAGGGCGCCGTCGTCGCCGGTTGCCGTCGTGCCGGACACGTAGACGACGTTGCCGACCCTGACCGCCCTCGAATACCCGACGAGAGGTTCCCATTTCGTGCCGCTGGAGATGTTCTGCCGCATGGAAGCTCGCAGTGCGAAAGTGACAGGCCTATGGAAAGGTGTACGAAAATGGGCCGACGGCGGTGTACTGCCCCGAATGATCCATGCTGATGCCCTCGCGGACACGGAACACTTTCGAGCACCCGAGGTCCGCCTGCTTCACGATGATGCCTTCCGGGAGAACGACGCCGGGATGGACTTCCGCCCCCGTCACGGGGTTCCGGATCGTCATCGACTCCACTTCCAGGACGGCGCCGGCCTTGATGCGGCTCCCGGTTCCCTTGAAGTCGACCTCATACGGGACCGGCATCGGGCCGTGAATCGTGGGCCACGTCCATGCAAGCGTGCCCCATGGCCCCCCGACTCCGCCGCGGACCAGCGTGGCGATGGCGTCGCGCTGACGCGTGTCGGCGCGCTCGTCCACCAGGACGACCGCCTCGCCGTTGCCTTCGTGGATCGCGCCCGGCCAGTTGGCGTACACCGAGAAGTTGAGACCGTCGAGCGGGACATCGTCGAACGCCCCGCGCTCGACGTGCCACGTCCAGCCGCCTTCGCACTTGCCGTGCGAAGGCCGCGCGTTGAAGTTGCACGGGCAGCCGTAGTCACAATTGCACGCCACGAGCACGAGCCCCTCGAGCTTCCAGGCCGGTTTTTCATTCACCATCGCTGAGCGATCCTAGCAAGATGAGGATTCGGGCACCATAGAAACGTGCAGCCGCCAACGATCGTCGACCGCATCGTCCGCCACGAACGCCTGCTCCTGGGCATGACGCTGCTGGCCGTCTGTCTGGGCTGCTGGGCGTGGATCGTGCCGATGGCGCGAGACATGTACGGCGCCATGAGCGGGCCGGCGGCCTGGATGATGACCGCGGACTGGGACGCGCCACATCTGCTGCTGCTCGGCGCGATGTGGACGGTGATGATGGCGGGCATGATGCTGCCGTCGGCCCTGCCGCTGATGCTCGTCTACGCCGGGGCGGCCCGCCGGCGCGCGGACGGGCGACCGGGCGTCGGCGTCCCGGCGATGGCGGCGGGCTACGTGCTGGTCTGGACGGGGTTCAGCGTCGGGGCCACGCTGCTCCAGCGGATCCTGAGCGCGGGCCTCGTGCTGTCGCCGATGATGGAAGCGCGCAGTCCGCTCTTCTCGGCGGCGCTGCTGATCGCCGCCGGCGTCTACCAGTTGACGCCGCTGAAGCGGTCCTGCCTCGCGTCGTGCAGCGCCCCGATCGACTTCCTGATGCGCCGCTGGCGCGACGGCGCGTCCGGCGCCTTCCGCATGGGCGTCGAGCACGGCGTCTCGTGCGTGGGGTGCTGCTGGGCGCTGATGCTGCTGCTCTTCGCGGGCGGCGTGATGAACCTGGCGGTGATTGGCGCGCTGACGGCCTTCGTGCTCGTCGAGAAACTGACGCCGCTCGGGCTGCGCGGCGCCCGCCTCACGGGGCTCGCGCTGATTGCCCTCGGCGTCTGGGTGCTCGCCACCCGTCTCTGACCGCGGTCGATCAGCGCGCCTCGCGCAGCTTCCCTTCTTCCAGGCGCAGCACGCGGTCGCAGGCCGCGGCGAGGCGGGGATTGTGCGTCGCGATGATCGAGGTGAGGCCGCGCTCGCGATGCATCTCGCGCAGCAGCTCGTGCAGCGACTCGGCGGTGTGCTCGTCGAGATCGCCGGTCGGCTCGTCGGCGAGCAGGACCAGAGGATCCATGACCAGCGCGCGCGCGATGGCGACGCGCTGCTGCTCCCCTCCCGAGAGCGTGCCCGGCTTGTGCGCGAGCCGCTCGCCGAGCCCGACGCGCTCGAGGAGCGCTATCGCGCGGCCGTCGCGCTCCTCGGCGGAACGGCGCGAGATGCGCATGGGCATGCCGGCGTTCTCGAGCGCCGTGAACTCCGGCAGCAGGTGATGGAACTGGAAGACGAATCCGACGTGGCGGTTCCTGAAGGCCGTCAGCTCGCCGTCGCGCATCTTCGCGAACTCGGCGTCGCCGATGCGGATCGCGCCGGCGTCGATGACGTCGAGCCCGCCGAGCACGTGCAGCAGCGTGCTCTTGCCGACGCCGGACGCGCCGACAATCGCGACCATCTCGCCTTTCTCGACCGCCAGTGACAACTGGCGCAGCACGGCAAGCCGGGCCGCGCCCATCGTGTAGCTCTTGTCGACGTCAACGACCTGAATGAAAGGCGTCATTGATACCGCAAGGCCTGCGCGGGATCGAGCTTCGAGGCCTGACGCGCGGGATAGATCGTGGCCACGAGGCAGATGAGCATCGCCGCGCCGACGACAGTCAGCAGATCGAGCGGCAGCAGCGTAAAGGGAATGTAGGAGATCTGATAGACGTCGATCGGAACGTGAATCAGCTTGTAGCGATCCAGGATGTAGATGATCGCGCAGCCGGCGATTGTTCCGCCGCCAGTCCCCACCAGCCCGATGATGACGCCCTGGAGCATGAAGATCGATCGAATGCTGCCGGCACGCGTTCCCATCGTCTTGAGGATCGCGATGTCGCGGCTCTTCTCCATCACCAGCAGGATGAGCGACGCGACAATATTGAGCGCCGCGACCATGATGATGAGCCCGATCGTGATTGCGATCGCCATCTTCTCGAGCCTGAGCGCCGAGAAGAGCGACTTGTTCATCTCGCGCCAGTCCTGCGTCGCGTAGTCGGTGCCGAGGCGCCTCGGGATGTCGGCCGCCACGGCCGACGAGGCGAACATGTCGTCCACGCGCACCTGCAGGAAGACAGGCTTGTCGTCGCCGATGAGACGCTCGGCCACCGGCAGGTCCACCAGCGCGTACTCGCTGTCGAACTCGAAGAGGCCCAGGCTGAAGAGGCCGACCACCTTGAACGAGCGGATGCGATTCATCGCGCCCATCGGCGTGACGATCTGATTCGGCGTCAGGATGCGCACCGTATCGCCGATCCGTACTTCGAGCGAACGCGCCAGGTCCGTGCCGAGGACGATGCCGTCGAGCTGGTCGGGGGCGGCGCGAATGGCGTCGAGGCTTCCCGACCGCATCGCCTTGCGGATGTCGGTCACCGACGCTTCGAGGGCCGGATCGATGCCCTTGATCGTGACGAACGCCTGCCGATCGCCGCCGGACGTGAGCAGGCCCTTGCCGAGCGCGGCCGGCGCGACCGCGACGACGTGCGGCACTCCTTTGAGCTTCGCGATCTCGGCGGCGATGTCGCCAATCCGCTCCCCCACCTTGAAGACGTACACCTGGGCCGACGATCCCACGATGCGATCGCGCAGCTCACCCTGGAGGCCCGTCATCAGCGCGAGCGCGATGAGGACCGCCATGACGCCGACCATGACCCCGAGGATCGAGATGAGGGAGATGACCGAGATGAACGCCTGCTTGCGCTTCGCCAGCAGGTAGCGCATCGCGACGAACAGCTCGAACGGGAGATCGTTTTGCGGCGAAACTCGCGTCATGCGCGGGGCCGCATCAGCGGAAACAGGATCACGTCGCGGATCGACGGGCTGTCCGTCAGCAGCATCACCAGCCGATCGATGCCGACGCCTTCGCCGGCCGTCGGCGGCAGGCCGTACTCGAGGGCGCGGATGTAGTCGTCGTCCATGGCGTGCGCCTCGAGATCACCCGCGGCCTTGTCCCTGAGCTGCGCCTCGAAGCGCCGGCGCTGCTCCGCCGGGTCGTTCAGCTCGCTGAAGGCGTTGGCCACTTCGAATCCGCCGATGTACAGCTCGAACCGTTCGACCGTGTCGGGATCGTCGACGCGCTGTTTCGACAGCGGCGACACCTCGGTCGGAAAATCGTAGACGAACGTGGGCTGGATCAGCGAATCCTCGTTGAGCCGCTCGAACACCTCCGTCGCGATCTTGCCTGCGCCCCACGACGGCTGCAGCTCGAGGCCGAGCTTGCGCGCCAGGGCCGCCGCCGACCCCCGGTCGCGCAGGTCGGAGTCGGCGACCGGCGTGTCGAGCCTGCGTTCCGCGCTCTCGCGCGCGCCGTCGCGCAGCGAGACACGCCGGTACGGGGGCGCGAGCGAGATCGCGTGCGCGCCGAACTGAATCCGATCGGTCCCGACCGCCTCCCGTGCGACGGCCGCGAGCATCTGTTCGGTCATCTCCATCAGCTCGCGGTATTCGCTGTAGGCCTGGTAGAACTCGAGCATCGTGAACTCGGGATTGTGCTGGGTCGAGATCCCTTCATTCCTGAAGTTACGATTGATCTCGTAGACGCGTTCGAGCCCGCCCACGACCAGCCGCTTCAGGTACAGCTCCGGCGCGATGCGGAGAAAGAGCTGCATGTCGAGCGCGTTGTGGTGCGTGACGAACGGCCGCGCAAGTGCGCCGCCGGCAATCGGCTGCATCATGGGCGTTTCGACTTCGAGATAGCCCCGCGCGTTGAGAAATGCGCGGATGCTCGCGAGCACGCGGCTGCGGACCTCGAAGACCCGGCGCGAGTCCGGATTGACGATCAGATCGAGGTATCGCTGCCGGTAGCGGATCTCGACGTCCTGCAGCCCGTGCCATTTCTCGGGCATCGGGATGAAGCATTTGGCGAGGAAGTCGAGCCTCGACGCCCAGATCGTCAGTTCGTTGGTCTTCGTCCGGAACAGGCGCCCTTCGACGCCGACGAAATCGCCGAAGTCGAGCAGCTTGAACGCGGCGAAGTCGCGCTCGCTCAGCGCGTCCTTGCGGATGTAGACCTGGATCTTCGCGCGGCCGTCCGAAATGACGAGGAAATTCGCTTTGCCGAAGCTGCGAATCGCCAGAATCCGGCCGGCCGTCGCCGTCCGCGCGTTCGCCGCCTCGAGCTCGTCGTGCGTCCGGCCGCCGTGGGCGTCGACGAGCTCCGCGATGGTGTGCGTCCGCGCGAACGTGTGCGGATAAGCGGGCACGCCCAGGCGCACGAGCTCCTCGAAGTTCGCCCGCCGCTGGCGCAACTGGTCGGACTGCTTTTGCTGGTCAGTTGGCTGTTCTTCAGTCATCGCTTGCTTTGATGCACGCACCGACGGTTCATCACGAAGATCACGAACAGCGGATATTTCGTTTCCCTTCCTTGTGATCTTCGTGTCGTCGTCCTTTGTGAAGAGCCGTGGGCTCGTCTCAGTCTCTCGCCAATGTCTTTCTCACCGCATCCAGCACGCCATTGATGAACGGCACCGGCTCCTCGCCGCTGAAGGTTCGCGCCAGCTCGATCGCCTCGTTGATGATCACCTTGGCCGGCGTGTCAGGTGCCGTCAGCAGCTCGTAGATCGCGAGCCGCAGAATGAGCCGATCGATGATCGCGACGCGTTCGATCCGCCAGTTCTTCAGGTGCGCCGCGATGAGCGCGTCCGCCTCCGCGACGCGTTCGATCGTCCCCGACACGAGGGCGTTTGCGAACGTCCGCCCGAGCTCGTCGACCGCTGACTCGGGATCGAGATCGGCGTGCTCGTCGTCGATCGCCGGCGGCGCGTCGCGTCCGGGCCAGTACGTCCGAACGGTTTCAAGTGCGGACATGCGGCCGATCTCCCAGCGGTAGAGCATCTGGAGCGCCGCCTCGCGTGCGCGGTGGCGCGACGCGCCGTCGATGGCGCTCATGTACGGAAACCGGACGAACGCGGCACACCCGAGAGCCCGCGGTACAGCGCCGCCATTTCGATGGCGGCTGCCGCCGCCTCGCGCCCCTTGTTGGCCGGCCCCGCGGCCGATCTCGCCTCCGCCTGTTCCATCGTGTCAGTCGTCAGCACGCCGAACGCCATGGGAACGCCCGTGTCGCCCGCGGCCGTCATGATGCCGTGCGCCACGGCCGACGCGATGTATTCGAAATGCGGCGTGTCGCCGCGAATGACGCATCCGAGGCAGACGACCGCGTCGAAGCGGCCCGTCTCGGCCGCCGCCCGCGCGGCCTGCGGAATCTCGAACGCGCCCGGCACGTCGAACGCCTGTACCTGCGCGGCGCCCGCTTCCTCGAGCGCCGCGGCTGCCCCGTCGCGCAGCCGTCCAGTGATCGCCTCGTTGAATCGGGACACGACGATGGCGAACCGAAACGGCGAGGCGTCGGCCAGCGGCCGCGGCGGCTGGTCCTGGCGAGCCACTCAGCGCCCCTTGAAATCCGGCTTCCGCTTCTCGAGAAACGCCTTCGTGCCTTCGCGCATGTCGTCAGTGCTCGCCACCAGACCGAACAGGGTGGCTTCGAAGATTTGCGCCTGCGGGAAGGGCATCTCGAGGCCCTTGTGGACGGCTTCGAGGATGTAGCGGACGGCGATCGGCGCCTTGGCTGCCAGCGTGGCGGCGAGCGCCCTGGCCTCGGCCATCAGCGACGCCGCCGGCACGACGCGATTCACGAGGCCGAGCCGATGGGCCTCCTGCGCGGAGAGCTGATCGCCGGTGAGCAGGATCTCCAGCGCGCGGCCGCGGCCGACGATGCGCGCCAGGCGTTGCGTGCCGGCGTAGCCGGGAAGGATCCCGAGATTGATCTCCGGCTGCCCGAGCTTCGCCGTGTCGGCCGCGATGCGGATCGTGCACGCCATCGCCAGCTCGCAGCCGCCGCCGAGCGCGTATCCATTTATCGCCGCGATGACCGGCTTGCCCAGGTGTTCGATGAGATCCAGGACGTGCTGCCCTCGGACGGCGTGCTCGCGGCCGCCGGTCGGGCTCTGCACCGCCAGCTCGTTGATGTCAGCCCCGGCCACGAACGCCTTCTCGCCCGCGCCGGTGAGAATGACGGCGCGGACGGCATCGTCATGCTTCAGATCGAGGATCGCGCGGCGCAGCTCGTCGAGGGTCTGCGTGTTGAGCGCGTTCAGCACCTTCGGGCGATTCACGGTGAGAACGGCGACGCCGGCGTCGCGTTCGATCAGCAGATTCTCGAAGCTCATGGCGCGTCTTACAACGGAAACGGATAGATCAGCCAGCCCATGACGTAGGCCACGGCGATGAATCCGCCGAGCATCATCGCTCCGGTCTTCAGTTGCTCGCGGCGGTCGTCGCGCAGGAGCATCGCGAAAACCAGCGACACGAAGAACGCATAGAGCACCATCAGCAGGAAATGACTGGTCGTAGTCATCTTTGTGCGGCGGGCTTCGCGGGCTTGCGGCCCATCGCGATGTCGAAGGCGTCGAGGACGACGAGGAAATTGAGCAGCCCGGCGGTCATCAGGAAAGTATTGCCGTATTCGTAGGACACGGCGGTCACCGTGCCCGCGCCGGCCTCCATGAGCCGCGCCAGGATGTAAGGGGCGCCGATGCCGCGGTTGGCAATCGCGCCGAGGAAGACGAGGGGATCGCTCCACTCGAGCGGAAACAAGCGTCCGTCCAGCCACAGGCCGACCGCGAACATCAGCGGCAGCGCAATCAGAAAGACCAGTCCCTTGTCGCGGCGTCCTTGCAGCAGATGACCGGCCCCCGGCACCAGCCAGGACAGAATGCAGACGAGCGCGAGCCGCCCTGGTTCGGCAGCGGCAGGCGCCCGCTCCGCTGCCGTGGATTTGCTGGCCATGCGATCCGGTGCATTGTACCTTAGTGACCCTTGCGGTGAAGCGGCGGCTCGAGAACCGTCGACAGGACCAGCCAGGCCGCCGCGCAGCCGAGCGGCAGCGCCGCTGAGAACCGGGCGGCGTTCGAGAAGTGCGCCAGCCCGGCGTACTCAGCGGCCCAGGTCAGCACCGTGGGAATCGCCGCAATAAAGAGCAGGCGTCGCGCCCGGGTGGACGAGGACGTCGCCCCGAACAGCAGCGCCAGTGGGGCTGCGGCCGCGGCGGCCGCGTAGAGCCCCGCGCAGCGCGCACAGACGGGCATCGGGCGCCCGTCGATGAAGAAACACCGATCGGGCCGTTGATGGCAGACGAAGTGTCCGGCGGCATAGATCGCCGTCGCGCCCGTGGAGAGCAGCCGCACACCCGACCCGATCGCGCGCGGCGCAAACAGGATCGCCGCGACCCACAGGACGACTCCGGCGGTCAGCATCCACGCTCCGGGGCGGGGCGGCCATCGCACGCGCCGATCGTAGCGTGACGCTGCGTCCTCCGCCTAATGGCGGAGATCGATGGGATGTGCGGAAGCCGACACCGCCCCGTCGGCGGTGTAGCCCGGTCGCGTCCGCGGACGCAGTTCGGGGCGCGTGAGGATCTGCACGATGACGCGGCGGAAGCGCCCGTCGGGGCGGGCGTTCGCGGGCACGTAGCCAATCGAGTACTGGCTGGCCAGCTCGGCCGCGATCGCCGTATAGACCGTCTTGAGCTCGCCAGGAGCCGGAAAGAAGGCCTGCGCGCCGGTTTCGCGCGCGAGTGTCTTCATCGAATAGTCGGCCTCGGAGAAGTACCGATGGCCGTAGGAGTCCGCCCGCGGCGCGGCGGATCGCGCCTGCAGAAGGACGGTATAGATGTTGACCCCCATCCGGCGCGACAACGACAGGACATCGTCGAAACTGACCAGGCTGCACGTGTCCTCGCCGTCGGTGAGGACCACGATGGCCTGCCGGCGGACAGCGCTGTCCTGGCGGGCGGAGTGACCGAATTGTTTCAGCGCGATATAGATGGCGTTATTGAGGGCGGTCGCGCCGTGCGCCGCCGTCGAGCGGACGGCTTTGTCGAGCGCGTCCGCGTCGGAGGTCATCGGCTGCAGGATCGAAACGGAGTCCGCGAAGCTGACGACCGCACCCCGATCCCCCTCGCGAAGCGTCTTGAGAAAGCCGCTCGCCGCCTCGTGAACGACGTCCATCTTGTCCGACATGCTGGAGCTGGTGTCGACCAGGACGATCAGGTCGACCGGCACCGCGGTGGCCTCGAAGAACCGGACGTCCTGACGGACGCCGTCCTCGTAGACCGCGAAATCGGCGCGCTGGAGACCGGTCACGTACCGCGAGGACGTGTCCTGCACGGTGACGTTGAGGGCGACGAGCGCCGCGCCGCTCCTGAACGTCGGCGCCTGCGCCTGCTGCGCCGTCTGCTGAACCTGCCCTGGCGCCGGGCCGGCGATTTGCGCGTGTGCGGTCCTGGCCGGCATCGCCAGGACGGCGGCGGCAAGGGTGAAGGCGGCGACTCTCACGGCTCCCTCCACACGCGCGCCGTGCAAGCCGTGTTCCGGAGGGCGGAGAAGACAAGGAGATGGTTCCGGGGTTCCAAAGTTCCAGGGTTCCAAAGTTCTGGTTCTGAGGTTCTGAAGTTCCGGGTTCCGAGAACTTCACAATTACGTGCGCGGCTGCAGAAGTTACATGACGCCGCCGAACCGAGAATCCTGGAACCCCTGGAACCTCGGAACTCTGGAACCTCTTTTCACAGTTCGCCAAAAACGGCGGCGTACCGAATACGAAATTCGTCCCACGTATAGGCGTGACTCTGTCCCCCGAGGTGCTCGAGGGCGTAGGTCGCCGCGACGCTGCCGAGCCGGCAGCAAATCGCGAGGTCGGCGCCCATGGCCAGGCCTTTGAGCAGACCACCGCGGAAGGCGTCGCCGACGCCCGTGGGATCGATCACCCGATGGGGCGGCACCGCGGGCACCGACACTTCGCCTCCCCCCTGCCGTATCGTGCAGCCGTGTTCGCCGCGCGTCACAATCAGGGCGCCGGCGCGTCCTTCGATGGCGTCGGCGTCGAAGCCGGTTTTCTGCCGGATCAATTCGAATTCGTAATCGTTGCAGATCACGATGGCCGCTCCGTCCAGCCCGTCGCGAAGCTCATCCCCGCTCATCCGCGCGCACTGCTGTCCCGGATCCCAGATGTAGGGAATCGCGATTGCCCGGCATTCCTCCGCGTACTGCAGCATCGCGGCCGGATCGTTCGGCGAGATGATCGCCATCCGGCACTCCCCGACCGTCCGGAACGACAGCTCGCCCGCGTTCGCCATCGCGCCCGTGTAGAACGAGGCGATCTGGTTGCTTTCGAGGTCCGTGCTGCAGAAAAACGACGCCGTGAACTTGTCCGGCACCTGCTTGACCAGCGAGGTATCCACGCCGGCGGCCTCGAGCCAGCGCCGGTAGTCGTCGAAATCCTGGCCGGCCGTGCCCATCAGGCGCGGACGCTCGCCCAGGAGCGCGAGCGTGTACGCGATGTTCGGCGCGCACCCGCCGCGCCGTTTGTCCATCGAATCGACCAGGAAGCTCAGACTGACGCGCTGCATGTGCTCCGGAAGGAAGTGCTCGGTGAATCTGCCGGGGAATGACATCAGGTAATCGAACGCGATCGAGCCGGTGACGATGATTGACATCCTCCGCTATTTTAGGTACCGCCCGATGATCGGCGCCAGATCGCGTTTGACGCGCGCGGGAACCGCGTCGGGGCGGGTGATGATCGCGTGCTGCAGGGCGTTCGCGCACTCGCACGTCCGCGCATGCGGCAGCCGCGACACGGCCTCGGCAATCGCCTCCTGCGCGGTCTTTGCGTTGGCGACCAGATTCTGGACGATCATGTCGACCGTCACCGAGTCGTGCTCGGGGTGCCAGCAGTCGTAGTCCGTGACGAGCGCGATCGTCGTGTAGCAGATCTCGGCCTCTCTGGCCAGCTTGGCTTCCTGCAGGTTGGTCATGCCGATGACGTCCATCCCCCACGATCGATACAGCTTCGATTCGGCCAGGGTCGAGAACTGCGGCCCTTCCATGCACACGTAGGTGCCCCCCTGGTGCACCGTCGCGCCGACAGCCCTGCACGATTCGTACGCGATCGCGGCGAGCGGACCGCACACCGGATGGGCGAAGCCGACGTGGACCACCAGGCCGCTGCCGAAGAACGTGCTGATGCGCCCCCTGGTCCGATCGAAGAACTGATCGGGGACGACGAGATGCTGAGGAACGTAGCGCTCCTGGAGCGACCCGACGGCGCTGGCAGACAGGATGAATTCGACGCCGAGCAGCTTCATGCCGAAGATATTCGCACGGTAGTTCAGCTCGCTCGGCATCAGCCGGTGGCCGGCCCCGTGCCGCGCCAGAAACGCAACGCGTCGGCCCCGCAGCCGGCCGATCACGTAGGCGCCGGATGGATCGCCGAACGGCGTCGTGAGGGTCCGCTCCTCGCGATCAGACAGCTCGGCCATCGCATACAGCCCCGATCCTCCGATGATGCCTATCGTTATCGCTTCGCTCATGTTCGAGGTTCGAGGTCCGAGGTTCGAGGGTTCGCTGAATCAACAAAGCGGCTCGACGTAGAGCCGCCTGCCGTCCTCGCGAATGTAGCCGGCGGCGATCGCGGGATCGTGCTCGAAGAAGATAACGTACTCGCGATCGATCGCTTCTCGGACGAAGGCGCGCTTGAAGTCGAGCGTCTCCATCGGGTAGAGATCGTACGCCATGATCCACGGCACATCGACGTGCGCCGTCGTCGGGATCAGATCCGCGGCAAAGACGGCGGTCCGGTTGCCCGACTCGATGTAGACAATGTGGTGCCAGCGCGTGTGCCCGCCCGTCCGGCGGACCCGGACCCCCGGCATGATCGTCCGTTCTTCATTCCACAGCTCGAGCACCCCCGCGGCGTGCAGCGGGACGTAATCGGCGGCGACGTAACTCGCCCGGTTTCGCTCGTGGGGATGCGTCGCGTCCTCGTATTCCCCACGGCTCGCGTAATAGCGCGCGCGAGGGAATCGTGGAACGATCGCGCCCGAGCCGTCCTGCTTCGTGAACCCTCCGGCATGATCGAAGTGCAGGTGCGACGCGAGAACGATCTCGATGTCTTCGGCGCGAACGCCGGCGCTCGCCAGCGCGCCGTCCAGATTCTCTGTCTTGTCGAAGCCGTAGATGTCCTGGAGTCTGGCGTCCATCTTTTCGCCCGCGCCCGCGTCGATGATCATCAGCCGATCGCCCCTGACGAGCAGGGGACGCATCCCCAGCGAGATCCGGTTGCGCTCATCGACCGCCGCGCGCTTCTCCCAGAGCGTCCTGGGCACGACGCCGAACATGGCCCCCCCATCCAGGCGGAAATGGCGATCGAGGAGCGGGATCAGCTCCAGGCTGCCGAACGTCAAAGTCCCAACTCCCAACTCCCAACTTCAAGGCCTAAAGCCTAAAGCCCAAGGCCCAAGGCCTACGGCCCAATGCGACCGGCCTGCTTGAGCTCGACGAGGACGCCGTGCGCGGACGAGGGGTGGATGAAGGCGACGAGCGAGCCGTGCGCGCCGGGCCGCGGCCTTTCGTCGATCAACCGGACTCCGCGCGTTTTCAGTTGCGCGATGGCCGCGGCGATGTCGTCGACGCGCAGCGTGATGTGATGAAGGCCGGGGCCGCGCTTCGCGATGTACTTCGCGATGGGCGAATCGTCCGCGGTCGCTTCGAGCAGTTCGAGCGACGCGTCGCCGGTCGCAATGAAATGCGCGCGCACGCGCTGCGACGGCACGTTCTCCACCGTTTCGATCTCCAAGCCCAGCGCATCCCGGAAAAAGGCCATCGCATCGCCGATGTCCGCGACCGCAATGCCGACGTGATCGAGCGTGACTTTCATGTGGACCTGACCGATCGCCTGACGATCTCGTCGACGACCGTATAGGGATCCGTTTCCCGCGCCGCGATTCGATCGAGCAGCTCCTCGAACTCCCCCGCGGCGAGCACGCGGCGCTCGACGTGCTGCAAGAATCGGTGCTGAAGCAGCTCGCGGACTCGGAACTCCGCGCGCGCGCGACGCCGCTCCCCCAGCGTGGACGCCGTATGTGCTCGGAAGCGATCGAGCGTCGCCAGCAGCTCCTCCACACCCCTCCCCGTCGTCGCCTCCGTCTTCACGATCGGGGGCCGCCATCGACCCGCCGCGGGCGGCTCGAGGGAGAGCAGCGCCTCGATCGACGCGACCGTGCGATCCGCTCCCTCGCGGTCGGCCTTGTTCACGACGAAGATGTCGGCGATCTCCATGATGCCGGCCTTGAGCGCCTGCACCTCGTCGCCGGCGCCCGGCACGAGAACGACGATGGAGATGTCGGCGGTGCGGACGATGTCGACTTCGTCCTGCCCGACGCCGACGGTTTCGATGAGGACGATGTCTTTCCCGGCCGCGTCGAGGATGAGCGCCGCTTCGGCCGTCGCGCGCGCGAGACCGCCCAGATTGCCGCGCGTCGCCATGCTCCTGATGAACACGCCGGCATCGGCGACGTGCGCCTGCATCCGCACGCGATCGCCGAGGATCGCGCCGCCGCTGAACGGACTCGTGGGATCGACGGCCACCACGCCAACCTGCCGATCCGCCCGCCGCAGCTCGGCAATCAGGCGATCGACGAGCGTGCTCTTGCCGGCGCCGGGAGCGCCGGTGATTCCGGCAAGGTACGCGCGGCCGGTATGGCTGAAGATCCGGCGCACCAGCTCGGCGCCCTCGGACGTCTCGTTTTCGACGAGCGAGATTCCGCGCGCGATGGCGCGGGGATCTCCGTGGAGGATGCGCTCCGACAGCGGCGCACGGGCGGTGCCGGCCGTCGCGTCCGTCACTGCCCCAGCAACTGCCGCGCGATGACGAGACGCTGGATCTCGCTCGTCCCTTCGCCGATGGTCAAGAGCTTCACGTCCCTGAAGTATTTCTCGGCGGGATAATCCTTCACGAACCCGTACCCGCCATGGATCTGGACGCACTCCTCGGCCGCGCGGACGGCCGTCTCGCTGGCGTAGAGCTTCGCCGTGGCCGACTCGCGCGTCATACGGCGTCCGAGATCGCGCAGGTAGGCCGCGCGATACGTGAGAAGGCGCGCCGCGTCGATCCGGGTGGCGAGGTCCGCGATCTTCCATTGCGTCGCCTGGAACGAGGCAATCGGGCGGCCGAACTGGCGGCGCTCCTTCGCATAGTCGCGCGCCGCTTCGTACGCGCCCTGCGCGAGGCCGACCGACAGCGCCGCGATGCCGACGCGCCCGCCGTCCAGGACCTGCAGTGTGTTGATGAAGCCCTGACCCTGCTCGCCGACCATCTGCGCGTGCGGGATGCGGCAGTCATGGAAGACCACTTCGCTCGTGTCGCTCGCCCGCATCCCGAGCTTGTTTTCCTTCTTCCCCGCCGACAGCCCGCCGACGCCGCGTTCCACGACGAAGGCGGAGATTCCGCGGTGCGCCTTCGCGCGGTCGGTGACCGCCATGACGACGATCACCCCGCCGATCGCGCCGTGCGTAATGAACGTTTTCGCGCCGTTGATGGTCCAGCAGTCCCCCTGCCGCGTCGCCGTGGTGCGCATCGCCGCGGCGTCGCTCCCGGCGCCGGCTTCCGTCAGTGCCCAGGCGCCGAGCGTGTCGCCCTTGACGAGTCGCGGGAGATAGCGCGCCTTCTGCGCATCTGTCCCGAACATCGCCAGGTGCGCGCCACAGAGGCCGTTGTGCGCGGCGACCGACAGCGCGATCGCCGGATCGACGCGCGCGAGCTCTTCGATGCAGATGCAGTAGTCGATCGCCGACATCGCCGAGCCGCCGTACTCTTCAGCGAACTGGATGCCCATCAAGCCGAGATCGGCGAGCCGCCGCAGCAGTTCCATCGGAAAGTGCTGGGCCTCGTCCCACTCCATGACGTGGGGCCGGATCTCAGCCTCGGCGAACTCGCGGACGGTTCGGCGGAGCAGCTCCTGTTCCTCGGACGGCCGGAAGTCCATTTGGTGATTATACGAGGGGGTCGGGTGTCAGGCGACCGGTGTGTCGGCGGGCGCAGGTCGGGGGCCAGGGTCGGTTACGATGAGTGGATGCGGTTTTCCGACTCCCGACACCTGACCCGCCTCGCCCTCGCGGCGTCGGCGATCCTGCTCATGGCCGCGCCCGCCTTCGCCGATCTCACCGCGTTCGTGGGCCGCACGGCGACGCCGACGAGCCGAAACGCGAAAGGCCTCGCCGTCGGCACCGGCCTGCTGATCGTCGGTTTCGAGTTCGAGTTCTCGTCGACCGACGAGGACCTGACGTCGGCCGCGCGCGCGCCGGCGCTCACGACGTACATGTTCAACGGGCTGGTGCAGACGCCCTTTCCGATCGCGCGGATGCAGTTCTACGGAACGATCGGCGGAGGCGTGTACCACGAGACGCTGTCGACAGAACCTGCCGGCGATCACACGAACTTCGGCACCAACATCGGCGGCGGCGCGAAGATTTCGCTCGCCGGCCCGCTGCGGCTGCGCGTCGATTATCGGGTCTTCACACTGCGAGGCAACGCCCGGCACACGCCGGTGCAGCGCGTTTATGCTGGAATCAATCTGAAATTCTGAAAGACGGAAGACGGAGGGCGGAAGGCGGAAGTACTTGTCGTCTTCCGTCCTCCGTCTTCCGTCTTACTTCGGCACAGTCGCCGTCGCCATCGGCGACATGTTCGTTGTCTGCTGGAGATTGAGCATCGTCTGGCCGCTGACGAAGCAGGCGGTGTATTTCGACCAGAGGTCCTGCGCCTCGTTGGGGAATGCCTCGCGCAGGATGTCGGTGACGGTGTACTCGACGTCCTTGACAGCCGGATCCAGGAACCAGATGTACACGACATTCCCGCCAGGGCCGGCTTCCAGCCCCTTGAAGACGCGCCAGCTCAGGGCTTGTTGCTTGCGCTTGGGATCCTGGCTCTTGCCCAGGGCTTCCTTCACCCGTCCCATGACCATCTCGAAGTCGGCGGTCTTGTCCGGCTTGACGACGCTGAAGATGATGCCGTTGTCGGAGGTGAATTTGCGCGAGGCGGGAACGGCCGGCAGCGGCGCGACAGGGGCCTGCGGCGGCGCCGCGGTTGCGGGCGGCTGTTGCGGAGGCGGCGGCGTCTGCGCCGTGGCGGCGGCTCCCGCGAGCGCCGCCACGACCAGCACGTAAAGCGCGAAAAAGCTGACTCGACCCGGCCGCACGTTGATCAGCGATCAGCCGCCGAGCGGCGTCAGACTCAACTTGCTCAAGCCCGCGGCGAACGCGTCGGCGTAGCGCTTCCACATCGCCTGCGCGCCTTCCGCGCGCTGCTCCTCGGGCGTCATGGTCTGCAGCAGCATGTGGAAGAGCTCGTACTCGGAATTGGGAACCGTCGGATCGAGCAGGACCACGTAGAGCGCGTTGGGACCGAACGGCTCGCTCGACTTGTAGATCTTCAGTCCGGCAGCCTGCTTCTTCAGCGTCTCATCCGTCGTTTTCGCGAGGCCGGCCTTCAGCTTGCCCGCCATCTCCTCGAAATCCGCGGTCTTGTCCGGCTTGATCTGCACGAGCAGAATTCCGGCGGGAGTCGTAAACGGAATCTTCGGTGCGGCCGGCGCCGGCTGCGCCGCCGCGGGCGGTTGGCCCGTCGTCGTCGGCGGCGGCTGCGTCGGGGGCTGGGCGAATACCGCGGCGGGCGCGAAGGCGACCGCGAGCACGAAGGTCGAAATCACGGAAGGACGCATCCCAATCTCCTCCTTGGGCGAAGCACAGGAACGGACACTCTATCACGGCCGCGAAGGACGCGGAACACTACACGAACACGGACATCACTTCGTTGGCCATGAGCATGCCCCGGCGGGTCAATCGCATCCAGGGTCCGTCGCGGACCAGCCATCCTGCTTGGACGAAGGGGGCCAGGTCCTGGCCGTAGCGCGCCCAGACGTCGATCCCATAACGATCGCGCATGCAATCCAGGTTCACACCGGCGCTCAGCCGGAGGCCGGTGAACAGCGCCTCCTCGAGACGATCGTCCGGCGAAAGCACGCGGCGCTCTGTCACGAAATCCATCCCGCCCGTTACACGCGCGATGTACTCCTCCGTGCCGGCGGCGTTCCTTCCGCGTACATTGTTGTAAGTCCAGTGCGCTCCGCATCCGAAGGCCAGCCATTCGCCGTCCGTCCAGTACTTGAGGTTGTGCCGCGACGCCATGTCCGGGCGCGCGACGTTCGAAATCTCGTACTGTTCCAGTCCCGCGCGCTCGAGGCGCTCCATCGCCGTCGTGTACATCTCCGCGGCGTCGTCGTCCGGCGCCAGCGACCATCCCGCACGCGCCATTTCTTCTTTCAGCGGCGCGTTCGGGTAGAGCTCGAGCAGGTAAAGCGACGCATGGTCCGGCGCGGCCTCAATCAATGCATCGACATTCTCCAGCCACGCGGCGACGCTCTGGCCGGGCAGCCACATCATCAGATCGAGGCTGACGTTGTCGAACCCGGCCGCGCGGGCATCGCGGACGGCCTGCCGTGCGCGATCGGCCGAGTGAATCCGTCCGAGCCGCCGCAGCTCGGCATCGTGGAACGATTGCACCCCGAAGCTGAGGCGATTGACACCGACCGCCCGGAAACGTTCCAGCTTTTCGCGGTCCACCGTTTCGGGGTTGGCCTCGAGGGTAATCTCAGAATTCCGATCGAGATCGAAACGGCCGCGGAGGGACTGAACGATCGCGGCGACCTCCTCGGGCTCGAGCAACGACGGCGTCCCGCCGCCGAAGAAGATCGTGTCCGCCTCGAGCCCCGAAGCTGCCAGCTCGATCTCGCGCCGTACCGCGGCGACGTAACGGGTTTTGAGGGCTTCGTCGTACAGACCGCGATTGAAGTTGCAGTAGTTGCAGATTGACGAACAAAAAGGGATATGGACGTAGAGACCGAGGTTCGAGGGTCGAGCGCCTTGGAAGTTTGGCGTTGGGAGTTGAGGGTTGTCGCGCGGCAGGTCTCTACGTTCCCGCTTTTCCACCACTCCAGCCTAACTCCTTCCCGGGCTTCAACTGCGCCCTGACCGGGCCTTTGGCGCGGGATGGCAGTGTGCGGCGGCTGGGCTTGAGCTTCCACATCGTCATCAGATCGTCGACCCCGCCGTTGGGCGGCAGATGGCGGTAGTCGGCGCCGTCGAACTCCAGGAAATCGCACATCTCGTACAGGCGCGAATGGATGCGGAAGCCGATCCGTGATTTCAGGCCTTCCGGATCGTTGTCGTCGGGCAACTCCTCGTAGTTGGTCGTGAAGACAGTCGGCCGCCGTTCGTTGTAGCGCGTGTTGACGATCAGGTTCATCGTCTCTTCGACCCACTCCGAGGGCTTCTCGGAGCCGAGATCGTCGAGGACGAGCAAATCCGCCTCCATGACTGGCCGCAGGATGTCCATCTCGGCGGTACGCACCAGCGGATTGTAGGTGCTGCGTATGAGCCGCAGCAGGTCCCGCGTGTCGTAGAAGAGGCCGCGCGCCCCACGCGTCAGCACGACACGGCGCAGCAGCGCGACGGCGAGGTGTGTCTTGCCGATCCCGGGCGGTCCGATCAGACAGAGGCCTTTCCTGGCGTGTTCACCGCCGGGAAAATCATCGGCGAACTTTACCGCGCGGCGAACGGCCGCGATCAGTTTTTCGTTAGGGTAGGTGACGAAGGTCTCGAGCTCGCATCCACGATACCGCGGAGGGATCCGCGCCTCGTCGAGCAGACGCGCCGTCGCCCCTTCACGCCAGCAGTCGCAGCGGACGACGCGCCGGACGCCGTCGGTGATGACGGACTTCCAGCCGGTGTCGTCGCAGCGCTCGCAGCTCATGGAGGGACATTGATTGTAACACCCAGACGCGCTCACGGCCTTTGATCTTCCACCTAAAGGCGGAAGCCGCTTAGTGATCTTGATGCCGCTGCCGCCGGCTCGTCTCAGTGGAGTCAGGAGACTGCTCGACGTCGATCGGTGGAGTTGCCCGGACGAGATCGGTCGGCGACGACTTGACGAGCGCGGTCGACAAGCGCTGCTCCCAGTCGCCCAGGCCCCGCGCGAGCTCGTGTTTCACGTATTCCATGAACTGATTCACTTCGCTCTGCATCTGCTCCATCTTGCGGCGCATGTTCAGGATGATCTCGACGCCGGCGAGATTGACGCCGAGGTCGCGCGTGAGCGAGAGAATCGTCTCGAGCTGTTCGAGATCCTCTTCCGAATACAGCCGGGTGTTGCCCTCCGTGCGCGACGGCTTCAGCAGCCCTTCACGTTCGTACAGGCGGAGCGTCTGCGGGTGGATGTTGTACTTCTGCGCCACCGCGCTGATCATGTAGTACGCCTTGCCGCCGCGTTTAGCCATACAGCTTGCCGAACTCTCTCATCAGTTCTTTGCCGCGCTCGTCCACCACCTGCGGCAGGACGATGCGGACTTCGACGAGGAGGTCGCCGCGCCCGCCCGACGCCGTGGGTACCCCGCGTTCGTGCAGGCGGAACCGCTGTCCCGCCTGCGTTCCCGGCGGAATGCGGAGCCGCACCGGCCCTTCGAGCGACGGCACTTCGACGCGCGCGCCGAGCACCGCTTCGTGCACGCCGATCGGCACGATCAGGCAGAGATCGTCTGCCTGCCGCCGGAAGACCGGATGCGGCTGCACGTGAACGGTCACGTAGAGATCGCCGTTGCGTCCGCCGGAGCGGCCCCCGTGGCCACGATCGGCGATCCGCAGCCGCGCACCGTCCGCCGCGCCGGCCGGAATCATGACCGGCACCGCTTCGCTCCGGACCTGCCGTCCGTGGCCCGCGCATACCGCGCACCGCTGCGTACGCTGCCGGCCGGTCCCCTGGCACGCGGCGCAGCTTTTCGTGAACACCATGTGGCCGCGCGCCCACCGGACCTTCCCGGTGCCGTGGCAGGGACCGCAGCGTCCTTCCGGCGTTCGCATGACGCCGGTTCCCAGACACGCGGTGCACACGCCCTGGCGCGTCACGATGATCTGCCGCTCGACCCCGCGCATCGATTCCTCGAACGAAACCGTCACGGCGGCGTGGATATCCGCGCCCGGTTCGGGCCGTCCCGCCTCGGGCGCCGCGGACGGCAACAGGACGTCGGCGAACAGCTCGGTGAACGTCGCAGCCTGCGAGCCGTGCGCGCCCGTCGAAAAATCGAAGCCGCTGAACTCGAACGATGGGTCGGCCGCGCCAGCCGGCGGCGCGCCCGCATCGTAGGTCCGCCGCCGATCAGGATCGACCAGCGTCTCGTACGCCTCGGAGATGCGCTGGTACAACGACTCCGCGGCGCGATCGCCCGGATTGATGCCCGGGTGATACCGCCGCGCGAGGCGCCGGTACGCCCGCTTGATATCCGCGGGCGTGGCGCCGGGTGCCAAACCGAGTAGCGCGTACAAATCCATGGCGCGCGATGTCAACTCCCAACTCCCAACTCCCAGCTCGCAAGGACCCCGGAAGTCAGCCTGTTCCTGATAACCACCTTCCTTGGGAGTTGGGAATTGGACGTCGGGAGTTGTCTCCTATTTCTTCTCCTCTTCCACGACTTCGGCGTCAATCACGTCTCCAGTTGACGCGCCGGGCGTCGGGCCCTGCTGCTGCGGGCCGCCCGACGGCCCCGACTGGGCCTCGGCGCCGGCAGCACTCGCGTTCCTGTACATCCCCTCGGCCGCTTTGTGCTGCGCGCTGTTGAGCGCGTCCATGGCGCGCTTCATTTCCGCCGTGTCGTTCTTCTCGATCGCCTTCTTGAGATCCTCGATCGCCGACTCGATCGGCTGTCTGTCCGCCGCCGGCAGCTTGTCGCCCGCGTCCTTGATCATCTTCTCCGCCCCATAGGCCGCCTGGTCGGCGTGGTTGCGGGTCTCGATCTCCTCCTTGCGCTTCCGGTCCTCTTCGGCGTGCGACTCCGCCTCCCTCATCATCTTGTCGACCTCGTCCTTGCTGAGGCCGCTCGAGGCGGTGATGGTGATCTTCTGCTCCTTCTGCGTCGCCATGTCCTTCGCGGACACGTTGACGATGCCGTTTGCGTCGATGTCGAAGGTCACTTCGATCTGCGGCACGCCGCGCGGCGCCGATGGAAGACCGGTCAGATGGAACCGGCCGAGCGTGCGGTTGTCGCGCGCCATCGGGCGCTCGCCCTGCAGCACGTGCACCTCCACGCTCGTCTGGTTGTCCGCGGCGGTCGAGAACATCTCGCTCTTGCGCGTCGGAATCGTCGTGTTGCGCGGAATCAGCGTCGTCAGAACGCCGCCCATCGTCTCGATGCCGAGCGACAGCGGCGTGACGTCGAGCAGGAGCAGGTCCTTGACCTCGCCCGCCAGCACGCCCGCCTGAATCGCGGCGCCGACGGCGACGACTTCATCCGGATTCACGCCCTTGTGGGGCTCCTTGCCGAACAGCTCCTTGACGATCGCCTGCACGCGCGGGATGCGCGTCGAACCGCCGACCAGGACGACCTCGTCGATCTTGCTCGGATCGACACCGGCGTCGGCAAGCGCCTGTTTGGTCGGCCCCACGCTCTTCTGGAGCAGGTCCTCGACGAGCTGCTCGAACTTCGAACGCGTCAGCTTCATCGACAGGTGCTTCGGCCCGGTCTGATCCGCCGTGATGAACGGAAGGTTGATGTCGGTCTCCATGACGCTCGAGAGCTCCATCTTCGCCTTCTCCGCGGCTTCCTTCAGCCGCTGCAGCGCCATCCGATCCTTGGACAGATCGATGCCGTCTGTCTTCTTGAACTCGGTCACGATCCAGTCGATGATCCGCTGGTCGAGATTGTCGCCGCCCAGGTGCGTGTCGCCGTTGGTCGCCTTCACCTCGACGACGCCTTCGCCCACTTCGAGGATGGAGATGTCGAACGTGCCGCCGCCGAAGTCGTAGACGGCGATCGTCTCGTCCTTCTTCTTGTCCAACCCGTACGCCAGCGCCGCCGCGGTCGGCTCGTTCACGATACGCATCACTTCGAGGCCCGCGATCTGCCCGGCGTCCTTCGTCGCCTGCCGCTGCGCGTCGTTGAAGTACGCCGGCACCGTGATGACCGCCTTGGTCACGGAGCTTCCGAGGTACTCCTCCGCCGCCTGTTTCAGTTTCTGCAGGATCATCGCGGAGATTTCAGGGGGCGAGTACTCCTTCCCGCCGGCCTTGATGCGCACGTCGCCATTGCTGGCGCGCGCGACGGTGTAGGGCACCATCTTCATTTCTTCGGTGACCTGTCGTACTTGCGCCCCATGAACCGCTTGATGGAGAACACGGTGTTCTCCGGGTTCGTGACGGCCTGGCGCTTGGCGACCTGACCGACGAGCCGCTCGCCCGACTTGGTGAATCCCACGACGGACGGCGTGATGCGGCTGCCCTCCGGGTTGGTGATGACGACCGGCTCGCCGCCTTCCATCACGGCCACGACGGAGTTCGTCGTCCCCAGGTCGATCCCGATAATCTTGCTCATAGCCAATGTCCTCGCCTTTACTCGACCCGCTCGCACGGGGTCGTAAGCTTTATAATAAGGGAAGTATAAAATATGAGCGCAGCACTGTCAAGCATGTTTATCCAAGCGGATCGAACGGGTCTACGGACCTACCTCGACTGTGGAGGCAGTTCCCGACCGGGTGCTATACTCCGAATTGCCACGCCGCTCTGAGGGAATTCGGACACTCCCATGCTCCGCCGTCTCCTGCTTACCGTCCCTTTCGTACTGGTTGTTTGTTCGTCGATCGCGCGCGCGCAGGTGCCTCGAGCGGATCGGGCCGCGCCCCCGGCGTACGTAGCCCGGGTGGATGGCGGAGCGACCCTCGAGCGCGAGGGACGCGCGGATCCGTCGCCCTTGAACATGCCGCTGTTGAGCGGCGACCGGCTGCGGACCGCGGAGGGGCGGATGGAAGTCCGCTTCGCGGACGGAAGCGCGCTGTTTCTCGACGCGCGGACGACGGTCGACGTGCAGTCCGAGGATCTGGTGCGTCTGATGGACGGCCGTGTGCGCGTCGACATCGCGCGCGGATTTGACGACGCCGCCGGAAGGTCCGACCGGGCGATCGCCTATCGCATCGATTCGCCGGCAGGCTCGGTCCGCATCACGCAGGCCGGCGAGTACCGGGTTGCGCTTCTCCATGACGCGGACGAAACCCAACTGGAGCTCGCGGTCGTGCGTGGAGCGGCGGATATCTTCACGGATCGAGGAGAGACGCCCGTACGCGCCGGCGAACGCGCGTACGCGAGTGTGGGTCTCGCGCCCTCCTATCCCTACGCCTACAATTCCGCCGCGTTCGACGCGTTCGATCGGTGGTCGGAGCAGCCGCGCGACGTTCGTCTCGGCGTCTCGCAGCAATACCTTCCAGACGATCTGCGGCCGTATGCCTCCACGTTCGACGACGAGGGCGACTGGCAGTATCAGCAGGCGTACGGGTACGTGTGGTATCCGCGCGTGCCGGCGGGCTGGAGACCTTACTACTACGGTCGCTGGGTCTCCTACCCCCGCTACGGCTGGACGTGGGTGGGCCTGGACCGCTTCGCGTGGCCGACGCACCATTACGGTCGCTGGGGATTCTCGGCCGGCGTGTGGTTCTGGATTCCGCAGTCGCGCTGGGCGCCGGCGTACGTTTCCTGGGCCTATGCGCCCGACTACGTGAGCTGGTGTCCGCTCGGGTGGGACAATCGGCCGCTCGTCTCGATCGGGGTTTTCAGCACGCGCGCACGGTATTCCCCATCGTGGACGGTCGTCTCGGCGTCGTCGTTCGGACGCGGGTTCGTTCAGGAACGCGCCGTCAACTGGGATCGACTGGACGCCGCGCGGCGTCAGGCCTTCCAGGCGCGCGCGTCGGCGCCGATCGCGGGCGACCTGGCGGTGCCGAGGGCGTCTGCGCCGATTCGATGGGCCGGCGCGCGAAGCGGAAGCACCCCCGCGCGCGATCCTAGTGCGCGCAGCACCGCGACGCCCCGCTATGTGAATCGAGGCGATGCGATCGTTCGATCGCAGACCGCCCGGCCGGTGCCGGCCTTCGGCGCCCGCTCAGACCGCCCTGGGCCGAGTCAAGCGGCGCAGCCACGCGACACCACGGTAGGCCGCGGCTCCAGCCGCGGCGAAGGGACCGACGGCCGCGCCATCGAGCGCACCGTTCCCGGCTCGCAGGCTCGGCCCGAGTTCGCTGGCCGGCCGATGGACCGTCAGCCGACTGTGCTGTCGCCGGCACAGACCGTCGCGCGCCCGCGGTCGATGGATCCGGGCGGGTCGTACGCGCCGCGCGCCGCTCCGCCACCCGCGCGACAGTCGCCCGAACGTGCCGCGCCCGCGGAACGGGCTGCGCCGGCGTCTCCAGCCCGCGCGGAAGGCCGCGAAGCCGCGCATCCGCGTGAGGGCCAGGCCTCGACCGGAAGCGTCCCCCGCCGCGGTCGCGGAGGAGTTTAAGAATCGGTAATCGGGTAATCTGGTAATTTCGAAAAATGGCGAAATACGTCGTCAAGCTCGCGAAGAAGGCCGGAATCGTCATCCTCTTCGTGATCGCCGCGGCGCTCGGGACCGTCAGCGGCGTGCTGGTGGCGTACTCTGGCGACCTGCCGCAGATTTCCGCGCTCGACGACTACGCGCCGAGTACGATTACCCGCGTTTACGGCGCCCGCGGCGAAGTCGTGGGCGAGTTCTCGACGCAGCGCCGCGTCGTCATCCCCTATGAAGCGATCGGGCCCACGCTGCGCCAGGCGATTGTCGCCGCGGAGGACGCCGACTTCGAGCATCACTTCGGCCTGAGTATTCCGCACATCTTCGTGGCGGCGACGCGCGCGGCGTTCGGCCGCGTGCGCTACGCCATTACCGGTCACTATTCGCGGCCCAGAGGGGCCAGCACGATCACGCAGCAGCTCGCGCGCGGACTGTTTCCGGAAACGGTCGGTTTTCGGATCGGCGACACGAGTCCGGAGCGCAAGATCAAGGAGTGGATCGTCGCCATCCAGATCGAGAAGCGTTACACGAAGAACGAGATCCTCACCTTCTACGCCAACCAGCCCTACATGGGTGAAGGCGCGTACGGCGTCGAATCCGCGTCGCGTACCTACTTCGGCAAATCGGCCAAGGACTTGAATCTCGACGAGGCCGCGACGATCGCCGGGCTCTTCCAGGGCTGGCGCAACGCGCCAACGGTGAACATGGAGCGCGCGAAGTGGAGACAGACCTACGTCCTCCAGCAGATGGCCGACAAGGGGTTCATCACACAGAAGCAGGCAGACGAAGCCAAGGCGCGCCCGATCGTCCTGCACCTCTCGGCGGGACAGACCGATTCAGCGGCGCCGTATTTCCTCGAGGAGATCCGAAAAGAGCTCGAAGGACGGTACGGCGCGAAAGCGCTCTACGAAAGCGGCCTCAGCGTCCAGACGGCGCTCGATCTCAAGCTGCAGGAGGCGGCAAACCGGGCGCTGGACGAAGGCGTGCGCCGTATCGATCACCTCCACGGCTTCCGGAAGCCGCGCCGCAATGTGATCGACGAGCGGCATACGGTCGAAGGCTTCCGCCACCCGCGCTGGGAGCGCCCCTTCGCTGTGGACGACGTCGTGCCGGCCGTCGTGTCGGACGTCGACGGCTCCAGTATTCATCTGCGCATCGGCACCTATCGCGCGACGGTCGACAAGAAAGGCTACGCGTGGACGCGCAAGACCGCGCCGTCCGCGCTCGTCCGGCGCGGCGATCTCGTCGAAGCGAAGCTCCTGACCCTGGACCAGGCGGCGCACACGGCCACCGCGGCGCTCGATCAGACGCCGCTCGTCGAAGGAGCCGCGCTCGCGATCGACAACCGTACGGGACAGATCAAGCTGATGGTCGGCGGCGACAGCTTCGAGCGCAGCAAGTTCAACCGTGCGACGCAGGCGTTCCGGCAGGTGGGCTCGTCGTTCAAGCCGTTCGTGTATACGACGGCGATCGATCGCGGCTACACGCCGGTTTCCATTCTCCAGGACACGCCGGTGACCTATCAGCCGGGCCCGGGACAGCCGCCGTACTCGCCGCAGAATTACGAGAAGGATTTCTGGGGGCCCATCACGCTTCGGCGCGCGCTCGAGCACTCGCGCAACGTGCCGGCGATCAAGCTGATGGACGCGCTGGGGCCGAAACAGGTCATCGCGTACGCGCGTCGCTTCGGGCTGACCGCGCCGCTTCCGCCGTATCTCCCGATCGCGATCGGCGCCGGCGATGAGACGCTGATCGAGATGACGAGCGCCTATTCCGTCTTTCCCAACCAGGGCGTAAGGATGAAGCCGTACGCCGTGCTGAAGGTGGCCGATCGCGAGGGCAACCTGCTCGAAGAGAACCACCCGGAGCCGCAGGACGCGATCCGCGCGGACACGGCCTACGTGATGGTGAACCTGCTTCGCGGAGTCGTGGAGCGCGGGACCGCGGTCAAGGCGCTGGCGCTCAACTGGCCGGTGGCCGGCAAGACGGGGACGACGGACGACTTCAGCGACGCCTGGTTCATCGGTTTCGATCCGGACGTCACACTCGGCGTGTGGGTCGGCTACGACCAGAAGAAGCCGCTCGGCTCCGGCATGACGGGCGCGGAAGCGGCGCTCCCGATCTGGATGAGCATCTTCAAAGACTGGATCGGCGACCGAAAGGATCCGCCGAAGTTCGAGGCGCCCGGCAACATCGTCTTCGTCGCCGTCGACAAGACCACCGGCGCCCCGACCGACGCGCCCGGTTCCCTCAACGAGGCGTTCATCGCGGGCACACAACCCGGGTCGATTCGCTGACGCGAATCGCCAATCGAATCGCCAATCGCCAATCCGTCGATCGCCAATCCACAATCACCAATTCAATCGCCAATCGCCAATCGCCAATCGCCAATCCGCCTACTGCCAGCGCACGCGCGCGAGCTTGCCGACGCCGGACTCGGCGAGCCAAAGCTCGTCGTTCCTGCCGACGACCATATTGCGCACGGTCCCGCCGCCGCCGGGGATCGGAAAAGTCTGCATCTTCTTCGTGTCCGGCGCGAAGCGCACGAGCACGTTGTGCGCGTCATCGCCTGTCTCGCAATACCAGACGGCGCCGTCGGATGTAATCGCCACCGCGTACGGCCGCGATTTCGGCCCACCGGGGGACGGCCACTCCTCGACCTTGCCCGACCCCGGATCGAGGCGTCCGAGAAAGCCGCGCCCGTAGTCCGTGTAGTAGATCGAATCGTCCTTCGCGAGCGCGATTCTGCGCGGGCGGGCGGCGCCGTCCGGCAGCGGATACTCGGTGATCTTCATCGTCGCCGGGTCGATGCTGCCGATCTTGTTCGTGCCGAACAAGTCGAAGAACGGCACCCCCTTCGAGTTGATCTTGATTCCATAAGGGTTGGCCTTCGGCGTCGGCACCTGCGCGATCGCGATCTTGCCGGTCTTCGGGTCCAGCGTGCCGACGATGTTGCCCACCTGCGCGGTGAACCAGAGGATCCCCCGACGATCGAAAATCGGGGTGTGAGGATCCCGAATCTTCGGATCGGGCATCTTGTATTCGGTGATGTGGCCCGTTTTCGGATCGAGCTTGCCGATGAGACCGGCCGAGTTGCCGGTGTACCAGATATTGCCCTCCGCATCGGCCGCCAGGCCGTGAGGCCCTGAATTCGGCGTCGGCAGGGGAAACTCCTTGAACTGGCTGGTCGCGGGATCGAATCGGCCGACGACATTCGCCCGCTGGCCCGTGTACCAGACCGAGCCGTCGGGGGCAAATTCGGGATCGTGCGGGTAAGGTGGATTGCTCGGCGTCATGAACTCGTCGATCGTGACCGTGACGTCGGGCAGTGCACTCGTCTGGACGGCGGCAGGCGTTGCGGCGATCGCCGCGAGCAGCAGAGCTGTCAGACTGAATTCTCGCATGGCTATACTCCTTGCGTGCCAGTCCGGATCTTAGTCCTATCGGCTGCCGCAGTCCTCTGCCTGCCGCTCGTGCTTCTGGCGTACCGCGAAGGGCCGCTGCCGAACATGGCCGGCGGCTTCGGCGACCCGGATTGCCGTACGTGCCACTTCGAGAACCCGCTCAACGCTCCTGGCGGCGCGCTCACGATCGGGCTGCCATCTGCGTACGCGGCAGCCGCAAACTATGCCGTCACCGTCACGCTTCGACGGAAGGCGATCGAACGCGGCGGATTCGAGATCGTCGCCCGGTTCGCCGCGGGCTCGCAGAAAGGCAAACAGGCGGGGACGTGGGCGCTGCCGCCAGGCGCGCTGCTGCAGACGGTCACGTCCCAGAAGAATCCGTCGCTGACTTTCGTGCAGCACACGATCGCGGGGTCCGCGACGAAGACACCGGGAATCATCCGCTGGACGATGACGTGGCGCGCGCCCGACAGCAATCAACCGGTACAGTTCAACGTCGCCGCGAACGCGTCGAACGACGACGCCTCGCCCATCGGAGATTTCATTTACACGAGGCAGACGGTGGTGCCAGCCAAGAGGCGCTGACAATTGGCGACTGCCGGTTGGCGATTGCCGATTGAATTGTCGAGTGCTGATTGCGGATCGACGAATCGGCGATTGTTGATTGCAGCGCCGATTGTTGATTGCAGTGCCGATCGTCGATTGCAGTGCCGATTGTCGATTGCAGTGCCGATTGTCGACTGCAGCGCCGATTGTCGATTGCAGTGCCGATTGCTCACTGCAGTGCCGATTGCTGATTGTAGTGCGATCGCTGATTGTAGTGCCGATGCCGAAGCCAAGGCTAACGTGAGCGCCGTTGGGTGGCCGCTTTGTTAATCCGATCCTCTGTCTCCTTGCGCATCTCGGCCGTCTTTCGCGATTTGACGAGAATTGCCACGAGTTCGTCGGCCTCCTGAATGAGTGCCGCAGCGGTGGCGGGAGACACCTGGTTGGACACAACCAGTAACTGCAGCCACCCCTTGGACTCGTCGGCCTCCTCGATCGCGACACCCAGCTTCGCGATGAACTCCGCCTTGCTCCGGGCGCGACAAGCCGCCCGGTAGTTGCTGTCGGTCGCTCCGGCGGAGTCAATGAGCTGCACCAGGATCCGCTGCGCGGCAGGCCCGCACGAAAGGCTCTCGCAGAACGCAATCACCGACGCCGCGAAGCGTCTGGTCCGGTCCTGCAGCTCAATGGTCTTCGGATTCATGCCACTCGGCCATGCATCCGCAGGGCCAAGTGGAAAATCGGACAAACAGAGAGATTCAAGCGAGCCACGCCCGCCAAGATCGCAAGTCTTGCACGCAGTCAGCAATCATCAATCAGAAGAAATCGCCAATCGGCAATTCAATCGTCAATCGTCAATCGTCAACCGTCGATCGCCAATCGCCAATCGCCAATTCACTCGGCACTCGGCACTCGGCACTCGCCAATCCGACTATTCCTGCTCCTCTTCCTCGCTCGGCGCGACCAGGGCGCCGGCGGCCTTCTTCATCAGGTACGCCTTGATGAACGGATCGATGTCGCCGTCGAGCACGCGGTTGACGTCGCCTGTCTGTTCCTTCGTGCGGAGATCCTTGACGAGCTGGTACGGCTGCATCACGTAGTTGCGTATCTGGCTCCCGAACGCGATGTCCCGTTTCTCCCCGCCCAACTGCGCGAGCCTGGCTTCCTGCTCCTTCATCTTCAAATCGAACAGCCGCGACTTCAGCACTTTCATCGCCGTCGCGCGGTTCTTGTGCTGCGATCGCTCGTTCTGGCACGAGACGACGATGCCGGTCGGGAGGTGCGTGATCCGGATGGCGGAGTCCGTGACGTTGACGTGCTGTCCGCCCGCGCCGCTCGAGCGGAACGTATCGACGCGGAGATCCTTGTCGTCGATCTCGACCTCGACGTCCTCCGGCAGCTCGGGCCAGACGTACACGGACGCGAACGACGTATGCCGCCGCGCCGCCTGATCGAACGGCGAGATGCGGACGAGGCGATGGACGCCGGCTTCCGACAGCAGCATGCCGTAGGCGTAGTCCCCGAACACCGTAAACGTGGCGCTCTTGATGCCCGCCTCGTCGCCGGGCTGCACTTCCATGACCTCGCGCTTGAAGCCGCGCCGCTCGGTCCAGCGCATGTACATCCGCAGGAGCATCTCCGCCCAGTCCTGCGATTCGGTCCCGCCCGCGCCCGGGTGGATGGTGACGATCGCATTCTTGCGATCGTGCTCGCCGCCGAGCATCTTCTTCGTCTCGCCCGTCTCGACCTCTCCACCGAGCTCGTCGAGCGCGCGCGCCAGATCGTCGAGAACCGCCTCGCCGGCCTGCACCCATTCGACGAGCACGGCGAGATCCTCGACGCGCCGCTTCAGCGAGTCGCTCAGATTGCGGTCGTCTTCCAGTCGTCGTCGCCGCTGGAGGAGTTTCTGCGCGGCGGCCTGGTCCTTCCAGAAGTCGGGATCGCCGACGCGCTGCTCTATGCGGGCGAGCTCGTCTGCGGGGCGCGCGGCGTCAAAGATAGCTCCGCAGATCGGACGCGCGCCTGGCGAGATCCTGATACCGGCGGAGCTGTTCGTCGAGTTGGATGGCGGGCATGGCTCAGGGCTTGCGGCTCAGGGCTCATGCTGTCTCAGGCCTTCCATAGGCCGTGAGCCATAAGCCGTGAGTCATTGTATCGCGTGCGGCGCGTCGCCACGATGGCGCCCAGAGTGAGCGCCACGCTCACCCAGCCCACGAGGTCCCCGATTCGGCTGTAAATCGTTCGCTCCGTGATGAACCGCAGCTCCTCCTCCATCACGGCGCTTTGAAACATGTTCGATCGCTGGAGCACGCGGCCGTACGGATCGACGAAGCCGCTGATCCCGGTGTTGGCCGCGCGCGCCAGGTAGCGGCCTTCCTCAACCGCGCGAAGCGATGCCTGTTCCCAGTGCTGGTACGCCGCCGACGACCACCCGTACCACGCGTCGTTCGTGATCGTCGTCAGCAGCTCGCTGCCGCGCGTGACGAAGGCGCGCATCAGGCTCGAGTAGATCACTTCGTAGCAGATGGCCGTGCTCGCCTCATGGCCGGCGACCGGAAGGACGCTGGTTTCGGTCCCGGGCGTGAAATCCGAAACGGCCTGCACGATCGGACCCACGAAAAACAGCAGCCGGCTGAACGGCACGTACTCGCCGAACGGCACGAGGTGGATCTTCCGATAGACGGCCGCGGTTCTCCCGTCGGGCTGAATGAGGTACGCCGCGTTGTACAGGCGCGGCGGCGGCGGTTTCTTCAGCGGAATCGGCTTGACGGGCTCGACCTGATCGCTGCCGATCAGGAGCGTGATCCCGGACTGCGTGACGAGCCGCCTGATGACGTCGCCGCCCGCGACGTCCTGTTCGTAGGGCTCCGGCATCGACGATTCGGGCCACAGCACGAACTGCGCGTTGCGGCCGATGGCCTCGCGGGTCATGTTGACGTATCGATCGAGAATCGGCGCGCGCATCCTCGGATCCCACTTGTCGTCCTGCAGGATGTTTCCCTGCACTACGGCGACCCGGATGGGCGAACCCGACCGCGTCAGCGCAGACGCGCGGATCCGCAGCGCGCCCCAGAGCCCGGCGCCAAGAACGAGCGCGGCCACCGCCGCGACCACGCGCCACCGCCGGTTGGAGCGATCGAGCGCGGCGAACGCCGCCGCCGCGCTGACCGCGGCGACGAAGCCCGACAGCCCGTACACGCCGAAGACGCTCGCGAGCTGCGCGATGGGGAGAACCGTCGCCTGGCTGTAACCGAGCAGCTCCCACGGAAAACCGTCGAGGATGTAAGTCCGGCCCATCTCGGTCGCGACCCAGGTCATCGGCGCGAACAGGAGCGAGGGGAGGCCCCAGGCGCGGAAAAGGCGCGCCTGGACGACGGCAAACGCGGCTGGAAACAGAGAGAGGTAGGCGATGAGCAGCGCGGCCGCCAGCACGGCAAGCGGCGTCGACAATCCGCCGAACGTCGTCATGGTCTGGACCAGCCAATACAGCGTGCCTGCGAAATAGACGGCGCCGGCGGTGAGACCGAGAAAGAAGGCGCGTCGCGAGGACTGCCTGCGGTGCGCGACGGCGAGAAGCAGCGGGGCGAGCGCGATCCAGGCGGCGGCCGGGTGCCCGAATTTCGGAAAGCTCAGCGCGAGCAGCGCGCCGGACAGAAGCGCGAGGCCGAGATCCAATGTCAGCGCGCGCGGACGATCGGTTTGAACTGCTCGTCTCTCTCGAGCCGCCGCGCCGCCTGTTCCGCTTCGCGGCGATCGGAATAGCCGCCGACCTGCACGCGATAAATCACCGGCGCGCCCGCGGTCGGATCGAGCACGAATGCCGGATAGCCTTTCGCGGACAGCCTCCTGGCGAGCGCCGCCGCGGCCGCGCGATCCTGCAGCGCCGTCAACTGAACGATCCATGCGCCCGCATGACCGGACGTCGACGTCGTCGCGTCCGGTCTGGGCGGAGGCGCCGCGGGCCTGGCCTGGGGCCGAACGCCCGGCGCCGCGACCGATGCCGGAGGCGAGGGCTTCTCGGCCTCCGGTTTCAGCTTCTCCGCCGGCGGCGCGGCCGACTGCAGCCGCTTGGCGTAACTCAACTCGTCTTCCGGCTCCGGCGCGGGCGCGGGCGGCTCCGCCGCGGGCGGACCGCCGGCGGCCGTGGGCCGGGACGGCGTCGAAGCGGCGGGCGGCGGCGTCGCCTGTGCCAGCGTCTCGGCGCTGTCGGCGACGCGGTCGGTCTTCACCCCGCGGCCGACATGGACGCCGCACAGAAAGATCGCGACGGCGACGATCGTCGTCGCCATGAACAGGAACACGAGCTGCTTTCCCGAGAGCTGGATCTCGTGGAACCCGTCTTCCATGTCGTGATGCGTGCTCATTGAGGCTTGGTGAGCGGCTTCAGCAGATTCAGGAGCTCGATCGGCAGCGGGAAGATGATCGTCGAGTTCTTTTCCGACGCGATCTCGGTCAGCGTCTGCAAGTACCTCAGCGTGATCGTCATCGGCTCGACCGACATCGCGGTGGCCGCCTGGGCAAGCTTCTGGGACGCCTCGAGCTCGCCTGCCGCGTGCACGATTTTAGCACGCTTCTCGCGCTCGGCTTCCGCCTGCTTGGCCATGGCCCGCTGCATGTCGGGCGGCAGATCGACCTGCTTCACCTCGACCGACGCCACCTTCACGCCCCACGGCTCGGTGTGCTGATCGAGAATCTGCTGGAGCTGGGCGTTCAGGCGCTCCCGCTCCGACAGCAGGTCGTCGAGCTCCACCTGTCCGAGCACGCTTCGCAGCGTCGTCTGCGCGAGCTGCGAGGTCGCGTAGTGATAGCTCTCGACCTCGACGATCGCCTTGCGCGGATCGACCACCCGGAAGTACACGACCGCATTCACTTTCACGGATACGTTGTCGCGGGTGATGATGTCCTGCGGCGGCACGTCCATGACGATCGTCCGCAGGCTGACGCGCGCCATCCGATCGATCGGTGCGAACACGAGCGTGACGCCCGGCCCTTTCGGATGCGGCAGCAGCTTGCCCAGCCGGAAAATCACGGCGCGCTCGTACTCGTTCAGGATCTTGATCGAGCTGAGAAGATAGAACGCGAGGATGACGATGACGATCAGAAACGGTGGAAACAGCACAAGTCCTCCTAGGGACGCCTGACGGTCAGGAGCAATCCTTTGACGTCGGTGACGACCACGCGATCGCCGGCGGAGATCGGCTCGGCGGCCGTGGCGGTCCAGATCTCGCCGTGCGTGGCGACGCGACCAACGCCGCCCGGATCGATCGTGGTCAGCGCCTGGGCCTGCGCGTGCAGCATACCGGATTCGCCCGTCACGGCGGGCTGCGCCTGCGCCTTCACTCCGAGGCGCACCAGGAAAAGGATGATGCCCGACAGCGCCAGCGTAATCGGCAGGATCAGCCGGAGCCCGATCTGCATCTCCGGCAGCGGCGAGTCGATCAGCATCAGCGAGCCGAAGAGCAGGCTGGTGATGCCGCCCACCGCCAGCAGGCCGTGACTCGTCACTTTGACTTCGATGACGAGCAGCGCGAACCCGAGCAGCATGAGCAGGAGGCCGACGGAGCTGACGGGCAGCACCTGCAGCGCGAAGAACGCGAGTAGCAGCGCAATGCCGCCGGCGACGCCGGGGAGGATCGCCCCCGGACTCCAGAGCTCGATGGTGAGCCCCAGCGTGCCGAGCGTCAGCAGGAGGTACGCGATCTGCGGATGCGCGACGGCGCTCAGCACGCGCTGCGCCAGCGTCATGTCGATCGTCCGCACGTCGGCGTTCGCGAGCGCTAGTTTCGTGGTGGTGCCGTTGAACCGCCGTACGGTCCGGCCGTCCAGCTTCCTGATCAGATCCGTGACGTCGGTCGCAATGAGGTCGACGAGCGGCGGCGCCGCGGCGATCGCTTCCTGCTCCGTGAAGGAGCGGCTTTCGGTGACCGCCTGTTCGACGAGCGGCACGTTGCGGCCGCGCTGCGCCGCGAGCGTCCGGGCGTAGGCGGCGGTGTCCGAGGCCATCTTCTTCGCCATCACCTCGTCGACCTTTTCGCCCGTACCGGAGACCGGATGCGCGGCGCCGATGTGCGTGCCGGGCGCCATCGCCGCGACGTCCGCGGCAATCGTGATCAGGAATCCGGCCGACGCCGCACGATTGCCTGCCGGACCGACGAACACGACCACCGGCGTCCGAGCGCCGATCATGGCGTTGATGATGTCGCGCGTGGAATCGAGGAGGCCGCCCGGCGTCTGCAGCGTAAAGACGATCACGGATGCGCCGTCGGCATCGGCCTTGGCGATCGCCGATCGCATGAACTCGGACGTTACGGGGTGGATGATGCCGTCCACGACGGCGGTCTCGACGATCGGCGCCCGCTCGCGGGCTGCCGCCGCCGAGATCGCCGCGACGATCAATCCGCACGCGGTCAGCAGCCTGGTCGTGCTCATAGCTCCCCTCCAATTCCGCGGTCGATCCTGTCCAGCAGTGCCTTCGCCTCCGCCGATCCGGGGTCCAGCTGCAGCGCGCGCTGCGCCTGCGCGCGCGCAGCGGTCGCGTCCTTGAGCTTCAGATACGCTTCGCCCAGCGCCACGCGCGCCGGAGCGGTGTCGCGGCTCCAGATCGAGATCTTGAGCGCATCGACGGCTTCCCGGGGCCGGCCGCCGCGCAGGTGAATGCGGCCCATCAGGAGGTGCGCCTCCGCCTCGTACGGCGAGAGGAACACCGCGCGCCGCAGCTCCAGCATCGCCTCCCGATCCTGCTCCGCGTCGAACAGCCGCCGACCGCGCTCCAGATAGAACTGTGCCACGTTCTGCTGATCTCGCAGCGCCGTGGTGGTCAACGCCTGATCCACGCCGCCGCCGCGGGAGGCCTCGAGGTCCTGTGCCACGCGTTCGAGGCCGCGGGGGACCGGAGCGTGCGGCTGGGCGTCCAGACGGCGCGCGGACAACTGGGTCGCGAGCTCGCGCTCGCGGCCGGCCTCGACCTCGCTTCCCGACGCCTCGAGCTCCGCGGCGATCACGAAATGGGCGTCGCCGTCCGCGGGATTGCGGCGCAAGGCTTCACGAAGCCAGTAGATCGCCCCCTGCGGGTCGCGGTCGAGCGCGTAGGCGTAGCCAAGGTTGAACAGCACGTCCGGGTCGTCGGGCAGCGCTTCAGCGGCCTTCGTCAGGAAGTATGTCGGTTTTCCGGCCTCCTGCGAGCCGCCGCGTCGAAGCTGGACGATGCCGAGATTGTTCAGGATCGCGGGATCGGGACCCGCATCCTGCAGCCCTTTCAGGGCCGCGAACGCGTCGTCGTTCTGCTTGAGCGCCATCAGCGAGACGGCGGACAGGAACTTCGCGCGGCGAGCCACGGGCGACGCGTCGGCCACGCCGCGGATCGCGGCCAGCGCCGCGGCGTGATCGCCCTGCGCCGTACGGATGTCCCACAGCGCGAAGCGCGCGGCGTCGTAGCGCGAATCCAGCTTCAAGGCGGCCTCGAGGAACGATGCCTGACTGGCGGGCTGTTCCGCGAGGAGTCCCTTCATGTATTGCTCGAACGCGTGCAGGGACGAGGGAAGCGTCGCGATTCCGGATCCGCCGCCCGGGATCGCCCGCCGGGCCACTTTCTGCGCGAGCGCGAAGAGATCGACGAGCCTGCCCTTTTCGACCACTTCACTGTCGCCGCGTCCGACGTCGATGTGAATCGGGCGCGCGCGGATCGTCAGGGCGTCCCCGTCGACCTGCACGTCGCCGACGACGACCTGAGTGGCGCCGACCAGCTCGCCGATCTTGATGACCGTCGCGCGGCTCAATACCGTGTTCGCGGGGAGGTGCAGGTGCTCGTAGGCGCGAACGCGGACCGGGCGTCCAATGGCGCCGAGGCCCCGGGCGTTCAGATCGTCGGTGATGAGGACGCCGACCGCCTCGCCAAGCCAGTACGTGCGGCCGTCGCGCACGGGCGTATCGAAGGGCACGACGAGAATGCGCGGCGGGGGAACCGCGGCGACCGGCTGCGGCGCCCGGAGGCCGAGAGCGAGCGCCGCCGCCATGAGCGCGGCGATCATGCGGCGACGGCGGAATCCGCGCTGCGATTCGTGAGCGTGACCGACAGCACGCATCCCTTCAGGCGGCCTGCGGCCCGGCATTCATTGACGCGCGCGTCGGCGGACACATCGAAGAGTTGCAGCACGCGGGCGATCGCCGAGGCGTAGAAGCCGCACAACGGCTCGATCGAGGCCTCCCGCACCTCGCAAAAGAGCGATCCGCGCAGGTCGACCGTGACCACGCCTTTCCTGACGCGCGTGATCGCGCGGGATCCGGGATACGTCGCGCGCACGAGCGCGCGAGCGGTGCGCAGCGCGGCCCGCGCGCGGAACGCCGGCGGCAGCGCGCGGACGATCCGGCGCTCGAGCGACGGGACGTTCTCGAACGTCCAGGCCGCCGCGTACTCGCCGGCCCGCGCGGTGATCAGGTTGTAGGCGGCGCCCTCCGTGCGCAGAAAGCTCAGGACGGCCGTGAGCGGCGCCAGCCCGATGGTGCCTTCACGCAGCCCCGCGACGTTGAGCCAGTTCTCGTAGAATTCGAGGCGGGTCGGCAGCAGGTCGGCGATGGCCTGATGCAGGCTGGCCACGAGCACGCGGCCGATCCGGGATTCACTCATGGTTCGAGCGCGCTCGCCACACGCAAATAATGGTAACGTCGAGCGTGGGACCCGGCGTTTCGGCAGCCATTCTCGCGG
This sequence comes from Vicinamibacterales bacterium, assembly GCA_035495955.1. Lineage (GTDB taxonomy): Bacteria > Acidobacteriota > Vicinamibacteria > Vicinamibacterales > 2-12-FULL-66-21 > JAICSD01. The sequence goes on along the minus strand of DATJFE010000015.1, from coordinate 16,141 downwards.
GAGGCCGCGCGCGGCGGTTGGGCGGCGCCGACAAGGCTTCGCTGATCGTCGGCGACGCGCGCATCATCGATCGCCAGCTTGCCGCGCTGCGGACGGTGACCGACGACATCCGCATCGTAGCCGGCGACGCGTCGCGCTACGCCGGTCTGGCGGTGCGCGTGATTCCCGATGCGGTTGCCGACGCAGGTCCGCTCGGGGGGTTGTACACCGCGCTCCTGGACGCGGCAGCGGATCGCGTCATCGTGCTGGCGTGCGACCTGCCGTTCGTGACGGCCGCATTGCTCGAGCGACTGGCGGCGGAGATCCGGACCGGCGAGCCGGTGGATGCGATCGTCCCGCGATCCGCGCGCGGCCTCGAGCCGCTCTGCGCGATTTACCGGAAAGGATGCGCGAGCGTCGTCCGCACGCGGATCGATCGCGGCGATCTGCAGATCGTGGGCTTGTTCGGAGAGCTCCGGATCCGCGAGCTCGGGCCGGACATGCTCGCGCCGTACGACGACGGGTCGCTGTTCGAGAACGTCAACACGCCGCATGATTACGCGCGCGCCACTGGCCGGGTTGAACTGAATGAGAAACCGTCCGAAGATCGTATCACGGAATAATTTGTGATTCTTCCCGTCCATCAGCTCGTGCGGACCCGCGTGGCCGATACCGTTGGCGGCCTGTACGGACTCTCCGCCGACGATCCGGCAGTCGCCGAAATGGCGCTCGAGATGCCGCCGCGCCGCGCGCTCGGCGACCTGGCGGTCCCGATCGCGTTCGCCCTGGCCCGGCGGCTGCGCAAGGCGCCACGGGCGATCGCGCAGGAGATCGCCGCCGCGCTCGGGCCCATCGAGGGCGTCGTCCGTGTGGAAGCCGCGCCGAACGGCTACTTGAACTTCTTTCTCGACCGCGCCCACTGGATCTCGCGCTGGCTGTCGGGATCCGCCGTCCCGGCGACGGCCGGCGGCGGCAAGGTCATCGTCGAGCACACCGCGATCAATCCCAACAAGGCGGCGCACATCGGCCATCTCAGAAACGCCGCGCTCGGCGACGCGTTCGGCCGGCTGCTGCGTTTTCAGGGTCGCGACGTCGAGATCCAGAACTACATCGACGACACCGGCGTCCAGGTCGCCGACGTCGTCGTGGGGTTCCGCGAGCTCGAGCACAAGGCCCTCGACGAGGTGCGGGCGCTCGCCGAGTCGACGCGCTTCGACTACTACTGCTGGGACCTGTACGCCAGGGTGACGGAATGGTATGAGGCCGACAAGGAGCGCCTGAAGATTCGCGCGGCCGCGCTGCACGCCATCGAGCGCGGCGGCAACGACACGTCCGGCATGGCTGCCTTCGTCGCCGACCGCATCGTCCGCGCGCACCTGAAGACGATGCGGCGGATGAATATCCGATACGACCTGCTCACCTGGGAGGGGGACATCCTGCGGCTCCACTTCTGGACGCACGCCTTCGAGTTCCTGAAAAAGACGGGCGAGGTTTACCTGCAGACCGAGGGCAAGCTCGCGGGCTGCTGGGTCATGCGTATCGAGGATGAAAAGGCGGAAGACGGAAAGACGGAAGACGGCAAGGACGACGAGCAAAAAGAAAAGGTGATCGTGCGATCCGACGGCACGGTGACCTATGTCGGCAAGGACATCGCCTACCAGATGTGGAAGTTTGGTCTGCTCGGCAAGGACTTCCACTACCGCGAGTTCGAGCGGTACTCGAACGAGCACCCGCTGTGGTCGACGAGCTCCGATGCCGCGTCCGCGGCGTCGGGGCATCCGCCGTTCGGGCACGCGTCGATGGTCTGCAACGTGATCGACACGCGCCAGGCGTACCTGCAGAAGCTGCTGAAGCAGGCCCTGGCGGCGCTGGGGTTCGAGGCGCAGGCCGAGCGATCCGTCCACTATTCGTATGAGATGGTCGCGCTGACGCACGCCACGGCGCGCGAGCTCGGGTACGAGTCGAGCGAAGACTCCGGCAAACCGTTCGTCGAGGTCTCGGGGCGGAAAGGTCTCGGCGTCAAGGCCGACGACCTGCTGGATCGGCTCGCGGACAAGGCGTCGGGCGAAGTCGCCCGCCGCAACGCCGAATTCACGCTCGACGACGTGGCGCGCACGGCGCGGACGATTGCGACGGCCGCCGTTCGCTACTTCATGGTGAAGTTCTCGCGCGGCAAGGTCATCGCCTTCGACGTCGACGAGGCGCTGAGCTTCGAGGGCGAAAGCGGCCCGTACCTCCAGTACGCCGTCGTGCGCGCGAACAATATTTTCGCGAAGCTGAAGGAGCGCGAAGGCATCGACGCGGCAGCCGTCGTGGCTGCCCTGCCGTCCACCCCGGCGGCCGCGATTGCCGACGGCAGCGACGAGTCGCACGAATTGTGGGGGCTGGTGCTCGAGGCCGCGCGGCTCGATGACGTCGTGGATCAGGCGGTGCGAACGCTCGAATTGTCGGTGCTCGCCAAATACGCGTTCGGCCTCGCGCAGCAGTTCAACGGTTTCTACCACGCGTTTCCGGTCTTGAAGGAAGAACGCGCCGACGTGCGGATCTGGCGGGCGGCCGCGATTGCGTACTATCGCCGACAGCTCACCCAGGCGCTCGACCTGATGGGATGCGCCGTGCCGGAGCGGATGTGACGGGCGTGGATGCGGAATGCCGAATGCTGAATGGCGACATGGCGCATCGTAAGCCGGTGATCGGAATTACTCCCTGTTCGCGCGTCGATGACTACGTCGAGTCGGTGAGGCGCGCTGGAGCTGAGCCGCTGGTGCTGTCGAACGCCGACGACCCGGAGGCGGTCCTCGACCGCGTCGATGCGATCCTGCTGACCGGCGGACTGGATGTCGATCCGTCGCTCTACAGCGCTGCCCCGCACGAGACGACCGAACCGGATCGGGAGCGCGACCGGTTCGAGATTCCGCTCTCGCGGCAGGCGCTCGCGCGGGACCTGCCGGTATTCGCGATCTGCCGCGGCGTGCAGGTCCTCAACGTCGCCGCGGGCGGCACGCTCGTGCAGGACATTCCGTCAGCCGTCGCGTCCGACCTCGATCACGCGATCGACGTGCCGAAGGACGCGATCGCGCATCCCGTCCGGGTCACCCCTGGCACGCGGCTGGCGGGCGCGCTCGGACCGTCGACCGCGCTCGACGCGTGCGCCGTCAACAGCCGTCACCATCAGGCCGTGGGCGTCGTCGCGCCGTCATTCGTCGTGTCCGCGGTATCCCCCGACGGGGTCGTCGAGGCCATCGAGCGTCCGGCGTCGGACTTCTGCGTCGGCGTCCAATGGCATCCCGAGAATTTCTGGAGGACGGGGGAATTCGCGCCGCTGTTCGACGCCTTCGTCGCGGCCGCGGCCAAACGCATGTCGCCTTCGTGATCGTCGTTTCTGGGCCCGATCACGCCGTAAAGACAGCCAGACTCTCGACGTGCGGGGTGTTCGGGAAGAAATCGAACGCATGCAGAGAATCCATCCGATAGCCGGAGTCGAACAGACGCCGCGCGTCGCGCGCCAGCGTCGGCGGATCGCACGACACATAGATCATCCGCGCCGGCGCCAGCCGGACGATGGCCTCGAGCGCCGCCTTCGACAGCCCGGCTCTGGGCGGATCGACGATCACCGCCGCAGGCCGACTCCGCCGCGCGGACAGGAATTCCTCGACACTCCCCACCTGCGGCCGGAGCCGGGGCGCGTGCGCCCGCGCGTTCTCCCGCAGATCGGCGCCGCTCGCGCGGTCGCCTTCGACGGCCGTCACCTCGAGGCGCCCCATCGACGCGAGCGCGACGCCGAACAGACCGACGCCCGCATACAGATCCAGGATTTCCCCGGCGTCGGGCGCCGCGCCGACCACGGCCGAAACGAGATCGGCCAGCAGGAAACGGTTGCCCTGGAAGAACGATTCCGCGTGCCGCTGGATGACGCCGCCGCCGGCGCCGGGCGCCAGCATGGACAGGCGCTCGGAGACGAACGGCGAACCGGCGGCCAACGTCCCTCCCGTCGCCGCATCACGCGCGCTGATGCCGCGGACGCCGGCCGTGATGGCCGCGCGCTCGAGGACGGCCGCGGTCAGCCCCTCGCGCCCTGTCAGCTCGAGGTGAACCGCGCGTTCGTCACCCGGAATGTTCTCGGCGATCGCGATTGACGAGACGGCCGAGGGCGCTTCGCGATCCAGCGTCGATGCGAGCGCCTGGACGGCCGCGATTGATTCCACACGAACCTGACGCGTCGGCGCGGCGTCGCAGAGCTGATGGGTGCCCTCCCGATAGAAGCCGGCGCGCGGACCGCGCACGTGAAATCGCGCGCGCATCCGATAACCCTCTTCCGGCGAGGCAGACACGCTGATGGGCTCGTCGATCGGGTGGCGGCCGACGCGCGCGAATGCGTCGCGGATCACGTCCGACTTGATTGCGAGCTGACGCTGGTAGCGGATGTGCGCGTAGAGCGCGCCGCCACAGGACGGATCGCCGTCGACCGGGCGGCGATCCGGCGAAGGCTCGAGGACTTCCCGCGTCACGGCATACGCCAGCCGCTTCTCCGCGCGGTCCACCCAGGCGCGCACGCGCTCGCCCGGAATCGCGCCGCGCACCAGCACGACCTGCCCCAGATGCCGCGCGATCATCCGGCCGCCGGCGGCCGGCTTCTCGATCGACAGCTCGATCTGCTGACCCTCGCAAAGACTCATGGCTTAGGGCTCGGGGCTCAGTACTTAGGGGTCGTGTGCGAGCAGCGGCAGGCCGGCGGCGTCGCGGACGAGACGATCGAGCGCGGCGGCGACGGCGCTCGACCGCGCCTCAGCGGTCATGCGCGATGCGAACGGCGCGATCTCGGCCTCCGCTTCGGCGCGAAGCGCCCCGCGACGCGTCGTGTCGAGCTCGTTGTGCGCCGCGTCCAGCAGTTCGCGATCCAGCGCCGAAAGCCGATCGAGGAGCGAGGCGCGTGCGTCACCCCGCGCGTGCTTCGCCGGCGCGCGCGCGGCGTCGAGCTCGCGTACCGCGCGATCCACCCGCTGGTCGAACTCGCGAGACCAGCGTCCGCTGCGAACCGCGGTCAGCCGCGCAATCGCGCGATCGAGATGCGCAGGCAGGCTGTCTCGTCTCGCCTCCGGGCGGTCGTGTTCGCCGTGTCCGGCGTCGATCGGCAGCACCCCGACGGCGCGCCGCCAGTTGTCGAACAGATCCAGGATGTCTGCCTCACAGAATTCGACGCGGACGGGACGTCGCCGCGGACCTTTGGCGTAGTACCGCTCGCAGTACCGATCGATTCCCCGGAAGGCGATCGCCAGCGGCACGCCCTGCGCCGCCCAGGCGGAAACCTGCTCGAAGACGGGCCCGACGATGCGGATCAAGTGCCCTTCGTTCTTGCGGCACAGATAGTCCTCGATCTGCCTGCAGTACTCCGCAGGGGCGATCATTGGCGATTGGCGACGGCAGACTGCCGAGTCATGGTTGCCGATTGGCCGATTCTCGATCGACGGATTGCCGACTGAACAGTGAGGCTCCCGCCCTCAATCGGCAATCTGCAGTCTTCAATGTTGTCGTTCCCAGATCAGCCGCAGTCCGTCGAGCGTCAGATTCGGATCGACGTGCTGGATGGCCGTGCTCTCGCCGGAAATGACCGCCGCCAGGCCGCCGGTCGCGACGACGACGGCCTTGTCGCCGCCGGAGAGCTCGGCGCGGATGCGGCGCACGAGGCCGTCGACCATCTCGACGTAGCCGAAGAAGAGTCCGGACTGCATCGCCCCGACGGTGTTCTGGCCGATGACCGTCGGGGGCTTGCGCACGTCCACGCGCGGCAGGCGCGCCGCGCGCTGAAAGAGCGCCTCCGCGGAAATGTTGATGCCGGGGCAGATCACGCCGCCCAGATATTCTCCCTGCGACGAAATCGCGTTGAACGTCGTGGCGGTGCCGAAATCGACGACGATCAACGGGACGAGACTGGCGCGACCGAACTTTTCCCAGGCCGCCACCGCATCCACGAGGCGATCCGCGCCGACATCCCCGGCCGGCGTATAGCGCACGGGCATGCCGGCATTCGAAGCATCCACCACGAGCGCCTTCTGCGAGAAGTAGCGCTCGCACATCTCCTCCATTGGCCGTGTGAGCGGCGGCACGACGGATGCGATCGCGATGCCGTCGACGGCGTTCACGTCGAGATGCGCCTGCTCGAAGAGCTTGACGAGGAAGATACCGAGCTCGTCCGCCGTCCGTTCGCGCAGCGCGGCCAGCCGCCAGCTGTGCGCGAGGCGGTCGGCGTCGAAGACGCCGATCGTTACGTTCGTATTACCGACGTCAATCGCGAGCAGCATTGGTGAACCGGGTCCGGAACCATTGGGACCATTGGAGCCATTGGAACACCGGAACCCGTTAGAGCCAGCGTACCTCACCTGCGATGATGCGTTCGAGTCCCTCGGCCGTCCGGGCCAGCAGCGCGCCGTCCTCCGCGAGGCCGGCGGTCGTTCCTCGCCTCACCGCCCCTCCGGCGTCCCATTCAATTGCCGCCCCCGCTGCCGACGGCGCAAGGGCGAGCCATCGCGCGAAAAGCGGCGGCGGACCCGCATTCGCCAATTCGTCGAGCGTGCGATTCAGCGCCGCGAGCACCTGCGCGAGGACGGCGCCGGCGTCGACCCGCCGGCCGAGTTCCTCCTCAATCGCGCCGGCTCGATCGGCAAGCTCCGGCGGAAACGCGGCCGGTCGCAGATTGATTCCCACGCCGAGCACGACATGATCGACCCCTGTCGGGCCCGACGCAGCCTCCGCGAGGATGCCGGCGACCTTGCGCCGCGCGCGAAACCCTCCGCCGGCGACGGCCACGATGTCGTTCGGCCATTTGATCTGGACGGGCAGCGCGGTGGCGGCCTGAATCCCGGCGGCGACGGCGACGCCGCCCGCGAGCGTGATCCATGGCGCGAGCGCCGCGCGCCGGACGATCGTGGACATGTACAAACCGGCGCCGGGCGGAGAGAACCAGGTCCGCCCGAGCCTCCCGCGTCCCGACGTCTGCGCCGCCGCCACGAAGGTCGTCCCCTCCGGGTCCCCGCGGTCAGCCGCCACCGCCGCGAGATCGTTCGTCGAGCCCGCTTCCGTGAAATAGAACAGCCGCGCCCCGAACGCGCCACGCTCCACCGCCGTTGCGCGGAGCGCGGCGGCGAAGTCATCAGGAATTGGGTCTGCCGCAGAAATCATTACAGGACTTTGGTCTCCTGAACTCTTGATCTCCCGTGGGTTTTTTGCGGCAGTAGTTATTGGGGTTCGAGCTCGAAGCTCAGATCCGCCGCGGGGGCCGAGTGCGTGAGCGCGCCGACCGAGACGTAATCGGCCCCGGTCCTGGCGAGCTCGGGCACCCGCTCGAGCGTCACGCCGCCCGACAGCTCGACTTTCGCGCGGCCGCGGACGCGCGAGACCGCGTCGCGAATGGCCTCGAGCGGCAGGTTGTCGACGAGGATGATGTCGGCGCCGGCCGCGAGCGCCTCGTCCACCTGCTCGAGGCTCTGCGCCTCGACTTCGATCGGCATCTCCGCTTTCGCCGCTTTCATCCGCTGGACCGCCTCGCGGACGCCGCCGGCGAGCCGCACGTGGTTGTCCTTGATCAGAATCCCGTCGTCGAGCCCGCCGCGGTGGTTGGTGCCGCTCCCGGCGCGGACGGCGTACTTCTCGAGCGCGCGCAGCGTTGGCGTGGTCTTGCGCGTGTCGAGCACGACGATCGTCCCGCCGCTCGCGTCCACGAACTTTCGCGTCAGCGTTGCGATGCCCGAGAGCCGCTGGAGAAAATTGAGCGCCGTGCGCTCGGCGGTCAGCATCGCGGCGGCCTGGCCCCGGATCTCCGCGACGACGGTGCCGGGAGCGCAACGTTCGCCGTCCTTGCGCCTGGCGTCGAAGACGCAGCCCGGATCGAGCTGCGCGAAGGTTTCCGCCGCGACGTCGAGACCCGCGATCACACAGTCGCACTTGCAGAGGATCACTCCGCGCGCGCGCAGCTCGGCGGGGACGGTGGCATCGGTCGTCACATCGCCCCAGCCGAGATCTTCGGCGAGCGCGCGCCTGACGATCTCGCGATACAGCGCCGGGTCGAGCGGCTGAAACGGAACCGTTCTCATGCGCTGCGCTCCTGAGTCGGTTCGATCGCGACATCGAACGACGCGTCAGGAACGAAGACGAGCTGCTCGGTGCGCGCCGCGGCCTTGAGGTCCGCGATGATCTCAGGCGACCACTTTCGATCGAGCTCTTCGCTGTTCCGCAGGTGCACCCGCGCCAGTGGCGCGGCGGGGGACAGCCGCGCTTCCGCCTTGCGCTTTCGAATCTCTCCGAGGACCTCGCTGACCCGCACGTATTGGTCGTAGCTACTCTGGATCGGAAGAACCTCTTCGATGTCCGCGGAGTTCGGCCACGGCGCGCTGTGAACGCTGGCCGGCTGCCACCACGACCACACCTCTTCGGTGACGAAGGGAAGAAACGGCGCGAAGAGCCGGTTCAGGTTCGAAAGCGCGAGGATCATTGCCGAATTCGCCGAGGCGGCGCCGGCCGCGCCGAAATCTCCGTAGCGCCGCGCCTTCGCGAGCTCCAGATAGTTGTCGCAGAAATCCCAGAAGAACATCTCGACGCGCTGGAGGACCCAGGTGTAATCGTATTCCTCCAAGTGGACCGTGGATTCCCGGACCACCGCCTTCAGGTTGTGCAGCATCCCGGCGTCCAGCGCGTAACGAATCGCCCCGCGCGGCTCGCACTTCGACAGAATGAATTTCGCCGCATTCAGGAATTTCATTGAGAGCCGCCGGCCCACCTTCATCTGTCCCGGGTCGAACGCCGTGTCGGCGCCCGGCCGTCCGCTCGCGGCCCAGTAGCGGACGCCGTCCGAGCCGTGCTCGTCGAGCAGCGCCATCGGCGTCACGACGTTTCCCTTCGACTTCGACATCTTCTTGCGGTCGGGATCGAGCACCCAGCCCGAGATCGCGGCATGCGCCCACGGGAGCGTGCCGAACTCGAGATGCGAGCGCAGGACGGTCGAGAAGAGCCACGTGCGGATGATGTCGTGCGCCTGCGGCCGCACGTCCATCGGAAAAACACGCGCGAAGAGATCGGGATCCTCGAGCCATCCGCCGGCGATCTGCGGAGTGAGCGACGAGGTCGCCCAGGTGTCCATGACGTCGGGATCGCCCCCGAACCCGCCCGGACGATCACGCTGATCCGCCCGGTAGCCGTCCGGCACGTCGGTCGACGGATCGATCGGGAGCCGATCCTCCGGCGGGAGGATCGGGCGGGCGTAGTCCCGGGTTCCGTCTTCGAGGACCGGATACCAGACGGGGAACGGCACTCCGAAGAACCGCTGGCGGCTGATGCACCAGTCGCCGTTCAGCCCGTCGATCCAGTTTTCGAGCCGCGCCTGCATGTAGGACGGGTGCCACTTCAGCTCTCGCGCGCGCTCCAGCAGCGCGTCCCGGAACACCATCGTCTTGATGAACCACTGCCGGCTCGAGACGATCTCGAGCGGCCGGTCGCCCTTCTCGAAGAACTTCACCGCGTGCGTAATCGGCCGCGGCTCCCCGACGAGATCCCCGCTCTCCTTCAGCAGCTCGACGATCTTCGCGCGCGCCTTCGCGGCCGACAGATTCGCGAGCTGATCGTAGGCCTGCTGCGCGCGGCCGGCGTCGACCGACTCCCAGCCTTCGCTGCCCCACGCCAGCGGACGCAAGGCGCCGTTCGGCTGGATGATCGCGCGGACCGGCAGCGACAACGCGCGCCACCAGATGACGTCGGTCACGTCGCCGAAGGTGCAGATCATCGCGATGCCGGAACCCTTCTCAGGATCCGCGAGCTCGTGCGGCTTGATCGGCACGCGGACCCCGAAGAGCGGCGTGACGACGTCGGTCCCGAAGAGCGGCTTGTACCGCTCGTCGTCGGGGTGGGCCACCAGGGCGACGCAGGCCGGAATCAGCTCCGGACGCGTGGTCTCGATATCGACGAAGCCGGCCCGGTCGGGCCGCGCGAATCGAATGCGATGGTAGGCGCCCGGCTGCTCGCGATCCTCGAGCTCCGCCTGCGCGACCGCGGTCCGGAAATCGACGTCCCAAAGCGTCGGCGCTTCGACGTGATAGGCGTGCCCCTTCAGCAGAAGGCGGAGGAACGCGACCTGCGAGACGCGCTGTGAGCGGCGGTGGATCGTCGCATACGTCATGCCCCAGTCGACGGAGAGCCCGAGGTGCCGCCACAGGGCCTCGAACGCTTTTTCATCTTCCGCCGTCAGCCGCGTGCACAGCTCGATGAAGTTCGGCCGCGAGACGGAAATCGGCTGCTTGCCGGGCTTGTCGGGAGGCTGGAAATTCGGGTCGTACGGCAGCGAGGGATCGCAGCGCACGCCGAAGTAATTCTGCACGCGCCGCTCGGTCGGCAGGCCGTTGTCGTCCCATCCCATCGGATAGAAGACAGCCTTGCCCCGCATCCGTTGAAAGCGGGCGACGATGTCGGTGTGCGTGTAGGAAAAGACGTGGCCTACGTGCAGGGAGCCGCTGACGGTCGGCGGCGGCGTGTCGATCGCGTAGACATCCTCGCGCGGCCGCGATCGATCGAATCGGTACGCCCCGCTCTCCTCCCAGCGCGCCATCCATTTCGCCTCGAGCCCCTCGAGCGCGGGCTTTTCGGGCACACGAATCGGATGGTTCAGGTCCAGGCTGAAAGCCATAACTGAGGGATCTTATCTGAATCGGGCAATCGGGTAACTGAGCATCGCGCGGCCTCCCGGCCGCGCCTTCAATGGACGCGCGGTAGCGCGGTGCGAAGCTCGATTACCCGATTACTCAATTGCCCGATTGCTTGATTCGCTCGATTTCTTCGCGCACGAGCCGCTCGGCGACGTCGAGAATCGTCGGCCGTGCCTGATCCGAGAGTCGGGCGAGCACGCGGCGGCAGACGTCTTCGACGAGTTCCTCGGTGACGACCGGCGTTGCCGGCGCGGACTCCGCGGCGCCGGGCCTCGGCGGCGGCGCGGCCGACGGCACAAGGCCGATCTGCTGCTCGGCGGCCAGCAGCGCGGCGAAGGCGTCCACGAGCGACGGCGGCGCCGGCGCGGCGGCTGTCGGCGCGGCAGCGGGCGGGGCCGCGACGGGCGGTGGGGACGACGGTGGCACGGGCGCGACAGGGACTGGCGCAGCGGACGGCAGCACGTCCGACGCGGCGGTCGGCGGCGGCGACGGCGGAAAGGCGACCGGCGACTCGTTCGTCGCCGGTTTCGTGGGATCGCCCTTCAGATCCGGATCCCAGTCCGCCAGCGGATCCGTGCCCGGCGATCGCAGCGTCTGGGCGGGAGCCGCGGCCGGACGCGACGCTACCGGAATCGCCTCGCGTCGCGGCGCCGTTTGCGGCGGAGCGAACGGCGGAAGCTCCTGCGTCGTTCCCGGCCCGGCGGACGCGAATGCGGCGTCCAACTGATCGAAATAGGCTTCGAGCGAATCGCCCGCCGGCGGCGGCGTCGCCGCGCGCGCGTTCGGATCGGCCTGAGCCGGCTGGCGCACCGGGCCCTGGGCCACCGGCGCACTCCCCCACATGCCCGAGGGCTTTCTCCCGGCGAGCAGATCCTTCACGCGGCTGATCACGATTTGCGGCTCGAACGGCTTGACGAGCACGCCGTCGCAGCCGGCCGCGCGCGCGCGGCCTTCGTCGACCGGCTCGAACGCTCCCGTCAGGAGCACGACCGGAATGTGCGCGAGCGACGGCTGCCCCTTGATGAAGGCCGCGACCTCGTAGCCGTTGCGCTGCGGCATGCCCGCATCCGCCAGGACGATGTCGGGACGATCGCGCTGGATGCGCTCGATCGCCTCCTGTCCATTGCCGACGGCGACGACCTGCACGTCCTCATCCGCGAACGTCAGCTCGATGACGCGCTGAATCGTGACGCTGTCGTCCGCCAGCAGGAGCTTGTGCGGCATCGCCATCATGATACCTTGACCCGGCAACGATGGCTTCGCCGCGCCGGCCGGTCCGTGCTTTCCTTGTCACGCTCCTCGACGCAGCCCTCATCGCTCTCACCGCCGCGGTTATCGTCGTCTTCCTCGGCGGCCGCACGCGAATCGACGTGGCAGGCCTGCGCGTCTCGCTGCGGGCCGCCGGCAATCTGTTCGCGCTCGCTGCCGCGTTCGGAATCGTGCGGCTGGCGGCGGGAGGGCGAATGCGCCTGTTTCCGCTGGTCGCCCCGGCCAGTCGCGGGCGGATCGACGCGGAGCGCCAGCGCCTGGCGCAAGCGCCCACCGTCTCACGGGGCGTCTGGGTCTGCGCCGGTCTGACGCTGGCCGGATCGATCGTCTGGATCGCGCCGCATATCTGGCATCCGCGCTCGGTCCCCGACCTCGGAGATCCGCTGTTCTCCGCGTGGCGCATCGCGCGAATCGCCCATCAGTTGGCGACCGATCCGCGCCATCTGTTCGACGGCAACATCTTCTACCCCCTGCCGCTGACGCTCACGTATTCCGATTCGACCTTTCTGGAGGCGCTCCTCGGAACGCCCTTTCTGCTCGCGGGCACCGATCCGCTCCTTGTCGCCAACGGCCTGACGCTCGCGGCGTTTCCGCTGTGCGGCGTGGCCTTCTTCTACGCCGCGTGGCGGCTGACCGACGATCCGCGCGCCGCGCTCGTCGCGGGGCTGCTCGGCGCGTGGTATCCGTTTCACGCCGAGCACTACAGCCACCTCGAGCTGCACTGGGTGATGTTCGTGCCGGTCGCGCTCATTCTGGGCCTGCGCCTCCTGGCGGACCCGAGCGCGCGGCGCGGGCTGCTGTTCGGCCTTGCGGTCGCGGGGCAATGGCTGGCGTCCATGTACATGGGCGTGATGCTGATGACGTTTCTGGCGCCTTTTCTCGTCATGGTCGCGGTCGCGTGGCGGGTCCGCCCGACGCGGGCCCTCGCGATGGGCGTTCTCGCGGCCGCGGCGGTGCTGGCGCCCGCGCTGACGGGTCTCGGCTATCCGTACATGAAAAGCCGCGATGCGCGCGGCGAACGGGGCCGGCAGGAAGTGTCGGACGGCAGCGCACTGCCGTCCGACTATGGCGCCACGCACATCCGCATGACCACCTACATGCGCCATACGCGCGTCGGCAATCGGGGCGAGCGCGAGCTGTTTCCTGGAACCTCGACGCTTCTGCTGGGCGCTGTCGGGGTCGTGCCGCCGCTGACCGGCGCCGGCATCGCGACCATCGTCGCGGGCGCGCTGACGTTCGACTGGTCGCTTGGATTCAAGGGCCTGACCTACGACGATCTGTACAGACGATCGATCGTCCATCGCGGCATGCGCGTCCCCGCCCGCTTCAGCGCCATTGTCGGGGCCGCGCTCGTCCTGCTCGGCGCGTACGGCGCGCGGCGTTTGATCCGTCTGGGACGCTCGATGGCGGCGCAAGCGGCCATCTGCGGCGCGCTCGCGGCCATCGTCCTCGTCGATCTCAGGATCGACCCGCGCATCCATCCGTATAGCGCGTCGATTCCGTCGATTTACGCCCGTGTCGAGCCGTCGATGATCCTCGTGGAGCTCCCGCGGTTTCACGACACCGAATACATGTATTTCTCGACGCGCCACTGGGCGCACCTGCTCGGAGGCTACAGCGGCTATCTGCCGCTCAATGCGGATCTTCAGCACGGGCTCGAGACCTTTCCCTCACCGGAGGGCATCGCCAGCCTGAAGCGCGCGGGCGCGACGCATCTCACCTACAACTGCGCGCTGGAGATTCGGCGCGGACGGTGCGACGCCGTCCTGGCACAGCTTGCGGACAACCCGCTTCTCGAGCCCGTTGCCTCCGAGCGGTGGGACAACGCGCCCGTAACGCTCTACAAGTTCAGGGAATGATCTCAGACCTCCGCGCGGGGACGCGCGTTCGCGCGGATGAACTCGACGATATCCTTCATCGGACTGCCGGGTAGAAAGATGCCGCGGATGCCGATTGCCTCGAGCTTCGCGATGTCGACATCGGGGATAATCCCTCCGACGACGACGAGGACGTCGTCCAGGCCCTTGGCCTTCAGCAGCTCCATCACGCGCGGACAGATGTGCATGTGCGCGCCGGACAGGATCGAGAGGCCGATGACGTCGGCGTCTTCCTGAAGCGCGGCGCCGACGATCTGCTCGGGCGTCTGGCGCAAGCCCATGTAGATGACCTCCATGCCGGCGTCGCGGAGCGCGCGGGCGATGACCTTGGCGCCCCGATCGTGGCCGTCGAGGCCTGGCTTGGCGATGACGACGCGAATCTTGTTCATAGGTGCGAGGGGTGCGTAAGGTGCGAGGCATGCGCAGGGTGCGAGGGGTGCGAGGGGTGCACCACGCGCACCTCACGCACCTAACGCACCCCCGCAGCTCTCGCGCCCTGCGCGCCTAAATCAGCGGGACCTCCTCGTATTCTCCCCAGACCTCCCGCAGCGCGTCGCACATCTCGCCCACCGTGGCGTAGGCGCGGGCGCAGTCCATGAGCGGGTACATCGTGTTCCCGGTCCCGCGCGCGGTCTCCTTCAAGACGCCGAGCGTGCGGCGGACGGCGGCGTTGTCGCGCGTCCGGCGCAGCTCCTCGAGCCGCGCGAGCTGACGGGTGGCCGTCGTGTCGTCGATGTAGAGGATCGAAAGCCGCTGTTCGTCCTCCTGGACGAAGTCGTTGACGCCGACGATGATCTTGTCGCGGTTTTCGACCGACTGCTGGAATCGATACGACGCCTCGGCAATCTCCTTCTGGGGGAAGCCCTGCTCGATCGCCTCGACCATGCCGCCCATCCGGTCGATGATGTCGAAATAGTTCTTCGCCTCGCGCTCCATGTCGAGCGTCAGCCGCTCCAGGAAGTACGATCCGCCCAGCGGATCCACGACGCTGGCGACGCCGCTCTCGTACGCGATGATCTGCTGCGTGCGGAGCGCGAGCGTCGCGGCTTCAGCCGTCGGCAACGCCAACGCCTCGTCGAGCGAGTTGGTATGGAGGGAATTCGTGCCGCCCAGGACGGCCGCGAGCGCCTGCAGCGCCGTCCGGACGACGTTGTTGTACGGCTGCTGAGCGGTCAGCGAGACGCCGGCCGTCTGCGTGTGGAAGCGCAGCTTCCACGACCGCTCGTTCTTCGCCTTGAACCGATCGCGCATGACGTCCGCCCACAGCCGGCGGGCGGCGCGGAACTTGGCGATCTCCTCGAAGAAATCGCTGTGTGAATTGAAGAAGAAGGAGATCTGCGGCGCGAAGGCGTCGACGTCGAGGCCCGCGTCGAGGCCGTACTGCACGTACTCGATGCCGTCGCGCAGCGTGAAGGCCAGCTCCTGCGCCGCGGTGGCTCCCGCCTCGCGGATGTGGTACCCGCTCACCGAGATCGTGTTCCACTTGGGAGCTTCCTTCGCGCAGAACGCGAAGACGTCGGTGACGAGCCGCATCGATTCGCGCGGCGGATAGATGTACTCCTTCTGCGCGATGAATTCCTTGAGGATGTCGTTCTGAATCGTTCCCGAGAGCCGCTGCCAGCTGGCGCCCTGCTTCTCGGCGACCGCGAGGTACATCGCGAAAATCATCGGCGCCGGCGAGTTGATCGTCATCGACGTCGTGATGTCGGCGAGCGAGATGCCGTCGAACAGCCGCTCCATGTCGGCGAGCGACACGACGCTGACGCCGCACTTCCCCACCTCGCCGAGCGACAGCTCGTGATCCGGATCGCGCCCCATCAGCGTGGGCAGATCGAACGCGACGCTCAGGCCGTGGCCGCCCGCCTTCAGCAGCTCCTTGAATCGCTGGTTCGTCTCCTCGGGCGAGCCGAACCCCGCGAACTGCCGCATCGTCCACAGCTTGCCGCGGTAGCCGGTCGGATGAATGCCGCGGGTGTACGGGAACTCGCCGGGCGCGGCGACATCCCGGTCGGGATCGAGATCCTGGAGGTCGTCAGAGGTGTACAGACGGTCGACCGGCCGGCCGGAGATCGTGGTGAACGGAATCGGGCGCTCCGGCGACTTCGCCAGCGCCGGCTCGAGGACCTCCCGCTGCCAGCGCTGTTTGTCTGTCTCCGCGACAGTTTTCATAACTCGCAATTATAGGGCACCTGTTGAGACTCGGTGATAGTGTCCCCTGACGGACTCGTTAGAAGTGTCCCCCTAAGCTTACGACCTTCACGGAGGTCGTGGATTGGGGCGGACAGCGATGAGTACGAGAGAGCTGACGCGTGCCGGCGTGTTGGCACGCGT
>DATJFE010000014.1:0-2829 GCA_035495955.1 Vicinamibacterales bacterium | reverse complement strand
GTCGCGCAGGATCGCCGTCACCGTTTCGGCCGTCGTCTCACGCTGGAACGCAACGCGGCCGGTGATCATCTCGTAGATGAGCGCGCCGAGCGCGAAGATGTCAGACCGCGTGTCGGCGGGGGCGCCACGTACCTGCTCCGGCGACATGTAGGCGACCGTCCCCATCAGCATGCCCGGCGAGGTCTGCCGCATGCCGGTGACCATCATCGACGCAGAGCTGAGCGCTGCCTCGACCTGGGTGAGCTTCGCCAGGCCGAAGTCGAGAATCTTCACGCGCTCGTCCGAGGTGATGAAGACGTTCTCGGGCTTGACGTCGCGATGGACGATGCCCTTGTCGTGGGCCGCGGCCAGGCCGCTCGCAATCTGGACGCCGTAGTCGATGGCTTTGCGCGGCGTCAGCGCGCCGCGTTCGAGCGTCTGCCGCAGCGTCTCTCCTTCGAGGAGCTCCGAGACGACGTACGGCACGCCTTCCGCCGCCCCGACGTCGTAGACCACGAGGATGTTCGGATGATTGAGCGCAGCGGCGGCGCGGGCCTCCTGCTCGAAGCGGCGAAGGCGATCGACATCCGACGCGAAGAGCGCCGGAAGAACCTTGACGGCGACATCGCGACCCAGCCGCGCGTCGCGGGCGCGAACCACCTCGCCCATGCCACCCGCGCCGATCGGCGCGACGACTTCGAAGGGGCCGACGCGGGTGCCGGCGGTCAGGGACATGTTTGTCAGTGTGGCAATTGGAGGAGAAAGAGCTGCGAGAGCTGACGAGCAACGGCGTAGCTGAAGTGATCGCCGTCCCCGGCGATGACGCCGCCGACATATTGAATGATGCCCGACTGGTCGACAGATGCACCGAGCGTTGTCACGGGCGTCCGTACGCCGGTCGCAATGTCGATGCGAAACAGCCGGATGCCGCCGGAACCCACCTGCGTGACAAAGGCCGCCTTCGAATCGGTCGTCCAGCCGGCATTGCCGTCCGCGAGTTCCGCACCCTTGAGCGGCGTCAGACTCTTCGATTGCAGGTTGTACAGCAGCTTCGGGCGGCCGGACCGCCCGGTGAGGAGCCACTGGCCGTCAGGCGATACGAGAGAACCGGCGGTGCCCTCCGGCGTCAACGGCACGGCGCTTCCGGCCTGGGTGTCAACTAGATAGGTTCGCGCAGGTTTGTCGGCCCGCGCGGCTATGGCGGCAATCCGGCGATTGTCGGGGAACCATCCCACGTTGAACACGGTATCGGCACCCGGGAGTTCGATGCTCCGCGCCGTGCCGGCGCCGGTCGGCACGATATTCACTTTGCCGCTTCCTCTCGTGTAGACGGCCACCTGCGTGCCATCGGGCGCGATCGTCTCACCTCCGCCGTCGGCCACCCGCAGCGCGGGATCCCCGTTCGTTGGCCTGACGAAAATCCCGTACTTGCTCCCGGCACCCTCTCCGCTTTCCATGAAGCCCAGAAGTGAGCCGTCGCGGGACAGACTGAACGACGTGCCCCAATCGAACCATGAGAGATCTCGATCGGAGCCTTCACGCAGGGATCCGACCCGCATCTGCGACCGGATTGTGCCGGCTGCCACGAGCGCCCGACCATCCTGGGACACGTCCTGAAGCTGCAGTTCTGCCGGACCACGGTAGAGGACGCGCTGACGTCCGTCCAGCGTGACACTCCTCAGCGCGCGCATCGTCCCGGATTCGGTGGCCGTAAACCAGATTTCCTTGCCGCCATTGGTCCACGCGAGTCCGCCGACACTGAGGAATCCCGCCGCAAGCGTGCGGCGCTTGCCGTCCTTGCCGATGACGTCCACCTCGCCGTCGTCTCCGCCGCCAGGGTGCGAGACGAACGCCACCTGCGAGCCGTCCGGTGACACGCGAACATCGCCGAGGGGATTTGGCACAGAGAGGAGAACGGTGCCAATCGGAAATTCGAGACGGCTGGAATTCGTACGATCGACGATGATGGCCGCGAGCGCCTGACCGTCTGGCGCGAAGTCAGCCGCGATGACGCGGTCGAGAAGCGGCCGCGGGGCGCCGCCGGAGACGGAGGACCGCGCGAGAGTACCCAGCGTCCAGAACGTCGCGTACATCTGCGGATTCAGCGCAAGCGCCATTTCGCCCGACGACCGCGACACCGCGAGAAGATCTGCGGAAGGGAGTGGCAGCGCGGTCGACTCGGGATTGCCCGGGCGCATCGAGTACATGCGGATCGGATCGCCGCCCCATGCCGCCCCGTAGAGGACCTCCTGCCCGCCCGGCCCGAAGCGGGCGCCGCGGACGGTTCCGCTTCTGAACGTCAACTGGGTGAGCTTTGCCGCGTCCGGTGCGGCGGCGCCGAAGCGCGCGCCAGCGAACCATGCCGCAAGGCCGGCAACGATCGCCGCAGCCGCCGCGATGGCAACGGTCCGGCCGCGTCCGGAATGCGTCGGGACCTCAGACGCGGCGATCGTCTCGGCCGGTTTGATCCCGCTCGCTGTCGACAAGGCGTCGAACGCGAACGTGACGTCGCGCGCGGACTGAAACCGCTCGTGGACGTTCTTCTCGAGGCAGCGCCGCACGATCCGTTCGATCGCCGGCGCCGTCGCGTGCAGCGTCGGCGGGAAATCCGCCGGATCCTCCTTGAGGATCGCCGTCATCGTATCGACGGCCGTCTTCCCCTTGAACGCGCGCTCGCCGCAGAACATCTCGTAGAGCACCGCGCCGAGGCTGAATACGTCGGTGCGCGCGTCGACCGGCTCGCCGCGCAACTGCTCCGGCGACATGTAGCCGACCGTCCCGACCACCATACCTGGATCGGTATGTGCCATCGTCGCCGCGGATCCGTCGTTCGACGGCGCCTCCGCAAGC
>DATJFE010000013.1:0-39945 GCA_035495955.1 Vicinamibacterales bacterium | reverse complement strand
CAGATCTTGATTTTCGACGCCGCGTGCGGCGTCGAAAATCAAGATCTGACCCCGGTGTCCTGTGGAGATGACAAAAGCGCTCGCAACCTTAGTCAGCATCTTGCTGCTCGCCGGGGGCCTGGCGCTCCTCGCGTATGCGCGATGGACGCGCGCGGTCGGCGATGGCGACGCCGCGCTCGTCGGCGGGAATGACGCGCAGGCGATCGCCGCCTATCAGGCCGCCGAAGCGCGCTTTGACGGCGTCCCCGCGGTGCGGCAGCTCGCGGCGACGGAATACTCGCGCGTGGTCGGCAATCACATGCTGGCGCTGTATCGGAGCCGTCGGTACGACGAGGTCATCGATCTGGCGCAGAAAGCGCCGCCGGACGCCGCGCCGCACTTCTGGTCGGGCTGCGCGCTGTTTCAGAAAGCCACGGCCGAGGGACAGCCGGAGGCGCGCCTCGGATGGCTGAGCCGGGCGGAAGACGAATTGCGCAAGGCCGTGGAAGCGACGCCCGACGACTGGGACACCAAGTTCGATTTCGAATTGACGACGCGGCTGGCGGCGGAACTCCGACGACAGCCGAACACTCCGCCCAAGCAGCTGATGCAGCTGCTGCGGCCGCCGACGGCGGGTCAGAAGACCCCGCGGCGCATCGGCTGACGCGTGCGTGTCCTCCGCCCGGAGTTCGCGCCGTGGTGGCAGATCCTGCCGGTCCTGCTCGCCTTCTGCATGGCGCGCCTCCTTTATCTGTATCGGCAGCGCGTGCGGGCGCCGATCGCTCCGCGTTTTCTCCGGCTGTCGCGCCGCGCGACGTGGAAGAGAGGCGCCGCGACGACCGCGCTGGCCCTCATCGCCGGCGGGGCTCTCGTCGCCGCGCTCGTACGTCCCCAGGCACGCCTGACGACGCGCGTGCCGCAGTACGAGCGCGAAGATCTCGTCATCATGCTCGATCGGTCCGCGTCGATGCGCGCCCACGACGTCATGCCGTCCCGCTTTGCGCGCGCCACCGACGAGATCCGCGACTTCATCAGGAACAAACCGGAATACATCGATCGCGTCGGGCTCGTGGGATTCGCTGGCAGCGCCGTCATCCTGTCGTATCTCACCCGCGACCTCGACACGGTCGCGTTCTATCTGGACTGGATCGAGCAGGATCCGCAGACGCTCCTCGGCACCGACATCGGCGCGGCGCTGAAAAACGCGCTCGAAGTCGCCAGGAAGGACGATCGGCCGACGCGCAAGATCTTCGTGCTTCTTTCGGACGGCGAGGATTACGGAGATCAGCTCACGCGGCAGGTCGCCATCTTCCGGCAGCAGGGCCACCACATCAACAGCATCGGGATCGGATCGGACGGCGAAGTCGCCGTGCCGGTGATCCTGCCCGACGGGCGCGAGACGCCGCTTCGCGACGAAAGCGGCCGGGTCGTCCGGACACGCTTCGAGGAGGCGACGCTGCGGCGCGTGGCCGTGGCGACCGGCGGGCGCTACGTCCGGTCGCGGGCGGCCGGCGACCTGACGCGCGCGCTGCGGGAGATCGAGCAGGGCGAGCGCAAGCTCCTCGGATGGAGCACGACGACAGATTATCGGGATGTCTATCCGGAGGCGCTGCTGGTGGCGGCCGCCGCGATCGCGGCGCTCTGGATCCTTCAATGACGGCCGGACAGGCGGGCGGATGACGGAACAGCACGCGCTCAACGCACAGGCGGCGGCGGAGATCGTCGCGGGCCTCGAGCATGAAATCGGCAAAGTGATCGTCGGGCAGCACACGCTGATCCGCCGCATGCTGACGGCGCTGTTTGCCGCCATCCCGTTCGCGGTGTCCCGCGGCCGCGCGCGCTCGGGCTGCGGCCATCTCCTGCTCGAGGGAGTGCCGGGCGTGGCGAAGACGCTGACCGCGACGACCCTCGCCCAGGCGATCTCCGCGAAGTTCCAGCGCGTGCAGCTCACGCCGGATCTGCTGCCGGCGGACATCCTCGGAACGCGCGTGTACGACGCGAGGACGTCGACGTTTCGAATCGAGCAGGGGCCGATCTTCACCAACATCCTGCTCGCCGATGAAATCAACCGCGCGACGCCCAAAACCCAGAGCGCGCTGCTCGAGGCCATGCAGGAGCGGCAGGTCACGCTTGCCGACACGACGTTCCCGCTCGACGATCCGTTCTGGGTCCTGGCGACGCAGAACCCCGTCGAGCAGGAAGGCGTCTACACGCTGCCCGAGGCCCAGCTCGATCGGTTTTCGATGATGCTGCGCGTCGGCTATCCGAGCGAGGGCGAGGAAGTCGAGATGCTCCAGATGCGGCTGAGCCAGGCCACGATCGAGCATCGCGTGACGCCCTCGGACGTTCACGTGCTGCGCGAGTTCATCTACGCCACGGTATACGTCGACCGGAAGGTGCTGGAGTACATCGTCCGTCTCGGACGCGCGACGCGGGATCCGGGCAGCGCCGGCCGTCCCGCCCTGCGCGAGATGCTGCTGCTCGGCATCTCGCCGCGGTCGTACCAGCACCTGCTCGCGCTGGCGCGCGTCAACGCCTTTCTCCACGGGCGGACCTGGGCCCTTCCGGCGGACGTGAAGGAAATCTTCTGCGACGCCGCGCGGCACCGCATCGCGCGGACAGTCCGCGCGCAGGCCGAGAACGTCGACGCGGATGCCATTCTCGAGGATCTACTCTCGGCGGTGGCGATTCCATGATCCCCGAGCACGTGATGCAGGAGCTTCGGTATATCGAAGTCTTCACGGGCCGGAAGATTCGAAACCAGCGCGTGGGCGCGTACCAGAGCCCGATGCGCGGCGCGGGCTTCGACTTCGACGAGCATCAGGCGTATCGCCCGGGCGATGACGTCCGGCGCATCGACTGGAACGTCACGGCGCGCATGGGCGCGCCCTTCGTGCGGCACACACACGCGGAACGCGAGATGAACGTGATGATCGCGATCGACGCATCGCGGTCGATGCGGCTGGGCACCGCGGATCATTCGAAGCGGGAGGCCATGACGTACATCACCGGCTCGATCCTCTTCTCCGCCATCGCGGACCAGATCAATACAGGGTTCCTGGCGTTCGGCGACCGCGTGCTGACGTCCACGACGCCGAGGCGAACGCGCGCGGCCGCATGGTCCGTGCTCGAGCGATGCTGGTCGCTGCCGTCCGCGTCGAAAAGAACTCTGATGCTGCCCGCGATCCGCCACTTGATGTCGACGTTGAAGCGCATGAGCGTCATCTTCATCGTCTCGGACTTCGTGACCGCTGACGATCCGCTTGCCAGCCCGGAGCTCGCGCAGCTCGCGGCGCGGCACGACGTGATCGCCGTCGTCCCCGAGGATCGCTCCGAGACCGAGCTGCCTCCGGGGAGCGGATACGTCCAGCTTCGCGATCTGGAATCGGGACGACGGGTCGCGGTCGGACTCGGCAGCCAGTCCCGCGCGCGCTATGCGGCCGCGATCCGCGAGCGCCGGGAGCAGCTGGCCCGTGCGTTCTATCGGGTCCCGATGGACCACGTGTTCGTGCCGACGCAGGGGAGTCCGGTGCTGCCCATTCTGTCGCTGTTCGCGAGGAGAAAAGCGTGACGCCGCGAAGACTGGCACTTGCGTGCTTCACCCTGATGGCGGCTGCGATGCCCGCCGCGGCGGCTCCAGCGCCGGTGCACGTCCACGCATCGCTGGACCGCACGGCGATCTGGGTGGCCGATCGCGTGACCTACACGATCGACATCGTGTGCGGACCCGGCGTCGACGTGCTGCTGGACGATCTGGCAAAGGAGAAGCTGCGGCTCAACGGGCTCGAGGTTGTCGGCAGCGAAGCCACCGCGACCACGGATGCGGAGGGGGAGACGAGGCATCACCTGCGCTTCGTGCTGACCACGTATCGTGTCGACTCGCCGTCGCTCTCGATTGAGCCTCTGAGCGTTCGGTACTACGCGCACAGGCCCGGCCAGCGGCAGCAGGACGTGGCGCCGGCGGGTGAGGTGCCGGTACCGGGCGCGGTCCTGGCATTTCGGAGCACGCTGCCCGAGCAGCAGCCCGCTCTGCAGCTCCGCGACGATCGAGCCGCGGCCGGCCGACACGCCTTCTTCGCGCATGCCGGGCAGGCGGGCGGCGCGCTCGTCATCCTGGCCATCGTCCCGGCCACGTTCATCGGGGTATCAGCCATCGGTCGCCGCGCTCGCGGGACGCCGCGGCGATCCCGGCGTCAGGCGCGTCAGGACGAGCGAGCGGCGCTCGAGCGCCTGCGCACGCTCGACGTGGCAGGCGAGGAGGAGCGGCGACGCGCGTACGACGAGATCAGCGCGGCCGTACGGGCGCATCTGGCGGCGCATGCGCACGTGCCCGCGGCGGCGTTGACAGCGTCGGAACTGGACGCGGCGCTGGCGGCGAGCGGAAGCCGGACGCCGCGCGAATCGGTGGCGGCGTTTCTCGCGGCGTGCGACGAGGCGAGATACGGGCCGCCGCAGGCGCTGCCGTCGCCGCAGGCGTGCCGCGACGCGCTTGCCGAAGCGGAGCAGTTTCTGGGCGCTCGATAAAGGCATGCGATTCCTTCATCCCGAGATCGGATGGTGGGCGCTGGCCGGCTTTGCGGCCCTCGCGCTCCTGAAATGGCGAGTCCGCTGGCGTTCGGCCGCGTTCACCTTCCTGCTGCCGCCTCGATCGTTCCGCTGGCGCGCCTCCGTGCTCCGGCGCGCCCCGTTCGCGATCCTGGCGGTTGCGGCGGCCTGCTGCAGCCTCGCGCTGATGCAGCCGGTGATCCCGTACTCGCAGGCCGATCTGCAATCGCGCGGGCTCGACATCGTGCTTCTGCTGGATCTGTCGTCCAGCATGCAGGAGGACATGGGATCGTCGCAGCCGCACAAAACGCCGGGCGCCGCCCCAGGGCGTACGCGGCTCAACGCCGTCAAGGACGCCGTGCGCGCCTTCGTACGGACGCGGCGGGACGATCGCATCGGGCTGGTGGTGTTCTCGGACAATCCGTACGTGATCAGTCCGCTGACCTTCGATCACGAATACCTCCTGCACTACGTCGATCTGGTCGACGACAAGATCCTGCAGGGAGAAGGGCAGACCGCGATCGGCGACGGGCTGGCGCTGTCGGACTACGTGCTGTCGCGGCAGGCGACGCCCAATTCGCGCGGCCACCAGGTGGTGGTGCTGTTCACCGACGGCGAGAACAACCGCGGCCGCGAGCCCGTCGACGTGCTGACGGAGGCCAGGCGGGCCGACATTCGCGTGCACATGATCGGCGTCGATCTCGAGGCGCAGGTCAAGGAGAAGCCAGGCGTCCAGATGCTCGTGCGCGCGGTGGAAGAAAGCGGCGGACGGTATTTCGACGCCAACTCCGAGCGCGACCTCCTGTCGGCTTCGCGCGCGATCGATTCGATCGAGAAGGGCCTGCTCGTCAGCCGTGTGTATGTGCGCGACGTGCCCGTCTATCAGTGGTTCGCGATTCCCTCGCTCGTGGCGCTCGCCGCCGCCCTCGCGCTCGGCGCGGTGCCCTACTTCGTCGATCAGACATGACGTGCTAGGATGCGCGGACCTTCGCGCGATGCCCCTGGACCTGCGCCCCCTCACCCTCGCCGAGCTGCTCGACCGTTCGTTCTCTACATACAAGCGCCACCTGTGGCTCTTCGTGGGCATCATGGGCGTGCCGGCGGCGGTCGGCCTGGTCCCGACCATCGTCCTGCGGCTGCTCAATACTCCGCCGCCCGCGTCGACGCCTCCGGACCAGGTCCTTGCGCACATGCTGCCGGTGCTCATTGGCTCGATGATATTCGCGCTCCTGTACATGCTGGTCTATGCGATCGCGCTGGGAGCGACGTCGATCGCGGTGGCCGATCTATATCTCGGCCGGGCGACGACCATCGGCCTGGCCTATCAGCAGGTCCGTCCGAAGGGCGGCCGACTGACGATGCTGCTCGTGTGGGGCGTGCTGCGGCTCGGGGGAGCCTGGTTCGGGCTCACCGCGGCCGCCGCTCTCGTCTCCCTCATGCTCGGGTTCATCACGAGGATCCTGGCGGCGCTTTTCTTCCCGCTGGCATTCCTTGCCTCCTTCGTGCTCGTCGGCCTGATGGCGGTGCGGTACGGCGTCGCCGTTCCGGTCGTGGTGCTCGAGGATGTCCCGGCGAGGGCCGCGCTGAGCCGGAGCGTTGAGTTGACGGAGGGAAACCTGGGGCGCGTCTTCCTGCTCATGCTGTGCGCGGCGATAATTGCCTATGCCACGGCCGCGATTCTTCAGGGACCCTTCCTCGTCGCGGCGGTGCTGTCAGGACCGGGCTCGCCGGTGTCGGCCGCACTCACGATCGCCGGCGCGATTCTCGGCGCGGTCGGCGGCATGTTCAGCGGCCCCCTCATGATCATCGGGCTCGCGATGATGTATTACGATCTGCGCATCCGCAAGGAGGCGCTCGATCTGCAGTTGCTCCTCGAGAATCTGGATGCGCCGCAGCAGAGCTGATCGGTCGTGACCGGCAGTCTCGTAATCGCCTGCTGGCTGCTGCTCGCCCCACAGTCTGCGACCGTCGCCCCCGACCGGGCTGCGGCGCGCGCGACGCTGCACGAAATCCTCTCGCAGCGTGCCTTCGCCAGCGCGCGAACGGACTCGTGGATCACGAGCCTGCGCCGGCGCTTCGAGGAGTGGCTGGTGGACCTGTGGCGCCGCAGGTTCGGCGGACGCGTCGCGGGAAGGGGCTTCGCACGCGGACTGGCCTGGATCGCGTCGATCGCGGCCGTCATCGCGCTGCTGATCTGGCTCGGTCGAATGACGCTGCGAGCGCGCGCGGAGGCGCCGCTCGCAATCGGGGCGCGAGCGCCGCAGCGGAGGGCCGGCCGCGATCTGGCGCTCGAGGCCGCGGCGCTGATCGACGCAGGCCGGACGCGTGACGCCGCGCGCGTTGCCTATCGCGCCGCCGTGCACCGACTGGAAGAAGACGGCGCCTTCAGGGTGGACGAGACGCGCACGCCCCGGGAATATCTTCGCCTGCTGCCTCCACCGCACCGCCGCCGTGCGCCGCTGGCGTCCTTGACTGCCGCCTTCGAGCGGCTGTGGTATGGATCGCGCGTCGCGTCGGAAGAGGACGGCCGCCAGATCGTCGCGCTGCTGCAGGAACTCGAATGTCTCTCACCCGATCGCGCGAACTGACATTCGTCATTCCGACGGTCGCATTCGTCGCGATCGTGTCGACGATCGGCGCGGTGCTGGCGCCTGGACCCGACAATCTTCCTCAGGGCTCGAGCTTCTCCCACGGTCCGTCGGGATCCGCCGCCGCATATCTCACTCTGCAGAGAATCGGCTATGCGATCCGGCGTTCGTACGAACCGGTATCAGCCATGTCGGGACCGCTCGAGGGAGCGCTGCTCGTGATCGCGAATCCTGCCGAGGCAGCCTCGACCCAGGATCGGCGCGCAGTGCAGGCGTTTATGGCGGCCGGCGGCACTGTGCTCGCGACCGGTTGTGTGGCAGCGACATTTCTGTCCAGCGCGGCTAAGGGAGAGGGCGACCCGTTTCCAAAGCTGCACACCTATGCGGCGCGCGTGCGGACGCCGCTGTCGGATGGCGCGCCGTCGATCACGATGACATCCGGTTGTGAATCGCCAGCGCTCGGCGCGGCCTATACGCCGCTTTACGCGGACGGCCGCGACCGTGCCGTTCTCTTTGCGCGTATTGGCAAGGGGCTCGCCGTCTGGTGGTCGGGGAACACGCCCATCGAAAACGGATCGATCGAGACACCGGGGCACCTCGAGCTTCTCCTGAATCTCGTCGGACCCCCGGGCCGCCTCGTCGTCTGGGACGAGTTCTACCACGGACAACGCCGCTCGCTGTGGTCGTACATGTCGCGGACGCCGTTGCCCTGGGCGCTCGTCCAGGTGGCGCTGATCGCGATGGCGGCCGGAGCGACAGTCGTCCGGCGACGGCTGCCGATCCGTCAACCGCTGGTCGAGGCGCGGACGGCGCCGCTCGAGTTCGTGGAAACGATGGCCGCGTTGTATGCCCGATCCCCGTCGGCCGCGGCGGCGGTAACGCTGGCGCGGGCGCGGCTGCGCCGGCTGGTCGTCGAGGCGACAGGGCTGACCCCGGACGTGACCGATGCGCGGCTCTCCGCCGCCGCGTCGCCGCGCGCCCACATCCCGGCGGACGATCTCCGGCAGTTGCTCGAGGCTGCCGATCGCGCTGGAGCCGACCCCCGCACGTCCGCGGAGATCGCGCTGCCGCTCGTCCAGCGGCTGCAGACCGTGGCGATGGCGCTCCATGGAGGCTGACCGCATGCCGAAGCCGCTCTCGGAACTCGCGCGCAACGCGCGCGTCGAGCTGGGCAAGGCGATCGTCGGGCACACCGACGCGCTCGAGAGCCTGTTCCTGACGATCGTCTGCGGCGGCCACGCGCTGATCGAAGGCGTGCCTGGCCTCGGCAAAACGCTCGCCGTGCGCTCGCTGGCGCGCATTCTTCGCGTCGGTTTCCGGCGAGTGCAGTGCACGCCCGACCTGATGCCCGCCGACGTGACCGGCTCGAACGTGCTGAACATGGCGTCCAGCGACTTCCGGCTGCACCAGGGGCCGATCTTCACGGACCTGCTGCTCGTCGACGAGATCAACCGGATGCCGCCGCGGACGCAGGCGGCGCTGCTCGAGGCGATGGAGGAGCGCCAGGTGACGATCGACGGCACCGCCCATCCCCTCTCACCGCTTTTCACCGTCGTCGCCACTCAGAATCCGGTCGAGTTCGAAGGCACGTATCCGCTGCCGGAAGCCGAGCTCGATCGGTTCGCCGTCAAGATCCGGATCGGCTATCCGGAAGAAGACGACGAGCGGTCGATACTTGCGCGGCATCACGCGGGTCTCGATGCCAATCCGGACGCCGGGATCGATGCGGGATCGATCAGGCCGGACGATCTCGCGGCGGCGCGGGAAGAGGCGTCGCGTGTGCGCGTGGAGCCCGCGCTGCTCGGCTACATCGCCGCCCTCGCGCGGCGGACGCGCGACTGGCCGGCCATTGCGCTCGGCGCGAGCCCGCGCGCGGCCGTCCATCTGATGCAGATCGCGAAGGCGGTCGCGGCGACCGAGGGCCGCGACTACCTCCTGCCCGACGATGTGAAACGGATGGCGCCGGCGGTGCTGCGCCATCGGCTCATCGTCCGCGCCGAGGCGGATCTCGAGGGTGTCACGTCGGATCAGGTGATCGCGGACGTGCTTGCCAGCGTCCCCGTGCCGAAATGACGGCGGGCCTGCTCGTGCCGGCTGCGGTTTCGGCGCGGGCGGTGCCCGGCCGCCGTTGGCCGTGGGCGTTCACCCCGCGCAGCCTGTGGCTCCTGCTGCTCGGCATCCTTCTCGTGCTGCCGCTCTGGCTCGATCGGCGGCTTCTGATCGTGATGGCGGCGTGGGACGCCGCGGTCCTGGCGGCATGGATCGTCGATCTTCGGCGGCTCCCGGTGCCAGGCGCTCTATCGATACGCCGCTCCTGGACCGCGCCCCCGGCGCTCGCCGTGCGTCAGCTCGTGCATCTCGAGCTGACGAACGACGGCGACGCACCGATTGCCGCGTGGCTGACGGACCTGGCGCCTCCCCTCCTGCGGCCGGTGCCGTGCGAGCTGTCGGCGCGCGTGGCGGCGCGAGACACCTCGCGAGTGGAGTACGACGTGACGCCGTCGGCTCGAGGCGACCTGGAGATGGGCATCGTCGCGGTCCGCTATCGCGGCACGCTCGGTCTCGCGGAGCGGTGGGCGATCGCGCCCGTCGGTCAGCCCGTGCGCGTCTATCCGGACGTCACCGAAGCGGCGCGCGAGACGCTCGCGCTCATTCGCGCGCGCCAGATCGCCGTCGAGAAGCGGCGTGCACGCGCGTTCGGGCTCGGCCGCGATTTCGAGAGCCTGCGCGAGTTTCAGGAGGGCGACGAGATGCGCGACGTCTGCTGGACGGCAACGGCGCGGCGCGGGCGGCTCGTGACGCGGACCTATCAGCCGGAGCGGAGCCAGACGGTCTGGATTGTCGTCGACGCCGGCCGGCTGATGCGCGCGCGCGAAGGCGTGCACACCCGGCTCGATCGAGCGGTCAACGCCGCGTTCGCTCTCGCGCGGGTGGCGTCCGGCGCCGGCGATCGCGTCGGCCTGCTCGCCTACGGACGCGCCGCGCAGCAGCGCGTGGCGCCTGCGCGCGGCGCGCCGCATCTACGGCGGATCCTGGAAGCGCTCGCGACGGTTCGGGGGGACGCCGCCGAAGCCGATCACGTTCGCGCGGCCGGCGCCATCATGATCGCGCAGAAGCGCCGCGCGCTCGTTGTCTGGCTCACCGACGTCGCGGAGACCGCGGCCGTACCGGAAGTGATCGAGAGCGCGGCCCGCATGGTGCCCAGGCACGTCCTGCTGTTTGCCGTCAGCCGGCCGACGGAGCTGGCGCGCCTCGCCGGCCGCATTCCCGCGGACGCGCGCGATCTTTACCGGGTCATGGCGGCGCAGGAGATGGTCGAGCGCCGCGTCCGGCTGCTGGGCGATCTCCGGCAGCGCGGCGCGCTCGCCGTGGAAGTTCCGTCCGCGGAGCTGACGAGCGTCGTCGTGGACCGGTATCTCGGCGTCAAGGAGCGGAATCTTCTGTGACGGGCCGACCGACCAGAGTGACGTAGGCCGCCAGCAGGATGAAAAGCGACATGGCGATCGTGAATTTCGTGGCGACCGGGCCGTCGGACGGCGAGATGAATCCTTCGATCACGCCGGCGACGATTAGCATCGGAATCACGCCGAGGAACAGGCGGACCGCCAGCGCGGCCGATTCGGTCAGCGAGTCGCGCCTCGGCAGCATGCCCGGGGCGAGCAGCCCTTTCGCAAGCAGCAGTCCGGCGCCGCCGGCGATGAAGATGGCCGGCAGCTCCAGGACGCCGTGCGGCGCGACGAAGCTCCACAGCGACAGGCTCATGCCCGCCCGATGGCACGCGACGGCCACGACGCCGATCAACAGGCCGTTGAAAACCATCATGTAGATCGTTCCGAGGCCCGCGAGGATCCCGCCCGCGAAAGCCGCGAAGGCCACCGACAGGTTGTTGGTCATGATCGCGCTCGAGGCGACCGGCTTGATGCTGACGATGGAGTGCGTCCACATGCGGCCGGTTTCGATGGTGTCCATCATGGGACCGCCGAGTATCAGCCGCTGGAATCCCGGATCCGACGCCGCCATGGCGCCGCCGGCAAGCATGCCGGCCAAGAAGAGCGCGAACGCCGCGAGCGTGAAGGGGAACGTGCGCCGGAACACGGCCGGGAACACACGGAGGTAGAAGTGCGCAATGCCGCGCGCGCGCGGCGCGTCTCCGGAATAAATCAGGTTGTGCGCGCGGCCCAGGAGCGTGTTGAGGTACCTCGCGAGCGGCGCGCTGGCAGGATCGTCGCGCGCGACGGACAGGTCCGCTGCCGTCTGACGATACAATAACGCCAGCGTGCGCAACTCGGCGTGGGACAGCGCGGCGACGCCGCGCCGCGCGCACGCGTTCACCAGCGTCTCGAGCTCGTGCCAGTAGGGCTTCCGTCTCTCGATCCAGCGCGCGGAGACACCGAGTGCCGGCACCTGAAAATCTTATCATCGACACTCCCGAGCAAATCTCGCTCGAGTTTCCGTTCGCCGGCGTCGGCAGCCGCTTTCTCGCGCTCGCCTTCGATACGCTGCTGCAGGCTGTTGTGACGGTCGTCCTGATCGTGATCCTGCTGATCGCGGGCACGATCGTGCCAGCGTCGTTCACGTCGGCCAGCCCGTGGCTGATGGCCGGGCTCCTCGTCGGATGGTTCATCGTGTACGCCGGATACTTCGCGCTGTTCGAATCGATGTGGACGGGACAGACACCGGGCAAGCGCCTCGTGGGGCTGCGCGTGATCGACGTCTCCGGGCGGCCGCTGTCGGTGTATTCCGCGATCCTCCGCAACGTGATCCGCATCATCGACCAGGTGCCGGGTATCTACGCGGTGGGGATCCTGAGCGTGCTGATCACGCGGCGGCAGCAGCGGCTCGGGGATCTCGCGGCGGGGACCGTGGTCGTGCACGAGCGCAGCGAGGTCCTGTCGCCCTCGCTCGGCGCGTCCCCGGCGGGCGCCCGGCACGGCGCGCACAAGCTGGGGCCCGCGGACATCATCCTGATCGAGGGCTTTCTGCGGCGGCGCCACGAGCTCGATTCCTGGGTACGCCTGCGGACCGCGAGGCGGATTGTCGAACGGATGACTGCGAAGCTGCAGATCGGGGCGGGCGAGGACGAAGAGCGGCTGCTCGAGGAACTCGCAGCGGAGTACCGATCCGTCGATCGCTACCGCTAGAGGCGCTCAGCGGCCATCCGGCGTGCGATAGGCTTGTCCGCCTTTCATGACGAACACCACCTTGCGGAGCGCCGTGATGTCGCTGAGCGGGTCGCCCTCGACCGCCACGAGGTCGGCTGCCAGGCCCGGCGCGATCGCGCCGATCGTGTCCTTCATGCCCAGCGACTCGGCGGAGAGCGACGTGAGCGAGACGATCGCGTCCATCGGCTTCTGTCCGCCGCTTTTCACGCGGACGATAGCCTCCTCGATGTTGCGTCCGTGAGCGCCGGCCACGGCGTCCGTACCGTAGACAATCTTGAGCTTCGGCGTGGCGAGCGCTTTCTTGAACATCTCGTAGTTGAGCGGGATGGCCTTCTCCATGGCCGCGAACCCCTCGTCGGTGTAATTGCCGATGCCGAGATACTGGGCCTTGTGCTCGATGTAGTTCTGCAGCACGAGGCCGATGTTCGGATCGAAGTACACGCCGCGGTCGGCCATGAGCTTCATGACGTCTTCGTTGGCGAACACGCCGTGCTCGATCTGTTTGCAGCCGCCGAGCACCGACGCCCTGATCGATTCGGCGCTGTGCGCGTGGACCATCGAGCGGATGCCGAGGGCATTGGCTTCACCGCAGATCGCGGCCATCTGCTCGTCGCTCATCGTCTGCTTGCCGCCGTCCCGGATGCTGGCCGACGCGAAGATCTTGATGAGGTCGGCACCAGCGGCCTTCGCGTCGCGGACGTCCTGGCGGAGCTGATCGGGCGTCGCGCGCGTGTTCGTGATCTGGCGGACCGACGTCAGAATCCGCGGGCCCGGCAGGCGCTCGTCATCCAGCTTCTTGCGCAGCGCCAGGTCGGCGGCTTCCCCCACGCTTTGGACCGTCGTGAACCCGTTCATCACGGTTGCACGCGCGTTCTCGACGCCGGCGGCGAGCCGGACCTCCGGCGTGTCGCGCTGCACGAACCGGCCGTCCGGACCGAAATGCCACAGGATGTGGACGTGAACGTCGATGAATCCGGGCAGCAGCGTGTATCTCGACAGGTCGTACGTCACCGGGCCGCTCGGTTTGGCGACGTTCACGATCTTGCCGCCGTCCACGCGGACGACGACGTTCTGCTGCGATCCGCCCCGGCCGTCGATCAGCCGGCCCACGCGGATAGTCACGGGCTGGGATGTCTGAATCGCGGCGGCGGCGATTGACGAACAGGCAAACAGGATGAGGACTCGCATCATGGCGCCGCTATCCTATCAGGACGCGCGGGCCGCTGTGTCGCGGACGCGCCGGACATCCCGAGTCGAAGCGAGCTTCGTGCCGGCGGCCAATCGCCGCAGACCCCACCATTCGGGCAGGCAGAGGACCGAAGCCTCCTACTACGCCGTCTCGAGGACGCGCTGAATCGCGAAGACGAGGCGCTCGAATTCGGCGCGCTCTGCGGCAAGCCGCTTCTTGCCGGCGGCCGTCAGCGTGTAGTAGCGCGCGCGGCGATTGTTTTCCGACGCGCCCCACTCGCCCTTGACCCAGCCGTTGAGGAGCAGCCGCTGCAGCGCCGGATAGAGCGAGCTCTCGCCGACCTGCAGCACGTCCTGCGACACTACCTTCAACCGCTCGGCGATCCCGTAGCCGTGCAGCGCTCCGGCGACGAGCGCTCGGAGGATTAGCAGATCGAGCGTGCCAGGGAGGAGGTCGGGTGGTTGGTTGGTCAATGCCATAAAGGGCTCAGGGCTCAGCTCTCATTCGGTGCGGAGGGCGATCAGCGGATCGACGCGCGTGGCCTGGCGCGCGGGCGCCAGACCGGCGAGGGTCGCGACGGCGATCAGAACCGCGCAGGCGGCCCCGAGCGCAACGGGGTTCGTCGTGCTGACTTCGTACAGCAATCCGCCGTGCTTTCCGGGAACGAGATACAAGGCGCTCCCGAGTAGCTTCGCGAGCGCGGCCACAGCGAGCGCGCCCAACACGCATCCGGCAATGCCGATCCGGACCGACTCGCGCAGCGCCTCGGCAAAGATGGCGTACGGGCGCGCGCCGAGCGCGATGCGCACGCCGAATTCGCGCGTCCGCTCCGCGATCGCGCACGCCATGGAACCGTAGATCCCGACGCCGGCAAGGACGACGGCGAGGGTCGCAAACAGCGCGATCAAGGCGAGGTTGAATCGTGCCCCCTGCAGGGTTGCTGCCAGGCGTTCGGTGAAGAACGTTACGGACGTGACAGGCAGCGACGCATCGACTTGCGCGGCGGCGCCCTTCAGGGGATCCACGACGCGCGCGGGCGGGATTGCGGTCGCAGCGATCAACTCGAGATCCGACGCAGGCGCCTGCGCGAACGGCAGATAGAGATCGGAGAAGTCCACCTCGCTTATCGAGAAGTTCTTCACGTTGGCCACGACGCCGACGATGGTGACCAGGCCGGCCCTGCCGCTCCAGGAGCGCGATCCGCGCGGCGTGATTTCCAGCGTCTTGCCAATGACGCGTTCGCCCGGGAACAGCGCGCGTGCGAGACGCTCGTTGACGATGGCGACCCGCGGCGCGCCAGAACCATCACCGGCGCCGAATTCGCGCCCGTCGACCAGACGCATGCCGAGCGTACGGAAGTACGTGGGACTTGTGCTGAAGATGAGCGCGATGGGCTCGGCGCCGGGCGCAGGTCGTGGACGGTCCGGGACGACGACATAGACGGCGGGGCCGCCGTTCGCGAGCGGCGAGCTGCTGCCGAGCGCGACATTGCGCACGCCCGGGACGCCGCGCGCTTGCTCGAGTAAGCGATCGCCGAACGCGACGATCTGCTGGTCCGCGGCATAGCGCGCCGGCGGCAACGTCATCCGCACGAGGACGCGATCGCGCGGATCGAAGCCGATCGGGGTGTGACTCAGGCGCGCGAAGCTCAGGACGAACAGTCCCGCGCCCGCGAGCAGCACGAGCGTCGTTGTCACCTGCGCAACCAGCAGCATCGTCCGCACGACACGCTGCCGCGGTGAGCGGCCGGCGGTTCTGGTTCCGTGGCCCAGCGCCCCGCTCAGTTCCACGCGTCGCGCGAAAATGAGGGGCGAGATCGCAAGCGCCATCGTCGTCGCGAGTGACAGTGCCACGACGAAGGCGCCCACCCGCAGATCGATTGCGATGTGACCGCCGCGCTCGAGCAGGTCCGCCGGCACCGCCGCCGTAAACGCGCGGACCAGCCATAACGTGCCCAGTCCGCCGAGTGCGGCACCAGGGACTGCCAGTACGGCGCCCTCCACCAGGAGCTGGCGCACGAGCGCGCCACTGCCGCCCCCGAGCGCGGCACGTATGGCGAACTCCCGCTGACGCCGAAGGGCTCGCGCGAGGAGCAGGCCTGCGACATTCAGACAGCTGAGGAGCATCACGAGTGCGGCGGCAGCCAGGAAGAAATACAGCTGCCGCCAATTGAACCCGGTGAAGTACTGCCGCAGATCGTACAGGCGGACGACCTGATTCTCGCGATCCTTTGGGAACGCCGTCGCGATCCGTGACTGGATCGTCTGAAGCTCGGCCTCTGCCTGGGCAACCGTCACGCCAGGGCGCATGCGCCCGTACGTGTCGAGCGTAAACGCTTGGCGATCCGCAAAGGGAGGGCTCGAGCGATCGATCGTGACGAAGAAATCCGGCGCGGAGATGAACTCGAGGCGGATATTGGCCAGCACGCCGACGATTGCGTACGGCCGGCCGTCGAGCATCACGGTCCGGCCGACGATCGTGCGATCGGCGTCGAAGAGGCGGTGCCAGGCGGCGTCGCTGACAATCGCCGCAGGCGCGCGGTCGTCTTCCGCGGCAAATCCGCGTCCAAGGGGCGGCGACACTCGCAGCACCTTGAAGAAGTTCGCCGTCACCGGGCGGACCCTCACCGATTCCGGCCTGGTCCCGGAGAGGACGCGACGGCCGCCGGACTCTATGCCGGCGTATTCGGCGAGGCGCGCCTGGGAGTTCCAGTCTCTGAGATCGGGCATCGAGATCAGGTCGAAGCGCGCGCCAGGCCGGCCGAGCTCGGTCGCCACGAGCTGCCGAGCGTCCGGGAAGGGAAGCGGCCGCCACAACTCGGCATCGACGACGGAGAACACCGTCACCGTCGTGACACAGCCGAGCGCCAGTGTCAGGATGGCGGCGATCGCAAACGTCCGTTCGCGCTCGAGCGCGCGAACGCCATAGACCGCGTCACGGCAGATCCGCTCGATCTGCGCGAGGATCCAGACCTCGCGCGCGTCTTCCCGCGCGAGGGTGATGTTGCCCATCGCCCTGCGGCTCCGCGCGGCCGCCTCTTCGCGCGATAGGCCGTCAGCTTCGAGCGCCGCCTGGATGCGCGCACGGTGGTCTTCGATCTCGGCGGCCAGGTCGTCGGCGCCGCGCCCCGACGTCAACCAGCCCATCACGCGCCTCAAGATCGTTATTCCCATCGACAGACGATGGGAATCATGCGGCACGGGTTGGCCGCCCGTCAAGCCCCCTCGTGCGTCGAGGGGCCGCCCGGGAGAACGCCGTCTACTCGTGCCGCAGCGCCAGGAGGGGATCGAGACGCGCGGCGCGGCGGGCTGGCAGATAGCCGGCCGCCAGCGCCACGGCGAGCGTCAGCAGCGTCACGGCCGCGAGGGTGAGTGGATCGGCGGCCCCGACGCCGAAAAGCAGATGCGAGAATCCTCGCGTTGACGCCACGGCGAGCGGGATGCCGGCCGCCACGCCCAGCCCCGCGATCGCCGCCGACTCCCGGAGTACCATTGCGAGCATCGCGGCCGGCCGCGCGCCGAGCGAGAGCCGGATGCCAAGCTCTCTCGTTCGCCGCGCCACCGCCTGCGACATCGTCCCGTACAAGCCGAGCGCCACCAGCGCGAGAGCCAGCGCGCCGCACGTGCCCAGCAGCGCGGCGGTCGAGCGCTGCGGCGCGATCGAGTCGTCCAGATCGGCGGTCAGCGGCTCGAGATTGAGCAGCGCGAGCTGCGGCTCGACGCGGCCTACCGCCAGTCTCACGGCCCGCGCCGACGCCGACGCGTCGTTGCGCGTCCGGACGAAGAGATCCGCCTGTCCGAGGTTTTCATCGCTCGCGAGGGTGTAAGGGACGAACAGCGACGGCATGGCCTGCCGCTGACGGTACGACGGATTGATCGCCGGCACGACGCCGACGATGGTCAGAGGCCCGAGGCCTTCGCTGAATTCATGAGGTACGACGCGGCCGACCGCCCGCTCTGCGGGGTACCAGCGGGCGGCTGCAGTCTCGTTGATGATCGCGACGTGCGCTCGCGAGGCGACCTCGATCTCGGTCAAATCACGCCCCTGCCTCACCGGCACCCCCAGGGTTCCAAAGAGGTTTGGCGAAACGTAGTTCACGCCGGCATGAGAGAGCGCGTATCTCGCCAGCGCGGCCGATTCGACTCCCGGCGTCGCCTCGAGCGCCCGGACCAGCGTTCGATACAGTTCGTTTTCATGAGGACGGTCGTACCGCAACAGCGCCGGATACATGCCGGCCTCGAGAACGTGATCGGCGTTGACGCCGGGATCGACGCGCCGCAGATTGCCGAGGCTTCGGACGAGCAGTCCCGTCGAAACCAGAAGAGCGATCGACAGGGCCACCTGCACGACCAGTAGTGACGTTCCGGCTGGATGGCGCCGGCCCTTCGCGGCTCGATTCGGCTCGGCGCCTTTGAGCATCGCGCTGACGTCGATCCGGCGCGCCGCGAGGGCCGGAGCGATGCCAAACAGCAGGCCGCTCAGGACGCTGACGCCGCTGGCGAAGGCGAGCGTACTGGCATCGCGCCAGGGATCGAACGTCAGATCGGGAAGTGGAAGCGCATGGAGCAGCAGGCTTGCGGTCGACCTTGCGACCGCCAGCGCAGCCACGCCGCCAAGCACGGCGAGCAACACGCTTTCGGTCAGGAGCTGACGGATCAGCCGCGCGCCTCCCGCGCCGATCGAGACGCGGACGGCCATCTCCTTCCGGCGCGCCGCGCCGCGCGCCAGCAGCAGCGTCGCGACGTTCACGCACGCGAGGACGAGCACGAGCGCGACGATCGCGGCGACCGTGACGACTTGCCGCCGGTCGTTCGGTCCGAGCATGCCACCAAGCTCACCGTGCACGCCCGGGCTCAGGCCGATACGTCCACGTTTCTCGTCGAGCTCGGCCGCGTCACGATCGCTCGCAACGATGCGGCGGTAGATCGCGTCGAGATCCCCGGACGCCTGCTCGAGCGTCACGCCGCGGCGCAGCCGTCCTGCCAGTTCGAAGGTCCTATGATCGTGAAGCGCCAGCGACGCGTGCGCGGACAGCGGCACGGTAATGTCGGCCGATTGGCCGCTGACCCGCCGACCGTGGAAGCTCGCCGGCGTCACGCCGACGATCGTGAACGGCATCCCGCCAAGCTCAATCGCGCGTCCCACAACGGCCGGGTCGCTGCCGAACCGCCGGCGCCAGTACTCGTTGCTGATCACGAGGACGCCTGGGCTGCCCGGTCGATCGTCCGAAGGCAGCAGCACGCGGCCCATTGCGGCGGCCGTGCGCATCACCTGAAAGTAGCCGCCAGACACGAAGTCGCCGAGCACCATTTCCGGCTGGCCGTCGATCGTCGCGCTGATGCGGCTGTCGTCGTACGCGGCGAGGGCGTCGAGCGTGCGGCTGTTGTCGCGCAGCGCCTCGAACGTCCGCGGCGTGAAGTCGCGCGTGCTGACACCCGACGGTGTCGTCTCCGTGCAGAAGACGAGGCGCTCGGGGTCGGCAACCGGCATCGTTCGAAACATCGCGCCGTCGATGAGACCGTAGACGGCGGTATTCGCGCCGATTCCGAGCGCCATCGTCGCCACCGCCACCAGTGTCGCGATCGGCGACCGCCGCAGCAGGCGCGCGCCGATGCGGACGTCCTGCCAGACGCTCTCGAGGCAGGGCGCGATCCAGACCCCGCGCGCGTCCTCACGGGCGAGCGTGGCGTTGCCGAACGCCTTCGCGCCGCTCATCGCGCGATGAAACTCCATCTCTTCGCGCAGATCGGCGAGGTGCCGGCGCCCGCGTAGCCAGTAGGCCGCGCGACGAAGCAGCCGAATCAGGATCGTTCCCATCGCCAGACGATGGGAAGCATGGATCGGTTGGCCGCGTGCTGTCAACTCCCATCGCCTGACGATGGAAAGAGTCGCGCCACTCGACGCTGGGCGATCGCCCGTTTGTCGAGATCCGGGTAGTCAGCGCGTTCCGCGGCTCACGCCGCGCGCGAGAGCGCGCGATAGGCGAGCGGCACGAGGTAGAGCGTCACGAAGGTCGACAGCGTCAGCCCCCCGATCACCGCGAGCGCCAGCGGACGCTGCAGCTCCGCGCCCGCGCCGAGGCCCAGCGCCAGCGGCAGCAGCCCGAACAGCGTGCACAGCGTGGTCATGAGGATCGGCCGCAGCCGCACGCGCCCGGCCTGCTCGAGCGCGTCGGTCAGCGAGCGGCCCTCGTCGACGAGCCGGTGCGCGTAGTCGATCAGCACGATCCCGTTCTTCACGACCAGGCCGACGAGCAGGATCAGGCCCATCGCGGACGACACGTTGAGGTCGGTGCCGGTCAGCAGCAGCAGCGCGAAGGCGCCGGCGAGCGAGAGGGGCGCCGCGAGCAGAATGAGGACCGCGGGCAGGAAACGGCGGAACTGCACGACTAGCACGATGAACACCAGCGCCGCGGCGATGGCGAACACCGTCAGCAGCTCGCGAAACGACTGCTGCTGCGACGCGTACTGCCCGCCGACGTCCGTCGTGTAGCCGACGGGCAGCTTGAGGCTTCCGAGTTTCGTGCGGATTTCGCCCACGGCGCTGCCAAGATCGCGGCCTTCCAGCCGCCCGGTCACCAGCGCCATCTGCCGGAGGTTTTCGCGCTCGCGGACGATTTCCCCTTCGGTCGTCGTGGAATGCGCCAGGGCGCCCAGCGGCGCCGATCGTCCGTCGGCGGATCGGATCGGCGTCTGGGCCATGCGCTCCGGATCGAGGCGGTACTCGTCCGGATATCGCACGCGGACGGGAATCGTCCGATCCGACAGCCGGAGCTCGGTCTTCACGTCTCCCAGCCACGCGTCCGAGAGCTGCTCGGCCGCCTGCGTCGTATTCAGCCCGAGGCGGCCGATCGCCGCCTGATCGAACTCCCACGTCGTTTCCGGATTGCCGCGCTGCACGCCGACGATGTCGACCACGCCCTTGACGTCGCCGAGGAGCTTCTCGATCTGCTCGGAGAGGTCGGCCAGCGTTTCGGGATCGTCGCCGAAAACCTTGACCTCGACAGGCGTCGGCGCTCCTTCGAGGTCTCCGATCATGTCCTGCAGCAGCTCGACGAATTCGATCTCGAGCTGCGGCGCGGTCTCCGCGAGCTTCTCGCGCAGATCCGTGATGATGCTCTCGGCGTCGCGGCGCTGGCCCCGCGGCTTCAGCCGCACCAGGATGTCTCCTTTGGTCTGCTGGGTGGCGAAGAGCCCGAGCTCCGACCCGGTGCGTCGCGTGAAGGCCGCGATGTCGGGGGTCTTCTGCAGAACGGCCTCGACCCGCTGTGCGATCCGGTTGGTTTCCTCGAGCGCGGTGCCCGCCGGCGAGCGGTAGTCGATGACGAAGCCCCCCTCGTCCGCTTCCGGCAGGAACCCCGTTCCGATCCGCATGAACAGCAGGCCGCCGCCCGCGGCCAGCGCCAGCGCGATGACAATCCCGACGAGCGGCCTCCGCATCGTCGAATCGAGCGTGCGCGAGTAGAAGCGCTCGAGCGGCGCGTGGTGGTGCTCGGCGACCGCCTGACGCTCGCGCCGCTTCGCGGCGAATTGGGCGAGCAGCGGAATCAGCGTCAGCGCCTGGACCAGCGAGATCAGCACGGCCGCGGCGAGCGTGATCGAGAGCGCCTTGAAGAACTGGCCGACGACGCCCGACAGCATCCCGAGCGGCACGAAAACGACGACGGTCGTGAGCGTCGACCCGATGACGGGCGCCATGATCTCTCGCATCGCGAGCTGCACCGAGGCAGCCGCCGGTTCCCCCGCGTCGAGATGGCGATAGATGTTCTCGACGACGACCACGGCGTCGTCGATGACCAGGCCGATTGCGACCGCCAGGCCGCCCATCGACATCACATTGATCGTCTCCCCCAGCCAGCTCATGACGAGGAACGTGGTCATGACCGTGAGGGGAAGCGTGACCGACGCGACGATCGTGAGGCGCCAGTCGCGAAGGAAGACGAGCAGGACGATGACGGCGAGGACGCCGCCAATCAGGATCGCGTCGCGGACATTGACGATCGCGGTCGCGACGAATTCGGCGAGGTCGTACGTCTTGTTCAGCTTCAGGCCGGTGGGGAGCGATTTCGCGAGATCCGCGAGCGCGGATTCCACGCCCGCGCGGACATCGAGGATGTTCGCGCCGACCTGCTGCGAGATGCTGATGTTCGCCGCGACGTGGCCATCGCCGCTGATGAGCGACGTTCGATCCGGAGCGCCGGGCTGCACCGTGGCGATGTCGGCCACCCGGATGGTCGCGGCGCCCTTGACGACGACCGGCGTCGCGGGAATGTCCTCGAGCCGCTTCCAGATTCCCGAGGCCAGCACCAGGTGCTGCAGGCCGCTGGCCGTATACCGCCCGACGGGCTGCAGCGAATTCGCCGCCTGCAGCGCGTCGGCGACATTGCCAATCGTGAGCCCCGTCGCGGTCAGCCGCGCCGGGTCCGCGATCACCTCGATCTCGCGGCGGTCGGTCGACAGAACTTCGACGTTGCCGACGCCGGGGACGCGCGACAGCGCCGGCCGCATGACGTAGAACGCGTAGTCGTACAGGTCCGCCGACGGGAGGCCGCCGCCGCTGACGTTCACGCTGAGGAAGGGAAAGGCCGCGGGGGTGAGCCGCTCGATCGTGAGATCGAGATCCGCCGGCAGCGACGTGCGGATTTCGCCGATCCGTCCCTGCGCCTGCTGCAGGGCGAGCACCATGTCCGTCGCGGGATCGAACTGGCCGGAGATTTCGGTCGCGCCGCGGAACGTCGTCGATCGGACGCGGCGGATGCCCGGCACTTCGAGCAGCGCCTGCTCGATCGGCCGCGTCACGGTCAGCATCATCGTCTGGGCCGGCAGCGTGCCGCTGTGGCCGATGACGATGACGCGCGGGAAGACGAGCGGAGGATAGATGTCGCTCGGCAGGCTGAAAGCGCTGATCAGCCCCGCAGCTGCGAGGATGAGAGTGATCGTGACGATCGCCCGGCCGTAGCGGTCGACGAGCGCGGCGAGACTCATTTGGCCTGAACGATATCCGCGCCGTCGGGCAGCCCCTGCTGGCCCTGGACGATGACGGCCTCGCCGGCCTTGACGCCGCCGGTGAGCTCCGCCGTCTTCGCGTTGGTGAGGCCGACCGTGACCTTGCGCTTGTGCGCCTTCTTGTCGTCGCCCGCGATCATCACAAACGTGTTTTCGTCCTCGTGAATGACCGCTTCGACGGGCACGGCGAGCGCGTTCGGATGCTGCTCGGCGATGATTTCCACCCGCACCGGCGTGCCCGCGGCCAGCCGTGTTGGCGCGTCGAACGACAGACGCACGTCGGCCGAGATGCCGGTCGGCTCGACCGCGGCCGGCCGCGACAGGACCTTCCCGCGCTCGGGCTCGTCGGCGCCCGGCACGAGGATCCTCGCGGCCTTGCCGACCTGGACGCGCGGAAGGTCGGGGATCGGCACCGCGGCGACGACCTGCAGCCGCGCCGGATCGATGATTCGCAGGACGACGTCAGCCGACGTCGCCTCGACCATGTCGCCGGGATTGTGTCCGCGCTTGGCGACGATGCCGGGGAAGCGCGCCCGCACGATCGTTCGAGACTCGACCAC
This sequence comes from Vicinamibacterales bacterium, assembly GCA_035495955.1. GTDB lineage: Bacteria > Acidobacteriota > Vicinamibacteria > Vicinamibacterales > 2-12-FULL-66-21 > JAICSD01. The sequence goes on along the minus strand of DATJFE010000013.1, from coordinate 16,917 downwards.
GTTGGCGTTCTGCAGCGCGGCGCGCGCCTGCGCCAGCGCGGCCTGCGCCTCATTCAGATCGCGGCGCGCGTCCTCGAGCTCCTTCTGCGCCGCCACGCCGTGGTCGACCAGCGTGGTGAGGCGCGTCAGGTTTGCCTGTGCGTTGTCGACGCGCGCCTGCGCCGCCTGCTCGCCCGCGCGCTGCGTGGCGACGTCGGTCGCCATCGAGGGAATCTCGAAGCGGACCAGGAGATCGCCGGGCTTCACGCGATCGCCTTCCGCCTTCGGCATCTCCACGATGCGCGCGTGCTCGGGAGCCGTGATCGTCCAGTCCGCGCCGGGCGCCGCGTTCACGGTGCCGCTGGCCGCGACGATGCCCTCGACCGTCTGCGGTGCGAGCGTGAGCGTGGTCACCGCCGCCGCGGCCTTCGATTCGACTTCCTCGACGGCGGGTTTCGAGCAGCCAGCCAGCCCGGCCGCGCACACCAGGCCCAGCACGACAACCGGCGGCCGCTGCGCTCTCTTCACTCCGTTGCCTCCCTCAATTCACCAATCCACCAACCCGCCAATTCACCAATTCATCTGAGCGCCGTGCCCATCGCCCGCTCGAGGTCTGCGAGCGCGAGCTGATAATCCAGTCCGGCCTGCAGCGCGCGCTGACGGATGTCGCGCGCCGTCTGCACAGCCTGCAGGAAGGCCGGCAGCCCCGTTTGTCCGGCGCGATACGACTCCTCGGCCATCTGTTCGACCTGGACCGATGCCGGCAGGATTTCGGCCTGATAGCGATCGAAGGTCTGGCGCGCAGCGGTGGCGCGCGCGAGCGCGGCGGCGACGCCGCCGCTGATCTGCGCGATCCGCGCGTCCCGATCCGCGACGGCGCGTGCGACGGTCGCCTCCGCCACGGCGACGTCGGGCCGCCCCGTCGTGAACACCGGCAGCGCGACCGACGCGCCGGCGCGCCAGCCGTACATGAACTCCGGCGGGGAATCGTAGGTGAGGGCGGCGGAGACCGACGGGTCCGGCCGGCGCATGGCCTTTGCCAGGGCGAGCCGCGCGCGGGCCTCGTCGATTTGCTTCTGGAGCACCTGGAGCTCCGCGTTGGCGGCGAGCGTCTGCTCGGTGACCGCGGCCTCGGTCGGCAGCGGACCCGCGTCGAGGGCATCGCCGAGCGCCGGCGCGGCGTCGGACGGATAGGCGAGCAGCGCATTGAGATCGGCGCGGGCGGCCCGCAGTTCTCCCTGCGCCGCGGTGACGTCGTTCTGCGCCTGCGCCAGCGTCAGGCTCGCCTGGAGCGCCTCGAGCCGCGGCGCCGCGCCGGTCTGGAACCGTTCCTGCGCGGCGTCGCGCGCGCGTGTCGCGATCCCCACCAGCTCCTGCGTGATTGCCACGCGCCGCCCGGCCGCGACCGCCTGGTAATAGGCGCGGCGCACGTCGGCGCGCACGTCGGCCGCCACCCGCGCCGTCTCCGCTTCGGTAACCGCGAGCGTGGCGTTGGCGACGTCGATCCGCCGCTGGCGCTTGCCGTTGACGTCGAGGGGAACGGCGCCCGTGAACGCCCAGCGCGGCGTCTCGCGCGCGTATTCGAAGCTGACCTCGGGGTTGGGACGCTGTCCGGCGGCGGCGACGCCGGCGACATCGATCGCGCGCGCGCTGCGCGCGGCGAGGAGGGTGCGGTTCGCCTCGAGCGCCCGCGTCATGGCGTCCCCCAGGGTGAGCGCCGACGGCGCCTGGGCGGCGGCCTGCGCCGCAGGCGCCTGTCCCTGCACCATGGTCGGAAGTGCGCCTATGCCTGCGGCTGTGAGGACGATGAGCACGCCGGCCTTCACCGAACGAGCCATTCCTGAGAGTATTTTGCCCACTCGATGAACGGATGATGAACTCACCGGCGCCGGAGCGCCGCGCGAATCTCCTCGACGAGGACTTCCGGTGCGTCGTTGGCCGCGGTCAGCGTGACCATCGGAATCTCGCCAAGGGACGGGTCGGCCGCCATCTCCCGGCGCAGTTCCGGCTCATCCGTGAGACGCGCGACGATGAGATTCGGACGCAATGCGCGCATCACCCTGACCGCCTCCTCGACGGAGTGCACGGGGGCGACGGCGAAACGCAGCTTCGACAGAATCGCGACGCACCGCGCGCCGTTGCCGGCGTCGTTGTCGGCGACGAGCACAAGGGGAGAGTAGCCCTTGGGATCGGCTGGGCGCCGCCCACCGCGCGGTGAAGTACGCCGATCCCGTGCTGCGCGTCTTTCGGGATGCTCGTCAGTCATGGCTCGAATACTACTACGCCGTTCATGGGTGTTTCATCTTGGGGCGGGCACAATGGGACGGGTCATGATCCCGATCCTCCTTCTCGCATTAGCGTCCGTCGCGCAGGGCGCCCCGGGCTCCTCTCTGCGCGGCTCCGTGCGCGATCAGACGGGCGCGGTCCTCCAGGGCGCCCGGATCGAGCTCGTCGATGACTCCGGTGCCGTCGTTCGCACGGGCGTAACGGATGCCAGAGGAGACTATGCACTCGACAACGTGGCGCCGGGCACGTATCACCTCAAGATCCAGTTCGAAGGCTTCAGCCCGGCGACGGTCCGGATTCGCGTCGACCCCCGCCGCACCGTCACGCCGCAGACGGTCGTCCTGCAGTTGGCGTCCGTCCCGCAAGAGATCACTGTCAGCGACGACGAGGCCCTCAGGGCGGCAGCGAGCGCGAATCGCGATGCGATCGTGCTCGACGACAAGGCGCTCGGGGACCTGCCCATCTTCGATCGGGACATCGTCGGGACGCTGTCGCGAATGCTCGACGCCGCCGCGTTGGGTACGGGCGGCGTCACGCTCGTCGTGGACGGCATGGAAGCACGCAAAGTCGGTGTGTCGCCCTCGGCGATCAAGACGAAGTTTCGCATGATGGCTCCTTTTCGGACGATCCTGCATGATTGGCGATGACAGGATCATGAACGTGGACCTTTCACACGACCACCGTCCGGTAGGCCAGTTGCTCGAGGCTGTCGGCGATGGACCGGCGCCGCGGCTGAGCGAGCAGCAGGTGCGCCTTTATCACGAGCAAGGCTATCTGGCCGGCATCCGCATCCTCACGGACGCGCAGATCGATCTGCTGCGGCGGGAGCTCGCGGCCTTGATGGATCCGTCGCACCCAGGTCGATCGCTCTTCCACGAGTACCACTCCAACGAGTCGCGCGATCCGGGCACGGTGCTCTTCCACGCGCTTGGCGCCTGGCGGGTGTCGCCGGCCTTTCACGACCTGCTCTGGACGCCTGCCTTTCTCGTGGCGGCCTCGCAGTTGCTCGGCGGCGCCGTCCGCTTCTGGCACGATCAGTTGTTCTGCAAACCGCCGCGCCGCGGCGGCGTCGTCGCCTGGCACCAGGATTATTCCTACTGGACGCGCACGGTGCCCATCGCGCATCTGACGTGTTGGATCGCGCTTGACGACGTGACCGAGGAGAACGGCTGCCTGCAGTATGTGCCGGGCAGCCATCGTTGGAATCTGCTGCCTGTGACCGGCCTGGCGGGCGAGATGAACGCCATCGAGACCGTGCTGACGCCGGAGCAGCGTGCCGAGTTCAGGCCGGTAGCCGTTCCGCTGAACCGGGGTGAGGCGACATTTCACCATCCGCTGATGGTCCACGGTTCGTCGGAGAACCGCAGCGCGCGGCCGCGCCGGGGCGCCGTGTTGAACGTCGTTCGCGACGGCGTGCGGTCTGCAACCGATATGCCGCTGCTGCAGGGCGTGCCCGTCATCCCCAGCGGTCAACCGCTGGGCGGCCAGTTCTTTCCGCTGTTGTTCGATCCGGATCGGCTCGAAGCTCTCGGGTCGATCGAGTCGAATGATGGGACGGGCCGGTTGCAATGACAGTGTCACGAACGCAACTCCGGTATGATCGGCCCTACCGACTTGGAGGGATCGTGCGTGTCCGAATCCTGCTTTCTTCCGCCTGTGTCGTCGTCGTCGCAGCGCTGGCCGTTCCGCACGCGTCCCAGCGAACTTCGACGGCGCTGACAATCGATCAGCTGATCGATATCAGGCATCCCTCGAATCCCGTCTGGTCGCGCGACAGCCGGTACGTCGCGTTCGCGTGGGAACGCGCGGGCGTGGCGAATCTCTACGTCGTGCCGGCCGACGGATCCTCGAAGCCCGTGCAGGTGACGACGATTGGAGCGCCCGCCAGCTACGTCTGGCGCTGGGACAATCAGGCGCTGCTGTACTTCTGGGGCGGCGTCCTGGTCACTGCGCCAATCGACGGCAGCGGGGAAAAGCCGATGCGCGACTTCCTGCCGCGTAGTCCGAGCTTTTCGCGCGACGGCACCAGGATCGCCTATCTGTCGGGCGGTGCCGGCGCCATCGGCGGACGCGGGCGCGGCGGGCGCGGGGCGAGGGCGCCCGAGCAGCAGGCAGCCGCGGATCAGCCCCCGCCGAAAACCCAGGTGCACATCCGGAATCTGAGAGACGGCGGCGACCAGCTTGCGGCGACGTTCGACGAGCCGATCTCCGCAGTCTCATGGATCGACGACGGTCACCTCCAGGCGACGGCGGGCGGCGGCGGCCAGACCATCATTCACAATCAGACGCCCGATTACTCCGGCGCGAAAATCATCTACACCATCACCGAACGGGCGGCCGGGGCGCCGGCCGACACCTGGGTGGTCCCGCTGGGAGGCGGTACGCCTCAGAAGTACAGCGCTGGCGGCGGCGGGTTTGGCGGCCGCGGCGGCAATCGCTGGCTTGATGCGTCGCACTTCCTGATCGATCGGCAGAGCCCTGATTTCAAGAAGCGCAGCATTCTCGTCGGTACGACGACCGGCGGCGAGCCGCGGCTCGTTCACGAGGACGTCAAGCAGACGTTCTGGAGCATGACGGGCGATGCGCGGGGCGGCTCGCAGGCCTCGCCCGACGGCAAGTGGATCTCCTTCCTGAGCGATCGGGACGGCTGGGATCACCTGTATGTCGTTGCCGCGGATTCCGCGGAGCGCGCCAACCATGCGGAACCCGTGCAACTGACGAAAGGGCCGTTCGAGGCGTGGCGGCCGTCGTGGGCGCCCGACGGCACGCGCATCGCGTTCGACTCCAATGAGGGATCAAATCCGGGCAACCGCCAAGTGCAGGTGGTCACCGTCGGCGCCGACCCCGCGCGTGCGGCGACGCTGACGGTCACCTCGGGCCGCGGCACGAACATCGATCCGATCTGGTCGCCCGACGGCCGCAGGCTCGTCTACCACCATACCGATCCGCACAACTCCGCCGATCTGTGGGTCGTGGACGCGACGAAGAAGGGCGCGGCGCCGGTCAGGCTGACCGACTCGATGCCGGCGGGGATCGATCGCGCCGCGTTCGTCGAGCCCGAGCTGATCCACTATCCGGGACCGGACGGCAAACCGGTGCCGGCATATCTGTTCGTGCCGAAGAACCTCGATCGCGCGCGGAAACATCCTGCCATCGTCTGGGTGCACGGCGACGGCGTGAACCAGAACTACGACGGCTGGCACGTCCAGCGGAACTACGCGGTCTACTACAGCTTCCACCAGTACCTGCTGCAGAAGGGCTACGTCGTGATCGCGCCGGACTATCGCGGCAGCATCGGCTACGGATCAGGATGGCGCGAAGGCGTCTATATGGACGTCGGCGGGAAGGACTTCCGCGACGCGGCAATGAGCGCGAATTATCTCAAGACGCTGCCGTACGTCGATGCGGATCGCGTCGGAATCTGGGGCTTGAGTTACGGTGGCTTCTTCACGCTCCTCGCCGTGACGGAGCTGCCGACGACATTTCGCGCGGCCGTCGACGTCGCGGGCGTCGCCGACTACGCGATGTACTACGAGGATCCGTATCATGGCACCTGGACGGCGAGCCGGATCGGCACGCCCGACGAGAACCCGCAGGTATACGCGCAGGCATCGCCGCTGTCGCACGTCGACCGGCTCGAGCGCCCGCTGCTCGTGCTGCACGGCACGGCCGACGTCAACGTGCCGTACCTGCACTCGGTACGTCTGATCGATGCGCTGTTGAAGAATCACAAGGGGCCGCTCGTCGAGTTCATGACCTACCCGGGGGAGTTCCATTACTTCACGCGCGAGCACGTGCTGCGCGACGCGTGGACGCGGGTGGATCAGTTCTTCGGGAAGTGGCTGCAGCCGGAACGCGGCGGTTCGGGCGCGGTCACGCGAACGGCCGATCGATCGCCGCGCTCGGTTCGGTGAAGAACTTCGGTCCGGCCGGCGTGATGTGCAGACAATCTTCCAGACGGATGCCGAACTCGCCGTAGATCGCGATCATCGGCTCGTCGCTGAAGCACATCCCTGGTTGGATTTTGGTCGTGTTGCCTTTCACGAAGTTCGTCCACTCGTGGCCGTCCATGCCGATACCGTGGCCGGTGCGGTGGGGCAGCCCCGGCACTTTGTACCCAGGGCCGAACCCGGCGTCGGTGATCACCTTCCGCGCCGCAGCGTCGACCGATTCACACGTCGCGCCGACCTGCGCGGCGGCAAAGGCGGCCGCCTGCGCCTTCTTCTCGAGATTCCAGACCTCGATTTGCCGCGGCGTCGCTTTTCCGAAGACCGTCGTCCGCGTGATGTCGGACTGATAACCCTCCCAACTGACGCCGTCGTCGATCATGACGATGTCTCCCTCGCGCAGGCGCTGCGGCTCGATGCTGCCGTGGGGAAACGCCGTGTACTTGCCGAACATCACGGACACCGCCCCGTTGGCGCCCATCTGCCGATACGCGGCAGTGATGTTCCCCGCGAGCTCTCCCTGTGTCATGCCTTCGCGCAGCGTCGCGAGCCCGGCCCTGTACGCGGCAAGCGTGATGTCGTTCGCGTATTGCAGGCAGGCGATCTCGGCCGGCGATTTGATCATGCGGCAGCCGGCGGTGACCGGCGTCGCGAGGACGATCTGCGCGGCGGGATTCGCCTTTTGCAGCGCGTCGGCGATGAAGAATCGAACCCGTTCCTCGACGCCGATCTTCGCGGCCGGGACGCCGCGATCCTTGAGAATGCCGGCGACCAGTTTCAGCGGGTCTTCATCCTCCTGCCAGACGCGGACGTCGCTCGAAAACCTGATGACCTCGCGCGCGCGCTGCTCTTCGAAGCCGGGCGCCACGTAAGCGAGGTCGCCCTTCGCGGGCATGACGAGCAGAAAGGGACGCTCGCTGAGTCCCCACCGCACGCCCGTGAAATAGCTCATGCTGGTGCCGCTCTCGAGAACGATCGCCCCGATGCCTTGCGCGATCATCAGGCGCTGCGCCGCCTCGATGCGGCTCCGCCGCTCGGAGTCCGTAATCGCCGGCGGCGGGTTCGGCAGGGGCTTCAATCCGAGAATCGACGGCGGAACCGGATAGGCGGCGCCGCCGCCGCGGGCTTGGGCTCCGGCGTCTCTGCTCCGAAGGGCGAGCGCGGCTGCGCCGGTTGTGGCAGCGGTCACGAACGTCCTTCGGCTGACGTGCATCGTTCGAGTCTCCTGAAGACGGGTTGCTTGGAACCCCTATGCTACTTGTGCGCGGGCTGCGCCGCAAAGTTCTTCATCCACTCATCCTGCCGCTGCTTCATCTCCTGCGGCGTCAGATCCTCCTTGCGCGTCGCGATCGTCCACTGATACCCATACGGATCGACGAACGTGCCCGAGCGATCGCCCCAGAACTGATCCGTCATCTTTCCCATCGGTCCGTGCGTCTGCGCGCCGGCCGCGACGGCGCGATTGAAAAGGGTGTCGCAGTCGTCGACATAGACCCAGAGCGAGGCCGGCGATCCGCCGAGGTCTTTGGGCGCCTTGCCGCCCATCATCGCATCGTTCAGAAAAACGACGGAATCGCCGATGCGGATCTCCGCATGAAGGATCTTGCCATCCGGGCCGACAGCCCGGCTGTTTTCAACCGCGCCGAGCGCTCGCTTGTACCAATCGATTGCCTGCGCCGCGGCATCGAGCGTCAATTGCGGCGTGACGGTGTGCAGACCTTCCGGAATCGGCTTTCTTGCTTTCGCCATGGAACCTCCTTCATTTCGAAAGTGAGATCGCAATTCTGCGTCTGTACCGATCGTCGCGCAAGCTCAGGGGGCCGCGCGATCGATCCGGCGCTGATCTTGCTCTTCAATGCATTCCCAGCCTCACGAGCGTCCCGGCCGTCGTCTCCTGATGCAGGCGCCGCCTGCATGGCGTCGTGTTTATGGACATACGCTGCCCGCGCTGCGGCAACTTCGCCTCACCCGCCGGACATGAAGATGCGCGGGCCTTCTACCAATGCGAGAAGTGTAATCGCATCTGGATGACGGATCTGGCGTCCGGCCGCCCTGTCGGCGCGCCGCGCGCGCCCGCCACGGTGATGGTCGTCGACGACTCGTACGAGATGCTTGGCTTGATTGGCGCCTGGCTGCAGGACGAAGGGTATCTCGTCGTGACGGCTGCATCGGGCATGCAGGCGCTGGATGCCGCGGAGACCCACGAGCCGGACATCGTGCTGCTCGACGTGATCATTCCCGCGCCCGACGGATTTGCGGTGTGCGAAACGCTGCAGCGCCACGAGCGGCCACCTGAGATCATTCTGATGACAGGTGTGGCCGATCCGACGCGCCTCCGCCGCGTCGACGATCTTGGCGGCCTGGTCCTGCTGCGCAAGCCGTTGACGTCGGAAGTGGTGGTCGACGCGGTGGCCGCCGCCGTCGCGCGTCGCGCCGCGCGGGGCGTCCACAAGGTCAGCGCAAGGTGATCAACACCGGTCGGTGATCGGAGACCTGCGTGTCGAGAACACTCGCGGCCGAGCAGTGGATGCTGCCGGACAGGAACAGATAGTCGATCCGTTTCACGGGCTTGTCGGCGGGATAGGTGAAGCCGTCGCCGGATCCGCATTCGGTCCATGCGTCGCGCAGACCGGCTGCGCGCAGCGGCGCCAGGACCGCGTTGTCCGGGGTCGAGTTGAAATCGCCGCCGACCAGGAGCGACACGCCGGCGGCCTGCTGATCGTGCACGAGCTCGACGAGCCGTCCGACTTCCTGCCCGCGCGCCGCCCCCTCCGCCGGATCGAGATGGGTGTTCACGACGTGCCAGTTCGCGCCGCGGACGTTCGCGATGGCGACCAGCGCGACGCGCGGCTCGCTCGATCCGCCGGCCCGGGTCTCGGCAGGAGAGACCGGCAGCGGGGATGTCGACGTATAGCCGACATATCCGCGAGAGAGCACCGCGATGCCGTACTCGCCGCCGTCGTAGTGCCGGAGGCTCGGCGCAAACGCCGTTGAGTATCCGGTCAACGCCTGCAGCCTCTGGACCTGGTCGACCTTGCCTGAACGCGCCGTTCCACGATCGACTTCCTGGAGGAGGACGATCTCGGCAGCCGTCGACTTCACCAGCGCCGCGACCCCGTCGAGGTTCGGTTTTCCCGCGGCATCCTTGCCCGCGTGCATGTTGAGCACCAGAATGCGAAGCGGCAGCGGCGTCTTGAAAGGCAGGTGCGCGCACGCCGGCGCCATCGTCGCGGCGAACGTGAACGCAACGGTCAGCGGCGACGGAAGCCGGCGAGCGGCAGCCCGAAGGCGAGAACCAGCAGCAGAAACGCCCCGCCGAACAGCGGAAGCAGCAGCACGCCTCGCACGATCGGCGGCCATGGCGCCGGAACGAATGTCTTTACCCAGAACGTGCTCGCGCCCGCGATCAGCGCGGCCGTCCAGAGTCGTGCCAGGTGAGAAGGCGGGATCCCTGTGCATCCAATCCTCCGGTTGAAACTATGCCGCAGCAAGGCGAATTCGATCCAGCCTGATGCGCCGGCCGACGCGGTCAATCCGGCCGCTCCCCAGATCGGGGCGATGCCGAGGTAGCCCGGCAGCAGGAGCGCGCAAATCCATCCGAGGACCGTGACGAAGAAGATACGAATCAGCGCGAAACGCAGCGGCGTGCGCGTGTCGCCGATCGCGTAGTGCGCCACCGAGTAGAGGCGCGCCTGCGTCGACGCCACCAGCCCGATCGCGGATCCCGCCAGAATGCTCCACACGATCAGGGAATCCTGCGGTCGAAAGCGGCCGCGCTGCAGCAGCGCACCCGCCACGACGTCGCCGAGCAGGGCGAACGCGACGGCAGAGGGAACCACGAAGAACGTGAGGCGCTCGAGGGCCGCATTCACGCGGGCCGTCAGCGCGCCCGTTTCGGATCTGGCTGCGGCGCTCGACAACGCGGGCAGCTCCGCGGCCGAGACCGAGATGCCGAACAGGCTGACCGGCAGCGTGTAAATCTGCTGCGCGCTGGTGATGCCGGCGACCGCGCCGACGGGCAGAAAGCTGGCGATGAACTGGTCGACGTACGCGGAGAGCTGGACGGCGCCGCGGCTGATCATGACCGGAAAGAAGTCGCGAATCGTGCGCCGGACGGGCGCGCTCAGCGCAATTCCTCCGCCGCCGGTCGTGAGACTGAAGGCGGTCGGCGCCTGGACCGCGAACTGCAGGATCGCGCCGACGACAGATCCCCAGGCGAGCATGACGGCGAGGTCATCGAGCGCGCTGCCGGGCCCGAAGAGGACGAGCGCGCCGATCATCCCCGCGTTCCACGCCACGCCGGACGCGTACGACAGGAGGAACTTGCCGTGGCTGTTCAGCACACCAAGGCACCACGCGGCGGCGACGAGCATGCCGGCCGCCGGAAACAGGATCCGCACCAGCCTGATCGCCAGGGCGCGCCGCTCGCCCGTGAAGCCATAGGCGATCGCGTCGATGAGCAGCGGCGTGGCGAGCACGCCGAGCAGTACCAGCACCGACATCACGAGCATCAGCAGGGCAAAAATAGTGCGGGCCACCTGCGCCGCTTCGTCCGCCCGCCCCTGCGCGCGCAGGCCGGCGTGCACCGGAATGAACGATCCCGACAGCGCGCCTTCGCCGAACAGGTTCTGCAGCAGGTTGGGGATGCGGAGCGCGGCGGTGAACGCGTCCGCTTCCGCGTGCAGGCCGAAGAAATACGAGAAGACCATGGTGCGCACCAGCCCGGCCAGGCGGCTGGCGAGAATGCCCGCCGCGACCATCGCGTCGGCGGTGGCAAAGCGGCGCCGGAAAGAGAGGTCGCTACCGGGCACTCGCCGCCGGCACCGGCCGTGGAATCGCCTGGTCCGTGTTCGCGGCCTGCCACGCGAACCACGCCATCACGATCGCGTTCTGCTTCAGATCCTGTTCGCGCACGCGCTCGTACATGTCCACGTTCGTGTGGTGCATCCTGACGTCGTAGTCCTTGTATTCCTGGATCGGATTGAAGCCCGGCACGCCGGCGGCGCGAAAGCTGAGGTGATCGGTGTTGCCGATGCCGGCGATGACGTTGCGCCGCATGCCCAGATCCTTCAGCGGCTCCAGCCAGGCGTCGAACAGCGCCTTGGCCGGGGCGCTGTTCTCCATGTACCAGCCGTAGATCGGTCCGGTCGCCGGATCGATATTGAAGTACACGACGAGCTTGTCGCGCGCGGCGGTGTTCGCCTCGCCCGCCAGATGCTGGGCGACGTAGGCCTTCGATCCGAGCAGCCCTTCTTCCTCGCCGCTCCACAGCGCCACACGGATCGTCCGCTTCGGCGGCGCGCCCAGCGTTTTCAGAATGCGCATGGCCTCCATCACGACGGCCGCCCCATCCGCATTGTCCGAGGCGCCCGTCCCGGTGTGCCACGAGTCGAGGTGCGCCCCGAGCATCACGACCTCGGATCTCAACGCGGACTCACGGCCTGGAATCTCGGCAACGACGTTGTAGCTGTTCGGATCGTCGGTCACGTAGTGGGCCTGTACGTTCACGCGAAGCGTGACGGCGAGTCCGCGCTGCAGCAGGCGGGCGATCATGTTGTAGTGCTCGCCGGCGAGAACGACCGAGGGGATTGCCGCCTCGCCCTGGTCGCGGCCGAGCACGAAGACCGTGCCGTGCTCGCCTTCGCTCGTGCGCAGCGTGACGCCGACCTGCGCTTCGCGAAGGCTCTCCGCGATGGCTCGCGCGTCGGCGGGATTCGAGCGCGGCATCACCGGCGCGGGCTGTCCTATGCGAACCGGTGCGTCGGACAGCGTGGGCTGCGGCCGATCGTCGCGGATGAACTGCGCCTGGGGCTGCGTCATCACGATCGCGCCGGCGAGCTGCCCCTTCATGCCGGCGACGTCCGCCGCCGTCCGGCCGCCAACCATGACGGGCGTGGCGACGATGTCCCCGTTGGTCGACGGCGACCAGGCTTCGGCGTAGCCGATAAGCGGCGTATAGCGCGGCTCGATCATTTCCACGACGAGCCGATCGAGCACCCAGCCTCGACCGAACGTCCATGGTTCGAGCGTCGGATCGCTGAGGCCGAAGTCGCGCAGGCGGTCGCGCGCCCATGCGGCGGCTTGCTTGTGCGCCGGCGTGCCGGTCAGCCGCGGACCGAACTGATCGACGATCGTCGCGTAGAGCGCCTGGACCTGCGACCGTTCCAGTCCTTCGCGCCGGATGCGCGCCAGCGGGTCGGGCTGCGCGTCCACCAGCGCGGTCAGCGCCGCGACTCCCACCGCCGCCGCGACCATCGTACGGATCGTCACGTGGCCTCCGATTCGGCGCGAATCTTTCGGATCTTCGCGTCGCGATCGGACGCGAACCGTTCCAGATCGCGCCGATATTCCTGTTCCATCTTCTCGATTTCCTGAGGATCGTAGGTCGTGAGCTGCTTCTGCCGGTGCAGGATCTGGCGTTCCGCCACGTGCGCCTCGTAGATGGACCGCGCCTCCGCGATAGCCGCCTTTTGCCCGTCAGTCAACTTCTGCGCGGTCACGCCCGCATCCGCATCCTGCTTCTTCAGCCGCTCCATCGCCAGTTCGTACGCGCTCTTGGGTGCGTCGTTTGCCATATGCCTGTTCTATTATCCTCCCCGTCGGCACGCCACGTATAATCGCGGCCATGCTGCGCCGCGCGGCGATGGTGCTGCTCACCGGCTTCTTGCAGGCCTGCATGGCGAGCAGCCTGGTCCTGCGCGTACAGCCGGATGGCAGCGGCCAGGCCGAGATCAAGGCCCGCGTGTTCGAGTCGGGTGTCCGGGCGTTTGACAGTCTGTTCCCCGGGACGCCGACGCCGCCGCCGAGGCTCGAGGAGCTCCTGCCACCGCCGCAGCCGGGCCAGCTCGAACGCGAGTTCGGGACGCGCGTCCGTCTCCTGTCCTCCGATCTCAAGAAAGATCCCGACGGCGGCACTCGTACCACGCTCGTCGCATTCGACGATGTCACGGCGATCCGTTTGATGTTTCCGCCGGTCATGGCGACGCCGGCGGGATCCAGCTTCGACTTCGTCGCTCTTCCGGAGGCTCCCGTGATTACATTCGCGGTCAAGCCACACGAGAACGGCGATCGCCTGCTCCTCGTCAACATGCCGGACCAGCGCGTCAATCCGGATCCGAGCGCGCCGATCACGACGTTCGAGACCAATTCGGCGGAAGAGCAGACGCTCAAACGCGCGATCAAGCACATGTCGCTCGGCTTCTTCGTCGAGCTGGAGCGGCCGCTGCTGCGTACGAATGCGCCCGCGCGGGACGGAAACCGCGCCACGATTCTCGATCTCGATCTGGAGCGGATGATCGATGCGATGGACGAGCGGACGGTCCGCCGGATGATGATACCGGGCTCGCTGCAGGAAATGCTGTGGCAGGCCGGCGACCTGCCCGGCGCGACGGTGCCGGTGGACCGCGAGATCTTTCTCGAGTACGAGCCTCCGCCGGCGCCGCAGGCCGTTCCGCCGGCCGCCGCGCAGGCGCCGCCCGATACGGAAATCTATCTAGCGTCCTTGACGCGGCACGACGGCATTCTCGACGTCGGACCCGCGGAGAACATCACGAACAATCCCGGCTACGACAACCAGCCGTTTTTCACTCCCGACAGCCGTGCGATTCTCTTTACGTCCATCAGAGGTTCCTCGCCCGGCGTGCGCGAGGCCGCGCCGGCCCAGACCGACATCTATCGGTACGATCTGGCGTCGCGCACGATCGCCCGCGTGACGCAGACGGCCGAGAGCGAGTACTCCCCGACCGTGATGCCGGACGGCACACGGATTTCCGTGGTGCGCGTCGAGGCGGACGGCGCGCAACGGCTCTGGAGCATCGCGCCGAGCGGGCCGAAAATCCAGCTTGATCTCTTGCTCCCCGACGTCAAGCCGGTCGGCTATCACGCGTGGGCCGACGAGCACACGCTCGCCCTCTTCGTGCTCGGCCAACCCGCCACGCTGCAGCTCGCCGATACGCGAACCGGGACGGCGCGCATCATCGCGTCGGACATCGGCCGCTCGATTCAGCCCATGCCCGGCAGCGGCCCTACGCGGCACATCAGCTTCGTGCAGCGCGAACGGAGCGGCGGCGCGCCGCGCCTGGTGATCATGGAACTGGATCCGTCCACGGGGAAGGTCTCGCCGCTGACGCCCGCCGTCGACGGCAGCACCGAGGCGGACACCGCATGGACGCCGGACGGTACGCTGCTGATGGTGAAAGGAACGACGCTCTACGGCTGGCGGCGCGGCGATACGGGATGGAAAGAAGTCACCTCGCTTGAACGGCTGAGCTTGTCGGGCGTCTCGCGCCTCGCGGTCAGCCCCGATGGTGCGCATCTGGCGCTTGTGGGCGCTCCCCGCCAATCGCGTTGATATACTGCGCCCGGGAGTCCTTTGTGTCCCTGGTTCCCGAGCCGGCGCTCGTACTGGTGGTCGAAGACGACCGCGACGGTCGACTCCTGTTCCTGGAGTGGCTGTCGGACTCCGGTTTCCGCGTCGAACAGGCTCACAACGGACTGCAGGCGCTCGAACGCGCGATCGATCTGCTTCCCGACGCCATTCTGACGGACCTGCACCTTCCCGGCATCGACGGCTACGAGCTCACACGCCGGCTGAAGAGCGATCCGCGCACGAGGGCCATACCGGTGCTCGCTGTCACCGGCTACGAGCCGTTCACGCAGGATCCGTCGCGCGCCGATCGGGCCGGCTGCGATGCGCTCCTGCCGAAACCCTGCGAACCGGACGACATCGTGGACACGGTGAAGTCGCTCATCAGCGAAGCGCGGCGGAGGCGCTCTGCCTGATCGCATGCCGTCGGTAATGATCGTCGAAGACGATCGCGACACCCGCGAGATGCTCGGGCGATTCCTCGAGCTCGAAGGGTTCACGGTGCGCCTCGCGGCAAACGGGCAGGAGGCGCTCGACGCGCTCGAGGCAGACAGCGGCGCGTGCGTCATCCTCCTCGATCTCATGATGCCAGTGATGAACGGCTGGCAGTTCCGCGCGGCACAGACCAGCGATCCGCGTCTGTCGCGCATTCCCGTCGTCGTGGTGACCGCGGCCGGCACGCCCGAGCAGATACCGGCGATCGAAGCGCACGCGTGGGTCTCGAAGCCGGTCGATTTCGATCGCCTGCTCTCGACGATCGTTCCTTTATGTAGTGGAGCGTGAGGCCTTCGCGGCCTGCGCCCGGCGATGCTCCAGCGCCGCGGCGAGGAGGGCCTGCTGGCGCGCGTCGATCCCGTACAGATCGCCGCGGATCTGCAGGATGCCGTCGGCCGCCACGCGCGCCGTCCAGTAGCCCAGATACACCGGGAGCGGCTCGCGGAGCTTCACGGTCTTTTCCTCGCCGCCGTGCATGGCTGCTTCGATCCGATCGCGCGTCCAGTCGGGCTGATCCCTGAGCACGTACTCCGCGAGCGCCTCCGGCTGCTCGAGGCGTACGCATCCGTGGCTGAACGAACGGACGGCGCGCGCGAAAAGGGAATCGGCGGGCGTGTCGTGCAGGTACACGTTGTATTGGTTGGGGAACATGAACTTCACGAGCCCCAGCGAATTCGACGCGCCCGGGCGCTGCCGGAAGCGATACGCGCCAGGATTCGACAGATCGATCGATGAAGGGTCGACTGTGTTGCCCTTGGTGTCGAGCACGTCCATGTTCATTTTCTGCAGGAAGGCCGGGTCGGCGATCGCGCGCGGGAGGGTTTCGTGGGCCGCGATGTCGGTCGGCACGTTCCAGTAGGGCGCGAAGATGATGTAGGTCATGTCGTCGCTGAAGATCGGCGTCGGGGTGTCCTTCTTTCCGACGACCACCCTCATCGTCACCGGCACGTTTCCGTGGTCCCATACCTCGAGCCGGTACTCGGGAATGTTGACGAGCACGAACCGATCGCCGAGATCGCGCGGCAACCACCGCCAGCGTTCCAGGTTCAGCTCGATCTGCTCGATGCGCCGTTCGACCGGGACGTTCAACTGCGCCACCAGAGCGGATCCGACCACGCCATCCGGCTCCATGCCGTGCCGGCGCTGGAATCGCCTGACGGCTTCCTGGAGCTCGGGTCCGTAGGCCGTGGCGTGCTCGTCCGATCCGCCGGTGTAATCGCCCGTCGCGGCCAGCCGACTCGCCAGGGCCGGCACGGCGGTGCTGGTTTGTCCCGGCTTCAGCCGCAGTGACGCGGGCAATTGCGGCCAGCCTCCGTGGTGTCGGAGGTCGCGGTATCTGGCGAGCGCGTCGCGCAGGCGGACGTACTGCGCGTGCTGCGGTGTGAGCTCCGCGAGCGATTGGGCCACGCGATTGTGATCGAGCGCGTCTTCCAGGAGCGCCAGCGGGTCCGACCGCTTGTCGCGCAGCTGCCACGACGGATCCGCGTGTGAGAGATCGGACAAGCCGTTCGAGACGTCGGACGCGTACTGCAGGTACAGATAGGTCAGCCAGACGTCCAGATTGGCCGCTTCCTTCTCGTCGAAACCTTTCATCGACAGGAATCCGCGACCGGCCTCGGCCCGGCGGGCCGCGAGCGTGTCGGCGTTGTACAGCGCGGGATCGAGTCCGTCGCGATCGGTATGCTGCAGCACGCCGATCAGCTCGTCCATCTGCGGCCGCGGCCTGCGGCCGTCGATCCATGCCGGCTCGTTGTCTCTTTTCTGGTAGAACTGTTTCGTGAGATTCCACAATCGGGAACCTTCGCGATCGCGCGCGACGAACGCCGGAAGGCTACCGGCGCCGAG
>DATJFE010000012.1:0-30151 GCA_035495955.1 Vicinamibacterales bacterium | reverse complement strand
GATCTTGTAGCCCGTTTTGCGCGAAATCCCGAACTCGGCGCATAACGGCGCCATCTTCTCCCCGTCGAGCAGCCGGGCGACAAACCGGAGTCGCTCGTCCATGACGTGACACTCCTTCCACGGCATGCCCCCGCCTGGAAGGGGCAAGAGTGTCACCCATGTGCCCGGAATGATCTGTTACCTATCTTTCGGGAAGGACAACTTCGCTCGGTGGAGCCTCTCTCCATTCTCCACCTCGCTGCGCGCCCGCGGTCGCCTTACGGCGACTCCGCTCCGCCGCGGGCTTGCGGCCGCAGGCGCGGTGTCAACGGCGCTCGGCTCTACTCGGCCACGACCGTCGTCAAGACCATTTCAGCGCACGACAAGAAGCCGAATTGGATCACATTAGACACGCCAGGGGCAGACTTCTCAGCCATTTGCACGAAGGGTTTTCAGGAACCTCTTCCAAATCAGATATATATCCGAATGACGAATTTGGTACGGATCGTGCGCATGGGGGGCGCGCCGTCCACGCACACTGCTGGCGACCGATCAAGAGGGGTATATGCATCATTACGCTAGGCGCCTTCGGCCGTTGTTTCTGTCCCTCGTTTTCCTGATTTCAAGTACTGCCGCCGCCTTCGCGAGCACCATTCCGATTGGGTACGTGTCATGGGATGTCGTGTTCCCCGGCAATTCCGGCAGCTTCGACATCATCAACCTGACCGGACCGAACGCCTTGCCGCCGACCTTCCCCGTGACGACCAGCGTCAACTTGAGCAGTCTTGCGCTGCACGTGGATTTCTCCAACGGGACGTCGACCGATTTCGGGTCCAGCTACTTCACGTTGGCCGCCGACGGCCTTTCGTTTGATGGCGCTGCCATCGCAATCGGCGGCGCTAATCCGCTCCCGACGTTTGCGCATCTGACGGGCACGTTCAGCCCGTTGACGATCAACCTGTCTGGCGGAGGGACGACCACGATTCTCTCGAGCTTCAGCGCGGACATTTCGCCGAGCACCGGCAGGACTTTGGCTGACGGCGATCTGGCCATCATCAACGCGACCGAGGGCACGACCACGGTGCCGGAGCCGACCACGATGACGCTGCTCGGAACGGGCCTGCTGGGCCTGATCAGCCGGAAGCGTCGCGCCATCAAGGCGCTCGCGGCAGTCGGCCGGCGGCACATCGGCAAGCTGGCGCTCGTCGCCTGTGCCGTAGTCATCCCGTCCACGAGCTGGGCGGATGTGACTCTATCGACGTGGACGGCGCCCGACAACGGCGTTGCCGGCGTCACAAACGTGAATATTACCGGTTCCAACTTCCCTGCCGGGACCATCACGCCGCCCAACGTCATTGCCACCTTCTCCCTCACCTGCGGCGGGGCGGTGTTGGCGACCGCGCCGGCCACCAGCGTCAAGACGGTGCTCGGTTCAGTCAAGCGCGTGAACATCGTCATTCCGGCGAGCCTCGCGAGCGGGACGTATTTCGTGGCGATCAGCGACACCGCCGCAGGCGACGCCAATTTTGGGAGCACCAACTGCACGCAGGTGAAGGTGACGCACACGAGCGCGACGCTGTCGGCCTGCGTGCCGGGCAGCTCACTGGGCATCAATGCGCCCGTGAATCCCGGGCCCGTAACGGCGATCGTGCCGCGAGGCGCGTGGGGCACCGCCAATACCGGCGTGAGAATCGTGCAACTCGAGGGCGCGCCTGTCGCCGGCCTGCCGGCGTCGCTGCCGACAGGGTCGGTGGTCAATTCCTGCGCGGCGAACCCGGCCACCGGGAAGTCTGTGTGCACCGCAAATGATGCCAACGTGTATCTGTTCGATGCCGTGGGCGGCGGGTTCACGACCATCACGAGCGGATCGAACGGGAGCGCCAGTTTCTCGGGCGGGTCGTGCCAGAATTGCGGCGTCGCGGTCAATGCCCTGACGAATCAGGCCGTAATCAACATGGGCCTTGCCGGATCCCCGTCAAATTCTGGCGTGCAGGTCCTGGATCTGAATACCAACACCTTCATCGCTCCGCCCAAACCCCTGACCAACGAAGTGTCGGAGAACATCTCGGTCGACCCGACGCGCGGCTACATTCTGTCGCCGAGCGAGCCCACCGGTAAGTACGACATCGTGCAGTTCAATTCGTCAACCGGGGCGCTCGGAGGCGAATTCGCGCTGACGCCTTCGGCGAGCCTCTCGGGGGAGTTCGATTCAGCCGCTGAGGACTGCACGACGGGTATCGCGCTGGCCGCTGAGGAGTTCTCGTCGACGATTTTCATTACGGATTTGACGCAGGCGACCTTCGGGGCGGGAACGTTCACCGCACCGAACCAGACAGTACCCCTTCCCAGTACATCTTTCGCGGCCGGCACCTCGGGCATCACCGTCGCCCCTGGCAGCAGCCACCTGGGGCTCGTCACCGGGGAGTTCGGCGGAAGTTCGTTCGCAGTGCTGCAACTGCCGGCGACGTCGGGGAGCGGCACGCCCAATCTGGTGGATTTTGCATACGTCTCGGCCATTTGTGGTTTCCAGGCCGGTTTTGACCCGCACACGGTCACGGCTTACACAAGTCCTAATGATGGCAAGGCGTATTCGGTCATGGCGGACTGGTCCACCGGCGCGCCGACGCGACTTGCGATTCTCGATCTCGCCGGGATCCTGGCCGCGCCGCGCAACGCAGGTACCCATAACGTGACTTTGGGCGCAGGCGGCTGTCTGGCCGCTGGTCCGCTCCTCCGTTTCGTCGCGGTTCCATAGCTCGTTGAACGTGTCAGACCAGCCCGGAACTCTCTGCCCCGGGGCAGGGAGTTCCGGGCTTTTTGTTTGAGCGGCGGCTGGCCCGTATCATCATGCCGGTGGCCGCCAGAACGATCATCGTGCCCGCCCACGTCCAGCCGCCGAGGCGCTCGCCGAGCACAATCCGGCCGAGCATCGCCGCGAGCGGCGTCTCGACGACGCCCATGAGCAACAGCGCTGATGCGGGCATGCGCTGAAGCAGCCAGTAATTCAGCCAGAACGCACAGACGGAGCCGGCGAGCGCGAGGTAGACGGTCGCCGCGAGCGCGCTGCGCGTCCAGGGGACGGCGAACGGACTGCCTTCGAGCACGAGCGCGGCGATGGCCAGCGGAACGCCGCCGGCGATCATCTGCCACGTAATCACCGTCGTCGGACTGAGATGGTGGCCGGAGGCCTTGACGAAGACATAGCCCGCCGCGACGCAGAGGACCGACAGCAGTGCGGCGACGAACGCCAGCACGACGTGGGGGGATTCCTGGGCCGACAACCGAGGCGCGCAGATCACGCCGACGCCGGCCATCCCGATCAGCAGCGCCACCGTCTTCTCGCGGGTCGCGCGCTCGACGCCCCAGGCCGTGCCGAGCAGCATCCCCGCGACCGGCGTCGCGGACTGGATGACGGCGACGAGCGCCGACGGGAGGTACTGCGATGCCCAGAAGACGCAGGCGTAATTGAGGCCGAGCAGCAGCAATCCTGAGACGGCGAGCATGCGCAGATTGGTCAGCGACGGCGGCCGTAGCTGCGAGCGCGCCGCCGCGACGGGAACGAGGACGGCCAGCGCGATCGCGAGCCGCACCCACGCGACCGTGAGCGGCGGCGTGCTCGAGACGCCGATCTTGATGGCCAGCCAGACAGTGCTCCAGAGCACGCACGTGGCCGTCCAGACGGTCCACACTCGCAGCGCGGTCACGCCAGCCGCACCAGGGCGACGAATTGCGGTTGACCTCGTCTGCAAACGGGCTTAGCGTTTCCGCACGGGAAGGAGGAAGCCATGCGCAATCTTACCGGTGTGATTGTGTGTCTGCTCCTCGCGGTGCCGGCCGCCGCGCAGGAGCAGCGAGGATCGATTGAAGGGATCGTCAAGGATTCGTCCGGCGCCGTGCTGCCCGGTGTGACCGTAGAGGCGCGGAGTCCGGCCATGGCGGGCGTCAGCACGGCCGTCAGCGATGCAGTGGGCGCCTACCGCTTCCCCTCGCTGCCGCCCGGGAAGTACGAGCTGACCGCGACGCTCCAGGGGTTCACCACCTCCAAGGTGCCGAACGTGCAGCTCGAGCTCGGCCAGGTGCTCAAGGTGCCGTTGACGCTCGCGGTCGGCGGCGTGGCCGAGAACGTGCAGGTCAAAGGGGAGACGCCGCTCATCGACGTCAAGCAGAACGCCGCGGGCGCCGACATCCAGAGCGCGGTCATCGATCGCATCCCGAAAGGACGTGATTTCACCGCGATCGCGACGTCCGCGCCCGGCATCGACAACGAGCAGCGCAACAACGGGATCCAGATCGACGGCGCCAGCGGCGCCGACAACCGGTTCATCGTCGACGGCGTCGACACCACGAACCTGGCGCGCGGGACGTCGGGGAAAGTGATGCGCCCGGACTTCATCCAGGAGATCCAGGTGAAGGCCAGCGGGTACAACGCCGAGTACCGCGCGGCGATCGGCGGCGTGGTCAGCGCGATCACCAAGTCCGGCAGCAATGCCTGGCACGGGAGCGCCGGCGGCTATTACAACTCGAACGGGCTGAACGGGGACGTCCGTCAGACGCTGCAGCTCAATCCGTCGAACCAGAAGGAAGCGCAGTACGTCATCGCGCCCGCCGACGAGGTCAAGAACGAGGAGGCGGTGTTCGACCTGGGCGGCCCTGTCCTGAAGGATCGGCTATGGTTCTATCTCGGCTACGACCCGCAGGTGACGGACACGCACCGCACCGTGATGTTCAGGAGCAACAACCAGACGGCGACGTTCGAGTCGAAGCCGATCGACCAGGCCGTGAACTACAACGTGACCGGCCAGTTGCTGCGCAACCTGCGCGGCAAGTTCGCCGCCTCGAACGAGCGCGTCAAAGGCGGCCTGTCGCTGCCGAATATCCAGACCGACGGCACCAGCACGAGCAATCCATCGCTCTTCCCGAGCCCGACGCGCAACGATAGATTCACGGATTCGTACTCCGGATCGTTCGACTGGGTCCCTGAAGCGCACACCTACGCGAACCTGACCCTGACGGCGTTCCGCTACGGCTCGCACGACGTGGGGACGTTCAGCACTTTGCTGCGCCACAGCTTCAGCGGATCGAACTTCCAGTTCGCGGATATTCCGGCGAATCTCCAGAACGTCAGCGGCTTCGTCGATCTGCCGGCGAGCACTCAGCAGGTGCGCGACAATTTCGCCAGCTACAACATGAATGCCGACGTCACGCGCTACTTCAACTGGCGCGGCAGCCACACGCTCAAGGGGGGAATTCAGTTCGAGCACCAGACCAACAACGTGCTGTCCGGCGCGCAGGCGCCGACGGTGACGCTGAACTGGGACGCCAGCTATTCGACTGTCGACGGGCGCGTCGTCCGCGGCCAGTACGGCTACTACCAGGTGTCGCGGCTCTACACGCAGGGCAACGTCAACGCGAACATCATGGGCCTGTTCATCCAGGACGGATGGACGCTCAACAACCGGCTCACGGTCAACCTCGGGTTGCGCACGGAAAACGAGGACGTGCCGTCGTATCGGCCCGAGAATCCCGGCATCCATTTCGGCTTCGCCGACAAGGTTGCGCCGCGCGCCGGCTTCGCGTGGGACGTCCGGGGCGACAACAAGTGGAAGGCCTACGGCAGCTACGGCACCTTCTACGACATCCTCAAGCTGACGATCGGCCGCGTCATGACCGGCGCGGATCGGTGGATCAGCTATTACTACACGCTCGATAACTTCAACTGGCCGTCGATCAATTGCGACGGACCGCCGGGATCGGGCTGTCCGGGCAATTTCATCGCGCTCTTCGACAACCGCTCGGTGGCCAACGTGCCGACGCACAACCTCGTCGATCCGGATCTGCATCCGACGCAGACGCGCGAGTTCACGCTCGGACTCGATCACGAGCTGAACAAGACGATGTCGGGCGGGATCCGCTACGTCCACAAGTGGGCGCCGTGGGTCATCGAGTCGGTCTGCCAGTTCGTGCCGACCGGCGAGGACTGCGGCATCAACAACCCGGGCCACGGCACGATCGGGAAGTACCCCTTCGGGACCGATTTCCCGGCGCAGCCGGTGCCCGTGCGCGACTATGACGGGCTCGAGTTCCGGCTGAAGAAGAGATACGCCGATCGCTGGTCGCTCGACGCGAGCTATCTGCGCAGCCGGATCTGGGGCAATTGGTCGGGCGTGGCAAGCTCGGACGAGGCGGTCAACTGCCTGCAGCCGAACTCGTGCCTCGCGTTCAACTTCCTCTATTACTCGTTCGACGCGCAGGGGCATCCGACCTACGGCGTGCAGGGGACGGATCGCCCGGATCAGTTCAAGCTGCAGGGAACCTACGATCTGCCGTGGGGCACGCTGGTCGGCGTGAACTACCTTGCGGAGAGCGGCATTCCCAAGTCGACGATCATCAAGGAGCGCAGCGACGGCACGAACTTCTTCCCGTTCGGGCGCGGCAATCTGGGCCGTACGCCGTTCCTGAACCAGACCGATCTGCTGGTGCAGCAGCAGGTGAAGCTGCCGCGAAACATCGGGGCGACGGTCGCGCTCAACGTCATCAACCTCTTCGATCAGAAGACGGCGACGCTGTTCGTGACCACGCCCTATCGCGACGCCTTCAGCCTGACCGACGCGCAGTTCTTCGCCGGCTTCGATCCGGCCGCCTACGCGGCCGCGCATTCGAACATCCGGCCGGATCCGCGCTTCGGGATGGCGAGCCAGTATCAGGGGCAGCGCGCCGCGACCGTGCAGTTCAAGGTGACCTTCTAACGCAGACAACGCCCAACTTCCAACTCCACCAAGGCGATCGCCTTGAGGAGTTGGGAGTTGGGAATTCAACGTCTATTTCTTCTCGAACGTCGCCTCCATCATCACCCATGCGCCCGGGTCGAGGACGACCCCGGCGGGTTCTGTATCGCTGGAAAAGGTGAAGACCTGGTGCGGCTCGCGGAGCTGCGCGACCTGGATCGTCGGGACGGGCGCGCCGTTCCGCGTGATGGCGATTTCAATGGGCATCCGGTAGACGCCTGACGTCTGGGTCTGGTCGAGCGTAACCTCGATCTGTTTCGCGGCCGCGTCGTAGCGCCAACCGCCTTTCACCTGGAGCACGCCCCCGCGATTCAGCAGCTCGTGGAAGAGCCACGTCAGGTCCCTGCCGTCCGCGGAACAGCGGTCGCCCGCGGCCGCGCACGCCTCCTCCATCGCCCGTCGAAAATCGTCAGTAGTGGCGTTGCCGTTCTGGAAGCGGCTGTAGTACAGGCGGATGCCGGCCCAGAACGTGTCCGTCCCGACGACTCCGCGGATGTTGTGCAGCACTTGGGCGCCGCCCTGATAGATCTGCGCGTTGTTGTCGATCACCTTGCTGATGTCCGCCAGATTGTCGTGCACGATCGTCGACGCCGGATTCGCCAGCGCGAAGGCGATCGCCTGCGTCTTGCTCCGTTTGATGCCCTCGAGAAAAGCGTCGTGGCCGTCCTCGAACTCCTGGTAGAGCAGCGCGAAGTAGGTCGCGAATCCCTCGCTCAGCCACACGTCGTCCCAATCCTTCTCCGCCGCGGAGTCGCCGAACCACTGGTGCGCCATTTCGTGCGCGACGAGCTGCCTGCCGGGCCCGGCGGCGCCATAGCCGTAGAAGATGTCCGAGGCGAGCTCCATGCCGCCGCCGATGCCGTTGGCCTCGACCTGCGCGAGCTTCTCGTACGAGTACGGACCGATGTGGTCGATGAAGAACTCGAGGATCGGCTGCGTGAACGCGCTGAAGTTCCGGATGCTGACGTCCTTTTCCTGCGGATAGACCCATGCGGAGAGCGGGATCCCGTGATACTCGCCGAAGTGCGCCACGGCGAACGGCGCGACGCCGATCGACATCAGGCACGTGCAGATCGGGCTGGACTCGGACCAGGCGGTGCGGCGCAGATCGCCCGGCAGGTCTGTCTGTTCCGTCATCCGGCCGTTGGAGATCACCTGATACTTTCGCGGCGCCGTGATAATCGTCGTCACCGGCGCCTTGGCGTACGGATGATCGATCGAGGCCAAATAGTTGCGGGCCTTGTTCGGCCAGGGATTTGAGAGGAATCCGCGGTCGCCGTACTTGTTGTTCGCGATCAGGATGCCCGTCGCCGGCACGCCGTGATAGCTCAGCGTCACCTCGCACCGCTCGCCAGTCTGGAAGGCGCGCGGCAGCGCGATGTGGACGCGATCCTTCTCGTGCTGAAACGACGCCGGCCGGCCGTCCGCGGTCACGGTGGTAATCGTCATGCCTTTGCCGCCGGTCGCGGCGATCGGCGGCCCGCCGCGGCCGCCGCCGGCCGGCTCGGCGCACGGATCGCGGAATTGTTCGGGCGTCAGCGGACTGCGCGGCTGCGCCGTGAACTTGCACAGATCGAAGTCGACGGTGGTCACGCCCGGAGCCAGGATCCGCACCTCCACCGTTTCCGAGACGACGAGCTCGTTGCTCGCGTCGCTCAGCGCGATCTCGAAGGTGTAGTGCGCGATCCTGATGCCGGGCTGCCGGACGTATGTATCGGCGGCGGCCGGCGCTCCGGCCATCGCCAGGAGGACAGCCGCGAAGACGGCGGGGGTCTTCATATCGTCCGGATCGCACGCACGCGGCGCGGAAAGTCCTTGTCGTCGCTGTGCAGCCGCCCGCCGTCGGCGAAATCGACGTGCGACGCCATGTCGGTCGTCTGCTGGCTCGACGCCCAGTATGTGAAATTGTCGGCGACGCCGGCGTCGCCGAAATCGACCGCTCCGGTCGCGCGCAGGTTCCGATACATCAGCAGCAGCTCGTCACGAGACGGCAGGAACCAGCCGCGCACGCCGTTGAGGCTGTAATGGGCGCACAGCTCGGCGGCGGTGCCCGGCGTCGCGCATCCGGCGAGAATGTCGGCGGTGTTCTGTGTGCCGGTGCCGACGGCCGTCCCCGTGGCGCCGTTGAGCGGGGTGCGGAAACAACCCCACTTCGCGCCGGCGCTCTGATCGACGGGCGCCGCTTCCAGATACCGCCAGCCATCGGCCGCGTGATTCGGATTCACATAGAAGATCCATCCGCCCGCGGGACCGACGTCGCCGACCGTGAACTCCCGGGTCGACAGCCAGACGCTCATCTCTCCTGCCCCACGGTTGGACCACAGATGATAGGGGATCAGCCGGACGCGTCGGGGCGGCGCAGCGGGACGCGCGAGGTTTCCGGCTTCGCCGGACAGGACGATGGCGCCGCCGCAGAGCGCCTTGTCGAACGAGACGTCGAGGTCGCGCATGGGATCGATCAGCACGCCCAGGACATTCGCGTCCTCGCAATCGGGCCACTCGGCGCAGTAGACGATGGGGCCGCGCTCGACGGCAATCCGACCGCGATCCTCCTTGACTCGCGCATCCGCGGCGACCTTCTTCACGTCGAGCGGTAATACGATCTCGATGACGTCGCCGTCGTTCCAGGTTCTCTCGATCGAGACGTAGCCGGACGCATCGGAGGTCTGCGTCAGAGCGCGGCGATTCACGCTGATGCTGGTGGGGCGAGCCGCGGCGTTGAGATACGAGTAGAGACCGCCGGGCACGGGCGTGTTTCTCGCCCACCCCGGGATCCGCAGCTTGATCGTTGCCGCGACCGGCTCCCTGGCCGACACCCTGATCGTCGATCGTCCGCCCCAGGGCATCTCGCTGTCGACCGACAGCGACAGCGGCGTGCCGCCGACGGTGAATGTCGCGCCGCTCGAAAGATACAGATTGACGTAGATCTGTCCGCGGCGATCGTGCGCGTAGATGTAGCCGGGCATCGACGCGAGGAACCGGACGAGGTTGGGCGGGCAGCACTCGAGCGACGCCTTCTCCCAACGCAGATCGCGGCCGTCGCCGGCGCTCGCGAGCCGGTTGACATAGAAGAACCGGTTGCCGGACGCCGACACGCCGTCGATCGCGTTGTTGTACATCGCGCGTTCCATGACGTCGATGTACTTGCCGTCACCCGTCGCGAGAAAGAGTTTGTGATTGAGCGTCGTGAACATCAGCCCGGCGCAGGTCTCGGCGTACGCGGAGATGTTGGGCAGCGAATAGGGCTCGCCGAATCCCTCGTTGCCCGACGATCCGATGCCGCCCGTGACGTACATCTTCCTCTCGACGGCGTCGGCCCACATCCGCATGCCGGCATGGACGTACTCGTCGAGCCCGGTCAGCACCCCGACGTCGATGAGCGACACCATCAGCGACGCGCAGTTCACCGCGTGGCCGACGGCTTCGCTCTGCTCGAGCACCGGCTTGTAGGACTGGTTGTGCCGGCTCCGGCCCACGGAGCTCTCGAGGCCGCGAACGTCGAGATAGTGCCTGGCCAGATCGAGATACCGCTTCTGGCCCGTGGCGCGATACAGCGCGACGCAGTTGAGCGCGTCGCGCTCGCCTCCGGAAAACGGCGGATTGTCGCGTTTGACCGTCGCGTAGATCGAGTCGGCCGCCGCGATCGCCGGGTCCAGCAGATCCCGCTTGCCCGTGGCGGCGAAATGGGCGGCGGCCACCTCGAAGAGATCGTTGCGCGCGCCCGTGCGTTGCCGGCCGCCGCCGGCCAAGAGCTCCCGGATCCTGGCGTCCACCCGGGCCTGCAGCGCGGCGTCCGGACGCGTCTGCAGTGAATAGATCGCCGCCTGCAGCACGTTCACGCTCACGCCCCTGCCGCCGCTTCCATCGTCGGCGGCTTTCTGGAATTCGAACGGGATCGTCACGGCCGCGTTGGCGTCGATCTTCGGCTTCCAGAACGTGTCGTCGATCGATACGCTGGTGAACGCGATCGGCTGGATCGGGTAGTCCGCGTCGGGCGCGTACGAGAGGCCAGACAGCGCGGCGTCCGTGACAGCGGATCGTCTCATCGGTTCCGAGGGAACCTGTGAGGCATACACGAACAAACCGGCAGCCGCCGGCGCGCTCTTCAGAAAATCTCGACGAGGGATTCGGTTCTTCATGCGCTCCTCGATGCCTGCCGAGATGCTACACCCTCGGGCGGGCGGAGAGCGTATACTCCCCGCGAGACATTCCTGACATGTCCCTGAACGCGGGCATGCGGTTGGGCCCGTACGAAATCGAGGCCGCCATCGGCGCGGGCGGCATGGGCGAGATCTACCGAGCGCGCGACCCCCGCCTCGATCGTGTCGTCGCAATCAAGGTCCTCCCTTCCAGCCTTGCCGCGGATCCGGATCGGCTCCGGCTTTTCGCGCGCGAGGCTCGCGCGGTCGCGGCGCTCAACCACGCCAACGTGCTCGCCGTCTACGACGTCGGGACCCACGACGGAATTCCTTATCTGGTCACCGAGCTGCTCGAGGGCAG
The DNA here is from genome assembly GCA_035495955.1 of Vicinamibacterales bacterium. Classification (GTDB taxonomy): domain Bacteria; phylum Acidobacteriota; class Vicinamibacteria; order Vicinamibacterales; family 2-12-FULL-66-21; genus JAICSD01. The sequence continues at coordinate 18,887 of DATJFE010000012.1, read as the reverse complement.
GACGCTGCGCGCCCGGCTCGCGGACGGGCCGCTGCCCGTGGCGAAGGCGATCGAGATGGGCGTACAGATCGCGAGGGGCATGGCCGCGGCGCACGAGAAAGGGATTGTTCATCGCGACATCAAGCCGGAGAATCTGTTCCTGACCACCGACGGCACGGTGAAGATCCTGGACTTCGGCGTCGCGGCGCTGAGGGAGCGTCGCCGCCCGGAGCAGGCAACGGCCGCGACTCGCACGGGCACGGAGACAGGAATCGTGCAAGGGACGGTCGGCTACATGGCGCCCGAGCAGGCGCGGGGACAGCCTTCCGATCATCGGGCCGATATTTTCGCGTTCGGCTGTGTGCTCTACGAAATGCTGGCAGGCGCGCGTGCCTTCTCGGGCGACAGCGTCGCGGACACACTGGCGGCGCTCCTGACGAGAGATCCACCGCCTCTCGACAGGAGCGGGCGAGCGATCCCGGTCGCTCTCCGGGAACTCGTGCGGCGGTGCCTCGAAAAAGAGCCGCACGAGCGCTTCTCATCTGCCCACGATCTCGCTCTGGCGCTGTCGGCGGTATCCGGGCGCGAGGTCATCGGTGGATCCCGCACCGCGGGATGGCTCAGGCGCCATCGGGTTCTCATCGCGAGCACCACGACGGCCCTGCTCTCGGCGGCGGCGCTTCTGATCTGGACGATCGGGAGCGCACCGGTTCTGTCGTTCGCTCCGCGCGACTGGGTGCTCGTCGCCGACGTCGACAATCAGACCGGCGAGCGGATCTTCGATAAGTCGCTGGCAACCGCGTTCGTCGTCTCGCTCGAGCAGTCGACGCACGCAAACGTGTTTCCGCGCTCGCGCGTCGCGGCCGCGCTCCAGCGCATGGGCAGGACGGACGCCGCGCCGTTGAACGAACTGCTTGGCCGCGAGATCTGCGTCCGCGAAAAAATCCGCGGGCTCATCATTCCGACGATAAGCAAGGTCGGGCGACCATATTCCCTGACCGCACGCATCGTCGACCCGGCGACGGGGGACACCGTCCGATCGTACATCAGGACCGCAGACACCCAGGACGCGGTGCTGTCGGCGCTCGGCTCGCTCGCGGCGACGATTCGACGAGACCTCGGCGAATCGCTGGCGGCGATTAACGTCAGCAACCGCAACCTGCCGCAGGTCACGACCTCGTCGCTCGAGGCGCTGAGCATGTTCGCGGAGGCCTCCACCCTCTGGTCCAAGGGCCTGTACGACCAGGCGCTGCAGCTTTATCTGTCCGCGCTCAAGGCGGATCCTGATTTCGCGATGGCGCACGCCGCCGTCGGAAACGTTTACTACAGCCACATCTTCAACAACCCGGCCGAGGGAAAGGCCCATCTCGAGCGCGCGATGCAGCTTTCGCGGCGGACGACGCAGCGCGAAGCGCAGATGATCGAGATCGACTACGAGCAGGGCCTCGGACATTTCGACAAGGTCAGCAGTCTGTACGAAATCTATCTGAAGACATATCCGGACGACTTTCGAAACCGGTACAACTATGGAAACGCCCTGCGCGATCACGGCAATTTCAAGGAAGCGCTCGCGCAGTATCGCGACGTGCTGCGGGTCGCGCCAGGCGATGCCAGCGCGCTCATCAACCTGGCGACGTGCTACAACGCGCTCGACAAACACCGCGAGGCCCTCGACGCATACGCGAAAGCCTTCGCCCTCGAGCCGAGCTGGATCACCTCCGGTAACCTGAATCACGAATACGGGTTCACCTGGGTCAGGGCCGGTGATCTCGCCAAGGCGGAAGAGGTGTTCAACAAAGGCATGGCGGCCTCGAACAAGCCGCTGAGCACGCGCTCGCTGGCGCTGCTCGACATGTATCGCGGCAAATACAGGCGCGCGATCGCGCGATTGCACGAAGCCATCCTCCTCAACCAGTCTGCGAAGGTGCCGCTCAGCGAAGCGAGGAATCAGTTGTTCATGGCGGCTGCGCTCGAGGCGATCGGCGACGCGCGGGAGAGCACAGCGGCGCTCGAGAGGGCGGCGGGCTGCATTCGGCAGACGACCGGGCAGGTGTGGCTCGCCGCGCGAATCGGAATCGAGCAGGCGCGCCGGGGCGCCGTCGACAAGTCGACGCAGATGCTCGCGAAGGCGCAGGCCGAAGCGGAGCCGACGAATCCGCAGCAGTCGAGCGACATTCATCGTCTGCAGGGCGAGATCGAGCTCGCCCGCGGCCGTCGCGACCGGGGGATCGAATTGCTGCTCCTCGCCGATCGCGAGAACGCCTCGCCGCTCACGGCGGAGAGTCTCGCGCGGGCGCACCGGCTGAGCCACCATACCGACGAGGCGCTCGCCGCGTACGCCTCCTTCCTCGCCATGGAGCACCTCAGTCTGGGGTGGGAATCACAGCAAGGCTGGATCGACGCGCACTACTGGCTGGCCGATCTGTACGCGCAGCGCGGCGATGCGCGGCGCGCGCTGCCGCTGCTCGACGACATGGTTGCGCGCTGGAAAGACGCGGATCCGGATCTTCCGATGCTGAAACGGGCCTCCGAGTTGCGCAGCCGGCTCACAGCGGCCTCAGTCACCGCTGTAGGACGACGCCCAGGGAGTACTTGAGATCGACGCGGAGCGTTTTCGGCGGACCCGGGGATTGATAGAGAAGGCGATAAAGAGCGAGCGGCCTGGTCGGACCCATCTCCAGATTGCTGACATTCGCATACGTCAGCGCAAACCGATCGGCGTGAGAGGCCAGCAGATCCCGGGCCTGGTTCCAGAACGGAAGCCTGGCGGCGGCCGCCGAGGAATCGAACAGGACGTAATCGACGTGCAGATCCTCGAGCTCCTGCATCAATGCGGCGGTCGACTGGAACGTCATCTTGAAATGGTGTCCGGCCCAGTCGTCGCTCGCGAGGAACTTGGTGCCGCGAATGACGGTTGGCGCCGGGTCGCTCCGCCGGGCGGCCACTTCAGTCACCAGCGCGCCCTCGCCCCCTTCATCACTGACGATCAGCATCGTTCGACCCGCGAGCCGATCGCTGGACTGGAGCGCGGTCACTGCGTCGCGATACCCGAGAGGCTTTCGAACGGCGAGAGCCGGATGTGCCAGAAGGAAGGTGCCGGCGACGAGCGCTAATAGGACAGCCTCGACGGCCTTGCGCCGGCCAGGCGGCGCCGCGAAGCGGCCGACAGTCGTCACGCCGGCCATGGTGAGCGCCAGCAGGGGCGCCAGGGCCAGAGTCATGTGGCGCCCGGCGTACGACATGTGCGGATTGATGACGTGAAACAAGAACGCCGCGCCAGTGAGAGCGACCAGCGCCTGCGACCACGGCGGCTCGGACCGCGCGTTCTCCGTCCGGCGCGCGGCGGCCGCGATCCCGATCAGCGCGAAGATCACCGGAACGATCCCCAGTTGTTCCACGATGTAGCGTGCGTAGAATCGGGTGCGCTCCAGCACGACGCCCGGCGTGACCGGACCGAAATCGCCGATCGCGGCGTCGAGGCGATAGCTGACGATCAGCAGTGGAGCGGCAAGCACGATCACCATTGCCGCCGCCGCGTACAGGCCGGATCGGCGGAGCAGACCGTAACGGCCGGTCAGAACAATGAGCAGAGCCGGCGCCAGCACCAGAGCGACGCCGTTGCCTTTGGTCAGGCAACAGAGAGCCGCGAAGAGCCCGAAGACCGCTCCCTCTCTCAGCCGCCCGGAAGACGCGAAGCGCGCGAGCCAGTACGTCGCTTCGAGCGCCAGCGCCGCGAGGACGAGATCGAGCATCACGGAGCTGGTCAGATCGACAACCGCGGGCGCCAGCAGGAAAATACCGGCGGCGCACGCGGCCGCGGCGGGGCCCGAGAGCGTCAGGACGATCCGATACAACCGCCACGCCGTCCACGCGGCGATCGCGGCCAGCAGGAAGAGCGCCGCTGCGTCGGGAGGCCATCCGGGAAGCAGGAACACGCCCAGCGCGACGTGAAAGAGCGGGGGCCACATCAAAGGCGCGATCTTCGGGTAGTGCAGGTAATACTCTTTCGCGAAATCGAGCGGGTTCCGGCCGATGCCCGCGTACACGTAATCGCGGAAGAGCAAGGCGTTCATGAAGTGTGCGGATTCGTCCGAGTAAAGGCCGCGCTCGGTCTCGTAGGCTCCGGTCCGAAGTTGAATGCCGACCGTGACCGCGAGGAGGAGTGTCGCCAGCGCGATTGTCCGCATCCCTGCGGCGCTGCGCGATCGAACGATCGCACAGGGACGACCCGACACAGCACCGTGCGGGCCGGCCGATGGCGGCCGGTCCGCTGGCGAAACGAACGAATCGGCGTGCATGGCCACTAGAACTGGATTGCCGGGGTCATCCAATAGGAAGACTTTTATCGTCTCTCGCTCAGCCCTGACGGACTGTTGGCATGACTATTCTGTGATTTGCCCAATGGTCCGGAGCGAGTGTGCGCCAGATTGCACTCGGCATGCCCGTCCACACGCCGCGGATGCTTACTTCCAGCCCGACGGCGTGCGTGTGAAGCGCGGCGGCAGGGCGGCCTTTTTTTCCGGCTCAGGCTCGGGATCGCCGGACGCCGCGGCGATTTCGCGCTCGAGCTCCTCGTCATTGGGCAGGCCCGCCATCTGATCCAGGAACACGAGTGACTGCAGCGACGGGATCTCGAATTTCTTCCCGCAGGTCTTGCACACGACGGTGTCATCCAGCCTGAGCAGATAGTCGCGCAGCTTCGCGAACTTGGCGCGGTCTTCGTCGGTCGCGCCCGGCGGCAGCCGATCCTTTTTTACCCGCCGCACCCAGCGGATGCCGTACTCGGCGGTGCGGTGGCACTGCGTGCACTGATACCGGCCCTGCCGGGTTTCCTGTTTGTCGATGAAAAGAGCGCGTTCGTCGAGGGCCATCCCTCAATGCTAGCAGCATCTTGCGGAATCGGCCCAGTTTCGGCATGATCTACTGCCTCTCCCAGTTCCTCACGCGCAGGCTCCTGGTCTAAGGGGGATTCATGTCCGAAAGGCAGCAGCCGGTCGATCACTACGAGACGCTGCAGATCAGCCCGAACGCCGACCCAGACACGATCCAGCGCGTCTTCCGCCTGCTGGCGCAGCGGTTTCATCCGGACAACAAGGAGACCGGAAACGCCACGCGGTTCCGGGCGCTTCACGACGCCTATTCGGTTCTCAGCGTTCCCGAAAAGCGCGCGCAGTACGACGTCCATCACCAGGCGCTCCGGCAGGAGCGCTGGCGCTTCGTGGCGGCCAGCGCGACGGCCGACAACGAGTTCGAGATGGAGCAGCAACTGCGCTGCACGATTCTCGAAATCCTGTACGCGCGACGTCGCGCCGAGCCCGGCAACCCGGCGTTCTCGAACTACGAGCTGTCGCAGCTGACCGGCCGCCCCCGCGAGCATCTCGAATTCACCATCTGGTATCTCGCACAGAAGAAGTTCGTGACGCGCGACGATTCGTCGGGACTGACCATTACCGTCGACGGCGTGGACTTCGTGGAGCAGAACAACGGCGCGAATGCCAAGCGCCGGTTGACGGCCTCCGCAAGCAGCGTCTGACCGCATTCGTCGGTTCGAAGATCGTTCCAGCCCGTCAGTAGCGCTGGCCGCGCGTTTGCGTACGTCCGACGGCCGTGAGGTCCCCATGCACAAACTCACGGTTTTGTCGGTACTGCTCGTCTCCCTGTTCCTGCTGAACGGCTGCCGCACCAAAGATGTCACGCCAACCGGCCCGACAGGGACCGCCGGCGTCAAGACGCAATCGTTGACCGCGGCGCTGCCCGCGGCGCTCTCGGTGACGCCGGCTACGGTGATCGCTCAGCCCGTCCGCAATCCATTCTGTCCGTCCGTCGCGCCGTTCACCGCGCCGTTCCTGCTTGTCGTGCAGAACGGCGACGTCGCCGTGTCGATCACCGCCATCACGCTGCGCTTCACTGACAATTCCGGCGCCGGTATGCCTCCCGTCACGCTGCCGGCGCCGATGATCACGGCACGGTTCGGATCGACGCTGCTACCGCCGCAAGCCACGCGCACATTTCCGTTATCGTTCGGCCTCGGATGTGGAACGGGGCCGACCGGGACGCTCGTCGTAACCGTCGGCACGCGGGACGCCGACGGCAAATCGGGCACATCGCAGATCGGCGTCGCCGTCCATTAGCGCGGCCGGCGACCGTCAGCCGGAGCCGATGGTAATCTGGCGCGCATGCGATGGGTGGACGCATGGCTGGCGTGGCTGCGCGATCGCATTCCCTATCTGTATCTCACGCGATTCTCGGGATTACTCGCGCTGACGCTGCTGCTGTACGGCCCGCTGGCCTGGTACGCCCTTCCCAGCCTGTTTCAGAGCACCCTCGTGCTGGAGCCGTTCGGGATCCTCCGCGTCGCGTTCGCCGCGACGTTGTCGGCGTTCGCAGTCATGACGACCCGACGCGTGATCGTCCTGTACGGTCCGGATCGATTCGCATCACCTTCCCCGCGCCGCGTGTCCCAACGAATCTCGCTCGCGCACGTTTTCGGATACAGCACCCTGGCCTACGTCCTGGTCGGCATCATCCTTGTCAACTCGCGCGCCGAGGCTCCGCTGTGGCGGTCGGCGCTCGCGGCGGCCGGCGGCGTCGCCGCCGGATGGCTGGCGCTGGTGGTCGTCCACATTCTTCAAAGCGCGTTCGTCAGCCCGGAACGGGTCCTCCCCGACGCGCTTCTTCCCGGCGGCGGCCGCTTCATCCGCCGCCTTCGCGCAAGCGATCCCCTCGGCGGCGCGCTGCGCCGGCACGGAGTGCGTTTCGGACCGCGATGGCGCGCGTTTCTCGGCCCGGGCTACTTCGACCCGGACGGCGCGCTCCTGCCGAACCACGCGCTGTCCGCCGCACTGCTGGGCCTGTACGCGATCTGGTATCTCTGGTACTACGTCACCGCACAGCCCGGCACGCCGAAGGGCCACGCCCTCCCGACCATCGTTTCAGTCCTCGTGCTGATGACGCTCTGGACGTGGCTTCTCGCGGGAATCGCCTTCTTTCTCGATCGGCACCGAGTGCCGACGCTGGTGCTCGTCGGAATCTGGTCGTACGGCATCAGTTGGATCGGCCATTCGGATCACTACTTTCTTCATCAGGCGCTGACGCCGACGACGCTGCCGTCGCCGATCGATGTCGTAAAAGCCCGGCCCACCGGCCCGATCGTCGTGTACGCCGCCGACGGCGGCGGCATTCAGGCGGCGGCGTGGAACGCGCAGGTGCTGACCGGCATCCAGGACCGCTGGTCAGGGTTCAGTCAGGCGCTCCGTCTGGTCAGCTCCGTCTCCGGCGGATCCGTCGGAGCGATGTACTTTCTTGCCGAGCTGCGTCCGGAAGCGGCCCCCGGGGATCTCGCACGCATCCGTAAGTTCGCGACGCGCAGCAGCCTGAACGAAGCCGCGTGGGGCCTCGCGTATCCCGACTTCTGGCGCGCGCTGCTGCCGATCCCGCCGAGTCTCCGCTTTGTCAAAGACCGCGGCTGGGCGCTGGAGACGGCGTGGTCGCGCGATTGGACCGCCGCCGATCAGACGCTGGCCGGATGGGGACGCGACGCGAATGACGGCTGGCGCCCCGCGGTCGCCTTCAACACGACGGCCGTCGAGGAAGGCCATCGCTTTCTGCTGGCGTCCTTCAGCGTGCCGATGGACTGGGGCGCGCACTCGTTCTTCGAGACCTATCCCGGACGCGACGTGCGGATCGCGACCGCCGCGCGTCTGTCGGCCGCGTTCCCGTACGTGTCGCCGGTCTCGCGCGCGTGGCCCGACATCGCCGGCCGCAAGGCCCTGCACTTCGCCGATGCGGGCTACTACGACAACAGCGGCATGCTGACGGCGCTTCAGTGGATCAACCAGGTCGTCATGGACGATCCCGCTCTGCTTCAGCGGCGTCCGGTCGTCCTGATCCAGGGCGCGTCGGCTCCGGATTTCTCCGTTCGCGAGGCACACGATCGCACCGAATGGTTTCAGGTGACGGCACCGATTGTCACGCTCCTGAACGTGAGGCAGGCGGGACAGCTCGAAAGAGTGAAGCGCGAGTATGAGCTCCTGCACGAATTCTGGCTGTCGCGTGGGGTGGAGGTGCAGCTCTTCAAGTTTCAATTTGCGAGCGATGCCGGCACGCCGGTGCCGCTCTCGTGGCGTCTCAGCGCGCCGGAGGTCGCCCTAATCTCGAACGAGTGGGGAAGCGCCTGCAATGCCGCGCGGCTGGACCGCCTGCTGATCGCCGTGGGAGCGCAGACCGCTCCATCGAACGCACAGGCGGCCGCCGACCCCGCGTGCCGCGGCAACTACTGACGCCGGTTGAACGGGTGTATGCTGTCCCCGCGCAACCATGAAGTGGCTCTTTCGCGGCGTGATCGCGCTGAGTGTCTCCTATGCCGTGCTTTTCAGCTCGGTTGCGTTCGCGATGCGCCAGACACCGGAACGATTCGGCGCGTTCATGAGTCGTATGCCGCCCGCGGTCGTGTGGGGTGGACTGCCGGCCACGCGGATGTGGCTTTGGGCGCGCAAGGGCACGCTGGCAGAAGGACGACTCGCGCCGGATTTCTCGCTCCGCACCGTGAAAGACCGCACCCGGCGCGTCAGTCTTTCCTCGTATCGTGGCCAGCGTCCGGTCGTGCTCGTCTTCGGCAGCTACAGTTGACCGCCGTTCCGCCGGGCGGTGCCCGCGCTCAACACGCTCTACAGGAACTATCGCGACCGCGTCGCCTTCCATGTGGTGTACATCGAAGAAGCCCACCCGATCGACGCATGGCAGGTCGAAGACAACCTCAAGGACGACGTGCTCGTGAAATCGACGCAGACGGCGGAGGAGCGCGATCACGTCGCCGGCATCTGCCTGGCGAAGCTGGGCATCGAGCTCCCCGCCCTCGTCGACGAGCCTGACAACCGGGTGGAGCGTGCGTATACCGCGTGGCCGGATCGGCTCTACGTCGTCGACCGCGACGGCACGATCGCCTACAAGAGCGCTCCCGGGCCGTTCGGATTCAAGCCCGCGGAGCTCGAAGCGGCGCTCGCGCGCATCTCCGGCACTCCCCAATCCTGACGACGGGGCTTGACCCGCCGCCCCGCTCGGCTGTATAAGTCCATTTCGGATATGTCCAAAACGGACCTAACGCCGAAGCCCCTGAAGCCCGCCGCGTTTCACATCCTTCTCGCCCTCGGCGACGGCCAGAGCTACGGCTACGCCATGATGCAGGCCGTACGGGAGCAGTCCGACGGACAGATTCCGCTCCGGACCGGATCGTTCTACCGGCACCTCGCCAATCTCATCGAGGCCGGCCTGATCGCCGAGACGGCGCCGCCGCGGGGGCCTGTCGACGCGCGGCGAGGCGCCTACTACGGACTCACGCCGCGGGGGGCGCGTGCGCTGGCCGCGGAGAAACAGCGGCTGGCGGATCTCGTCGAGTCGCTCGGCGGCCTCCGGCGCGCGTCGCGGAAAGGGACGGCCTGATGCCCCTGTACGATCTGCTCCTTCGCGCGTATCCGCGGCGCTTTCGCGCAACCTTCGCGGCGGGCATGCGTCACGCATTCGCCGAGGAGCGCGAACGCGCGTGCGCTCGGGGGGGCCGCGCGCTGGCCGCGTTCTGGATTGCGACCATCGTCGAGACGATCTGGTTCGGGATGGCCGAGCGGCGCCGCCGCCGGCCGCGGACGCTGTCGACAGAGACGGCCGCGTCGTTGCTGACCGTCGACTGGCGGGATGCCTGGCGCGCATCGATCGCCGCCCCTGGCGTCACCGCGATCGCCGTCCTGTCGCTCGCGCTCGGCATCGGCGCGAACACGGCGATGTTCGCGATCGTCGACGGTCTCGTGCTCAAACGGCTGCCGGTGCACGAGCCCGAGCGGCTCGCGGTCCTCGACGATGGCGAGTGGACGAACCCGATCTGGGAACAGATTCGCGCGCGCCAGGATCGCCTGTTCCAGGGCGCATTCGCGTGGTCGAACAGCCGCTTCGATCTGTCGGAACGGGGCGCGACAGACTTCGCCGATGGCTCGTACGCCAGCGGACGGATCTTCGACGTCCTCGGCGTCCGCGCGGCTCTCGGCCGCACGTTCACGGAGGCAGACGACGTGCGAGGTGGCGGCCCCGACGGTCCCGTCGCCGTTATCAGCGACCGCTTCTGGCAGACCCGCTTTGGCGGCGCGGCCGACGTAATCGGCCGCCGCCTCACCCTGCAGCGCGTGCCGTTCACGATCATCGGCGTGCTGCCCGCGTCGTTCTTCGGCGCCGACGTGGGCCGTACCTCCGACGTCATCGTGCCCCTCGCCGATGAAGCGATCGTGAACGGGAAGGAGAGCGCTCTCGACCAGCGACTGGCCTGGTGGCTGAACATCATGATGCGGCTGAAGCCCGGGCAGACGATCGATCGGGCCGCGGCGGCGCTGCGCGGAGAGCAGCCGCAGATTCGCGAGGCGACGCTCCCCCAGGGGCGCAACCCGAAAAATCTGTCGGGCTACCTTGCCGATCCGTTCGCCCTGGCGCCCGCCGCGACGGGGCGGTCTCCGCTGCGCACGCGCTACCAGGAGCCTCTGCTCATCATGATGGCCATCGTCGCGAGCGTGCTGCTGATCGCGTGCGCGAACATCGCGAACCTGATGCTCGCGCGTGCGACCGCCCGGCGGCCGGAGCTGAGCCTGCGGCACGCGCTCGGCGCGTCGCGTGCCCGGCTGGCGCGGCAGCTCCTCGCCGAAAGCCTGATCCTGGCGGCCGCGGGCACGTTCCTCGGGATTTTCGTGGCGCACTGGTTGAGCGCGCTGCTGCTGCGCCAGCTCGGGACGCCCGGGTCCGTGACGCTGGATCTGTCATACGACGCGCGGATGATCGCGTTCACGACGGTCACGGGCCTGGCGGCCACCCTCATCTTCGGCGTGGGTCCCGCCCTGGGCGCCGCGCGCCTGGCTGCCGCCGAAGCGCTGAAAGAACAGGGCCGCGGCGCAACCGGCGATTCCCGCATGGGGATCCGCAATGCGCTGATCGTCGCCCAGGTAGCGCTGTCGCTGACCCTCACCGTGGGCGCGGCCTTGTTCGTTCGCACGTTCGTCTCGCTGAACTCCTTTCCGCTCGGTTTCGATCCGGAGCCGCTGATGGTGGCCGGCGTGAACACGCGGCGGAGTCCGGCGGCGCCTCAGGCGCGCGGCGACCTCTATGAGCGTCTGCGCGAAGCCGCCGCAGCGGTGCCTGGTGTGGCCAGTGCCAGCGTATCGGAGCTCACGCCGGTCAGCGGGAACGCGTGGAACGGCTTCGTCCAGTCTGGGCCGCCGGATCTCACGCACAGGCAGCGGATGGTCTGGATTAACAAGGTGTCGCCTGGGTGGTTCGAGACCTACGGGATGCGCCTGATCGCGGGGCGCGACTTCGACGGCCGGGATCGCGCGGGCGCGGAACAGGCGCTCGTCGTCAACGAGTCGTTCGTGCGCCGCTTCTTCAATGGGGAGAATCCGATCGGCCGCGAGGTGCATGGCGATCTCGAAGGGCCCGAGGACCAGCGATCCTACCGGCTCGTCGGCGTCGTCAACGACGCCGTTTATCGATCGGCCCGCGCCGGTCTGAACCCCGCGGTGTACATGCCGCTCGCGCAGAGCTCGGCCTGGACCTCGTCCATCTCTCTTACGGTCCGCGCCACCGCCGGTCCGCCGGCTCAGCTCGCACATGCCGTCGGCGATGCGCTCCTGCGCGTCGAGCCGCGCGCGTCGTTCACCTTCAGGCCCATCACCATGCAGATCCGCGGATCGCTCGCGCAGGAGCGGCTCCTTGCGTTGCTCTCGGGGTTCTTCGGCGCCCTGGCGCTGCTCCTGGCCGCGCTCGGCCTGTACGGCGTGACGGCGTATTCCGTCAACCGTAGGCGCGCCGAAATCGGCGTGCGCATCGCGCTCGGCGCCGATGCCGCGGGCGTCGTCCGTCTCGTGCTTCGCCGCGTGCTGCTCCTCGTCGGCGTGGGCGTCGCGGCGGGCACGGGCCTCGCCCTATGGGCCGGACGCTTCATCGGATCGCTGCTCTACAATCTTGGTCCCCGGGATCCGATCAGTCTCATCGCGGCCGCCGGCGTGCTCACAGCGGTGGGCCTTCTGGCGGGATGGCTTCCCGCCCGCCGCGCCGCTCATGCCGATCCCATGCGCGTCCTGCGCGACGCCTAGGCCTCCCCCGACACGTCGATCTTCGCCCCTTGAAAATCGGACCGGACGATGGCATCGTCGTCTGACAAGGGTCGGGCACGAGAAAGAAAGTGAGTTGCAATGACATTCTCGTACTAGACCCGCGCGCGACGGAAGAGGAGGGGACAGATGACAACGCTGGAATACTTGCAGACGCCGGAGACCGTCCTGCCGCGGGAGCTCGCGTACGGCGTCCTGCGCGTGGCCGACTCGCCGGTCGTGCGACATCAGCGCGTGGTTCGCGATCTGACCATCGCCCTGACCGCCTTCGTCCGGGCGGGGCGAATCGGCGAGATTCTTCCCGCGCCGATGGACGTCATCCTCGATCACGATGCGAACCTCGTCGTACAGCCCGATCTGCTGTTCGTTTCGGCCGAGCGTTCGGAGATTGTCGCCGATCGCATCCATGGCGCCCCGGATCTCGTCGTGGAGGTGCTCTCACCGCACCCGCGCATCGGACGCCTCGACGAGCGGATCGAATGGTTCGCGCGGTACGGCGTTCGTGAATGCTGGCTCATCGATCTGCCGCATCGCCAGACAGTCGTGCTGTCGCTGGCCGATGGGCGTGTCGCCCATCGGCGGCTGATAGCCCCGAATTCTCCTATCCGGAGCGGCGTTCTGACCGGCTTCGACCTCACGCCTGTGAGTCTCTTCGGCTGGGCGTGGGACCATTCGAACGACAAGTGGTAGGCTCGCGGCGGTGGGCAGCGAGGGGGACCCGAAGGGCCTGATTCGGCGCGCGCGGCCACAGGACGCCGACGCGTTGTCGGACCTGGCGCATCGCGCAAAGGCGCACTGGAAGTACCCTGTGAGCTGGATGCGCCACTGGGACGCGCAGCTCACAATCCTCCCGGGGTACCTCGAGCTGCACGACGTGTGGGTCGCGGAGCGCGAGGGTGCGATCGTCGGGATGTGCGCGCTCGAGGATCGCGGCACGCGCTGGAATCTGGAGCACGTCTGGGTCGACCCGGCGGTACATGGCCAGGGCGTCGGCCGGGCCCTCGTGACGGCGGCGCTCGAGGACGCCCGCGCGCGCCGGGGCGGGATCGTCGAGCTGCTCGCGGATCCGTACGCCAGCGGGTTCTACGAACGGCTCGGCGCCCGCCACGCGGGCGATGTTCCGGCGCCGATGCCCGGCGCGAGGCAACGGACCCTTCCCAGGTACGAGTTCGTGCTCGACCCGGTTCCTTCAGAATCCGCCTGAGGGTGTGATCGGTGATTACTCCATGGCGCGCGCCGGCGGCGGCGCCGAGGCGTGGAAGTCGGCGCGAAATCGTTCGACGTACGTGTCGAGCAGCCGTTCCACCCGATGTTCGTCTGCGGACGCGACGATCAGGCCGGCATGATGGTGTTTGCGTATGCGAGTCGCGATCTCGGGATCGGTATAGCCGCTCATATCCGGTTCTTCCTGTCTCGCGAGCGACAGGACGATTCCCGCGCAGCGATTCTGGGGCGTGGGAGGCGAATAGGTGCCCTGTTCGCCCGCGATCTCGATCCTTGCCCACTCCCGCCACAGGTTCACGCCCGTCGCCGCCTCGACGACGTCCACGATGTAAGCGCCGCCGACTCTGGCAGAAGTCTCGAGAAACAGGACCCGTCCGGCGCGATCGCGGATGAATTCGGTGTGTGAGACCCCGCGCACGAGGCCGAAGCTGTCGAGGACGCGTGCATTCACCTCTTTCACCGCAATAGCAGCCGCATCCGTCTCTGCGAGAGTACGGGTGACGAAAATGCCGCCTTCGTGCGCGATCGCCATCGGCGGCGTGCCATAGCGGCTCGCGGCGGCGAATACGATCTGCCGCTTGAAGACGAGCGAGTCCACGTGAAACACGTCGCCGGGGACGAACTGCTCGAGCAGATAGTCGGGCCTGTCATCCCCGAGCGCGTCGAGGATCCGCCAGAGCTCGTCGACAGATCCCACCTTCCGAATCCCGATCGCGGCCGCCTGCGATCGCGGTTTCAGCACCCAGGGAGGCGTCACGCGCGACGTCCACTCATGTATCGCCTCGTGATTGACGACATGGACGAAATCGGGACACGGAATATCGGCGGCGCGCGCGCGCGCACGCATCGCCAGCTTGTCGCGAAACGCGCGGCCCGTCGTTTCGCCCATGCCGGCCACGTGCAGATACTCGCGCAGCATGGCGGCCGTTTCGACGTCGAAGTCGTCGAGCGCGACAATCCGATCCAGCCGTTCGGTGCGTGCAAGATAGGCGGCGCCTTTGCGTATGTCCGCAGCCGGCATGTCGCGCCGCACGTAATAGAAGGCGTCGATGGCGTCGCGCGGCCAGTCCGCGTCGCGGAGCTTTTCCTCCGTCAGGAGCAGAACGCGACAACCCTGCCGCCGGCACTCGCGCAGGAATTCGTCTCCCTTCCGGTACGTCGCGATGCACAGCAAGGTGAGGGGCATCATTGAATCGGTTCGGGCGCCCAGCAGACCATGTCCTGGCGCCTGGCGAAGTGGAGGAGCGGGGCCATGGCGGGCAGACGGAGGCCCGCCGCCTCAGCCATCGTATTCCGCCCGATCTCGGCTTCCGCGGATTCGAGCGGCCACGGCGGATGATGGATGTCCAGCCGGTAGGCGCGAAACGCATGGTCGACGGCGTACAGGCAATAGCGCTCTGTCAAAAAGTACTCGAGCGTGCCTCGCAGCGGCGGTCTTCGATCGCCGAAGCCGCGATAGCGCCCGATGAACTCCGCCGGCGGCTGGGAGGCCCGGCGGCTCTCGTACCGGATGCTGCCGTCACCGTCGGAGGCGACGGTCATGATCGCGGAAAAATACGGAAGGTTCAGTATCGTACGCGCGGCGCCCACCGCGACGGGATTGCCCGCGTCGAGGCTGAAGAAATACACGCCCGGCTTGTCGCCGACCCGTACGTACGTCCGGACATTGAGCTCGGGAAAGGCCGAAATCCACGGCAGCGCCGGCACGAATCGGGGCGCGACGTTGGTCATGTGAAACGGGACGACCCCGATCCAGCCGCGGCCATCGAACAGATCGAGCTCGAATCCGGCGGGCACGAGGGTGCGGAGCGCCTCCTTGTCGACGGGCCAGTGCGCGAAGAGCAGGTCGTTCCACGTCTGCGTCATGATCCATGGCGCCGAGGGCATCGGCCACGGGCGATGAGCGGTCTCCGTCAGGATCGCGTGATTGAAACCGGTCGCCACCCGCCCATTGTCTAACACGCATCGAGCGATCCCGGCACGATCCATGAAGAGCCGCACGGGTGAGGATGGAGGCCTAATGCTGAGCTTTGTGCTGCGCGCGGCGCTCGTGGTTCTCTTGATGGCCGCCCTCGCCGGGTGTGCGGCGGTCGCGGGGATCTTCAAGGCAGGCTTCTGGACGGGCCTGATTATCGCGGTGATCGTGATCGTGCTGCTCTTCGCGCTCTTCGGACGGCGCGGATGATCAGTAGCGCAGGCTGCCGAGCAGCGCCTTGAAGTCTGCGTCGGCCGCCGCGACGGTTTTCGAGGGGCCCGTCATCTTCACGTAGTACGCGCCCTTCGGCGTCTCGACGACGGCGGCGCGCAGGCGGAAGTCCGGTTTGTTGAGGCGTTCGGTCGCGCCGGGGCGCACTTCGGCAACGTACGTTCCGCTGACATCCACAGTCGACACTTTCAGGCCGTTGATCGTTTGCGCGCCGCGGCGCGCTTTGTCTTTCGAGGCCGAGCCGTCCGGCTGGCGCATCTGACCGATCCAGCGATCGATATTCGCCTCGACGGTGCCGCCGCCGCCGCCGAAGTAATAGATGACGACCTCGGCGTCTTCCGGATCCCCGGGCGCCTTCGGCACGACGAATTCGGCGACGCGCATATTGCTGGCGGGCTGCCGCGCATGCCAGGGGGCCGGCGGCGTGAAGGTGAGCTGACCCGAGGACGCCGCCTGGACGAGCGCCACCACGAGCGTGAACATCGTCGGCATGGCCACCATCTTTTCACAATTGAGCGAATGTTCCATGTGATAATCCGCCCGTTTCACACCATAAACCTTCAAATGAAACGTCTTTCCATCGTCGCGCTCGCGGCTGCCGTGATGGCAACGGCGCCTGCGCAGAATCGAATGTCATTCTCCGTGGTCTCGTCCGAGAGCGGCCACGTGGCCCTCGGCCTCGCCATCCGCAAGTTGAACGTGTCGGGCACGCTCATGCAGTCGGCCGCGCACCCCGACGACGAGCACAACGCCTTGTTCGCGCTGTACACCCGCGGCATGGGGCTGCGATCGATCGATCTGCAGACCAACCGCGGCGAAGGCGGACAGAACGAGATCGGGCCCGAGCTTTTCCGCGACATCGGCGTCCTGCGGACGTCGGAGCTGCTGTCGGCCCACCGGATCGACGGCGCCGAGCAGTACTTCACCCGCGCCATCGACTATGGCTACTCGTTCAGTCCGCAGGAAGTGATCGATAAATGGGGACGCGAAGAGACGATCGGGGATTTCGTGCGAATGCTGCGGACCTTCAGGCCTGACGTGTTCCTCACGATGAACATCCAGGGCGGCGGCGGCGACCGGGCTCACGAGGCGACGACGATCCTTGCGCGAGAGGCGTACAGCGCCGCGGGCGATCCGAACCGGTATCCCGACCAGATCAGAGAGGGTCTGCGGCCCTGGCGCGCGAAGAAACTGTACTTCACCGCCGGACGCGGCGCCGCCCCCGCGCATCTGACGCGCGTCAACACGGCTGCGTACGATGAGCTGCTCGGCCGCACGTACGCCGAGATCGGCAGCGACGCGCGCAGCAATCACAAGTGCCAGGGCTCTGGCGGCGTTCCCGCGATTCCCGGCGTCCAGTTTGGCGGGCGTGGCGGGGGCGGCTTCGGCGGCGGGGCTTATCAGTTGATGGCGACGACGATTCCGGGAGAGATGGAAAAGGACGAGACGACGCTGTTCGACGGCATCGACGTCAGCCTAGCGGGCCTTGCGCAGTACGCCGGTCCGAATCCCCCGGCGGCGCTGGCGAGCGGACTGGCGGCGATCGTAGATCGCGCGGTCCAGGCGCGGAAAGCATTCGACAGCGGCGATGACGCGGCGACGGCCGAGCCGATCGAAGCCGGCCTTGCCGCGGTCCGCGCGCTCCGCGCGGGGCTGGACTCGCTGGGACTCTCCGGCGACGCGAAGTACGAAATCGATTTCCGTCTGGCGGAGAAGGAACGCAACTATCAGGACGCCGTCATTGCCGCGCACGGTCTGACGTTCGAAGCGATTGCAGACGACGGATTGATCGTCGCCGGACAGCCGCTGAAGGTGTCGATCGTCGCCATCAATCGTGGACCGGGCGACGTGATGGTGACCCATGTGGACGCCGCGGGCTTCGCAGGGCCTGCGGCGTGCGCGGCCGGCCCTGCGAAAAAAGATGCGTTCTACAGCTGCGCCGCCGATCTGCGGGTGCCGACGAACGCCGCGCTGACGGAGCCGTATTTTCACGACGACTACTGGAAGCACCCAGAGAATCTCGCGCGCGACGACTACGATCCGGGCGTGCCCTGGGGGGTCGCGTTTGCGCCGTCGCCCTTCCACGCGACGTATCACATCAAGGCCGGCGCAGTGGACGTCACGCGCGACATCCCGATTCAGTTCCGATACTCGAAAGACATCTATCACGGCGACAAGCGCATGGAACTGAATGTCGTCCCGGCCTTCTCGGTGAGAGTGTCGCCGGGACTCGCGGTGATCCCCGCGGCCCGCACGGCGGCCGAGGCCAAGGCGGTCGACCGCGAGGTCCATGTCACCGTCACGAATGGCATGAAGGGGCCGGCGCAGGCGACCGTCACGCTCCAGACGCCCGCGGGCTGGAAGGTGGCGCCCGCAGCGGCGCCGCTCGACTTCGGGCATGAAGACGAGGCCCTGTCTGCGCGCTTCCGCGTGACCGCGCCGGCAGGCGTGAAGCTGGGCGAATATCCGGTTCGCGCGATCGTGACGTCGAACGCCGTTCCGAATGAGACCTTCTCCAGCGGCTATCAGGAGATCGAGTATCCACACGTTCAGCGGCGACAGGTGATCAAGCCGGCGGTCACGTCGGTGAAGGTGATCGACGTCAAGACGTCGCCGGGACTCAATGTCGGCTACATCGTGGGCGTGGGCGATCAGGTGCCGCCCGCGATCGAACAGCTCGGCGCCAGGCTGAGCTTCATCGAGCCGGACGATCTGGCGTGGGGCAACCTTTCGAAGTACGACGTCATCGTCACCGGCGTCCGCGCGTACGAGCGCCGCGACGATTTGCGGGCGTACAACCGCCGTCTGCTCGAGTACGTGGAGCGCGGCGGCGTGATGATCGTGCAGTACAACAAGATGGAGTTCAACCAGCAGCAATACGGGCCGTTCCCGGCGCGGGTGAGCGGCAACCGCGTCTCGGATGAGACCGTGCCGGTTGACGTGCTGCAGCGTGAGCATCCGATTTTTACACGTCCGAACAAAATCGGCCCCAGGACGTGGGCCGGCTGGGTCCAGGAGCGCGGGCTCTACTTCCTGGGCGAGAAGGACCCGAAATACATGGACCTGGTGTCGATGGTCGACTCGTTTCCCGACAATCCAGGCGTGAAGCTGGGGTCGCTCGTCGAAGCGCGGGTGGGCAAGGGCCGGTGGCTCTACGTCGGTCTGGGCCTCTGGCGCCAACTGCCGGCCGGGACGGATGGGGCGTATCAGCTGCTCGCGAATCTTCTCAGTCTGGGCAAAGCGACGAAAGCCGCGGTCGTCGCGGGGACGCGATAAACTGCATCAGTGGGAGTCGGACTCGGGGTCAGATCTTGATTTTCGACGCCGCGGGGGGCGTC
>DATJFE010000011.1:0-70660 GCA_035495955.1 Vicinamibacterales bacterium | reverse complement strand
CTGTCGTCGTCGGGCTATGAAGATGGCCTTGGCCGCCGTGTGCTCGCCTTCGATCGCGAGTCGGGGACCATGCTGGAGCGGCTGGTCCTCCGCCCGGAGCTCGGAGCGTTCGAGCACGCCCTGCGGGAGCGATTGACGATTGTCGCGGGCCTCGAGGACGAGCACTTCGCGCGCCCGCGCGACATCGAGCGCGATGCCGACAACCAACTGACCGTCATTTCCGATTACGTGCCCGGCCGGCGTCTCGTCGACATCCTCGACGCCGCCGCGGACCACGGCATCGTGGCGGGATTGGATGCGGGCCTGGGACTTCTCTTGGAGCTCCTGCCGGCGATCGCGCGGCTGCACGACGCGGGCCTGGCGCACGGCAGCCTTGCCGCCGGACGCGTGATCATCACGCCGGCCCGCCAGCTCGTCCTCCTGGATGCGATTTACGCGGAGCCGCTGGAGCGGCTGAAGCTCACCCGGCGCCGCCTCTGGTCCGAGCTGCGGCTCGCGTTTCCGCCGACCGCGGGGATCGCCCGCTTCGACAAAGGGGCGGACCTCTCCGCCGCCGCCATGATGGCCGCCGCGCTCATCGTGGGGCGTCCGCTGGGCGACGACGACTACCCGGAGGGGATCGCGGCGCTGCGGCACGAGATCCTCGAGATCGCGAGCATTCGCGGCTCGAAGTCGTTCGCGGAGTCGAGCGACGTGTTCTTTCTCGCGACGCTGCCGCTCGCGGGCCGGCGGTCGATCAAGTCGGCGGATGAAGCGGCGATCGATCTGAGAAAGCTCGTGCGGAAGGAACTGGGCATCAACACCTGCCGGACGGCCCTGCTGGAATTCCTGCAGCAGGTCGAAACGGCGGACGCGGATCGCGTCGTCGCCGAGGCCACCTGGCAGGAGGTCGAGCGCTCCGACGCGGAACGCCGCGAACGCGCCCGGAACGAGAAGCAGGCGCGCGAGGACGCCGAGCGCGCGGTTCGCGAGCGAGCCGGGGCCGAGCAGCGGGAGCGCGATCGGATCGCGCGGGAGCGCGCGGAAGCGGAACAGCGCGAGCGCGAACGGCTGGAAATCGAGGCGCGCGAACGCGCCGAGCGGGAAGCGCGCGAGCGCGCGGAGGCGGAGAAGCGCGAGCGCGAACGCCTCGAAGCGGAACGTCTCGAACGCGAACGTCTCGAACGCGAACGCCTGGAGCAGGAACGCCTCGCGCGGGAGCGCGCGGAAGCCGAACGGCTGGAGCGCGAGCGGCTTGAACAGGAAGCCCGGGAGCGCGCCGAAGCCGAGAGACGCGAGCGCGCGCGGCTCGAGGCCGAACGAGTGGAGCGTGAGCGCCTCGAGGCAGAGCGCCGCGAACGCGAACGCGCCGAACAGGCCCGCCTGGAGGCGGAGCGCCTGGAGCGCGAGCGCCTCGAACACGGACGGCTCGAAGCCGAACGGCGAGAGCGCGAGCGCCTCGAAGCCGAGCGGCGCGAAGCCGAACGACTGGAACGGGAGCGGCTCGAAAAGGAACGGCTGGAGGCCGAGCGTCGCGAGCGCGAGCGGCTGGAAAAGGAACGCCTCGAAAGGGAACGCCTCGAGAAGGAAGCGCGCGAGCGCGCCGAGAAGGCCCGGCTCGAGGCGGAGCGGCTGGAGCGCGAGCGGCTGGAACGCGAACGCGTCGAGAAAGAGCGGCTCGAACGGGAGCGTGCGGAAAGAGCCGCGCGCGAACGCGCCGAGAAGGAGGCGCGCGAGCGGGCGGAAAAAGCCCGACTCGAGGCGGAGCGCCTGGAGCAGGAGGCCCGTGCGCGCGCGGAAAAGGCGCGCGCCGAGGCCGAGCGCCTCGAACGCGAACGCCTCGAGGCGGAGAAACGCGAACGCGAGCATCTCGAGAAGGAAGCACGGGAGCGCGAGCGCCGCGAGGCCGAGCGCTTGAAACAGGAGCGGCTCGAGAAGGAAGCGCGCGAACGCGCCGAGAAGGCGCGCGTCGAGGCCGAGCGGCTGGAGCGTGAGCGGGTTGCCGCGGAACGGCGCGAGCGCGACCGGCTCGAGGCGCAGAGGATCGAGAACGAACGGCTCGATCGCGAGGCGCGGGAACGCGCCGAGAAGGCGCGTCTCGAGGCCGAGCGGCTCGAATGGCAGGATAGCGAAGAACCACCCGCGCCGGCCGAGTCGGTGAAGGCCGATCGTCCGTCCGGGAAGAAGAAGAAGAAATCAACCGGGTGGCTGGTTCCGCCCGATCGCGCGGCCGCTTTCGAGCCGCCGGTGCCGCAACCGGCTCCGCCGGCCACGCCGGTCGCACGCCCATATCCGGTTTACGTGCCCCCATCCGAACCTGCCGTCTGGACGCCGGAGGAGCCGAAGCCGCTGGATCGGAAGATCGAAATCGCCCCGGTCGCGGCGTCGACGCCCGCGCCCATCATTCAGCACGGGTTCGCGACGAAGCCTGCCTCGTCGCCGATCCGCTTGAAGGATCCCGACCGATCGACGTCGGTAGCGGCCGCCCGCTCGGAAGCGCGCCACGAACCGGTCACCATGTCGGCAGAAGGAGCCTATGAGCCGTTCACGATCCTCGAGGAGTCACGGCCGATTCCGTGGAAACTGGTCGGCGGCGGCGGCGCGCTCATCGCAGTCGTGTTGGTGATTTCACTCGTGTACAGTCCGGCCGCGGTGCCGGTGATTCAGACGGTCCGGAAGGCCGTGCCCTCTCCGGCCGCTGCCGCTCCCGCCGCCAGCGCGCCGGCGCCCGCGGCGCCCGGACAGATCGCAATCAAGACGGAGCCCTCCGGACTCCGGGTGCTGCTCGACGGCAAGGCGGCAGGCGAATCGCCGCTGACCATCAACAACGTCTCGCCGGGACGGCACGTGCTCACCTTCATGGGCGCGGGCGGATCGATGAAGCGGACGGTACGCGTCGAGGCCGGGCACGGCCTCACGATCGACGTGCCCGTCTTCTCCGGCTTTGCCGTGATCTCCGCGCCGTTCGTGCTCCAGATCGCCGAGAACGGAAAGGCCCTGGGAACCAGCGACGATCAGATCATCCTCGGCCCCGGCCATCATGAGCTGAGCCTGACCAACAGCGATCTGGGCTACGCCGGAACGGAATCGGTCGAGGTCACGCCCGGCGAGGTCACGCGGCTCTCGGTGGACCCGAGAGGCCGCGCGAACATCAATGCCGCGCCGTGGGCGGAAGTCTGGATCGACGGCGAGAAGGCCGGCGAGACTCCGCTGGCGAACGTGCCGATCCGCCTCGGCGTGCGCGAGATCGTGTTCAAGAACCCGCAGTTCCCCGATCGCAAAGTCGTCGCCACGATCAAGGCCGGGGCGGCCGCGACGATTGCCGTCGACTTCGACAAGGACCGTTCGCCTATACAATAGATGTTCGGTTCGCCACGGTTTGATCTCGACACCCTACCTGCTCCGACGTCTCGCCGAGCTGAACATCATCGACGCCGCGCGGGACCAGGCGCTCGCGCGTGACGGCATCCTCACGCTCGCCGACCTCGAGCTGGCGATCGCGGAGGAGCGCCGCAGCGTCGATGGCGCCGCGCTGCGAGACGCCGCGCATCTGCTGCACCAGGAGCGGAGGCCGATCACGCTCGGCCGCGCGTGGGACATTCTTGACCCGCTGATCGCGGCCATCGCGCGCTGCCCCCACGTCGATGCCGTGGAGCCCGCCGCCGCCGTGCGGCGGGCGGCGCCCCTCCTACATTCGCTCGCGCTGACCGGGCGCGCGGCGAATCCGGCGCGCGCGATCGACTCAATCGTCAGTCTGCCCCCAATCGCCGAGGTACTGCACCGAACCGCCGCGCGCGCGCTGGTTCTGTCCGAGGGCCATGAAGTCGACATCCGGATCGCTCCCGCAGAGGAATATGGCTCGCTGCAATTTGCGGCGACAGGCCCGCCCGCGCACGTCGCGGCGGTCCGCAGGACCTGCGGGCCGCGTCCGAGCGCCGCCGAATCCGACGTGTACGCCGCCGCCGGCCTTGCCTACCTGCCGCCCGAACTGCGGGACTCGCCCGACGCGCTCGACGCCGCGCGGCACGGACGTATGCCGCGCCTGGTGGAGCGCGCGGATGTCCGCGGCGACCTGCACATGCACTCGACATACAGCGACGGCAAGGACTCGGTGCGGCGGATGCTCGAAGCGTCGCAGGCGCTCGGGCACGAATACGTCGCGATCACCGATCACTCCGAGCACGCCGGCGCCGCGCGCACCGTCACGCCCGCGCAGATCGAGCGCCAGCGGGACGAGATCGCGCGGCTGCGCGGCGAGTTTCCTCGCATGGACATCCTGCACGGCCTGGAAGTCGACATCCTCCCGGACGGTCGCCTCGATTGCCCCGACGCCGTCCTCGCCTCTCTCGACATCGTCCTCGCATCGCTGCACGACCCGGCCGGCGACGACCCCGCGCGGCTCACGCGCCGGTGCGTCGGCGCGATCCGCCATCCGCTGGTGTCGATCATCACGCATCCGTCGAACCAGCTCGTGGGCCGGCGCGAGGGCTATGACATGGATTACGACGAGATCTATGCGGCCGCGGCCGAGACCGGGACGGCCCTCGAGATCGACGGCGCTCCGACCCACCTGGATCTCAGCGGCGAGCGCGCGCGCGAGGCCGTCCGTGCCGGCGTCACCGTCGCGATCGACAGCGACTGCCACCGCGCGCGATGGCTGGAGCGTCAGATGCGGTTCGGTATCGGCACCGCTCGGCGGGGCTGGGTCGAACCGGCGCACGTGCTGAACGCCCGAAGCGTGTCCGAGGTTCGGGCCTTTCTCGCGCGGAAGCGGGGGCGATAGGCTGCTCGGTTTTGCACGCCCGGGGTGCTACACTCGGGAGTGCCCGCCTGTCCTGGTCCGGAACACGAATGATTCGAGTGCTGCTGCCCATGGTGCTCCTCATAGCGCCGGCGATCGCGCCCGGACAGACACGCCCGCCCGCCGCCGAGACCGCGGGGACGCTGCAGCAGAAATACGACCGGGTCAAGGACTTCACCGCCGATTTCGAACATATTTACGAAGGCGGCGTGCTGAAGAAGACATCCACCGAGCGCGGGACCGTGCAGATCAAGAAGCCGGGCCGGATGCGGTGGGAATACACCTCTCCCGACAAGAAGACGTTCGTCTCGGATAACCACCGGATCTACTCTTACATCCCCGCGGACAAACAAGTGATCGTCGCGCCGATGCCGCCGGAGGACGAGGCGACGACGGCGGTGTTGTTCCTGACGGGCAAGGGGAACCTGACGCGCGACTTCGGCGTGAGCTATGTCGACGCCGAGCCCGACGCCTGGGGACTGCGCCTCGATCCCAAGCAGAAGCAGCGGGACTACGACTGGCTCGTGCTGGTCGTCGACCGCTCGACGCTGCAGATTCGCGGCCTCAGCGCGGCGGATCAGCAGGGCGGCCGCTCGACGTTTCATTTCACCAACTATCGTGAGAACACCGGCCTGTCGGACAAGGTGTTCGACTTCAAGATCCCTCGGGGCACCGATGTCATTACTTCCGGCTCGGATCGCTAGCCGCCGTCTCCGCCTGCTGCCGCTCCTCGTGCTGGGCGCAGGGGCGCTGGCGGGCTGCGCCGCCGCGACGAACGTGCGGCGCGCCCAGCAGGCCGAGCAGGCGCAGGACTACGACCGCGCGGTCGTCGAATACACGAAGGTCGCGCGGATGCATCCCGGCGACCGCAATACCGTTGCCGCGCTCGAGCGCGTGAAGCTTCGCGCCGCGCAGGATCACACCGTCCGCGGACGGCGGCTCGCCGGTCTCGAGCGGTACGAAGAGGCGCTGGCCGAGTACCAGCTCGCCTCGGAGCTCAATCCGACGGACCCGCAGGTCGAGGCCGCGCTGCGTGACATTCGCCAGAAGCTCCGCACGAAAGTCGCGGTCACGCGCGCCGGCCGCACGGATCTGCAGATGCTGATCGATCGGACGCGCGACTTGCCGGCGCCCGGATTCGATCTGCCCGACGGCGCGAAGCTGCCGGGCTCGCTACAGTTCGGCAACGGCGCCACCGCCAGAGCGGTCTTCCTGACGGTCGGACGTTTCGCGAATCTGAGCGTCATCTTCGACGCGGCGTTTCGCGACCAGCCGCTCAGCACCATCGATCTCCGCAATCTGACGGTCGCCGACGCGCTGGCGGCGCTCACGGCGAGCACGCGCACGTTCTACCGCGTGACCGCCCCCAAGACGATCACGATCGTTCCCGACACGCCCGCCAAGCGTCGGGAATATGAGGAATCGGTCGTCCAGACGTTCTATCTGAGCAACGCGGATGTGAAGGAAACGATCGACCTGCTGCGAATCGTCGCCGATATCCGGCAGATCTCGGCGATCACCGCCACTAACGGCATCTCGATCAAGGACACGCCCGAGCGCCTCGCCGCGGCCGCGAAGCTGATTGCCGCCATCGACAAGGCGCGGCCCGAAGTGGTCGTCGATGTCGAGCTGCTCGAGGTGGATCGCACGCACCTTCAGGAATATGGACTTCAGGTCGCCTCGCCCGGCTCCTCAGGGATCTCGGGATCGGCCGACATCAATCGGGACGATTACCGTCTGGCAAATCTGAAGAACCTCACGGCGGCCGACGTCTTCCTCTCGGGGATCCCCGGCATCTATTACCGTCTGCTGAAGAACGACACCGCCACCCGGACGCTCGCGAATCCGCATCTGCGGATGGAAGACGGGCTGTCGGCCAGCGCCCGTTTCGGCGAGCGCGTCCCGGTCCCGGTCACGACATTCGCGCCGATCGCCGCGGGCGGCATCAACACGCAGCCGATCACGTCGTACAACTACGAGAACATCGGCGTGAATATCGATATCACCTCTCGGCTGCATCACGACGACGAGGTGACGCTGACGCTGAAGGTGTCCCTGTCGAGCATCTCGGGCACAGGGTTCGGTGGCCTGCCCACGTTTGGCAACCGCGAGATCGCCACGACCATCCGGCTGAAGGATGGCGAGACGAACATGCTCGCCGGCCTGATCCGCGATGAAGAACGCACGTCGCTTGCGGGGGTGCCAGGCCTCAGCGACGTCCCGCTGATCGGCCGTCTGTTCGCGAGCAATCACAAGGAAACTCAGCAGACCGACATCATCCTCACGCTCACTCCGCACATCGTCCGCGTTCTCGATCTGAGCGAGTCGGATCTCCGGCCGTACAAGATGGGGCGAGAAACCGTGGGAGCGCCGGCTGGTGAGCCTGGTGCGACGATGCCGCGCGAGGAATTGCCGGCGGCGTCCGAGGCCGCTGCGCCGCCCCGCGTGACGCTTCCGGCGCCTTCCGTGCCGGCGCAGCCGCCCTTTCCGCAGCCGCTGCAAGGCGCGCTGCCAGGCGTGGTTCTGCCGATGTCGACGCCGCCCGCCCCGCCGAAAAAGCCCGGCGGCGGAGGGTGACGTTTCAAACCGTTAACGGTTAACCGTTACCCGTTCGGTTGGTTCCCAGTCAACGGTCAACCCTCTCCACCTGCGCGCCAAGGCCCCGAAGGCGCTCGACGAGCGACGCGTACCCGCGCTCGACGGTCTCGAGCGGCGCGACGCAACTCTCCCCTTCCGCGGCGAGCGCGGCGGCGATCAACGCCATCCCCGACCGGAGGTCGCGGCTGTCGAGCGACCGTCCGCGCAGCTTCGTCGGGCCGCTGACGATGATGCGATGCGGATCGCAGAGGAAAAAATCCGCGCGCATGGCGCTCATCTGTTCGAGAGCGAAGAGGCGCAGCTCGTAGAGCCAGTCGTGCACGAGCGTGCGGCCCTCGGCCTGCGTGGCGAGCACGGTCACCAGGCTCACCATGTCGCTCGGAAACCCGGGCCACAGTCCCGTCGTGATCCGGCGGGACGATCGCAAAACCGACCGCCGCACGACGAGCGTGTCGTCGTCGGTCGAGCAATCGAGGCCGAGCCGCTTCAGCGGCGCGGCAATCACCTCGAGATCGCCCGAACGCGCGCCGGCGACCTCGATGGTGCCGTTGGTAATCGCCGCCACCACGCCCCAGCTTCCCGCCTCGATGTAGTCGCCGGCGAGACGATGCGAGGCGCCCGCCAGCCGGGACGCAGGCTCGACGCGAATCCGCGGAGTGCCCGCGCCTTCGATGCCGACTCCCATCGCCTGCAGGAATTCGCAGAGCTCGACGACGTGCGGCTCCATCGCGGCGTGCCGGATCTCGGATGGCCCCTTCGCGCCGGCGGCGGCCAGCAAGGCAGTCTCGGTCCCCGTCACCGACGCTTCGTCGAGGTAGATCGAGGCTCCCTTGAGGCCGTTCGGCGCCTGCATCGAGTGTCCCGGCTCATCGAGCACCGTGGCGCCCATCGCGGTGAGCGCATCGAGGTGCGTGGCGATCGTGCGGCGGGCCGGAAAATCGCCGCCGGGAGGCGCCAGGCGCGCGGCGCCGCGGCGCACGAGCAGCGGACCGAGCAGCAGCACCGATCCGCGGAGCCGTCCGACAAGAGCGGGGTCGGGACGATCGCCGGTCACGGTCGGGCAATGCACGCGCAGCGTCGACGTGCCACGGCCTTCGACGCGCCCGCCGAGCGCCTCGATCAGGTCGAGCAGCACCTCGACGTCGCGGATGCGCGGCACGTTGGCGAGCTCGCACGGCTGGTCGGTCAGCACGCACGCGGCGATGAGCGGCAGCGCCGAGTTCTTGTTGCCCTCGACGGAGATACGTCCCGACAGCGGCCGCGCTCCGACGATCTTCAAGCCTGCCATCTAGAATCCTAAATAGACGATTTCGTCGCGCAGCTCGACGCCGAACTGCGTGCGGACCTGGGCACGGCAGCGTTCGATCAGCCGGCGAATGTCAGCGGCTGACGCGGCCCCTTCGTTGACGATGAAGTTTCCGTGGGTCTTCGACACTCGCGCGGACCCCTCGCGCGCGCCCTTGAGCCCGGCGCGATCGACGAGGGCGCCGGCCGAAGGAGGGATTCCCTCCGGCACGCGATCGACGGAAGGGTCCGGATTCTGGAAAATGCAGCCGGCGCTGGCGGATTCGAGCGGCTGCGTCCGCTTTCTGAACGCCAGGGATTCGCGCGCAACGGCGCGGAGCGCGGCCGGATCGCCGACTGTCACGCGGAAATCCGCCGACAGCAGCACCTCGTGCGTCCGCTGCAGGCGGCTGCGGTCATAGCCGAATTCCATCTGCGCCGCCGGAATGCGAAGGACGTGCCCGCTCGCATCGATCGCTTCGACGCTCGCCACGAGCTCGCCGATCAGCCGTCCCCGGAAGTGCGCGTTGCCGTGAACCGCGCCGCCGACGGTGCCGGGCGTCCCCGCCCAGGCTTCCAGCGCGGAGAGTCCGCGATTGATCGTCCAGCGGACGAGGCCGTTGATCGTCAGGCCGGCGTCTGCGCGCACCAGTCCGTCGCCCGCCACCGCCGCGTCGCCGCCCTGCAACCGGATGACGAGGCCGCGGACACCCGCGTCGGAGACGAGGACGTTCGAACCGCCGCCAAGCACGGTGACCGGCAGGCCGTGCTCGCGCGCAACCGCGAGCGCAGACATGACCTCGGCTGTCCCGCGCGCGAGCACGAGCCAGTCCGCCGGACCGCCGACCTTGAACGTCGTATACGGCGCGAGCGGCGCGCCTTTCATCGTCCGCTCCGCCGGGATCGATTCCGCCAGCCGTGCGGCGACGATGTCAGACACGCGTCCGACCCCGGTCCGCCCCCGGTCCTGCTTCCGTCAATCCCGCTTCTCGCTCGCGCAGCGCCGCGCGCGCCTCCGCATGCGTGCAGGGATCGAACGCGATCCAGTCGCCCGGCGCCAGTTGGCCGGCGACCGGCAAATCGGCGGTGATGACGTTCGCGATCGTCGCGTACCCGCCAGTCGTCGCGCACTCGGCCAGGAGCAGGATGGGCTGGCCCGACGAGGGGACCTGGATCGCTCCGATCGGCATCCCTTCCGAGAGGATGTCGGCCGCGCCGCGATGCTCGAGCGTCGGACCGTCCAGGCGGTACCCCATCCGGTTCGACTGCGGCGAGATCGTGTAGCGTGCGCGGACGATCAGTCCCCACGCGTCGTCCGTGAAGCGGTCGCGATGCACCGCGGCGACGATGCGCACGCGCGCGCCGCCGTCCGGAAGCGGCAGCGGTTTGCCCGACGCGACAGGAGCGCCGTCACCCTGATGTCCGACCGGAAGGATGTCGCCGGTACGCAGGCTTCGGCCGCCGAACGGCCCCATGCGGCTGACCAGATGCGTCGCGCGGCTGCCGAGCGTCGCGGGGACGTCGAGTCCTCCCTGGACGGCCAGTGTCAGGCGCGCTCCCTTATGCCGCGCCCCGCACTTGATGTGCGAGCCGGACGGCACGGCGAACGGACGATTGCGCGGCGCCGGCGTCGAGTCGACCATCACGTCGATCTCGGCGCCGGTCACCGCGCACGTGACATCGCCCTGCGCGGCCAGCTCCGGCCCCATCAGCGTGATCTCGAGCGCCGCCGCCATCCGATCGTTTCCGAGGATCTGATTCGCGAGCCGATGCGAATACGGATCCATCGGTCCGGAGACCGGCACCCCGAGACCTTGATATCCACGCCGTCCGAGATCCTGCACGGTCGTCAGCATTCCCGGTTTCACCACGGTCAGCGTTGCCGTCATGCGTCGCCCCACTCCGTCATCCCCCGATAATCGGACTCGGAGATGCGGCGGAAGCTGACGCGATCGCCTGGATGAAACAGGAACGGTTTTTTGCGGTCCGGATCGTAGGGGCGTACCGGACAGCGTCCGATCAGGCTCCAGCCTCCAGGCGTCTCCGCGGGATAGATCCCCGTCTGACCCGCCGCGACCGCGACCGATCCGGGCGGCACTTTCAGCCGCGGCGACGACCGGCGCGGCGCCGCGATCCGCGGATCGACCGACGCCATGTACGCGAAACCGGGCACGAAGCCAACCACGAAGACGCGGTATTGCCGTCCGAGATGCAGCGCGATCACCTCGGGAGCCGAGCACTTCGCGAATGCGGCGACGTCGCCCAAATCCGGCCCGTACGGACCGTCGTAGCAGACCGGCACCTCCACGATCGCGCCGTCCGGCCCCCCACTCTCGGCGGGGGCCGCGGACAACTCACGGAGGCGCTTCTCGATCTCTTCGGCGTCCGCCGACAACGGATCGACGAAGACCATGACCGACCGATATCCGACGACGAGGTCGGTGATCGGGAGTGAGGAACCTTCGACGGCGCGCGCAATCCGGATCGCGCGCTCGTTCACTTCGACGTCGATGCGCTCGGGCAGCTCGATCAGCCACGCGGCATCGCCGGCGGGCAGGACGCGTACGTCCATCACCGGCCGCGCGCCTCGAGCGCGGCCAGCAGTTTCGGATGGATGTCGTCGAAGCCGCCGTTCGACATCACCACCACCAGATCGCCGTCCTTCGCCTCCTTCGCGACCGTTGCGACGATGTCGTCGACCCGGGGAATGTAGCGTGCGTCCTTGCCGGCCGCGCGCAGATCCGCCGTCAACTGGTCGGTGGACAGCCGCTGCTCGTCCGGGAGCGACGACCGGAACACGGCCGGCAGCAGGATGCGATCGGCCGCCGTGAACGCCGACACGAACTCGTGCTGGAACACCTTGCGGCACGACGTCGCCGAGCGCGGCTCGAAGATCGCCCAGATGCGTCGATCGGGGTACGCCGACCTGACGCCGGCCAGCGTCTCGCCGATCGCGGTCGGATGATGCGCGAAGTCATCGTAGACCGCGACGCCGCGGGCCGTCCCGCGCAACTGCATCCGTCGGCGGACCCCCTTGAACGCGCGGAGGCCGGCCGTCAGCGTCTCGACGTCGATCCCGACGGCCGATCCGACGGCGATGGCGGCGAGCGCGTTGCGGACGTTGTACGCGCCGAGCAGCGGCAGGTCGAAGGCGCCTGCCGGCTCTCCTTTCTTCCGGAGCTTGAACGACGTGGACACGCCGTCGACGCGCAGATCGTGGGCCTGCCAGTCCGCGCCGTTCGAGAGCCCGAACGTTTCCACGCGGCAGCGGGCGCCGGCCGCGAGCGCCCGCGCCTCCGGATCGTCGGCCCCGACGAGCAGCAGGCCGCGGCGCGGAATCAGGTTCACGAGGCGTCTGAATGCGACGCGGATCGATTCCAGATCGGGATAGATATCCGCGTGGTCGTATTCGACGTTGTTCACGACGGCAATGTCGGGAAGGTATTTCAGGAACTTCGCCGTCTTGTCGAAAAACGCGCTGTCGTACTCGTCCCCCTCGATCACGAACTCGCGCCCGCCGCCGATGCGGTAGCTCCCGCCGAAATTGTCCGCGATTCCTCCGATCAGCACGCTGGGGTCGGCGCCCCCGTGCGTCAACAGCCACCCGGCCAGCGACGTCGTCGTGGTCTTGCCGTGCGTGCCGGCGATCACGACGGATCGGGCGCCCCAGAGGAAGTGATCGCGGACGGCCTCCGGCAGCGAGCAATATCGAATCTTGCGATCGAGGACCTCTTCGAGCTCGGGATTCCCGCGCGAGATGGCGTTGCCGACGACGACGAGATCGAGATCGGCGGTGATGTTCTCGGGGTTGTACCCCTGAAGGGTCGTGATCTGCTGCTCGCGCAGGAACTCGCTCATCGGTGGATACACGTTCTGGTCCGACCCGCGCACGTCGAAGCCGCGGCTCTTGAGGAGCGCGGCGAGGGTGGCCATGGCGGTGCCGCAGACGCCGATCAAATGGATGCGCTTCATGTCGCGACCGCCGCCTCCTCGATGATGACGGCAGGCCCCGACTCCGTCACGACTCGTGCGCGGACGCCGAAGGGAAGGGTCATCGCCGCGCCGGCGGTGTGACCCGACGGCAGTCCGAAGAGGACCGGACCGCGAAAGCCGGCGATGAGATCGGACAACACGTCCCTGATCGCGGGGCCGCCTTCGGATGGTTCGTCGCAGCCCGGCATCTCGCCGAACACGATGGCGGCCGCGCGGGCCACGACACCCGCGAGCGTGAGCTGCGTCAGCATGCGATCGATCCGGTAGGGGCGCTCCGCGACTTCATCGAGAAACAGAATATGCCCACGCGGAGGATCGAACGCATACGGCGTGCCGAGCGAAGCCGTCAATTGGGTCATGGTGCCGCCGACGAGCATCCCCGCGGCTTCGCCGGACCGCAGGGCGACGACCTGGGGATGGGTGATGGCGCCCGGCGGCAGCGCCCGAGTCAGGACGCGCGTGAACGAATCGCGATCGTACGCAGACTCGCCTTTCGCCAGGCGTCCGTCGATCATCGGTCCGTGAAACGCGACCGTGCCGCAGCGTCCCGTGAGCCAGGTGAGAATCGACGTGTTGTCGCTGTAGCCGATGAACGCCTTGGGGGTCCGCTGTATTTCGGCGGCGTCGAGCTGCGGCAGCAGGTGCACGCTGCCATAGCCGCCGCGGACGGCCATCAGGGCGGCGATGGACGGGTCGGTCCATGCGCGCCGAAACGCCGAGGCGCGCAACGCGGCGGCCCCCGCGGTGAATCGCTCGCGTGCGAATACGGACTCGTCGTAGACGGGCTCGAAGCCCAGCCGGCGAAGCTCCGCGACCCCGGCGTCGAAGGCATCGCGCGCGAAGGAACTGGCCGGCGCGACCAGGGCGATGCGGTCGCCGGACCGCAGGGCGCGCGGCTTCAGCATCGGGCTATGCGAACCTCGCCATCTCGTCGGCGACGGCCTGGTGCTCGTCGCTGCCGAGGACGGCCCGCAGAGCGGCGCCCGTCTTCGGCTTCGGGCGCGGCGGCGCCAGAAACCGCTCTTTCACGCGACGATGCCGCGTCAGCGCGTCTTCGACGCGCTTCAGCGGGAGGCGCCCCTGCTCGACAGCGTGCACGATCTCTTCGAGCGCGGCCATCTGTTCGTCGGGCTTCGGCGCGCACATGAGCACGGCGTCGCACCCGGCCTCGATCGCCCGGACCGTCGCCTCGCTGTGCCCGTAGCGCCCGCTGATCGCCTTCATCTCGAGATCGTCGCTCAGAACCAACCCCTGGTACCCGAGCCGCTTCTTCAGCAATCCGTCGACAATCGCCGGCGAGAGTGTGGCGGGCTGCTCGGCATCGAGCGCCGGAATCAGGATGTGCGCGGTCATGATCGCAGCCACTCCCGCGTCGATCGCGGCTTTGAAGGGGACCAGCTCGACCGCCTCGAAGCGATCGAGCGGGTGATCGAGCAGCGGCAGCTCGAAGTGCGAATCGGCGCTCGTATCGCCATGGCCCGGGAAATGTTTGCCGCAGGCGGCGATCCCGGCGCCCTGCAGCGTGCGGATGATGATCGACCCGAGCCGCGCCACGTCTTCGGCCCGTTCCGCGAGGGCGCGATCGCCGATCACCGGATTCTGCAGATTGGTGAGGACGTCGAGGACGGGCGTGTAGTCGAGGGAAATCCCCACGGCGTGAAGCTCCGCGGCGAGCGCCGCCGCGAAACGTTCCGCGAGCCGGTCGCTTCCCGGCGCCCCGGCCCGGCCGAGGGTGATCATCGGCGGCCATTCCGTGAACGGGCGCCTGAGACGGGCGACGCGTCCGCCCTCCTGGTCCACGCTGACCCAGAGCGGGATCTCGGCGGCGAGCGCGTGCGCCTGCCGCGACAGATCGGCGACCTGCTCGGGCGCCTCGATGTTGCGCGCGAAGAAGATGACGCCGCCGAGATCGAACGCGCGCGCAAGCGTCCGCAGCTCGGCCGGAACGTCGTGGCCGTCGAAGCCGACAATCGCCAGTTGGCCGACGTGCTTACGAATGTCGCGGAATGACACTTGCGACATTTTAGCCCAAGCCGATTGACCGGCCAGGCGTGACCTCCAGCGCCTGTCAGCCCGCCTTCACGATTGAGTAGCAAATGGCGTCGCGCGGAGCCTCACTGAGATTCGGATGGATCAACCATCGCCGCAGAACCCCTTCTCGCTCCATTCCGACTCGTTCGAGAAGTCGCGCCGAGGCGAGGTTCTCGACATCGCAGGTCGCCCACACGCGGTAGATCGTCGGTTGCGCCAGAGCCCATTGGACTACTGCCGCCACGGCTTCACTCATGAGCCCCTGGCGCCACCACCGCCGCGCAAGCGCGTAGCCCAGATCGACGGCGCTCATGCCTACTCGAATCTCGATCATGCCCGCGAGAGCGCCGTCCTGTTTCCGCCAGAGACTCCAAGGAAATGCCGACCCCTCGCTCCAGACCCGCTCGCATCGAGTCAAGAATTGAATTGTCTCCTCAACACTGCGATGCGGCTTCCACGTCATGTACTTGGCGACAGCTGAATCGCTTGCGTAATCACCAAAGAGCACTTCGGCATCCGCCACTACAGCCGGCTTTGCCAGAAGCCGCGAAGTCTCCCACGTGCGCTCCGGCCTTGTCATGTTCTGAGTGGTCGCCATTCGGCACATCCTGAACCCCTTCGACTGAGAACGTGCGTGCCGAGGGTCGATTGTATCGGCAATTCCAATCGCCAATCTGCAGGGTATGATGCCTCGGTGCACATCCATGCGTCGGCGCCGACGCGTATCGACCTCGCAGGCGGCACGCTCGATATCTGGCCGCTGTATCTGTTCCACGAGGGGGCGCAGACGCTCAACGCCGCAATCAGCCTGCGCGCGAGCTGCGACGTGCGATCGCGGCCGGATCGCCGCGTCGTCATCACCTCGGAGGACGCGGGCCAGCGGGTCGAAGTGGATCACTGGTCGCAGCTCAAGGACGGCCACGACCTGCGGCTGCTCGGGCGGCTCCTCCATTTCTTCCAGGCGGAAGGGCTCGAGATGCAGACGCGCAGCGACTCGCCGGTCGGCGCGGGCATCGCCGGTTCGTCCGCGCTCAATATCGCGGTGTGCGGCGCCCTCAACGCCTGGAGCGGCGGCCATCGCACCGCGGACGAGATCTTCCAGATCGCGATGAACGTCGAGGCGCAGGCGATCGACGTCCCGACCGGCGCTCAGGACTACCGGCCGGCCTATTTCGGCGGCATCTCGGCGGTCGAGCTGCGGGTCAATGGCGTTCGGAGGGTGCCGATCGACGTCCGGCCGGAGGAGCTGCAGCGCCGCCTCGTCCTCGCCTACACGAACGCGTCGCGGAACTCGGGGATCAACAACTGGGACGTGACGAAGCGGCACATCGACGGCGATCGGGGCGTGCAGCGCAGCTTTGCGCGCATTCGCGACATTGCCGCCGCGATGCGGACGGCGCTGGAGCGCCGGGACTGGCCCGAAGTCGGCCGCCAGATCGCGGCCGAGTGGGACAACCGGAAACAGCTCGCTCCGGGCGTCACCACGCCCGAGATTGACGCCATGCTGGCCGCCGCGACGTCTGCCGGCGCGCTTGGCGGGAAGGTCTGCGGCGCCGGAGGCGGCGGCTGTCTTTTCTGTTTCGGCGATCCGGATGTCACCCCAGCCATCCGCGACGCGCTGGCGGCCGCCGGCGCGAAGGTCCTGGACTTCACGATCGAGCCGCGCGGGCTCGTCATCGACAGGTTCTGACCGCCGGAGATCGGACACACGTGGACAACCTCGCGATCGCGCGCGTGCTGGCCGAGATTGGCGACCTGCTCGAGATCAAAGGCGAGAATCCGTTCAAGATCCGGGCCTACCGCAACGCCAGCGAGACCGTCGCGCACGAGACGCGGCGCATCGCGGAGCTGTCGGCGTCCGAGCGGCTCGAGCTCCCGGGCATCGGCCGCGACATCGCCGCGAAGATCGGCGAGCTGATCGAGGCCGGAGCCATTCGATATCACCTGGACCTGCTGCAGCAGTTCCCGCCGACCGTGCTCGATCTGCTGCACCTGCAGGGCGTCGGGCCGAAAACGGTCGCGCGGCTCTATGGCGGCCTCGGGATTCGCACGCTCGAGGATCTCGAGTTGGCGGCCCGCGAGGGCCGCATCCGGGACATGAAGGGCATGGGCGCAAAGAAGGAAACGCTTCTTCTCAAGGCGCTCGAAGAGCAACGCCGATTCGCCGGACGCCGGCTCGCCGCCGAGGCGCACGACACCGCCGCGGGCCTGGTGGCCGCCCTCCGCGACCAGGCTCCGGAGGCCGAGATTTCGATGGTCGGCAGCCTGCGCCGCGGCTGCGAGACCTGCGGCGATCTCGACGTGCTTGCGGCGGGCGCGCCCCCCTCGATCATGCAGGCCTTCACCGGGTACAAACTCGTCGAGCGGGTTCTCGCTCATGGCGACACCAAGTCGAGCGTGCGCCTGTGGGGCGGGTTACAGGCGGATCTCCGTCTCGTCCCGCGTGAGAGCCTGGGCGCCGCGCTCCAGTACTTCACGGGATCCAAGGCGCACAATATCGCCCTGCGCGACCGCGCGATCCAGCGCGGCTTCAAGCTGAATGAATACGGCCTCTATCGAGTGGAAGACGGTGCGCGGGTGGCCGGAGACGACGAGGCAGGCGTCTACGCCGCGCTCGGTCTCGCGCTGGTGCCACCGGAGCTCCGCGAGAACCGGGGCGAAATCGAAGCCGCGGAGGCCGGCTCGCTCCCCGACTTGATCCAGCTCGCCGATCTGCGGGGAGACCTCCACTGTCACACGACGGCGACCGACGGACGCGACGACATCGAGGCGATGGCGCGCGCGGCGCAGGCCGCGGGGCTGCAGTATCTCGCCATCACCGATCACAGCCGCGCGATCGCGATGGCCAACGGGCTCGACGAAACTGACGCGCTTGCGCACGCCCGGGCGATCCGCGACGTGGGGGCGCGCCTGGACGGCTTCACGCTGCTCGCCGGGATCGAATGCGACATCCGCCCGGACGGCGCGATGGATCTCGCGTCCGACTGCCTCGCCGAGCTCGATATCGTCGTCGCTTCGCTCCATTCGGCGCTGAACCAGGAGCCGGCGCGGATGACGGACCGCCTGCTCAAGGCGATCGAATGCCCGTGGGTCGACGTCATCGGGCATCCGCTCGGCCGTCTGATCCTGAAGCGCGACGCGCATCAGGCCGACATGACGCGCGTGATTCAGGCCGCCGCTGCCGCCGGCGTCGCGCTCGAGATCAACGCGCAAATCGACCGGCTCGATCTGGACGACCTGCACGCGCGCCGCGCGCGCGACGCCGGCGCGCCGATCGTGATCGGCTCGGACGCCCATGGCGTCGGCGGCTTCGCGGCCCTTCGATGGGCCGTCGCGGTCGCGCGCCGCGCCTGGCTGCGGCCCGCCGACGTGCTGAATACGCGTCCGGTCGACGTCTTCCGCCGGTCGCTGCGCTCCGCCGCCGCCAGAGGCCACGGCGTCATGAACACCTCGTCATGACCATGGATCCGATTTCCGAAATCCGACGCCTGTACTTCGAGACGACGCCGAAGACGATTCAGCGAGACATCGACCGCGCAATCGACATCCTGAAGTCATTGAAAGACGACGAGGAGCGCAGCAAGGCGTCGGTCTACATGGAGGGATTGAACGACATGCGAAAGGAATGGGGAACGAGTCGGTAGGGGCCGTTCGGGAACGCCCTACTACAGCTTTCCTTTTGACACGATCTTCTTGGCCAGCAGCCGCAGCCCCTCCTTCGCGTTGCGGTCGATGGACAGCGCCTTGAGGTCTTTCTCGTTCAGCCGGTGCACGAGCTGCATCGAGATCGCCGGCGGCGTCTTCGGGTGCCGGCACAGGCCGGCCATGATGCCGTAGTTCTTCACCCACCCGCGGTTCTGTCCAATCACCCGAAGAACGTCCTCCGACACGTTGCCCATCTTGGTGAAAGCTTCAACCTCGGATTCGTTCAGTTTCGGGCTGCTCAGCACGGCGGCGGCAACGAGCTTGTTGGAGTCGCGGATGAGCGCTGCGCGCTGCTCGCGCGTGCCTTTCATCGCGAGCTTCATGCGCTCGAGCACCGAGAGCGACGACAGCAGGGTGTGTTCCGGATCGGCCGGTCCCGGATCTTCCGGGAGTTCGGAGAGCGTGTCGAGGAGCGGCTCGCCGAACTCCGGAATCGCGGCGGGTGCGTCCGCCGCCTCGATCCCGCGGCCGGCGAAAAACGTCCGCATCTCCGGCGGCGTCTCGGCGCGCGCCAGGAACAGACGGACCGCGTCCACGGGCAGCGCGTCGAGCGTTCTGGCGGTTTCGCGCGCCACTTCGGGGTCCGGATCGTCGGACAGCAGCACGAGCAGCGCGAGCTGCTCCTGCGCGCGCGGGGCCAGCGCGCCCTGGGCGGCGAGCAGCCGGACGTCGCGCGCGACCTCGCCGCGGCGGAAAAAATCGATGAGCGGAGATCGGAATCCGGGGTCCATGGCTAATTGCGGAATTGCAATGTTACAAATCCCCCAATTCCGCAATTCCCCAACTCATCGGATGAATTGCCCCGCCGTCGCGGGTGTCAGTCTCAGGGTCTTCACCTGGCCCTTGTTGCCCAGCGTCTTTCCCGGACGTCCATTGATCGAGTACGCAAACGCGCCGGCGTCGCCGACCTCGACGATCGCCTCGCGCGCGACCGTGTGCGACTCGTGCTCGCCCGGTTTCACGATGCGGGCGAAGAGCTTCCGGCCGTCGATCGTCAAGGAAATCCAGCACTCGGCAGTGGGATGGAGATCGAGCGTCATCTGCCCCGACGGCGCCGACGGCGCGCCGCTGTCGGGTGCCGCCGACACGGCCGACGCGCGTGGCGGAGGCGGCGGGAGCTCGGGTGTCGTGACGGCCGGCTGCAACGCAGGGGTCTGCGCGACGTTCTTCGATCGCGCGCGCAGGCTGACGTACGCGATCACCGCGACGATCGACACGGCGACGACGACGAGGCCGGCGGTCCTGGCGGTCCTGCGCTGTTCCTGTTCGAAGTGCTCCTCCTGCTCCGGCAGCGTCGGGGGGGCGGTCTCGGCCGTCGCCCCCGGCTCCTGATTGAAGCGGACGAGGAACTCGCGGACGGTCTCTTCCGGATCGAGCCCGACGGCCGCCGCGTACGAACGGACGAAGGCGCGGCTGAAAATCCCGCCCGGCAGCTTGGAGATGTCGTTGCGCTCGAGGGCTTCGAGCGCGGCGGGGGCGATCTTGGTACTGGCGGCAATCTGGCGCAGCGAGATGCCGCGCCGCTCGCGGGCGTGGCGCAGTTTCCCGCCGAAATCGTCCATGGATCCTGCCACTTTACATGAACATCCCGACGGCCGCCAGACCGGCGGCGCCCGCGGCGGCGACCTCCGCCGCGCGCGCATCGCTCATGCCGCCGATCGCGATGACGGGAATCGGCGCGCGCCGGCATGCCGCGGCGAGCGCGCCAATGCCGGCGGCCGGATGTCCGGGGGCCTTGCCGGCCGAGGGAAAGACGGTGCCGAAGATCAGATAGTCGCACGCGCCGTCCCGGACGGCGTCATCGATCTCCGCGAGGGAATGAACGGATCGGCCGATCGTGAAATCCGACGGAACCATGCGGCGGATCCGCGATGCCGGCGCGGAATCCGCCGGCAGGTGCACGCCCGCGGCGCCTGCGGCCAGGGCGACGTCCGCGCGATCGTTCACGACCACTCTGGCGCGCGTGCCGTCGAGCGCCGCGCCCATCGTCCGCACGAGCGAGACCAGCGCGCGATCGGGGAGATCGCGCTCGCGTACTTGCACGACGTCGATGCCGCGCGCCGCGGCCGCGGCCACGCGGGCGACGAGAGCGTCCGCGTCGAGCCCGAAGCGCCGCCGATCGGTGACCAGGTGACGGGTCACGCCGTGCTTCCGTCTCGAGGCGGTACATTCTGACGGCCCCGCGTCCGCGACGCGATGACCGTTCCAAGCTCGGCGAGGCCGGCGAGGACGGTAATGAGGCCGACGCCGGTGACACCGCCGCGGGCGTACGGGCTGTTGGCGATCGCTTCCACGCCCGGACGCGCCTCGGAGAACCGGTTGTGCTCCCAGAACGCGGACCACGGCGCCACCATGAGGATGAAGCCGGCCTCGAGAAAGTAGATGGCGAACAGAAGCCGGCTCAACGTACGGATGATCAGCCTCCGGCCTGCACGCGGGCGAGGCGGTCGACCCGTTCCGCCAGATCGCGATAGTCGCCGGCGTCGGCCTGCAGCTCGAGGAACACGGCAAGCGCGCGCGAGGTTTCGCCGGACGCCTCGAGAATGCAGCCGAGATCGTAGAGCAGCTCGCGCGCTTCGTTCACGCCGGGCGCCGGCGCTTCGGCGGCCCGCTCGAGCCACTCCACGGCGTGCACCACGTCCTTGCGCTTCAGATACATGCGTCCGAGCAGCGTTCCCGCCTCGAAGCGATGGCTCGGCGACCGGGCCGCCAGTTTCAGGGCGGCGATCGCTTCGTCCTCCATGCCCATGTCGAGATACGTCCTCGCCAGCGTCAGCTGCTCGGCCGCGTCCTTGGCGCCGGTGTGCTTCGAGACTTCCGAACGGAACTCGTCGAAGACCTGATCCAGATTCTGCGGCGGAGGCGCCGGCGCGGGCGCCGCAGGCGCCGCTGATGGGGGGGCCGGCGTGATCCCCTGCAGCTCCGCCAGCACCTGCGACAAATCAATCTCGACGCCGCCGGTCTTCTTCTGCGGCTTGCTCATTTCCGTCTCGCCGTGCGGCGCCGGCGGCGCTGCGGCAACCCTCGGCCGGAGCGGAATATCGGGTTCCGGCTCGCGGCGCGGCGGCGGCGACTCGGCGGGCGGATCGATGATGTGCTCGGGCGCCGGCGGCGGTTCCTTCTCCGGAACCGGCTCCGGCTGTCGACCCGGCTCCGGATCCCGGACGGGCGGCTCGGGCTCAGATCCGTGCGGTCTGAGCAGCGGCGGCTCCGGCTCGCCGAACGACTCGGGCGCCGTGAACGGATCGGTTGCGACAAACGGCCCCTGCCCGCTGAGCCGCTCGGCGATGAGCGCATCGGGGTCCGGCACCTCGAGCATCACGAGCGCGCGGCGGAATCGCTCGATGTGCGCGTGCTCCCACGGTTCGCGCGCGACGAGATCCTCGGCGATCACGCGCGCCTCGACCGCCTCGCCGCGTTCGAGATACGCGTCGGCCAGATGGGCCTGCGTCTCGTACATCGTCGCTTCGAGGCCGCCGTCGACGCAGATTTCCACGAGCTTCAGCAGCGCCGTGATCTGGCCGGAGGCCCGGGTGACGAACTCCTGGAGGATCGCCGCGGCATCCATGTAGTTTCCGGCGGCGAGCTCTGCATCGACCGAGGCGTCGACGCAGACGTACGCGGCGTCCGGCGACGCCGACGCGAGCGTCCACGCGAGCTCGATGATCCGCCCGCGCAGCGCGGGGTCGATGCCCAGCACCTGCGTGAGGATGTCGCGCGCGGCGTCCATCGCCCCGGCCCGCAGCTCGATCTCCATCAGCGGCATCAGCAGGTCGGGATCGTCGCCGGCGATCGCCCGATCGAGGTACGCCTTGGCGGCCTCGAGATCGCCTTCCGCGACGGCAGCCTTCGCGAGCTCGGCGCGGCCTTCGATGTCGTCGTGATTGAAGCGGACGGCCTCGCGCAGCGCCGCCATCGCTTCGGGCCGCCGCCCTTTCTCGAGCAGGTCCGCGTGCATCGCGCGGTACTGGATCGCGGCGGCGGTCGAGTCGCCGTTCTGCGCCAGCGTCCGCGCCGCCAGCGCGCGCGCCTCGAAATCGCCGGGGTCGAGGCTGCCGAGGCGGACGACGATCTCGTCGGCCGCCGCCTGATCGCCGCGCGCGCGGCGGCGGTTCGCCACCGCCATGAAATAGGCTTTCGCATCGGCGAGCAGTCCCTGCTTTGCGGAAATCTCGGCCAGGTTCAACTGCACCGACTCCTCGTCCGGTTTAATCTTGAGGATCTTCTTGTAGAGCGCGGCCGCGCGAGGGAAGAAGCCCTCGTTCGTCAGATGGTCGGCAATCTGGGCGTACTGGGCCGCGGCCTTGTCCGGCTGTCCGGCGCGGACGTACAGATCGCCCAGCGTATTGCGCGTGTTCCAGTCGCGCGGCTGCTCCTCGATCACGCGCACGTATTCCGCGATGGCGAGATCGAGCTTCCCCTGGCGGAGGAGCTTCTCGGCCTTTTTCAGCGTCTCTTCGCGTTCAGAGGCCACAGCGGCTCAGTGGAACAATCGAAACTAGATCCTATCAAACAGCGTTGGAGGCCGGAACGAGCGGCGGTGCGCGTCGGAGTAGCCGAATCGCGAAACCGCCTCGAGATGATCGCGCGTGGCATAGCCCTTGTGCCGATCGAACCCGTACCGCGGATCCTGCCCGTGGAGCTCGAGCATGGCGCGATCGCGCGTCACCTTCGCGACGATCGACGCCGCGGCGATCGCGGTGCACCGCGTGTCCCCGTGCACGACGCCGCGCTGCGCCATCGGCAGATCCGGCACCCTGAATGCATCGACCAGCACCATGTCCGGCAGCGGCGCCAGCGCCAGGACGGCGCGCTGCATGGCTCTCAACGACGCCTGGTGGATGTTGATCCGATCGATTTCACCGGGATCGACCGCGATCACGGACCAGCACACGGCCTCGCGCGTGATCCGCACGTACAGGCGCTCGCGCTCGGGCGCGGTCACGGTCTTCGAGTCGCATATTCGGGGGATGTACCGATCGGGATCGAGGACGACCGCCGATGCGAC
Organism: Vicinamibacterales bacterium; assembly: GCA_035495955.1. Classification (GTDB taxonomy): domain Bacteria; phylum Acidobacteriota; class Vicinamibacteria; order Vicinamibacterales; family 2-12-FULL-66-21; genus JAICSD01. Next base: position 47,261 of record DATJFE010000011.1, on the reverse strand, counting down.
GACGGGGCCAGCCAGACAGCCCCGTCCGACTTCATCGACGCCCGCGACGTACACGAACCCCATGCGCCGGAGCGTGTTCTCGAGGGTCCGGTAGGCGCGAACTTTTGCCATTGCAGAATTTGGGAATTGTGGAATTGCGGAATCTCGAGATTTCCCGATTCCGCAGTTCCCCGATTCCGCAATTCTACGCGGTCTGCTTCTTGCCCGTCTCCTTCATCCGCGCGGCCTTGCCCTTCAGCTCGCGGAGGAAGTACAGCTTCGCGCGGCGCACCTTCGCGGTGCGAATCACCTCGATCTTGTCGATGATCGGCGAATGGAGCGGAAAAATGCGCTCGACGCCCTGCCCGAACGACACCTTGCGTACGGTGAAGGTCGCGCGCGCGCCGCCGCGGTGCATTCCGATCACCATGCCTTCGAACACCTGGATGCGCTCCTTGTCTCCTTCGCGCACCTTCACGTGCACCTTCACGGTGTCTCCCGGCCTGATCGCCGGGCGCTTGGCGAGCTGGCCCCGCTCGACGGTCTCAACGGCATTCATGGCGTTTTCTCCTTGTTTAGCAAATCTGGGCGGTGTTCCCGGGTTCGCTCCAGCGCCTGCGCCCGCCGCCACTTCTCGATGTCCGCGTGGTGCCCCGACAGCAGCACCGGCGGAACCTGCAGCCCGCGGAACTCCGCGGGGCGCGTGTACTGCGGAAAGTCCAGCAGTCCGTCGCGCGCAAACGTATCGCCGCTCACCGACGCCTGGTCCCCGACGACGCCGGGAACCAGACGCGCGACGGCGTCGACGATCACCAGCGCGGGCAGCTCGCCGCCCGAGAGCACGTAGTCGCCGATCGAGATCGTCTCGGTCGCGAGATGCTGGCGGACCCGCTCGTCCACTCCCTCGTACCGGCCGCACAGGATCACCAGGTGATCCTGCCGGCTCAATCGCTCCGCGACCCGGTGCGTCAACCGCTCGCCGTCCGGCGACGTCAAAATCACCGCGTACGGTCGGCCTTCCGGGCTCCGCTGCGCCACGATCGCGTCGACGGCCGCGAACAGCGGCTCCGGCTTCAGGACCATCCCGGGCCCGCCGCCGAACGGCATGTCGTCCACGACCCGATGACGATCCGTCGTGAAGTCCCGCAGGTCGTGCACGCGGACATCGATAAGGCCGCCCGCAATGGCGCGCCCGACGATCCCTTCCGCGAGCGGCGCCTCCACCATCTTCGGAAAGATGGTGACGATGTCGATCCTCATGACTACTTGAAAATCTGGAGATTTGGAAATGCGGAAATCTGCTTGCCCGGGCTACCGCCCGCGCGTCAAAAGGCAGACTTCCAGATTTCCAGATTTCCCCATTTCCAAATTTCCAAATCACTCCGATTCATTCAGCTCCACGAGTCCCTCCGGCGGATCGATCACGATGATCTTCGCCGCCGGATCGACGTTGACACAAATGCTCTCGACCATCGGAATCAGCAGCTCGCCTTTCGCGCCCGCCACGACAAGGCGGCTCTGCGCGAGCGGCCCGTCGACGTCCACCACGCGCCCGATGGCGCGACCGGCCGTGTCCGTCACGTCGCACCCGACCAGATCGTGCCGGTAAAACGTCCGCTCGGGCAGCGGCGCCAGCGCCGAGGCCGGAACCTTCAATTCCGCGCCCGCGAGCGTCTCGGCGGCGGCAATCGTGTCGATGCCGGCGAAGGCGACGATCGGCCGGCCCTGCTGGAATCGCACCGCGGCGATCCGTCCCTCGCGGGTCCCGCCCGATTGTTCGATCACGAGCACGGTGCCGACGGCGAATCGCTCGCTCGGGGAATCCGTCTCCGGATTCACGATCACCTGCCCCCTGTTGCCGTGGGCGCGCGCGACGCGGCCCACGAGAATCAGATCGCCCTCAATTGGTGAGTTGGTGAATTGGTGAGTTGGTGAATGGCTGTCGGATTTCAATTCGCCAACTCCTTCAATTCGCCAATTCGCCAATTCGCCAGCGACGCTAGTCGCGAAAATCGACCGACACCCGACGTCCGTCGATGTCCGCGGCCAGATTGGCGAGCGTCCGCACCGCCTGCGCGGTCCGTCCCTGCCGCCCGATCACGCGGCCCATGTCGCCCGGCGCCATGGTCAGCTCGACGACCCATTGCCCCCGCCACTCGCGCTCGGTGACGCTGACCGCGTCGGGCCGATCGGCGAGCGCCGCCGCGATCGCCTCGACAACCGCGCGGGCCCGGCTCACGACGTGGCTCGACTGCCGCTCGCCACGCCCCGAGTCTCGTCAAGGGGCGCTTCGGCCGCCGCCGCGGCGGGGACGGGGTTCCGATCGATCAGCGTCCGTATCGTGTCCGACGCCTGGGCGCCGGCGCCCAGCCAGTACGCCACCCGCTCGCGGTCGAGCGTCAGCTTCTCGGGCGACGTGCGCGGGTTGTAATGCCCCAGCACCTCGACGAACGAACTGTCGCGCGCCGCGCGCGAATCCGTCACCACCACGCGGAAGAACGGCCGCTTCTTGGATCCCGCACGCCGCAATCGTATGACTAACATCTCGCTCCTCTACTTCATCAGCCCTTTCAGCGCCGAGAGATTCGGACGCTTGCCTTTCCCGAGTCCCGCCATCCCGCCCATCGCCTTCAGCATCTTCTTCATCTGGATGAACTGCTTCAGCAGGCGATTCACTTCCTCGACCGACGTGCCCGAACCCTTGGCGATCCGCTTCCGCCGCTGGCCGTTGATGATCTGATGGCTCCGCCGCTCTTTCGCGGTCATCGAGTTGATGATCGCCTCGACGCGCGCCATCTGCCGGTCGTCGACCTGCTCGCGCGCCTGCTTCATTTCCTTCAGCGCGCCCATGCCGGGCAGCATCCCGATGATCTGCTCGATCGGGCCCATCTTCTTGATCGTCCGCAGCTGATCGCGGAAGTCGTCGAGCGTGAAGTCGTCGAGCCGGATCTTCTTCTCGAGTTTCGCCGCGTCCTCCAGCGACACGGCCTCTTCCGCCTTCTCGATGAGCGACAGCACGTCGCCCATGCCGAGCACGCGCGAGACGACCCGCTCGGCGTGGAACGGCTCGAGATCCTGCAGCCGCTCGCCGCTGCCGACAAACGCGATCGGCACGCCGACGACGGAGACGACCGACAGCGCGGCGCCGCCGCGCGCATCGCCGTCCATCTTGCTCAGCACGACGCCCGTCACGCCAATCCGCCGGTTGAATTCCCCGGCGCTCTTGATCGCGTCCTGCCCGGTCATCGCGTCGGCGACGAACAGTTGATCCGCAGGCTGCACGGCGCTCTTGATCGCCTGCAGCTCCTCCATCAACTCGTCGTCGATGTGCAGGCGCCCGGCCGTGTCGACGATCACCACGTCGAAGCCGCCGTTCTTCGCCTCGGTCAGCGCGCCCGACGCCCGCCTGACCGGATCCATCTCGCCAGCGGGATCGTGGACCCGCACGCCCGCCTGTTTGCCGACGACCGACAGCTGCTGAATGGCCGCGGGACGCCGCACGTCGGTCGAGACCAGCAGCGGATGCCGTCCCTGCTTCGCGAGCCACTTCCCCAGCTTCGCCGACGTGGTCGTCTTGCCCGATCCCTGCAGGCCCAGCAGCATGACGACCCGCGGCCGCTGGTTCGTCGGGGCCAGGCCGCCCTGCGCGTCGCCAAATAGCGCCAGCATCTCGTCGCGGACGATGCGGACGACCTGCTGATCGGGCGTCAGGCTCCTGAGCACTTCCTGGTCGACGGCCCGATCGCGGACGCGATCGATGAACGCCTTGACGACCTTGAAGTTGACGTCCGCCTCGAGCAGCGCCATCCGGATTTCACGGAGCGCCAGCTCGACCGTCTCTTCCGTGAGGCGGCCCTCTCCGCGAATGCTGCGGAAAACGTCCTGCAGACGAGTGGAAAGGGACTCGAACATGGCCACACGGATGCGCCTAAGGCATTCAGGCGCAAACAGTTATCGTAAGCCAAAATGGTTGCTGGTTCAAGGGGTTCATCATCGGGGTCAACGGGTTCAACGGGTTCGGGTTCTGGGTTCGGGTTCTCGTTCGGGTTCTGGGTTCGGTGCACAGGTCGACCGGCATGCGCTGTGCCCACGAGATCCGCGGGCGCTCCCTGATGACCGCGATCAGAAACCACGAAGACCTTATTTTCTGGCAACTTACGGAAAAGCTTCGGGAGCGGGTGTTCGTATTCACCGCTCGGTCGGAGGTCGCGAGGCATGAAGATTTCTGCGACGACATCCGGCGATCGGCGCGGCGGGCGCCGGCGGTGATCTCCGAAGGCTTTTATCGGTTTCGTCCGAAAGACAACGCGAATTACGTGCGAATGGCCCTCGGGTCGATCGGCGAGACCAAGAACCACTTGAAGGAGGCGCTCAAAGAGAAATACCTCGATGAAGCCGAATTCAGAATCTGCTGGCGACTCGCCGTGCGCGCCACAGGTGCGGGAAATGGATATCACGCATACCTGCGAAGCTGCCCGCCGGACGGTCCACAGAGTTTCTACGATCCGTCGATGGACCGGGCGAAGCATCGACGGCGCGACATGGAGGTCATCGAGGACATCGAACTCGGACTCGACGCCGGCCTTTCCGATCTGAAACCTGACTCGGACGAATGATACGAACCCGAACCCAGAACCCGAACCCAGAACCCGAACCCGTTGAACCCGAAGAACCCCTTGAACCCCGAACCTAAACGCCGCGCAGCTTATGCCCCATCTTCTCCTTCTTCGTCCGCAGGTACCGCTGCGTATGGATCGAGGCGGGGATCTCAAGCGGCAGCCATTCGGCCACCGACAACCCGTAGCCTTCGAGGCCGACCAGCTTGCGCGGATTGTTCGACAGCAGCCGCATCGTCCGGACGCCGAGGTCCTTGAGGATCTGCACGCCGATGCCGTAATCGCGCTGATCGGCCTTGAAGCCGAGGCGCTCGTTCGCCTCGACGGTGTCGAGGCCCTGTTCCTGGAGCTCGTACGCGCGAATCTTGTTCGCGAGACCGATGCCGCGGCCCTCCTGATTCAGGTACAGGATCACGCCCCGGCCCTCCGCCTCGATCTTGCGCATCGCGACCTCGAGCTGCGGGCCGCAGTCGCAGCGCAGGGAATGAAACACGTCGCCGGTCAGGCAGCGTGAATGGACGCGGACCAGGACGTTCAGGCCGTCGCCGATGTCCCCTTTCACGAGCGCGACATGGGTCTCGCGATCGAGGCCGCTCTCGAAGGCCACGGCTCGGAACTCCCCGTGATCGGTCGGCAGCTGCGCTGAGGCGACGCGCCTGACGAGCGTCTCGGTGCGCATCCGGTACTTGATCAGATCCGCGATCGTGATCATCGGGAGCCTGTGCCGCCGCGCGAACTTCGTCAGCTCCGGCACCCGCGCCATCGTCCCGTCGTCGTTCAGGATTTCGCAGATCACGCCCGCGGGATACAGCCCCGCGATGCGCGCCAGATCGACGGCCGCTTCCGTCTGGCCGGCGCGCACGAGCACGCCGCCGTTGCGCGCCTTCAACGGAAACATGTGGCCGGGGCGCGCGAGATCGGCCGGCCGCGTCTTCGGATCGATCGCCGCCAGGACGGTGGCGGCGCGGTCCGCCGTCGAAATCCCGGTGCTCGTCGTGTATTTCGCCTCGATCGAGACGCAGAAGGCGGTCTCGAAGCGTGCGGTGTTCTGCGGCACCATCTGCGGGATGTCGAGCTCGTCGAGACGGTCCTCGGTCATCGGCATGCAGATCAGGCCGCGCCCCTCGCGCGCCATGAAGTTGATGATGTCGGGAGTGATCTTCTCCGCGGCAACGGTCAGATCGCCCTCGTTCTCGCGATCCTCGTCGTCGACCACGATGATCATGCGGCCGTCGCGGATGGCGTCGATGGCCTCGTCGATGGATGCGAAGGGCGATCGTTTCCTGGCAGCCATCATCGGGCTCGCGCCGCTTCCATGGCCCGCAGCACGTATTTCCCGAGCATGTCGCACTCGATGTTCACCGGATCGTTGGCCTTCAGCGATCGCAGATTCGTGTGATCCCAGGTGAACGGAATCACCTGGACGTCGAAATGGCGATCGTCCACGCCGGCGACGGTCAGGCTGACGCCGTCAACCGCAATCGATCCCTTCCGCACGATCTGCGTCGCCAGCGAGGGAGGGAACCGGATCGTCAACCACCAGAAGTCGCCGTCCTGGCGAATCTCCTCCACCAATCCGGTCGCATCCACGTGTCCCAGCACGAAGTGGCCGCCGACGCGCGCGTCGACTCGCATCGGCCGTTCGAGGTTGACGAGGGAGCCGCGCTTGAGCGACGCCAGCGCGCTCGCGCGGAGCGTTTCCGGCGAGATGTCGAAATGCACACCGCCGGCGTCGGCCGACACCGTGGTCAGGCAGACGCCGTTGACCGCGACCGATTCGCCGGGCGTCAGCTCCGACGCGAGCGTGGTCGCCAATCGCACGCGAAGCCCCGCGGGGATCGGCTTGACCTCCGCCACTTCGCCGACGGTTTCAACGATTCCGGTGAACATAGCCTTTCACGAGCACATCCTGCGAAAGCCAGACCGCGGTCCGCTCATGGAGCGAATTCCACGACAACCGTCCCTCCTCCAGCCAGCAGACGCCCCGATCGCCGAGTCGCCTCGGCGCGATATAGACGTGGACAGCGTCCACGATATCGGCCTGGAGCGCGGCGCGATGCAGACCAGCGCCGCCTTCCAGCACGAGGGAGATCACACCCGTCTCCCCGAGCGCCCGGCACGCCGCCCCAAGATCCCCTGCCGGCACGGCAAGCACCCGCGCGCCGCGCGCCGACAGGGCGCCGACCCTATCGCGCTCGGCCTCGGCGGTGCGCTCGCTCGTCACGATTATGACCGGCCCGGCGTCGAGCGTCGAGAGCACCCGGGCAGAAGGCGGCGTTCGCAGTCGCCGATCGAAGACCACGCGCGTGAGCGGCCGCGGCCGGAACGCCCCGCGCGCGGTCAACAACGGATCGTCGACCAGAATGGTCCCTGAGCCGACCGCCACGGCATCGACCTCCGCGCGCTGACGATGCACCCGCCGATTCGCGGCCGCGCCGGTCAGCGCCGTGCGTACGCCGGGCGCGTCGGCGATCCGGCCGTCCAGGCTGAGCGCGACCTTCAGGGTGACGTGAGGCCGGCCGTATCGCATCGCCGTCAGAAAAGCGGCGTTCTGGCGCGCCGCGGCCGTTCGCTCGACACCGACGACGACGTCGACGCCGCGGCCGCGCAGGTGCGCCAGTCCGCGGCCGTTGACCAGCGGGTTCGGATCCTCGAGGGCAATGACGGCGCGCCGAATTCCCGAGCGTGCGACGACTGGCGCGCATGGACCCGTCCGCCCCGTGTGGGCGCAGGGCTCGAGGGTGCAGTACAGGGTCGCGCCGCGCGCCCCGGCTCCTGCTTCCTCGAGCGCAATCGCTTCCGCATGCGGCCCTCCGGCCACGCGGTGGGCGCCGCGTCCTACGATCACGCCTTCCCCGTCCACGACCAGCGCACCGACCATGGGATTCGGGCTGGTCGTCCCGCGCCCGCGCTCCGCCAGTGCCAGCGCTTTCCGCATGAAGGCGGAATCGTCCATCACCACTTCTCTTCGAACAGCGCGTCGACGTACTCCGTCGCGGAAAAGGGAATGAGATCGTCGATCGCTTCGCCGATGCCGACGTATCGGATGGGCAGCTTGAGATCGTGCGCGATCGCCACGGCGATGCCGCCTTTGGCAGTGCCGTCCAGCTTCGTGAGCACGATGCCGTTCACGCCCGCGGCACCCATGAACTCGCGCGCCTGCGCGAGACCGTTCTGTCCGACCGTCGCGTCGAGCACCAGCAGCACTTCGTGCGGCGCGCCGGGCACTTCACGCGACGCGATCCGACGAATCTTCTCCAGCTCCGCCATGAGGTTCACTCGCGTGTGAAGACGGCCGGCCGTATCGATCAGAATCACATCGCGACCGCGAGCCTTCCCGGCGGCGATGGCGTCGAACACGACGGCCGCGGGATCCGCGCCTCCCTGGGCGCGCACAAAGTCGACGCCGGCGCGGCTAGCCCAGACTTGCAGCTGCTCGACGGCCGCCGCGCGGAAAGTGTCGGCGGCGCAGATGAGCGGCGTCCGCCCGGCGTCTTTAATCAGCCGCGCGAGCTTTCCGACTGTCGTCGTCTTGCCCGTGCCGTTGACGCCCACGATCAGGACGACATGCGGCGCCGATCCATCCGGCACCGCCGTCTCGGCCCCACGGAGAATCGACAGAATCTCGGATTTCACCAGTCCCCGCAGGGATCCGTCGGGCGATTGCCCGGCGCCGGAGCGTTTTTCGCGTACGGCTCGCACGATCTGCTCGGTGGCGGCAACGCCTACGTCGGCCGAGATCAGCGCCTCTTCGAGGGCTTCCAGTGTCTCGACATCGACTGGGCGGCTGCGCTGCGACGGCTCGTCGGCGAGGCGGACGACCTCGTCGAAGCGCTCGACAAACTGCTGCGTCGTCCGCGCGAGCGACGCCTTGATCCTGTCGAAAAAACCCATCAGCTTTATGGCTTATGGCTCATGGCTCATGGCTTATGGTCGGACTCCAACCGCTGCGGCCGCAGCATCAACGCCTCGACGGCGTCGAGCGCGGTGGAGCGCCCGTCGAGCACCGCCGCCATCTGCGCGGCGAGCGGCAGCTCGACGCCGTGCCGCGCGCCGAGCGCCAGCGCCACCGTCGTCGTCCGTACCCCTTCGGCGACCATCCGCATCTGCGAGAGAATCTCCCCGAGCCGACGGCCGCGGCCCAGTTCGATGCCGACGCGGCGGTTGCGGCTCAAGTCGCCGGTGCAGGTGAGCACGAGGTCGCCCAGACCGCTCAGTCCCGCGAGCGTCTCGCGGCGGCTGCCTTCCGCGCATGCGAGACGCGACATCTCGACGAGTCCGCGCGTAATCAGGGCGGCCATCGCGTTCTGCCCGATTCCCAGCCCTTCGACGGCGCCCGCGGCGATCGCGATCACGTTCTTCAGCGCGCCGCCGAACTCGACACCCGTCACATCGTCGCTGCCGTAGAGACGGAACGTCGGCCCCCTGAGGCTGTCCTGCACTTGCGCCGTCGCCGACGCCTTCCTCGACGCGACCACCACCGCGGTCGGCAGGCCGCGTGCGACTTCGATCGCGAAGCTGGGCCCCGACAGCACCGCGATCGGGCGATCTGGGATCTCGTCCTCCATTACCTGTGACATCCGCTGCAGCGATTCGGTTTCAAGCCCTTTGGCGGCGCTCACCAGGACGGCGTCGCGGTGCAGGAACGGCCCGGCCTCGCGCAGGACATGACGCATGCCGTGCGACGGTACCGCGGCGATGACAATCGGTGCGCCGTCGAGCGCGGTTTCGAGCGAGGCGGTGGCGAGGATGCGTCCGTCGAGCGGCACGTCGGGCAGATAGGCGGCGTTTTGCCGCGTGCGCAGGATTTCGTCAATCAGCCCGGCGTCGCGTCCCCAGAGACGGACACCATGCCTGCCGCGCGCGCAATGAACGGCCAGCGCGGTCCCCCAGCTTCCCGCGCCGAGAATGGCGATCGACTCTGTCATGCGCGCTGCCCCATCCGACGTTCCGTGCCGTCCAGGACGCGACGCAGGTTCGCGCGATGCCGGAACAGAATGAGCGCGCCGGTGCAGGCGGCGGCAGCGATGACGACCGGCGGCGATCCGGATAGCCACGCGGCGGCGGGCAGCGTGACGGTCGCGGCGGCGGACCCGAGCGAGATCAGCCGCGTGCTCCAGACGGTCACCAGAAACACGGATGCGGCGGCGATCGCGGCGGCGGGCGCGAGAACGGCGAATACTCCGGCGGCGACCGCCACGCCCTTGCCGCCGTGGAAACGGAGCCACACCGGGTAGATGTGCCCGACCACGGCGGCGGCGCCGGCGGCGGCCATCGAACCAATCGTTCCCGCTCCGGCATGGGCCAGCAGCACCGTCGCCGCGCCTTTCGAGATGTCCAGGGCCATCACCGCCAGCCCGAGAGGCGCCCGGGTCGTCCGCAGCACGTTCGCGGCGCCGACGTTTCCGCTCCCGGCCACGCGCACGTCGATGCCCGCGCGCCGGGCCACCAGGAAGGCGAACGGCACGGAGCCGAGCGCGTACCCGAAAACGATCCATGGCAGCATCGCGTCTTCAGAGTACCACGCGGCCAAGCGCTTCATAGCGCGGCCCGCGCGGGGAAAGGTGGCTGCGGAAAACAGTGGCGTGCTCGACGCGCCACCGCGTCGGGGCCGGCGTGATGCCTCGAAGCGCTTCGCGGACGAGGGCGCCGGATCCTTTCGGGGCATCCTTGACGCGCGCCACTGTCAGGTGGGCGCTGAAGGGACGCGCGTCCGGCGCGTACCCGAGCGGCGCAAGTCTTCGATCGAACGCATCGTGCATCGCCGACAGCCCAGCCAGCCCGCGCGTCACGCCGATCCAGATGACGCGTGGCGCACCGGACGGCGGAAAGGCTCCGGGACCGGCAAGTTCGATGTCGAAGGGTTCCATGCCGAGCGGCGGCGCGAGGGTCTCGAGAACAGTGGCGGCTCTTTCGTCGGCGACGTGACCGATGAAGCGAACCGTCAGGTGCATGTTCGCCGGCGAGACCCAGCTTGCGCGCAGTCGTGTGCCGATGGCCCGCCGAAGAGCCTCCGAGGCCTCGTTCGCGACGCGCCTCGCGGCATCCGATATCTCGACGGCGACGAACAGCCGCATTTGTTGGTGGATTCTTAGCAGTAAACGGTTGACGGTTGACGGCGGGCCTTCAGCGGTTCAAGAGCCGACGCACGCGATCGAGCGCCGCCTGCGCCGCTTGGAATTTCACCATCGCGCGGCCCCCGAGAAACGAATAGGTACGGACATAGGCGGGATGCTTCGGCGCGATGACTGCGATCGCGACCGTCCCGACAGGCTTCGCTTCCGTGCCGCCGCCTGGACCCGCGATGCCGGTGATGGCAACGGCGACATCGGCGCCTGTTCGATCGCGGATGCCTTCCGCCATCGCCACGGCGACCGGTTCGCTGACGGCGCCGTGGCTGTTCAGCATTTCAACCGGCACGCCGAGCAGCGACGTCTTCTCCTCGTTCGCGTATGCCACCACGCCACCGCGCACGTAGGCGGAGCTGCCGGCGATATCCGTCAGGCGCGACGTGAATAGTCCCCCGGTACACGATTCCGCCGCCGCGATCGTATAGCCGCGGTCCTTCAAGAGGTCGCCAACGACCTCCTCCATCAGACGGCCGTCGGTGCTGTAGACGTCGTCGCCAATGACCGCCTGCAATTCGTCCCGCGCCCGCGCGAGGGTCGCCAGGGCCCTGGCTTCGTCGGTCTCCCGTATCGACAGGTGCAGCTCGATCTGCCCCATGGCGGCCAGGATCGTGGTCGCGATCGGCGGCGTCGCGTCGCGCCAGCGCGAATAGACCGGCTGCACTTTTTCCTCGACGTGCGATTCCCCGCGGCCCGTGATGAACAGCGACGTCCGGTAGACGCGCTCGGCGCCGGCGCGCTCCCGCAGCGGCCCGGCGCAGACCCTGTCGAGCATCGGCTGGAGCTCGCGCGGCGGTCCGGGCAGCAGGATCACGATGTGCGGCCCGTGCTCGATCATCAGCCCAGGGGCGGTGCCATTCGGATTGTCGAGGACCCGCGCGCCGCGCGGCACCTGCGCCTGGCGAAGGTTGACGTCGGGCATCTGCAGTCCGCGCTTCGCGAATCGCGCCCGGATTTGCGCGACGATCGCCTCGTCGACGGTCATCGGCAGGCCGAGCACGTCCGACACGACATCGCGCGTGAGGTCGTCGTCTGTCGGCCCGAGTCCGCCCGTCAGCACGACGAGATCCGCGCGTTCGAGCGCGTGGCGGAAAACAGACGCCAGGTCCTGCCGATCGTCTCCGACAACGCTTTTGATGCGCAGCTCGATCCCGAGCGCGGCAAGTCGTTCCGACACCAACAGTGAATTCGTATCGACGCGCGTCGAGCCGAGCAGCTCGGCGCCGACCGCAATGATTTCGGCGCGGCGCACGATCATCAATGAATCCATGCCGGCACCAGCCACATCAGGACTCGGAGCGAAAGGTTGGCGTACACGCCCGCCATCGCATCGTCGGCCATGATGCCGAACCCTCCGTGAAACGTCTCGAGCCGATTCGCCGGGTACGGCTTGACGACGTCGTACACGCGGAAGAGAAGGAACCCGGCGAGCGCGGCGCTCCAGCCCGCCGGAATGAACGCCAGCGTCACGAGCATTCCAAGGACTTCGTCGATCACCACAGGTCCGGGATCGATGGTGCCGAAGTATCGCTCGGCGTGAGTCGCCGACCAGGTTCCGAGAACGAAGGTCGACGCGATGAGCCCCACTTCGACGATCGGCGAGCGCGTCCAGACGACGAGCAGGTAGACGACGAGGCCGGCCGCCGATCCGACGGTGCCTGGAGCGACAGGGAAATAGCCGCAATACGCGGCGGTGGCAAGAAAAACGGCGACGCGAGTCACGCCTTGACGACGCGCGTATCGGCGAGGCGATCGTGAAGCGCGCGACGCTCCTGGCCGATGAAGACCGGCAGGAACCCGAGTCCGGCGGGCAGCGCCGAGGCGAGGTACGCCGCGGCGCGAATCGCCGCCTGGCCGAAGGTCACGCGATCGCGCATCGGCGCGCCGTCGCCGGCGGAGACGACCCGGAGGCCTGCCGCCATTTTGCCGATGGTCTGGCCGCTCGCGGCGACGAAGGTGGCCAGATAGCCGCCGTCGAGGAGCGCGAGGAACGACAGCAGCGGCGCCATGGGCAGCGTCAGGGCCTGGTCGAATGTGAGGTCGCAAAGCTTCAGGGTGAAATAGACGACCGTCAGATCGATCGCGCCGACGAGGACGAGATCGATCAGGCCGGCAATCAAGCGAGCGCCGATTGGCGCGGCGGCGCTCATGTCCTCGGCCACCGGTTCGACGGATGCCGCCGGGGCCGGTTTGGCTGCCGGCTGCCGCGCGGCGACGATTGGAAATTCGGCGGTATCGAGAGCGAGGCGCGGCGCCGCCGCGGCGGGGGCGCGCGGATCGCGCCTGGGACGCGGCCGGGGCGCGGCGGGCGCGGTCCGACGCACCGAGAGCGGCGCGCGCGGGTTCGCGCTCGATGTCACCAGCGGCGCGTCCGGATCGCCTGGCGCCGTGAACAGGGGAAGATTCGGCGTGACGTTGAGCGACAGATCCGGGAGTGGACCGATCGGCTCCGAGCCGTTCTGGATCGGCAGATCGTCGGCGGGCGTGTCGAGGACCAATGAGAAGTCGTAGCCGCAATTGCGGCAGCGCTCGCCGTTATCGAAGCTGATGTACTGACACTTGGGGCATTTCATTGATGCGCCGGCGAGGCATGCGCGGCTTCGAGCAGCTTCTGCTGGATCGTGGAGCGCAGTTCGTCGGCCTGCGCGCGCAGCGGATCGCCCGGCGGGATCGCGTCGAGGGCCGTCAGGGCATCGCGAAGGCGGCCGTTCTTGTACCAGGCCGAGGCGCGCGCGAGCGACACTTCCGACGCGGACGGGACGGGCAGCGGATCCTGGATCTGTCGGGCGGCGGGCGCCGCGGCGGCGGGCGCGGCCGGCCCCCACGGGAATACCCCGGAGCTCCACGCCAGCATCACGAGGACGCCGGATGCCAGGCCGATGGCAAGCACGAGCAGCAGCGTGGCCGGACTCGCCCCGCGCCGATGCTGCGCGGCACGCTCGCCGGTCCGCGCCGGCTGCGGCTTTCGGGCGGCCGGTTCGATCGGCAGCGGTTCGGCCGGCGCCAGGCGATCGAGCCGTTCGAGCGCCGCCAGCGCCTCCTCCGGCTGCGCGCCACGCTCGACCGCCGACGTCAAGAGGCGGCGTGCGCCGTCGGCGTCCCCTTGAGTAAAGGCGGCCAGGCCCATCTGCAGCAGTTCCTCGCCCTCACGCTGGCGCTCCGCAATCGCGCCGCGGGCGCGCTCGATGTACGCGCGGGCGCGCGCGTGGCTCCGGTCCAGAAAGAGGACCCGCGTCCAGACACTGATTGCGAGCTCGTGGTGTCCGCTGAAATAATGGTCGAGTCCGGCGAGGAGCAGCTCCTCGATTCGCGATGAGGTCTCCTGGTCGCGAAGCGGATCCGCCATGAAGATGGCGGGATTATACAAGGTCCCATGGCAATCATCGAGTGCATTCCGAACGTCAGCGAGGGGCGCCGGCCCGAGGTCGTCGAGGCGATCGCGGCAGCGATTCGTGCCGTTCCGGGCGTGCGGCTGCTCGATTATTCGTCCGACGCCGCGCACAACCGGTCCGTTTTCACGATGGCCGGCGACGCGGCCGCTCTCGAGGCGGCCGTGCTGGCCCTGTACGAACGTGCGATCGCCGCAATCGACGTCCGCTCGCATACCGGTGAGCATCCGCGGATGGGCGCCGTCGACGTCGTGCCCTTCGTACCCATCGAAGCCGCGACCATGGAGACGTGCGTCACGCTGGCGACTGACGTCGCGCGGGAGGTCGCCGGCCGCTTCGGCGTGCCCGTCTTCCTGTACGAAGAAGCCGCAACCAGTCCCGCGCGCAGAAACCTGGAAGACATCCGCCGCGGTGAATTCGAAGGGCTCGCGGCGAAGATGGCGACCGCAGGCTGGGCGCCCGACTTCGGACCGGCGCAGCCCCATCTGTCAGCCGGCGCGTCGGCGATCGGGGCGCGCATGCCGCTCATCGCGTACAACATCAATCTGGCCACGGATCGGCTCGATGTGGCCAGGAAGATTGCGGCCGCGATTCGCGCCAGCAGCGGCGGGTTCCGCTACGTGAAGGCCGCCGGTTTCGCGCTGAAGGGCCGCGGCATCGTCCAGGTGTCGATGAACCTCACCAACTACGAGAAGACGCCGATCTTCCGTGTGTTCGAGACCGTTAAACGGGAAGCCGAGCGATATGGAGTGTCGATCCTGGAAAGCGAGATCGTCGGCCTCGTGCCCGCCGCCGCGCTCCACGCGGCGGCTGAATACTACCTGCAGCTAGCCGGCTTCAAGTCCGATCAGATTCTCGAGAACAAGCTCAAATAGATTTGGAAATGCGGAAATGAAGGGCTACCGATCAGACTTCCAGATTTCCCGATTTCCAAATTTCCAAATTCTCTAAACCGCTTCCTCTTCCCGGCGCGGCGCGATGCCGAAGGCGCGCATCTTTCGGTACAGGTTGCTCCGCTCCACGCCGAGCGCGTCGGCGGTCCGTGAGATGTTGCCGTTCTGGGTTGCGAGCGCGCGCAGAATGTAGTCGCGCTCGAATCGCTCGCGCGCCTCGTGCAGCGGCAGCGGCGCGGCGCCCGGTTCATCCGGCGCAATCGCAGCGGCTGGATCCAGGAAGCTCAGATCGGCGGCGGTGATCGCGTCGCCCGGCACCATGATCATGAGCCGCTCGATCACGTTGCGCAGCTCGCGGACGTTTCCGGGCCAGCGATAGCTGCGCAGGCCGACGCTCGCGGACGGATCCAGCCGCTTCGGCCTCCGTCCGTATTCGTGCGCGAACTCCGCCATGAAGTGCTCCGCGAGCTGGGGGATGTCGCTGTCGCGATCGCGCAGCGGAGGCACGAAGATCGGAATCACGTTGAGGCGGAAGTACAGGTCCTCGCGGAAACGCCCCGCGCGGATTTCCGACGGTAGATCCTTGTTCGTCGCGGCGAGGACCCGGACGTCGACCTTCACGCTCCCCGTGCCGCCCACCGGTTCGACCACTTGCTCCTGCAGGGCCCGCAGCACCTTGGCCTGCGTTTTCAGGCTCATGTCGCCGATTTCGTCGAGGAACAGCGTGCCGCCGTCGGCCAGCTCGAACTTGCCGCGCCGAACGGCGACGGCGCCGGTGAACGCGCCCTTCATGTGACCGAACAGCTCGCTCTCGATCAACTCCTCGGGAATCGCGGCGCAGTTGACCTCGATGAACGGTCCCTTCATGCGGCGGCTGCGCATGTGGATCGTGCGCGCGACCAGCTCCTTCCCCGTTCCGTTCTCGCCGTAGATCAGCACGCGGCCGTTGGTGGGCGCCGCCATCGCGACCTGTTCCAGGAGCTGGCGCATCGCGTGGCTGTCGCCGATCAGCGTTCGGCGCCGATCGACGGTCGCGCGGAGCTCGCGGTTCTCCGCCTCGAGCCGCCGATGCCGTACGGCGTTGGCGACGACGAGCACCGTTTTTTCCAGCGAGAGCGGTTTCTCGACGAAGTCGAACGCGCCCATCTTGATGGCGCGCACGGCCGATTCGATGTTGCCGTGCCCGGAAATCATCACGACCGGCGAATCGACGCGGCGATCCTGCAGCTTCTCGAGCGTCGCCAGCCCGTCCATGCCCGGCAGCCAGATGTCGAGCACGATGACGTCGAACGTCGCCCGTCCCACACGCTCCAGGCACGCCTCTCCGGAATCGACGGCGTCCACGAGATAGCCCTCGTCGCGCAGCACGCCGCTGAGCGCGCTGCGCACGCCCGCCTCATCGTCGACGATCAGAACAGTTGGCCGCATCACATCAGTTGGTGAATTGGTGAAGTGCTGAATTGGTGAATTCAGCCCTTCATCAATTTCCTATCAGCACGGCAGCTCGATCACGAAACGGGACCCCTGCGGACTATTGTCCCCCAGTTCGATGGAGCCGCCGTGCTCGGTCACGATTCTCCGGACGATCGCCAGGCCCAGGCCGCTGCCGCGCCGCTTCGTCGAGTAGTACGGCATGAACAGCTTGTCGCGATCCGCCGGCGGCACGCCCGGGCCGTTGTCGGCGATGACGATTCGCGCCACGGCGTTCGCGGCGTCGTACTGCGTCTCGATCGTGATGCGCGGCGGCTCGCCGTTCGGCCGCACGCCGGCCTGCACCCCGCCCATCGCCTCGATGGCGTTGTCGACCAGGTTGATGATCACGCGGCGGATCTGCTCGACGTCGAGCCGCACGGGCGGCAGTACGGGCGCAAGCTGCCGCTCGATATGGATGTGGCTGAAGAGGCCGTTGTAGAGCCCGAGCGTCTCGGCCAGTACGCCGTTCAGGCTCGACGGCACCGCGCGCGGCGCCGGCATCCGCGCGAACTGCGCGAACTCGTCGACCAGCGCTTTCAGCGACTCGACTTCGCCGACAATCGTGGCCGTGCACTCGTCGACCAGGGCGCGCGTCGGCTCGGACGCGCCGCCGAAGTGGCGGCGGAGCCGCTCGGCGCACAATTGGATCGGCGTCAGCGGATTCTTGATTTCGTGCGCGAGCCGCCGTGCGACGTCGCGCCAGGCGGCGACTCGCTGCGTCCGCACGAGGGGCGTGACGTCGTCGAACACGAGCACCAGGCCCTCGCGCGTGCCTTCCTCCCCCTGCAGGGGCGTCACCGCCGCAGCCAGGTGGATTTCGCGTCCGTCGCGCGCCATCGCGATCTCCTGCCCCGTCGGCTTCGACGCGCCGGCGCCGATCGACGCGATCAAGGTGGCGAGCGGCTGAAGGTCCTCGCGGCCGAGCACCTGCTCGACGCGCGCGCCGACGATCCCCGGATCGACGTCGAGCAGGCGGACTGCCGCGGCGTTGATCGTGCTGACGCAGCCGTCCGCGCCGACCGACAGGACACCCGTGGCGATGCGCTCCAGGACCGTCTCGATGTATCGCCGGCGCACATCGAGCTCGGAGTTCTTGCGCTCCATTTCGACGCGCGATCGCTCGAGCCGGCGCTGGCTCGTCGCCAGCTCGCCCGCCATCGTGTTGAAAGCCTCGACCAGCGAGCCGAATTCGTCGCGCGTCTCCGGTTCGATGCGATGGTCGAGGTGGCCGGCCCCGATCTCCTTTGCGCCCGCGGCGAGCATCGCGACCGGCCGGGTGATCCGCTTCGCCAGGTAGAGACCGAGCCATGTGGCGCTGACGAGAATCATCAGCGTCATCATCAGGAAGAGCGACAGGTAGACGCCTTCGACCGGTCTTTTCAGAACCTGGAGCTGGCTGTAGTCCTCGTAGGCCTGGGCGATGCGGCGCGCGTGCTGCGCCAGATCGCCTGACAGGAAATCGCTGGCGATGACAATGCCGATCGGCTTCCCCGAGCCGTCGCGGACGAACGCGCCGGCCCGCACGAGCTCCCCGCCTTTGTCGAGCGGCTCGTGGGCCTGCGTGTCCGTGCCGCCGCCGGCGATCTTCGCCGCCAGCCGATCGGACGACGCGCGCAGGTGCCCGGGCGGCAGCGACGGCGACTGCAGCGCGACGACCGGCACGACGGCCAGCCTCCCGCCGCTTCCCGGCTGCAGCCGGTACATTTCGACCATGCCGACGCGCCCGTCCATCACCGGCGCCGACACCGACGCCTTCAAGGCGTCCACGTCGCCGTTCGCGAGCGCGCGCGGGGACACGCCCGCCGCGAGCCGCGCCGCCTGCGCCGCCACCACCGCCTCGCGGTCGCGATAGAACGTGCCCGCGATGGCATTCGCCGACGTGAGCACTTCGGAGACGGGCTGGCTGAACCAGCGCGCCGTCGTCTGCCGGATCAACTCGCTTCCCGCCAGGAGCACGAGCACCGACGGCACGATCGTCAGTCCGAGCAGCGCGGCGACCAGCTTGAGCCGGAATCGCGAGAACGGCAGCCCGCGCCGCCGCTCGACGAACAGCTTGATGACGTTGCGCGCCAGCACGAAGCCGAGCGCCACCAGCATCGTGACGTCGGCGATCGAGAACGTATAGAGCACGACTTCGCTCAGGACGTCCGGATTCAGATGGGTCGTGCGGTCGGACAGGCGGATGATCGCGACGAGGCTGCCGAGGAGCAGGACGATGCCAGCGAGGATCAGGCGCGGATTGTCGCGGAGCGGCCGCCGTTCGGGCGGCGCGGGGGGCGCCGGCCTGCGCGGCGGCAGCTTCGGACGCGGCGCGAATTCTTTGACGCTGCTCATCTTCTTTACAGGAGATCACGAGAACAGCAGAAACTCTCTCTTTTGAGAAAAAGAAGAGATCCTGATCTCCGGGTCTCCTGCCAGGCCTGTTCAGTGCAGCGGCGGTTCGCAAACCGCCCCTACGGTTTACTCTTCTGCAGCTCGTCGATCTCGCGCTTGAACTCGCCGACGTCGCGGAACTGGCGGTACACCGAGGCGAAGCGGACGTAGGCAACCTGGTCGATCCGCCGCAGCTCCTCCATGATGCGCGCGCCGATCTCCGTCGTCTTGATCTCGCGATCGGGGCGATCCTGCAGCTCTGATTCGATGCGATCGGCGATGCCCTCGAGCTGCTGCACGCTGACGGGGCGCTTCTCGCACGCGCGGACCAGGCCGCCGATCAGCTTCTGCCGCTGAAAAGGCTCCGGACGCCCGTCCTTCTTGATGACGCGGTATTCGATCTCTTCGATGTGCTCGCGGCTCGTGTACCGCTTGCCGCAACCAAGGCACTCCCGGCGCCGGCGGATGCTGTTGCCTTCCTTGCTCTCGCGCGAATCGACGACCTTGTCGCCGAGATTGCCGCAGAACGGGCATTTCATTTAATCACTCCGCTCGGTGGGGCCCCTTTAGCTTTCCCACCTCGCTGCGCGCTCGGGCCGCCGCTTCGCGGCGGTTCCCTCCGGCCCTCGCGTGCCGCGTCCTTTTCCTGCAGCGTTCTATCTTCCGCCTTCCGTCTTCCGTCTTCCGTCTTTTCTTCTGCCGCCATCTGGCGCATGCGGCCGAGTGTGAGCCCTTCGCGCGTCATGAAGACGAGGCCGAGCAGCGTCACGGGCAGAAATGAGACGGCGTGCAGCACCACCGCGCCGCCGACCGCCGCGCTCTCGGGGACGCCGAAGAACGTCATCACCGCAAGCTTGTACATCTCGTGAAACCCGCCGATCTGTCCGGGCGTCGGCATCGCCACGCCCACGACCAGAAGCGTCATGACGAGGAACGAACCCAGGTAGCCGAACGTCATATGAAACGCACGCGACGTCACCCAGATCCCCGCCGCAATCGACAGCCAGAGCGGAAACGACAGTATGAGTGAAACGAGCAGCCGGCGCGGCTGCCGCATGACGGCCAGCCCCTGCGCGAACGTCGCCACGAGTCCGGCGACCGCCCGCGCGAGCCGCTCGGGCAGCACGCGCTCTATCCGGAGCGCCCACTCGCCGAGACGCTCCGGATGGCCGGCAAGCAGGAAGAAGACGACCAATCCGCTCACCGACGCGGCGGCCGCCAGCAGGCCCCCGGCCTTCACCCGTGCGTACATCGCCGGATCGCCGGCAAGCGACGCCGGATCCACCAGGGCGACGAACGTTCCGAACAGCATCAGGACCACGACGAGATCGAGCAGGCGCTCGAGGATGATCGTTGCAAACGCCGCTGTCGGCGGCAGCCCCTCGCGCCGCGCCAGCAGAAACGGCCGGAGCACTTCGCCGGGCCGCGCCGGGAGCAGGAAGCTCGCCGCAAAACCAATCACCGTCGTCCGAAACGCCGTCGAAAAGTGCGTCGGGCCGATCGCCGCCAGCAGGTACTGCCACCGGAACGCCCGCAGCGCGTACGTCGTCATCGTGATGCAGACGGCGAGGACAAGCAGCCGGCCGTCGGCGCGGCGGGTCGCGGTCCAGACGCCGGCGAGGTCGACGCCGCGCAGAAAAAACGCCAAAAGCCCGATCGTCAACGCCAGGACGAGGGCCGTACGCAATCGGGACCGCATGTAAGCGCTAACAGTCGGGGTTAGAATCCGGATGGCCGAGAGGCGATCCCCCGTGACTCTACTACGGAAACTGCCGCCAAATCTATGGGAAAACGTGAGTTAGTGCTCATTTCGGTCTTCGTGGTGCTCGGGGTCGTCCTCTATCAGTTCACGGCGCCCCCGCCGGCCCCCGGCTCGGAGTCGGTCAGCATCGGCAGCATCTTCAGGAATCTCCGCCGCGGTGTGCAGGGGGCCCGCGAGAGCGCGACCGCCGACGTCTCCCAGTCGATCGCGGTCGATTCCAGTGTCACGACCGTTCGCCTCAGTCTTCTGGCGAACAGCGATATCACGCTGACGGGCGAAGACCGGACCGACATCGCGACCGAGCTGCACGTGGTCGCGCGCGGTTACGACCCGGCCGAAGCGAAGGCGGCGGCCGCCGCGGTCAGGCTGAAACTGGATCGCGTCGGCGAAGCGATTGTCGTGAACCTCGACCGCGACGCGCTGACGAAAACGACAACCCGTCACGTGCCGCCGCCCCAACTGACGGCCACGATCAAAGTGCCGCGGCGGCTGGCGCTCAGGATGGAACCGCACGTCGGGCGATTCGTCGCAAGCCAGCTTGCGAGCGCCGACATCATGGGCGCTCGCGGCGAAACGCGCCTCACGGGCATCGCCGGGCACCTGCAGCTCACCCACGTCGGCGGTCCTCTCGACATCGACGGCGCCGGCTCGCTGAAGCTCAGCGCCCGCAACAGCCGCGGCACAATCCGACGGACGGCCGGCGCGCTCGCGCTCGACACAACCGGCGGCGAACTGGCGCTGCGAGACATTACGGGTCCGCTCGAAATCGAGTCGCGAAACACGGACCTGCGGATCGACGGAATCGACGCGCTCAAGCCGCCGCTCCGGATTAACGCCACTGGCGGCGAGGTCCGGATCGGCGGCCTTCGCACCGAGACGCGGATCGACGGCCGCAACACCGACATCGACGTCGTGATGAGCCGATCCGTGCCGCTCACGATCTACAACGTCGGCGAAATCAATCTGACCGCTCCGCCGGGAGGATATTCGCTCGACGCATCGGCCACCGACGGACGCCTGTTCCTCGACGACGGCGCGTTCAAGCCGAGCGGCGAAGGCGAATCGCACGCGGAAGGCGCCGTGCGCGGGGGCGGACCGACGATCGCCCTTCGCGCCACGCGGGCCGCGATCAAGCTTCGCAAACCCGAGGGCAAATAACCGAAAGGCGCAAAGCCCAAAGCCTCAAGCCCAAAGCCCGGTTTCTGTTGTAAGCTTCTGCTTCTTTCGCGAGGCCGACTCTTGTGATCTCCACTGCCCCAATCCTTGAAACGTCGTTTCCCGATCTCACGCGGCACGGCCGCGGCAAGGTTCGCGACATCTACGAGGTCGGCGACGCGCTCCTGATTGTCGCGACCGATCGCATCTCGGCGTTCGACTATGTCCTCGCGTCGGGCATCCCCGACAAGGGGAAGGTGCTGACGCAGCTCTCGGCGTTCTGGTTCGAGCGCATGGGGGATCTCGTCCCGCATCACGTGATCGCGACCGACGTCGCGAAGTTCCCGGCGTCGCTCCAGCCTCACGCCGAAACGCTCCGCGGCCGATCCATGCTGTGCCGGCGGACGCGGCCCGTGCCGATTGAATGCGTGGCGCGCGGCTATCTGTCGGGGTCGGGCTGGAAGGAGTACCAGCAGACGGGAATGGTCTGCGGCGTCCGTCTTCCCGCGGGTCTGCGCGAGTCGGATCGGCTGCCGGAGCCCATCTTCACGCCGGCCACCAAGGCCGAGAGCGGCCACGATGTCAACATCAGCGAAGACGAGGCGGCGCGCCTCATCGGCCGCGATCTGACGTCGCGCCTGAAGGCGCTCACGCTCGACATCTTCCGCCGCGGCTGCGAGCACGCCGAGTCGAAGGGGATCATCATCGCCGACACGAAATTTGAATTTGGACTGGTGGGCGCGGGCAATCCTGCGACCGACGTCGTCCTGATCGACGAAGTGCTGACGCCGGATTCATCGCGCTTCTGGCCCCGCGACCAGTACACGCCGGGCGGCGCCGTGCCCAGTTTCGACAAGCAATACGTGCGGGACTACCTCGAAGAGATCCGCTGGAACAAGCAGCCGCCGGTCCCGTCGCTGCCAGAGACCGTCGTCCAACGGACTCGGGACAAGTACATCGAAGCTTTCCGCCGCCTGTCTGGCCGCGAGCTGGCGTAGGCCGCCGTGCGGGATCAGATGGAGCGCCTCGTCGCCGAAATGCTCGACAAGGGCGTTCATTACGACGACGCGCGGCGGGAATTCGAGAAGATGTTCATCGCGCGCGCGCTCCAACGCACGAAGGGCAATCTGGGCGACGCGGCGGACATCCTCGGCCTGCACCGCAACACCATCGCTCGCAAGATCACCGAATACCGCATCAGACGGACGGCGTAATCCCCCAGGCCCACAGCCTACGTTAGCACTCCGTCCCTCGGACTGCTTGACAGGGCGGCCCGGGTTGCATAGAATTAGCAGTCGGCCAGGCTGATTGCTAAGCCTTCTACACGCCGGGCGCGGACCCGGATTGGCCGCGAGACTTCTCAACATTACGGAGCAAATGACGTATGGCAGCCACAGCAACGCAGGTGCGGATCCGTCCCCTCCACGATCGCGTGATCGTGCAGCGGATCGAAGAGGGGGAGCAGAAGGTCGGCGGCATCATCATCCCCGACTCGGCCAAGGAAAAGCCGCAGCAGGGCAAGGTGATCGCGGTCGGCAAGGGCAAGGTCGAGAAGGACGGCAAAGTGACGCCGCTCGACGTGAAGGAAGGGGACACGATCCTCTTCGGCAAGTACTCCGGCCAGGAGATCAAGCTGGACGGCGAGGAATACCTCATCATGCGCGAGGAAGAGATCCTCGGCGTCATCACGAAATAACCGAGGAGAGATCATAACCATGGCAAAACAGATTGTGTACGGCGAAGAGTCGCGGCAGGCGATTCTCCGCGGCGTCAACCAGCTCGCCAACGCGGTGAAGGTGACGCTCGGTCCGAAGGGCCGCAACGTCGTGCTCGACAAGAAGTTCGGCTCCCCCACGATCACCAAGGACGGCGTCACGGTCGCCAAGGAGATCGAGCTCAAGGACGCGCTCGAGAACATGGGCGCGCAGATGGTGCGCGAAGTCGCGAGCAAGACGTCCGACATCGCGGGCGACGGCACCACCACGGCCACCGTGCTCGCGCAGGCGATCTTCCGCGAGGGCGCGAAGAACGTCGTCGCCGGCGCGAACCCGATGGAGCTCAAGCGCGGCATCGAGAAGGCCGTCGAGGTCGTCGTCGCGGAGCTGAAGAAGCAGGCGAAGCCGGTCAGCGGCACCGCCATCGCCCAGGTCGGCACGATCTCGGCGAACAGCGACGAGACGATCGGCAAGATCATCGCGGAAGCGATGGAGAAGGTCGGCAAGGACGGCGTCATCACGGTGGAAGAGGCGAAGTCGATGGAGACCTCGCTCGAAGTGGTCGAAGGCATGCAGTTCGACCGCGGCTATCTCTCGCCGTACTTCGTGACGGATCCCGAGCGCATGGAAGTCGTGCTCGAGAATCCGGTCATCCTGATTCACGAAAAGAAGATCAGCTCGATGAAGGACCTGCTGCCCCTGCTCGAGCAGGTGGCGCGCGCGGGCCGTCCGCTGGTGATCATCGCCGAGGACGTCGACGGCGAGGCGCTGGCGACGCTGGTCGTCAACAAGCTGCGCGGCACGCTGCAGGCGGCGGCCGTGAAGGCGCCGGGCTTCGGCGATCGCCGCAAGGCGATGCTCGAGGACATTGCGACACTGACGGGCGGACGCGCGATCACCGAGGACCTCGGGATCAAGCTCGAGAACATCAAGCTCGATGACCTCGGCAAGGCGAAGAAGGTCACGATCGACAAGGACAACACGACGATCGTCGAGGGCTCGGGCGCGCAGGGCGCGATCGAGGGCCGCGTCAAGCAGATCCGCGCGCAGATCGAGGAGACGACCTCGGACTACGACCGCGAGAAGCTGCAGGAGCGGCTGGCGAAGCTCGTGGGCGGCGTCGCCGTCATCAAGGTCGGCGCGGCCACCGAGACCGAGATGAAGGAGAAGAAGGCGCGCGTCGAGGACGCGATGCACGCGACCAAGGCGGCCGTCGAAGAGGGGATCGTCCCCGGCGGCGGCGTGGCGCTCATCCGCGCGGGCAAGGCGCTCGAAGGCCTCAAGGCGGACCACGACCAGAAGGTGGGCATCGATCTGATCCGCAAGGCGATCGAAGAGCCCCTCCGCTGGATCGCGACCAACGCGGGCCAGGAAGGATCCATCGTCGTCCAGAAGGTGAAGGACGCGAAGGGCGAGGACGGCTACAACGCGGCGACCGACAAGTACGAGAATCTGGTGGCGGCCGGCGTCATCGACCCCGTGAAAGTCGTCCGCACCGCGCTCCAGAACGCCTCGTCGATCGCCTCCCTGCTGCTGACCACGGAAGCCCTCGTCTCCGAGATCCCCGAGGAGAAGAAGGAATCGGCCGGCGGCGGCATGCCGGGCGGCGGCGGCATGGGCGGCATGTACTGATTGGCGATTGCCGATTGGCGGCTGCCGATTGGCA
Organism: Vicinamibacterales bacterium; assembly: GCA_035495955.1. Lineage (GTDB taxonomy): Bacteria > Acidobacteriota > Vicinamibacteria > Vicinamibacterales > 2-12-FULL-66-21 > JAICSD01. The sequence continues at coordinate 22,112 of DATJFE010000011.1, read as the reverse complement.
ATTGACGATTGGGGATTGACGATCGACGGATTGTCGATTGGCAAGTGGAGGCCGGCTGGAGCGATCCAGCCGGCCTTCTTCTTTTGGAGTATTCTCGCGCGGTGTTGGAAGCCACTCTTCGCGACCTCCGGTTCGCTATCCGCGGACTGCGACGCACACCTGGTTTTTCGGCGGCCGCGGTCCTCACCATCGCCATCGGCGTCGGCGCCACGACGGCCGTGTTCAGCGTCGTCTACGGCGTGCTGCTGCGGCGCCTGCCCTTTCCAACAGCCGATCGGCTCGTCAGAGTCGTCCAGCTCCTGCCGTCGCGGACCGGCGGCGAGCCGCTGCGCGCCGGACTCACGTCAGGGCAGATCGCCGAATGGAGCGCGACGAGCCGCACACTCGCCGAAATCGGATCCTACGGGAGCACGGCATACTCGCTCACCGGCGTCCCCAAGCCGGTGCGGCTCAACGGCGCGGGGATTTCGGTCTCGCTGTTCCGCGCGACGGGAGTCGCCCCGGCCCTCGGGCGGACGTTCACGAACGACGACGAGCTGCCGGGAAACGAACGCGTCGTCCTGCTCGAACACGGCACGTGGCTGCGGCGATTCGGCGGTTCGCCGGAGGTCGTCGAGCGCACGATCTTCCTCGACGCGAAACCGCATCGCGTGATTGGCGTCATGCCCGAGGGCTTCGGGTTCCCCTCGCAGGCGTACCCGGGAATGAGTCTGAGTGCGGAAGGTGAATTGAAGGACGCACCCGAGTTCTGGATCCCCATGCTCAAGATCCCGAGGCCCGCGGGTCCCGAGACGGGCGGGTTGACGCTCATGCCGACGTTCGCACTGCTCGCCCGCGGCGTCACGCTGGAGCAGGCGACCGCCGAAGTCAACACGCTGATGCCGGCACGGACCGATCAGCGATGGCGGATCGAGATCGTCAGCGCGCACGTGGAGCAGACGCGCCGCGTGCGCCGGGTGCTGCTGATCTTTCAGACGGCCGTCCTGTTCGTGTTCTTCATCGCGTGCGCCAACGTCACCAACCTGCTGCTGGCGCGCGCGGCCGCACGGCACCGCGAACTGCTGGTCCGGATCGCGCTCGGCGCCTCACGCGCCGACATCGCCCGCTACGCGATCCTCGAGTCCTCGATCATCGGCGTCTGCGGCGGCGTGGCCGGATGCGCTGGCGCGGCGCTGAGCGTCGCGCTCGTCCGGCGCCTTCCCCCGTACGTGCTGCCGCGGCTGCCCGACATCCGCGTCGACACGACCGTGCTCGCTTTTGCCTTCGCGATCGCGGCCGGCGCCGGGCTTGCCGTCGGCCTGTGGAGCGCCTCGCGCCTGTGGCGCCGTCATTTGACTGACGCGGCCTCCTGGCGCGGAGCCGGCGGAAGCGCGGGAAGGCTGCACCGCCCATCACGCCTGCTGGTGATCGCGGAAACCGCCGCCGGTGTGACGCTGCTGGCCGGCGCGGCGCTCCTGCTCGGCAGCTTCGTGAGCATGATAAACGTCGACCGCGGTCTCGATTCGCGCGGTGTCTACTCCTTCCGCGTCGCGGTGCCGCCGCGGATTCGCGAACCGCTTGCGCAATATGCCTTCCACGACGCGCTGACCGCCGCGCTTCGCGCCATTCCCGGCGTGACCTCCGTGGCCGCGGTCGAGCGTTCGCTCGACGCCACGTCGATCGGATTCGATCTGTCCGTCGGCGGCGTGAAGCGGCGCGATAACATCTCGTTTCAGAGGGTCTCGCCGGACGTCTTCGCCACACTCCGCATCCCCCTTCGCGGCCGCGACTTCACGGGCCGCGATCGCAGCGCGACGGCAACGTCCGCCATCGTCAGCGAGACATTCGCGCGGCGATATTTTCCGGCGGGCGACGCCGTCGGACAGCCGATCGCGTTCAACGTCTGGCCGAGCCTGACCATCATCGGCGTCGCCGGCGACACGCGGCCGGGAAATCTGGATCGCCCGGAGTATCCGGCGATTTACTTGCCGACGCAGACGAAGCACGGATTCGGCTCGCCCACCTATCTGGTCAGGGCAGGGCGCGACGCAGGGCTGGCGGCCGAGGTTCGGGCGGCTGCCGCGCGTGTCGAGGCCGATGCGGTGGTGTTCGACGCCACGCCGCTCGACGATCTGATCGCGCGGCAGGTGGCCACGCCGAAATTCTATGGATTCACGGCGACCGGATTCGCGGCGATCGCCGTGCTGCTCGCGGCGCTGGGTCTCTACGGCGTGCTGTCCTACTCCGTCAGCACGCGCACGCGCGAGTTCGGCATCAGGATCGCCATCGGCGCGACGCGGCGCCGCGTCATCGCCGGCGTGATGCGCCAGGCGCTGACCACGGTCGGGATCGGCGTGGCGATCGGCATCACCGGCGCCTACTTCGCGTCCCGTTTTCTCGAGGCGCTGCTCTTTGGCGTCCGTGCACACGATCCGGTGATGTTGACGATGGTCGCCGGGCTGTTTCTCGCCGTCGCCGCTCTCGCCGCCTATGTCCCGGCACGCCGCGCGACGCGAGTCGACCCGATTGCCGCGTTGCGCGCAGAATAGGGTCCATGCGCTTTCTCCTGCGGTTGATCCTGAACGGCGTGGCGGTCTTCCTGGCCGCGAACCTCATTCCCGGCATTGCGGTCGCGGGACCGGGCTCCGCGTTCGTCGCCGGGATCATTCTTGGATTCGTGAACGCTCTCGTCCGTCCCCTGCTCATTCTGCTGACGCTCCCCTTCACGATCCTGACGCTCGGCCTCTTCATCTTCATCGTGAACGCCGTTTGTCTGGCGCTCGTCGCGTGGCTGGTGCCAGGCTTCAGCGTCCACGGCTTCGGCGCCGCTCTGCTTGGATCGATCTTCATCAGTCTCGTGAGCTGGATCCTGAGCGCACTGTTGATCGACAAGCGACGATACGACTAATCTCACCCGAGGGGCTTTGCCCCTCGGACTCCCCTAGACGCGCGTCGCGCGCCGCTGCGCCGGCGCGCTTCCGCGCGCGTGGCTCGCTCGCGGCGCTCGCTCGCGTTGCCAGCCGTATGGCCATCACCGTTTATGAGATGGCTGTAGCTTATCGACGAGGCGGTCGCAAGCTGATCGAGATGCGTCTGGCCAGGCGCTTGCAATTCCACGGTCGAGGAACCTCCATGGAACCCAACCGTATTTCTCCTCAAGACGCAAAGCGCCGGCTCGACGCGGGCGAGCCAATCACTTTTCTCGATTCGCGCGCGCCGGATGCGTGGAAGCACTCCGATCGGCAGATCCCGGGATCGATCCGTGTCCCGCCGGACGAAGTGCAGCCGCACCTTCACGAAATCCCGCGCGACGGCCTGCTCGTGTCGTATTGCACCTGACCGCACGAGCATTCGAGCGCCCGTGTGGCGCAAGAGCTCGTGAAGCGCGGATGGCGGGACGTCCGTCCGCTCAGGGGCGGCTTCGAGGCGTGGCAAGCGGCCGGATACCCGACCGAACCGAAGCGCGAGCGGATCCCGATCGCGCAGGCGGCGGAGAATCTTCGCCAGAGCAAGGGCGACGACAGCGAGGTCTGACCTCGTCACGGTCGCAGCCGCGCCGCGCGACGATGGAAGGTCTCGGCGGCGTCGAACTCGACGGCATCCGGCGTCGAGCCGCGGGGCACGAGGACGACGGTCTCGTCCTTCGTCGTCGCGATCGCCAGCGTCCGGCCCGATAGATCTTCGCGGCGCTGGCCGTTCCGGTACACGCTGGCTCCACTCGCCCACGGATTCTCGAGCAGCAGCGGGCCGCCCAGCCGAGACCGGATCTCGACGAGCGGCACCCGCCCGTCTTTCTGCGCCGCGCTGATGATGAAATCGCCGCGCGCGAGCAGCACGAATGCGGCATCCCAGTCTTTCGGCCAGCCGTTGAAGAGGCTCATCGCCTCTTCGTTCGTCAGCGATTCCGGATGGCTGTTGAGCATCGACGTGTGCAGCCCGGTCGCCAGCCCGGCGATGTGCTCGGCATCGATCGCCCCCGGGCCTTCGCGCAGCCGAAGCCGGTTGCGGAAGACCTGCGGGCCGCCGCTTCCCTGCGGGTCGATGAAGCTGCCGAGGCGAGTGAAGCCGAGGAAGCGGCGCTTCAGGTCGGCCTCGGGCCCGATTGGCTCGATCGCCCCCTCGCCGTTGTACACGAACGCCCCGTACGGGCGGTCGTCGCTCGACGCCGCTCGGGACGACGCCGAGCCCGTCGGAGGCTCGTCTGCGATTTCGCTGCCCGTGCCGCAGCGGCCGCGCGCCGGCGCGGGCACCAGGTGCTCCTGGACTTCCTTCCACGCCGGCTGGAGATTCGCATCGACGCCGAGCACCTCCGACGCGCGGATCGCGAGCGGAAAGATCATGTGCATGCACGAGACTTCGTACGACGCGTCGCGCGAATCCCACGCCGACTCGCCGCTGTTCGTGTGGTTGATGTGGTACACGCCGCTCGAGTCCTTCTGGAGGTTGGGGAAGTTGCGATAGAACTCCACGGCGCCGCGGATGAACGGGTAACCCTGCGCGCGGAACCAGTCGGTATCGCCGGTGAGCTGATAGCGCTGCCACGCCAGCGCGCCCACGCGCGCGGCCACGCCGAGAATGTGCGACGTGTGGCCGAAAATGCCGGTGCCTTTCGACGCGAACACGTAGCGTCCCTGCTCCCATGTGCCGTCGGCGCGGTAGTTCCACCGGCTGTTGTGCCGGTTCTTGTTCTCGGCGAACGCGTCGAACCCGGGCGACCGCTGTTCGAACGGCTTCCGGGCGAGGACGAGATCCTGCAGCTCCGCCGCGATCGCGTCCGGCAGCCGCTCGGGTCCGTTGAAGAACGTTGTCTCCGGAATCCAGATGCCCTGGCTGCCCCACTGCTGGCGTGCCGCGAGCGCCGCCGCGTCGTGCATTCCCGTATACAGCCGGAAGACCGGATCGACGATCTCCGGACGATTCGCGGCCGTGAGATTGGCGTAGTACGCAATGGTGTTTGCCCACCAGTACTGCGATCCCCAGCGGCTCATGTCCCCATCGGTCTGCCACAACATCCCGCCAAAGCGTGGCGGAAAAGCGCCGCGCGAGCTGGACCCCATCAGATAGAGGAAATAGTCGTAGTTGGCTTCGATGAAGTCAGCCTGGCCGGAAGCGCTGTGCAAGTACACCCCGCTCTTCGACCAGAAATCGGCCCACCAGCCGGCGGTCTCCTGCAGCAGGGACTCGAACGTCCGTCCTTCCGCTTTTTTCAGCGCCTCGATCGCGATCGCCGCCGCGCCGGCTGAAGGCTTGTCGCTCGCCGCGCTGGCAATCAGGATCGTGAACCGTCCCCGCCCGGGCGACGCGGCCAGCTGCACGGTCGTCTGATTGAGATACCGGGCGCGGGCCGGACGTCCGATCGCCGCGATCGCCACGGCCGAGGAATCGTAGAACGCGCCCTCGCGGTATTCCTGCGTGAGCATGATGCGGCCGACCTCGACGCCGATCGTCGAGGTGGCCGTGTGCGCCGCGGTCCGGAACACGACACTGTGGTTTCGCGCGAGCTCCGCCGTCCGCCCGGGCGCGTATTGTCCCTGATACCGCAGCATCCGCAGGTCGACCGTGATGGCGTCCGGTTGCGCGCGGCGATCGTCGACTTCGATCGCCATCACGTCGCCGCCCGGCCACGCAAACGCGCGCGCGACCAGGCCGTCGCCGCGCGCGGTCATCAGGCCGTCGTACAGCGAGAGATGCTGGTGGAAGCCACTTCCGGAAAAGACGTCCGCGCCCGCGCCGGCAACCGTGATGTCGACAAAGCCGCATCCATAGCCGTAGTCCGAGTCCGCGCGTGGAAAGCTGAAGGTCGTGCTGTCCATGGCGTGCACGTCCACGCGATTGATCTGCAGCTTCAGCGCCGACGGCGTCGTCCAGATCAGACTGCCCATGCGTCCGTTCCCGATCGGCATGCCCTCCTCGGGCCGTGCGGCCGGCGTCGCGTAGTCGAGATCGGCCCGGGCGATGTGCGCGCGGCGATCGACGCGGATCAGGCTCTGCGCGCCGGCCGGCGGCGCGGCGGCGAGCAATCCGGCGAGTGCAATCTGGCACGAGCGGACGAGACGTCGCACGGAAACCTCCTGCGCGCACGGACTGCGAGGGATCAGGTTTACTTTACCGCTAAAGTATAGTATCAACGGCCCTCGAACGGAGGCGCGGTGATGCACAAACCGGCGGCGTACGCCGTCCTGCTGCTGCTCGGACTCCAGGCGCCCCCGCAGGAATGGGGCGCTCCGGCGATCACCGTGTCGCACGACGCCGGCATGTGGAGGATTGCCGGACGCCGCAATACCGTCCTCGTGCGCGACGCCGATCTGTCGCTCGCGGTGCGCTCCGCAGGAACCGAGTGGCGCATGGTGCCGTCCTCGGGCACCGACCTGCAGGCGAGGACCGCAGGCCGCGATCGATGGTTTCGGCTGGCCGATGCTTCGCAGATCCACATCGTGCCGTGGAGGACCGGTTACGAGACCGGGATCAAAATCACGATCGGCGGACTTCGCGCGCCGCAGGACGCCGGCGCGCCGGATCTGCGTCTCGTCCTGGCCATAGCGCTCGAAGGCGGTCCCGATGAGGATCTCGTGTTCGACGTGTCGGCGCTCGAGGGCGCGACGACGATTCGAGAGCTGCACTGGCCCACGTCGATAGACGGGCGGACGATCGATGCGACAGTGCTGAGCAACGACAACGGCGAGCTGCTGCCGCGCGACTGGCCCACGCCCTACTTCCCGATCCACCGCGCGCAAGAGGACACGAGCATCATCCAGAGTCATCTCATCGAATCCTGGTCGATGTCGTGGTGGGGATTTCAGAAGGGCTCCGCCGCGATGATGCTGATCGTCGAGACGCCCGACGACGCGGCGTATACCTTCTCGCATCCGGCTGGCGGCCCGACGTCGATCGGCCCTTCGTGGCGGCCGCAACTCGGCCGCTTCGGCTACATGCGCCGCCTGCGCATGGCATTTCTGCCGCAGGGCAACTATGTCGATCTGGCGAAGCGGTATCGCCGGTACGCGATGGACACCGGACTCTACGTGTCGCTCAAAGAGAAGATCTCGCGCAGTCCCCTCGTCGCGGACTTGATCGGCGCGCCGATGGCTGGTGCCCGTGTCCTTCGCAACGTGAATCCGGAGAGCCCGCGATTCGACAGGGCGCATCCCGAGCGCAACCATCAGCTCACGACCTTTGTCGAACATGCGTCGCGGCTAAGGGCGATGAAGGCCGCCGGGTTCGGGCGCGTCAACGTCAGCCTGTCCGGATGGCCGCAGCTCGGTTACGACCGCCAGCATCCTGACGGCCTCCCGCCCAACGGCGAAGGCGGCGGCTGGCAGGGCATGAAAACGTTCTTCGATACGTGTCAGGAGATCGGCGACACCTGCTGGCTGCACGATCAATATCGCGATTACTATCCCGACGCCCCGTCGTTCAACAAGGATCTCGCTGTCCGGGAGGAAGACGCCACACTGCCGTCAACCCAGTTTCCCGGGACCCGCTTCCATCCGCACGACTGGAAGGACGGCGCAATTCCGATGATGAATTACTGGGACGGCGGTCCCCAGGCGTACCTGAACAACCGCTACATGCTTGGACACGTCCAGAAGAACTACCGGCTCATGGCGGAGCACGGCATTCGGCCGCGCGGCAGCTACCTGGATGTGTTCGGCTACATTCCGCCCGATCAGGATTTCCATCCCGAACATGCCAGCACGCGTACCGAGTCGATGCGGGATCGCGCGCTCGTCTGCAACTGGGTCCGCCACAATCTCGGGATCGTCGGGGTCGAGGACGGCGCGGACTGGATGATCCCGTACGTGGACTACGCCACGTCCCGCTTCAATCGCAATCCCGGCAGCGGCAACGACGAGACGTCGCACGACGCGATCCCCATTCCGCTGTACGACCTCGTCTACCACGACGCGATCGTGACGACCGAGTCGCCGTCGAACCTGCGCGGCTTCCTGTACGGCAGCGCGCCGTCGATGGGCACCGACCCGACGGGAATCGAGCAGATTCGACGCATGGCGGCGCTCCACGGGCGAGTCGGCCTCCTGGAACTGACGCGGCACGAATTCCTTGACGCCGCCCGAACGACGGAGCGGACGACGTTCGCCGACGGGACGACGGTGACGGTCGACTGGACCGCGAAGTCGGTCACCATCAGGCCCGACGTCCAACCCGAGGCGAGCCTGCCTCGCCGAAGCAGCGACGTTTCCACGGGAGGGCGCGGCGCGACGCCGGGCGCTTCCAGCAGCGGCCGCGCCCGGTGGATGGCGGACGCGGGCTTCGGCGTCATGACGCACTATCTGGCGGACTGGCGGCAGCGGACGGATGGCGTGACGATGTCGGTCGAGAACTGGAACGCGCTCATCGACGGATTCGACGTCGAGGGGCTGGCGTCGCAGCTCTCGTCCGTCGGGGCGTCGTACCACATCCTCACGATCGGTCAGAACTCGGGCTATTACGATGCGCCCAATGCGACGTACGACCGGATCGTCGGCATCCAGCCGACTCACCTCTCGCGCCGGGATCTGATCGCCGACATGGCCTCGGCGCTGGCGAAGCGCGGCATCAAGCTGATCGTCTACCTGCCGGCCGGTGCGCCGAACGGCGATCGCGCGGCGCGTGCCGCGCTGCAGTGGGAGAACGGAGGACATTCGAACGTCGAGTTCCAGCGGCAATGGGAGCAGATCATTCGGGAGTGGTCCCTGCGCTGGGGCACGAAGGTATCGGGCTGGTGGTTCGACGGCTGCTACTGGCCCAACGCGATGTATCGCCGAACCGAGGCTCCCAATTTTGAGTCGTTTGCCGCTGCGGCGCGTGCGGGCAATCCTTCGAGCGCCCTGGCTTTCAATCCCGGCGTCGTTCGGCGGCTCATCTCGCTGACGCCGCACGAGGACTACACGGCCGGCGAACAGAGCGATCCCGCTCGCATCGAGATCCGGCGCGCCGAGAACGGCGTCGTCGACGGCGCGCAGGCGCACGTGCTGTCGTATCTCGGCGCGACGTGGGGTATGGGCGAGCCTCGTTTCACGCCGGTGCAGGTCGTTGAGTTCACCTCCACGCTGAAGCACGCCGGGGCGGCCGTCACATGGGATGTGCCCGTACAGAAGAATGGCCTGATTGCGGCGCCATTCCTCGACGAACTTGCCGCCATCGGCAAATCCATCGGCCGATGAGTCACTCCAAGGAATCGCCATGATCAGAGCCCTGACGCCGCTGTTCGTGCTATTGGCCGCCTTCCAGGGCGGCCAGGCACAGACTCGCAACACACATCCCGATGCGCAGTGGTTTCCTGAAGCGGCGTTCGGGCTGTTCCTCCACTTCGATCCCGCGTCGGTCAAAGGGATCAACATCGGATGGTCTGACATCCCCGGACGAAAGATCGCTGCGCACAAGGAGAAATTCACGCCGGAGGAAGTCCAGCGCATCGTCCGCGACAGCGACTACAACCTCGAAGGCAAGCCCTGGCCGGTGACGCCGAACCAGTACTGGGCCCTGGCGAAGGAGTTCAATCCAACGAAGTACGATCCCGACAACTGGCTGAAGGCCGCGAAGGCCGCGGGATTCGAGTACGCCGTCCTGACGACGAAGCACCACAATGGATTCGCGCTGTGGCCCAGCAAGTTTGGCGGGTTCAACACGGCGAACTACATGGGCGGCCGCGATCTCGTGAAGGAGTACGTCGAGGCCTGCCGCCGCAACGGCATGAAGGTGGGCCTCTATTTCTCCGGTCCGGACTGGCATTTCGATCGCGACTGGAACAATTTCCTCTACCACGGCAGCGAGCATCCGGAGATTCCCGCGCTGGACGCGGATCTGAAGCCGAGGACGATCGTCCACACCGCCGCCGAAACCGCCGCGCATCAGAAAGCGTACGCAGAAATGGTGCGCGGACAGGTCGAGGAGCTCCTCACGAGTTATGGAAAGATCGACGTGCTCTGGTTCGACGGCAAGCCGTCGATTCCGAACGCCGACCAGGTCATCAGCGTCGAGCGCATTCGCGAACTGCAGCCGGGAATCGTGATCAACCCGCGGCTGCACGGGCACGGCGACTACATCACCTACGAGCGAACGCTCGCGACGGCGAAGAAGGCGACCGAATGGGCGGAGTTCTGCAACACGTGGACGAACAACTGGTCGTACGTGCCGCAGCCGTACCGCGCCAACGGCTACGTCCTCGGACAGCTCGCGCAAAGCCGCGCGCTGGGCGTGAACTACCTGCTGGGGATCGGCCCGATGCCGAGCGGCGAGCTGGAGCCGGCGGCCTACGCCAACATGGCGGTCGTCGCGAAATGGATGGCCGAGAACGGCGACGCCATCAAGAAAGCCGGCCCCCTTCCGGATTCCGAGGAGGCGTCCGTGCCGGCGACAGGCCGCGGCACGACGCGATACCTGTTCGCCCTGCCCGAGTTCGCAGGCAACAGTCCGTACGAAAAAGACATGGTCCCACCCGGCGATGTGACGCTCACGCTCCGCCATGTCGGCATTCCGATTTCGGTGACGCTCCTGCGCGATGGCTCGAAAGTGCCGTTCACCTTCGAGGCCGGGACGCTGTCGGTGAAGGTACCCGCCGCCGTACGTACCAAGCTGCCGGACGTCGTCCGCGTCGAGCTTCCCCGCTCGTAGATCCGGCTCCAGCTCGCTCACGCTGATATAAGCTGGGCCTCGTCCGGGAGGCATGGATGAAGATGATTCGATTGGCTCTGCCCGTGTGCGCAGCGCTGGTGGCGGGCGCGTCTGCTTATGCGCAGGATCCGCCGCCCCAACAGCAGCAGGATCCTCAGACACAAGACGCCGGCGGCGGCCGCGGAGGCCCGGCGCGCGAGCCGGTGATCCGTCCGTACGAACGCGTCATCACCAAGGACGCCGTCTCGAAGACGGGCGTTTTCACGGTCCATCGCCTCAAGGATCGGCTGTATTACGAGATCCCCAGGGAACAGCTCGGACGCGAGTTTCTATGGGTGAGCCAGATCAAGAGCACGACGCTCGGCGCCGGCCAGGGCGGACAGGCGGCCGGCAACCGCGTCGTCCGATGGGAGCGCCGCGGCGATCGCGTGTTCCTGCGCAGCGTCTCGTATGAGATCACGGCGGACTCGAAGACGCCGATCGCGCGCGCCGTGCACGACGCCAATTACGACCCGATCATCATGTCGTTCAACATCGACGCGCTCGGGAAGAACGACGCCCCCGTGATCGAAGTGACGCGCCTCTTCACCAGCGACGTGCCGGAGTTCAGCGGCCGGACGCGCGTGCGCGCCCGCACGTTCGATCAGTCGCGATCGTTTGTCGATCGCACGGCCGCCTTCCCCGAGAACATCGAGGTGGAGGCGATCCAGACCTATAACAATCCTCCCGACGAGGGCGGCGGGCGCGGCGGCGGTACCCCGGCGCCGGCGCCTGGCGGCGGCCGCGGAGCCCCACCGGCGCGTCCCGGCAGCGCCAGCGTCGTCATGCACTACAGCATGGTGCTGCTGCCCGAGAAGCCGATGCAGCCGCGGCTCTTCGACGAGCGCGTCGGCTATTTCTCGACGTCGACGATCGATTACGGCAAAGACGAGCACAAATCTCCGGAACGCCGTTTCATCACGCGCTATCGGCTGGAGAAGAAGGATCCGAGCGCCGCGCTGTCGGAGCCGGTGAAGCCGATCGTCTACTGGATCGATCCGGCGACGCCGACGAAGTGGATTCCGTATCTGAAGAAGGGCGTGGAAGACTGGCAGCCCGCGTTCGAGGCCGCGGGCTTCAAGAACGCGATCGTCGCGAAGGAGGCGCCGCCGCCGTCGCAGGATCCCGACTGGAGCCCGGAGGACGCCCGATACTCGGTGATCCGGTGGCTCCCTTCCACGACCGAAAACGCCGTCGGGCCGCACATCCACGATCCGCGCAGCGGCGAGATTATCGAGGCCGACATCCAGTTCTACCACAACGTCATGAACCTCGCCCGAGACTGGTACTTCGTGCAGGTCGGCCCTCTCGATCCGCGCGCCAGGACGCTGCCGCTTCCCGACGATCTCATGGGACGCCTCATCGAGTACGTCGTCTGCCACGAAGTCGGCCACACGCTCGGCTTTCAGCACAACATGAAGGCGAGCTCGATGTATCCGGCGGCAAAGCTGCGCGACGCGCAGTTTCTGAAGGAAATGGGCCACACGCCGACGCTGATGGACTACTCGCGGTTCAACTACGTCGTGCAGCCGGAGGACAAGATCAATCCCGCCGACCTGGTGCCGCGGATCGGGCCGTACGACAAGTGGGCGACGATGTGGGGATACAAGCCGATTCCCGGCGCGCAATCGCCGGAGGACGAGCGGAAGACCCTTGACGAATGGGCGCGCGAGCAGGACGCGAAGCCGTACCTCCGTTTTTCGACGGCCGGATCGCGCGGCGCGGACCCCGGCGAGCTCACCGAATCGGTCGGCGACGAAGATGCGGTGGCGTCGACGACGCTCGGGATGAAGAACCTGCAGCGCGTGATCGACATGCTGATGCCGGCGACGACCGCCAGGCCCGGCGAGGACTACAAGGACCTCGACGAGCTGTACGGACGCCTGCTCGGGCAATGGTCGACCGAACTGAGCCACGTCGCCGCCATCGTCGGCGGCTTCAACTCGCAGGAGAAGTACGTCGGCCAGAACGGCCTCATCTTCACGCCGGTGCCGCGCGAGCGGCAGTTGCGCGCCGTGCAGTTCCTCAACGCGAACGCGTTCCAGACGCCCGCGTGGCTGGTCAAGCCTGAGATTCTGCGCCGGATCGAGCCGGTGGGGGTCCTCGATCGGATCGAGACCGGCCAGCGCCGCGTTCTGAACTCGCTGCTGAGCAGCGCACGCGTGAACCGCCTCGTCGAGCAGGAAGCGCTCGACGGCACCGCCGCGTATCGTGCGACGGATTTTCTCGCCGACGTCCGCAAGGGCATCTGGAGCGAGGTGTATGGCGACGGCCCGGTCGTCGTCGACGCCTATCGCCGCAACCTGCATCGCGCGTACGTCGAGACGCTCGCGGATCGCGTGAACGGCCGTCAGGCCGCGTCCGACGACGCCCGTGCGTTCTTCCGGGGAGAGCTCAAGACGCTCGACGCGGATCTGAAGACCGCGTTGACGCGGACGTCGGATCGCGAAACGAAGCTGCATCTCGAGGACATTCAGACGCAGATCGCGCACGCGCTGGATCCGGCGATTCAGGGAACCGCCCCCGCGCCGGGCGCGCCGCGGCCTGGGACCGCGATCGACGACTTCGACGTGAGCGCGATGCCGGACGCGTGCTGGATTGACTACGCGATCCGAAGAAAGGGCGGGAACTAGCCGCGGCGAATCAGCGCAATGTGAAGGTCAGCTCGACGATCACCTGGACGGGTACGGGCTGGCCGGTACGGACCTCGATGCCGGGACGGAAGCGCCACTGGCGGACGGCCTTCTTCGCCTCTTCATCGAGGCCGAACGTGGAATCGAGCGACCGCGTGATGCGCAGGCTCCTGGCGTCGACCGTGCCGTCGGGAAGCACGACCGCTTCCATCTCGACGCTCCCCTGGAGCTTCGCGCGCATCGCCTCGCCGGTGTAGTTCGGCTTCACTTCCTTCACGAGGACCGGCGAGGTGATGCCGTTGCCGGCCTGGCGAACGCCGCCGCCATATCCTCCGCCCTCGCCGGGTCCGGCGCCGTTGCCGGTTCCGGTTCCGATGCCGGTTCCCTTGCCGCCACCGCCGGCGCCGGTCCCGACGGCCGCGTCGATCTGCGCGATCGATCCAGGCAGCGTCTGCACTGCCTGCGGCGTCTGGACCGGAATCGAAAGCTGCGGCGTGGGAACGTCCACGGGCTTCGGCGTCGGCTTGACCTCTACCGGTTTCGTCGCGACGATCTCAGCTTTGCGCGGCGGCTCTGGGTCTTTTGGCCTTCCGCCCCCTCCACCGCCTGGGCCGGGCTTGTCGAGGAAGATGAGATTGATCGTCTCCGGGGCGCTCTTGACGGTATCGACAACCTGTTGGAGGTGGGTCGCGGTGTAAATCAGCGCGCCGAGCACGACGGCGTGCACGACGAGCGATATCCCGGTCCCTTCCCACCAGCTCCCCTTGAGCTGCTCCGGGGCAGGCATTTCACCGACCAAGAGATGTGCGTTGGGGCTGGCGCCCTTGAAATCTGCTGCGGGCATGCCGACGACTGCCATTGTGGCCGAGCCGCTCCTGATCCGCAACTGCTGCAATAAGGGTGCTAGCACGGCCGGTCCGTTAATAATGGGATACGACGGCTGCCCGTCCTTTGCTTAGGACGCCCACTGGCCGGTTTTGGTCGCGGGACGCAAGATTGAAAAGTGCCCGATTTTGACGCCCTCATCATCGGCGCAGGGCCGGCGGGAACCATGGCGGCTTGGACCCTCGCCAAACGCGGCGCGCGCGTGGCCCTCGTCGACCCCAGTCATCCGCGCGAGAAGCCGTGCGGCGGCGGTGTGACCGGACGGGCGCTCGAGTTCGCCGCCGACCTGCCCCACCCGACCCCCGGGCAGTCGATCGAACACATCATTTTCGAGGCCGCGGGCCGCTCGGCGACCGTCGCCATGCCGGATCGCGACGCGTTGAAGGTGTTTCCTCGCGAACGCCTGGATGCCGCGCTGCTCGAGCGCGCCGTGGGCGCCGGAGCGGTGCCCATCGCCGAGCGGGCGGCACACCTGTCGCGTGACGGCTCGGGGTGGACGATCGGTCAAGCCAGGGCGCCCTGGCTGATCGGCGCGGACGGCGCCGGCGGGATCGTCCGCAAACAGGTCTTCCGGGCCTTCGAACGCCGCCAGCTTTCCCTTGCCGCGGGTTCTTACGTCGATGGAATCGAGACGACGGAAATCGTGATTCGCTTCGTCGATCGGCCGAGGGGCTATTTGTGGTCGTTCCCCCGTCCCGGCCATCTGGCCGTGGGCGCCTGCGCGCAGGCCGACGAAACAACGACGGCGACGATGCACGCCGTGACGGACAAATGGCTGGATGAATATCCGCCGGCGGCGGGTCTTCCACGACGGCGCTACGCCTGGCCGATTCCGTCGCTCAGCGCGGCGGATGTCGATCGCGAGCGGCCCGCAGGCGCGGGATGGATGCTGGTCGGCGATGCCGCCGGACTGGTCGATCCCATCACGCGCGAAGGCATTTTCTTCGCGCTCCGTTCGGGACAGCTCGCGGCGGCGGCCGTCATGGGTTCGTCGGCCTCGCAGCGCTATGCCGAAGCGGTCCGCGACGAGCTGCATCCGGAACTGCGCCGCGCCGCGCGTCTCAAAGCCGGATTCTTCCGCCCGCGATTCACGGGCCTGCTGATCGACGCCCTGAAACAGAGCTCCGCGATCCGCGAGGTGATGATCGATCTCGTCGCCGGCCGGCAGCCTTACGCCGGGCTCAAGCGCCGCCTGCTGGCGACGTTCGAGGTCGGACTGATGCTGCGGTTGATCACTTCGCCAGATACCCGTCGCGCGCCCGAACGGTGACGCCGGCCCTGTTGACGCGGACCGTGATCGCGCGCCACTCCTGCTGACCCGCGACGATCGGCTTCGACGGCGCGTAGCCGAGCAGATACTGATGCCGCAGCTCGTTCGCGATCGTCCGCATCGTCGCGTCCAGCTCGGTAGGGTCGCGCGGCTGAAACGATCGGCCGCCCGTGAGCGTGGCGAGCTCCGCGAACAGCGGCGGCCGGTCCCGCCCGAGCGCGACCGGGTAGACCATTACGTCGGAACGCCGCGCGCGTTCGAGCGCGTCGTTCGCCGACGCCTCGCTGTAGCGATCGGTGCCGTCCGACAAGAGCACCAGCGCGCGCCGCCCTTTCGCGGGCTGAATCGCGTCGATCGACGTCAGGATCGCGTCATGAAGACCCGTGGTACCCCACGGCGTCAGCGCCGAGACGACCGCGAGCTGGCCCTGGCGATCGGTGGAGAGCGGCGCCACGATCTCCGCTTGAGAGCCGATCGCGACGACCATCGACTGATCCTGCGGACGGAGCTCGCCGAGAAAAGTCCGAGCGGCGGACACCGACGCCAGCGACTGGGGCCGCGACGCCGGCGCGCGCGGCGCCATGCTGAAGCTGCGATCGATCGCGAGCGCGACCGATAGCGGAAAGTCCCCTTCGGCGAACGCCGAGATCGCCTGCGGCCGGCCGTCCTCCAGAACCGTGAAGTCCTCCTGCCCGAGCCCGCTGACCGGCGCGCCGTTCTGATCGACGACGGCAGCATAAACCTCGACCACATTGACGCCCGACGTGAACTGGGCGCCCGCCAGAACGCCCCACCCCATCACCGTCGCAGCCAGCAGAACGATGGTAGAATCGTGCCGTCCCTCATAATTGAAAGGCCGCCATATGCTCGGCAGGGTTGGACTTCCGGAACTCCTCATCATCTTCATGATCATCATCCTGATCTTCGGGGCAAACCGCCTGCCGGAGATCGGCAAGGGGATCGGCAAGGGCATCCGGAACTTCAAAGACGCAACCAAGGACGGCGAGAACGACAAGTCCTAGAGGATGACCCGGGCGTCTCCGGACCGCCGGGTGACGCGCTCCCGATCGAGCCACTCGAGCAGGGGAATCGCGTATTTCCTCGAAATCCCGTAGCGCTCCTTGAAGGCGCCGACGTCCACCTTCGCGCCTCCGGCCTGACCTTTCAGCGCCGCCACCTCCTTCTTCAGCCGCTCGAGCGTCTCGGCGTGAAACAGCAGCGTATCGAGCTTCACCAGCATTTTCTGCCTCAGTAGGAGCTTTGTCATGCGATCGGCGACGGCCGGCGCCACGCCGGTTGCGGCAGCGGCGCCGCCGACATCGGGGGGCGCAAAGCCGGCGTCGCGGAAGAGACGGTCCAATGCGTCGCGGGCGCGTGATTCCTCTGGAGTCAGCGACACGCCGCGTCCGGGCAGCGTGAAGCGGTCGCGTCCGGCGATTGCGCCCGCAGCCGTCAGCCGCTGGACGACGTGCTCGAACAGCGCGGGCGAGGCGAGGCCGAAGATCCGCTCCCGCGCTTCCTCGCGCGGAAGCCCGTCCGCGAGCGGGTTCTGACGGTGATGTTCGGTGACCGCCGCCAGCAGGCGCTCCTCGAACGTTCGTGCAACCGCGGCGCTGAACACTTGGTCGCCGGCAACGACGATGGCGCCGGCGGCCGAGAGCTCGGTCAGGACGTGCGAGGTGCGCTGCGCGGTGAGCCCCGCGCGGCGCGCCACCGCGTCGATTGTCAGGCCCGCGCCACGCCGTTCTTCCACGAACGCGAGCGCGGCCTCTCCCGCATCGCGCGAGAGCCTGTCAAAGCGGGCGGCGCCCGCCGCGCTTCGGAGGGGGGATCGCGCCGGCACGGGATCGAGTACGCGTCCTCCGCCGATCGTGATCGCCGGCGAGTACTGCCGAAGAATGAAGCGATCGCCCCGCGTCAACACCGCGGGACCCTCCAGCCGGATCCGGGCGTATCCGCGTTGGCCGGGCCTCAGCTCGGTGCGCTCTCCGCGACGCGTGCGATCGGCGTGATCCGCGTGCTCCGCGGCATGCTCCGCGGCCTGCTCCGCGGCCTGCTCCGCGGCCAGACGATCCGCGGCGGCGAGCGCCACGCGTCCCAGCAGCTCGGTGGTGCCCTGGTGAAACCGGACGCGCGCGCCGTGCCGCAGCGCTCGCGCATCCGGCAGAAGATCGATGACGGCGTCGAAGCGCCGCGTCACCTCGTAGGCGCCCGGACGCGTCAGCGTTTCCCCCCGGCCCACCTGATCGACGTCGACGCCACCGAGATTGACGGCGACGCGGCGGCCCGCCTCGGCTTCCTGCCGCGCCGCGCCGTGTACCTGAATGCCCCGCACTTTGACGCGGCGGTTCTGCGGCAGGATGGCGAGCTCCTCGTCGTCGCGGATGGCGCCGCTCGTCAGCGTCCCCGTCACGACGGTGCCGAAACCCCGCATCGAGAACACGCGATCGATGGGCAGGCGCGGCGGCCCACCCACCCCGCGGGCCGGCACCGTCTCCGCGACGGCAGTCAGCGCGTCGCGCAGGTCGTCGAGCCCACCGCCGGTTTTCGACGACACGGCGACGATCGGCGCGTCGGCAAGCGTCGATCCGGCAAGGAGCTCACGCGCGTCGAGCCGCGCGATCTCGAGCGTCTCCGCGTCGACGAGGTCCGCCTTGCTGAGCGCGATCACGCCGGCACTGATATCGAGGAGACGGCAGATGGCGAAGTGCTCGCGCGTCTGCGGCATGACGGACTCGTCGGCGGCGATGACGAGCAGCACGAGATCGATGCCGCCCACGCCCGCGAGCATGTTCTTGACGAACCGCTCGTGGCCCGGCACGTCGACAAACGCCATGTCGAACGGCCCGATCGGCGCGTGCGCGAACCCAAGATCGATCGTGATCCCGCGCGCCTTCTCTTCTTTCAGGCGGTCGGGATCGGTCCCCGTCAGCGCCTTGACGAGCGCGCTCTTCCCGTGATCGATATGCCCCGCGGTTCCGACGACGATCGACTTGACTCTGTTCGCCATTCAGCATTCAGCAGTCGGCACTCGGTCAGCGCCGCCGCGAGGCGCGCTCCCGCCTGCCCGGCCGCCCCTTGCGCCTGCCGGCCGCCAGATGGCGCTCGGATTTCGGCGCCGCCCTGCTCCGCCGCGGACCGCGATTCTGTTCGGAGGCGCGCACCTTGTCGAGGATGTCCACGAGTCCCAGATCGATCTGTCGCCGCTCCATGTCGACCTTGATGACCTGGACGCTGACGCGATCCCCGAGCCGATAGACGCGGCCCGTGTTCTCGCCGCGCAGCACGTGCGCCCGCTCGACAAACCGATAGTAGTCGTCGGCCATCGTCGAGACGTGCACCATGCCTTCGACGAAGTGCTCGACCAGCTCGATGAACAGACCGAACGCCGTGACGCCCGTGATATAGCCGTCGAACTCGTCGCCGACCTTGTCCGCCATGAAGCGAACCTTCTTCCATTGCACGAGCTCGCGCTCCGCCTCGTCGGCGCGGCGCTCCCGCTCGGACGTGTGGCGCGCGATCTCGGGCAAGTCCTCGGTCAGCTCTTCCCGGCGCTCGCTCGACATGCCCTTGCGCGATTCGCGCAGCGAGCGATGGACGACCAGGTCCGGGTAGCGGCGGATGGGCGACGTGAAGTGCGTATAGCTGCCGGCGGCCAGGCCGAAGTGACCGAGGTTCGACGGATCGTACCTCGCCTTCTGCATGGTCCGAAGCGTCAGGAACGCGATGGGCTTCTCTTCGGGCTTCCCCTTGATCTTCTCCACGAGCCGCTGGAAATGTCTCGGGCGGACCGCATCGGGCGGCGCGCCGAGGCTATAGCCCATCGTCGCGATGAACTCCTCGAACTGCTCGACTTTGAGCGGATCCGGGGGCTCGTGGATACGATACAACGTCGGCACGCCTCCTTCGTCGAGGTGCTGCGCGACCGTTTCGTTGGCGACGAGCATGAACTCCTCGATAATGCGGTGCGCGATGTTGCGTTCGAGCGCGATGATGCCCTCCACCATGCCTTCGTCGTCCAGGACGATCTCCGGCTCCTTCAGATCGAAATCGATCGATCCGCGGCGCCTGCGGCGGTCGTTGAGTATCTGGAACAGCTCCCGCATCGTCTCGAACATCGCGACGAGCGGGGCGTACTTCTTCATCAACGCCTGGTCCCGATCGGTGAGGATCGCATTCACGTCCGTGTAGGTCATCCGCGCATCGCTGTGAATCACGCCGTCGTGGATTTCGTATCGCACGACGTCGCCGTGGCGGTCGATCTCCATGAGGCAGGACTGGACCAGGCGGTCGACGCCGGGATTGAGGCTGCACAGTCCCGTCGACAGCTCGGACGGAAACATGTGGACCGCGCGATTCGGAAAGTACACGGACGTCGCGCGCTCGTACGCTTCCTCGTCCAGCGCGCCCCC
The DNA here is from genome assembly GCA_035495955.1 of Vicinamibacterales bacterium. GTDB lineage: Bacteria > Acidobacteriota > Vicinamibacteria > Vicinamibacterales > 2-12-FULL-66-21 > JAICSD01. Next base: position 2,280 of record DATJFE010000011.1, on the reverse strand, counting down.
CTCCGGGACGTAGTTGGCCACGTCGGCGATGTGAACGCCGAGCCAGTAATGCCCGTTGGCCAGCCGCTCGATCGTGATCGCGTCGTCGAAGTCGCGGGCGTGCTCGCCGTCGATCGTGACGGTCGTCACCGGACGGAAATCCGTCCGCCCGCGGATGTCCTTTTCCTTTACGGCGACGCCGAGGCGCCTGGCTTCCTCCACGGCCTCGGGACCGTGCGCATCGGGAATGCCGTACTTGCGGATGATGATCTCCGTGTCGACGCCGGGCTCCTCGATGCCGCCGAGCACGTCCACGACGCGTCCCAGCGGACTCCGGGTGGGCGTCGGCCAGCGCGTGATTTCCACGACGACCATGTCGCCGGGCGCCGCCTCTTTGCGCTCTTCCGGCGGAATCAGGACGTCCATGATCAGACGGCGGTCGAACGGCACGAGAAAACCCGTGCCCGACTCGTCGACGTCGAACCGGCCGACGATTGTGGACGATCCGCGCTCGAGGATGCGAAGGATGCGGCCTTCGGCGCGCTCGCCTGCGCTCCGCTCGATCCGCGCGACGACGCGGTCGCCGTGCATCGCCTGATTCAGGTTCGCGCCCGCGATGAAGATGTCCCCGGCCAGGCCCTCGACGGGACGGTCGGGGATGACAAAGCCGAATCCGCGCGGGTGCGTCTGCACGCGCCCGACCACCAGGTTCATCCGATCGGGCAGGCCGAAACGGTTGCCGCGCGTCTGAATCAGATGGCCGGCCTCGACCAGCCCTTTCAGCAGGCGCTTGACGGTCGCCCGCTGCTCGCGCGGAATCTTCAGCCGCTGCAGGAGTTCGCGGGCGGTGGCCGGGTGATCGACCTTGTCGCGGATGGCCGTCAGCAACTGTTCGCTGTTCAACATTGAATTCATTCTACTTTTCCCAACCGTGGTGCTGACGGACCCCTCTACAAACCGTGTGACCGCCGCGGAAACGGCCCAACCGGAGGATCTCGAGCTGGTCCGCCGGGCGCAGGCGGGCGACGTGGACGCCTTCGGCGAGCTCGTCGAACGCAACCGCCGCGCGGTCTTTCGGGCGGCGCTGGCCGGCGTCGGCTCGGCGGCCGAGGCGGACGACATCACGCAGGATGCGTTCGTGACGGCGTTTCAGAAGCTGAATGGATTCCGCGGCGAGGCGTCGTTCAGAACCTGGCTGCTGGCGATCACGTGGCGGAAGGCGATCGACCGGAGAAAGAGCGTGACGCGCTGGATGCAACGGTTGGCGTCGCCGGCGCCTGGATGGGACACCGGCGAGGAACAGGATCCCATGAATCATCTGGCGTCCCGCGAACAATCGCAGGAAGACGAGCTGCTGACGTCGGACCTGCAGCGGCGGCTGCGATCGCTCATCGCGTCCCTGCCGAGGAAACTTCGCGACGCGCTGCTGCTGGCGGGATCCGGCGACCACAGCTACGAGGAAATCGGACGGATGCTGAAGGTTCCGACGGGCACGGTGAAATGGCGCGTGTCCGAGGCGCGGAAGGTTCTGAGGCACAAGATGGCGGCGATGGGGTATTTGGAGCGATAGCGTGAAAGACGGAAGACGGAAGACGGAAGACGGGAAGTACGAAAAGGACGAAGCGTCGATGTTCGATCTCGCGATCGATCGGGCGGTCCGCGAGATGCTCGACGTCGACCCGCCGGCCGGGCTGCGCGGCCGCGTGATCGCTCGCCTTCCTGTAGCTTCCGCCTTCAGGCGGAAGCAGCTTTTGAGGCGGAAGGACCTTTTCAGACGGAAGGCCTGGATGCTCGTCCCGATTGCCGCTGCGTCGGTCATCCTCATCGCGCTGCTGCTGCCGCGCGGCGCGCCGAAGATCGTCCACGAAGCGCCGCCTGTCGTCGCCGGCACGCAGTCCCTGCCAGCCGCGGGTCCGGCGATGTCGCCGGCTGTCACCAGGCCCCGTGCCGGCATCCGTGCAGCGGTTGGGACCGGTCGGCGCATCCAACCCGGACAGGTGACCGCTGCCGTGGCCGAGGAGCCTGCGCAGGGCGCTCGCGTCGCCGCGCTCGGGGACGTCGCTCCGATCGCGGTGACGACAATCGAGACGCCGGCCCCCACGACGCTCGCCGGCGTCGACGTGGCCCCCATCCGGATTGCGCCGATTTCAGTGAACGCATTGCCAGACACGCCGCACGAGCGGCAGCAACAGGAGTAGCTATGCATAAGGTGTTGATGACGGCGGCCGCGGTTGCGATGCTCGCGATGCCCACACTGGCGCAGGACGCCGACGATCAGAAGCCGGCGCCATCGAAGAACAC
>DATJFE010000010.1:0-30938 GCA_035495955.1 Vicinamibacterales bacterium | reverse complement strand
GCCGTACGTCATCGCGAGCAGGCCCAGGTCCTTCTTGCCGGTCCGCTTGCCCGCAGCGGCGAACCGCGCCACCGCGCCGCGCGGCGTGGATTTCGATGCCTGGCCGCCGGTATTCGAGTACACCTCGCTGTCCAGCACGAGGACATTGACGTCGGCGCCGGAGGCGAGCACGTGATCGAGGCCGCCGTAGCCGATGTCGTACGCCCAGCCGTCGCCGCCGACGATCCAGACCGACTTCTTCACGAGATAGTCGGCCATCTCCAGGAGCGCCGCGGCCTTGCCCGAGCGATGCGCGAGAGTGTCTTTTAGCACCTGCACGCGCTTGCGCTGCTCGAAGATTCCTGCTTCGTCGCTCTGATCGGCGGAGAGAATCGCGTCGGCCAGCCCCTCGCTGATTTCGGACGCGAGCTCGCGGACGAGGGCGCGCGCCCGGGCGACGTGACGGTCGAGGCTCAGCCGCATCCCATAGCCGAACTCCGCGTTGTCCTCGAAGAGCGAGTTCGCCCACGCCGGTCCGAGCCCCTCGCTGTTGCAGGTCCATGGCGTCGTGGGCAGATTGCCGCCGAAGATCGACGAGCAGCCCGTCGCGTTCGCGATGAGCATGCGATCGCCGAACAACTGGGACGCGAGCTTCAGATACGGCGCTTCGCCGCAGCCGGCGCATGCGCCGGAGAACTCGAACAACGGCTCGAGGAACTGGGATCCCTTGACGGAGTTGGCCTTCGCGCGCGCGCGATCGGGCTGCGGCAGACCGAGGAAGAACGCGAAGTTCTCGTGCTCCTGCGCGCGGAGCGGCGCCTGCGGCTCCATGTGCAGGGCCTTGACGCCTGTGGTCTTGCTGCGCGCGGGGCACACCTGCACGCACAGATCGCAGCCGGTGCAGTCCTCCGGCGAAACCTGGATCGTGTACTGCCACCCCTCGTACTCCGCGCCGCGGTAGCCGACCGCCTTGAACGACGGCGGTGCGGACGCGGAGAACCGCGGCTCGAACGCCTTCACGCGAATCGCCGCGTGCGGACACACGAAGGTGCACTTGTTGCACTGAATGCACAGGGCCGAATCCCAGACGGGAATCTCCTCAGCGATATTCCGCTTCTCGTACCGCGCGGTTCCCGTGGGATAGGTGCCGTCGACCGGCATGACGCTCACCGGCAGCTCGCCGCCATGGCCGGCGATGAGCGGGAGTGTCATCGACCGAACGAACTCCGGAATTCGATCGGCTGACGGGGCCGCGCTAGGCGTGGCCGGGCGATCGACGACGCCGACCGCGACCTCGTGGAGCCCTTCCAGCGCCGCATCGATGGCGGCGTAGTTCGCCGTGACGACATCCTCGCCCTTGACGCCGTAGGTCTTCCTGGCGGCGCGCTTGATGGCGGCGATCGCCGCTTCCCGCGGCAGCACGCCCGACAAAGCAAAGAAACACGCTTGTAAAACGGTGTTCACCCGCTTGCCGACGCCCGCGGCCGCCGCGACCGACGAGGCGTCGATGGCGTAGACCCGCAGGCGCTTGTCGACGATCTGCTGCTGGATGCCGGCCGGCAACGCGCTCCACACCGCCTCGTGTGGATGCGGGCTGTTGATGAGGAACGTGGCGCCTTTGGCGGCCCGGCCCAGCACGTCGACGCGCGTCATCAGATTCCACTGATGGCAGGCGACAAACTGCGCGGCCTCGACGAGATAGGTCGAGCGGATCGGCCGCGGACCGAAGCGCAGATGGGATTCGGTGGTCGACCCGGACTTCTTCGAGTCGTAAACGAAATAACCCTGCGCGAACAGATCCGTCTCTTCGCCGATGATCTTGATGGAGTTCTTGTTCGCGCCTACGGTGCCGTCGGACCCGAGGCCGTAGAACACGGCGCTGACGGCATCCGCATCCTGCACTGTGAACTCACGGTTCCACGGCAGGCTCGCGAAGCTCACGTCGTCGGTGATGCCAATCGTGAAGTGCGTGCGCGGCGCCGGCTCGTCGAGCTCGTCGAAGACGGCCTTTGCCATGGCCGGGGTGAATTCCTTCGACCCGAGACCGTAGCGGCCGCCGATCACACGCGGGAAGAACCGGAACGGCGCGTCCCGGTCGGTCAGCGTTTCGTTGATGGCGGTGACGACGTCGACGTAGAGCGGCTCGCCCGTCGCGCCAGCTTCCTTCGTGCGATCGAGGACGGCGACGTGCTTCACGGACGCCGGCAGGGCGCGGACGAAGTGCGCCGCGCTGAACGGCCGGAAGAGGCGGACCTTCAGCACACCGACCCGTTCCCCGCGCGCGTTGAGCGCGGCGACCGCCTCGCTGACGGCCTCGGCGCCCGAACCCATGATGACGATGACGCGTTCGGCGTCGGGCGCTCCCTCGTAATCGAAGAGGCGATAGCGCCGTCCGGTGATCGACGCGAATCGGTCCATCGTCGACTGCACGAGGCCGGGGCAGTTCAGATAGTACGGATTCGACGCTTCGCGCGACTGGAAGAAGACGTCGGGATTCTGCGCCGAGCCGCGCAGGACCGGATGATCCGGCGACAACGCCCGCGACCGGTGCGCCGAGACGAACGGGGCGTCGATCATCGCGTCGATGACGGCCCGATCGATCTCGTGGATCTTTCCGATCTCATGCGACGTCCGGAAGCCGTCGAAGAAATGGACGAAGGGAATGCGAGCGCTCAACGTGGACGCGTGCGCGATGAGCGCGAGGTCGTGCGCCTCCTGGACCGAGTTCGAGCAGAGAAGCGCCCAGCCCGTCGTCCGGACCGCCATGACGTCGCTGTGGTCGCCGAAGATCGAGAGGGCATGCGTCGCAACCGCGCGCGCCGTGACGTGCAGCACGCAGGGCAGCAGCTCTCCGGCAATCTTGAACATGTTCGGGATCATCAGCAGCAGGCCCTGGCTCGCGGTGAAGCTCGTCGCGAGCGCGCCCGCCTGCAGCGCGCCGTGGAGCGCGCCGGCCGCCCCGGCCTCGCTCTGCATTTCGGCCACCCCGGGCACATCGCCCCACAGATTGGCCCGGCCCTCCGCCATCCACGCGTCGGCCAGCTCTCCCATCGTCGAGGAAGGGGTGATCGGGTAGATCGCGATGACCTCGCTCAGCGGGTAGGCGATGCGGGCGGCAGCCTCGTTCCCGTCGACGGTGATAAAGGCCCCTGCGCGCACGTTCTGAGTCATCGAGTGGAAGCGAAGCAACGCATGTGCTGAGCGGATTTCCTGTGCATTCCCGGCGTGCGCGCCGCACCTGCCGGACTTCCGGCAGCCCTCACTCCGCCGTTACCGGCGATTTGGCGGGTTCTCGGCGGCGCGATCGCCTCGTACCTCGCAACCTGCTGCAGTTGTGGACGTTCCTCCAGTTCGACGATCCGGCACCGGCGTTGCTCAGGCGGCCCCTCGAAGGGACCTATCCAGTTCACCAAGGAGAACGCTATGCCTCGTGCCGCCGTGCCATTCGATCCCCATGCCGTCTCGCGGCGTGACTTCGTCAAGGTGTGCACGATGGCGGCTGCCGCGGTCGGTCTCTCGTCCGCCACCGCAGCGCAGATTGTCGAGGCCGCGAGCAAGGGGCTGAAGCCGTCGGTCGTGTGGCTGCACTTTCAAGAGTGCACCGGTTGCACCGAGTCGCTCCTCCGCACGTCGCACCCGGGGATCGCCGAGGTCATCCTGGATCTGATTTCGCTCGACTATCACGAGACGCTGTTCGCCGGCGCGGGCCACCAGGCCGAAGCTGCGCTCCAGGACACGATCAAGAAGAACGCGGGCAAATACATCTGCGTCGTCGAAGGCGCGATTCCCACCAAGGAAGGCGGCATCTATTGCCAGGTGGGCGGCCGGACGGCCGTCGACATCCTCAACGATGTCGGATCGAAGGCCGGCGCCGTCATCGCGATTGGATCGTGCGCCTCGTGGGGCGGCATCCCGTCAGCGGATCCGAATCCGACGGGGGCCACCGGCGCGCCGATGATTCTGAAAGGCAAGACAATCGTTACGATCCCGGGCTGTCCAGCCAATCCCTACAACTTCCTCGGCGTCGTACTGCAGTACGCCACCTTGGGCACACTGCCGAAGCTGGACGAGCTGGGCCGCCCCGCGTTCGCCTATGGGCGAACGATCCACGAGCACTGCCCGCGGCGCGCGCACTTCGACGCCGGCCGGTTCGCGAACAAATTCGGCGACGAGGGACATCGCGCCGGCTACTGCCTCTACAAGCTCGGTTGCAAGGGCCCGATGACGCACGCGAACTGCTCCACGCTCGCGTTCGGGGAGGTCGTCGACTGCTGGCCGATTGGCATCGGCCATCCGTGCGTGGGATGCACGGAGCAGCAGGTGGCATTCCGCATTCCGATGCACGCCACCGCCACGATCGACCGTCCGGTGCCACCCGACACCTATCCGCCGATTCACGCGCAGCAGGGACGCATCAGTCCTGCGGCCACAGCGGTGGCCGGCGTGATCGGCGGCGCAGTCCTTGGCGCCGGCTTCGTCGCGTCGAAGCGGCTCGATGACATGGACGAAAAAGACGGAAGACGCAAGACGGAAGAAGGAAAGTCGAAGGTGGTTGGATGAAGCGCCGTACCGCTTTCAAGGTGGCGTTCGCCAGTGTGGCGGCCGCCGTCGGAACGGCGGCGAAGCCGCTGTCCGCCTCGGTTCCGCTCGCCGCGCCGGCCGACGCCGTCGGACTGCTCTACGACACGACGAAGTGCATCGGCTGCAAAGCCTGCGTTGTTGCGTGCCGCGAGGCGAACGGCCTCGAGCCGGATACGAGCTGGTCGGGCGGCCTGTATCAGGCCCCGCTCGATCTCAACGAGAAAACGAAGACGGTCATCAAACTGTACGACGATGGCGAGCACCGGTCGTTCGTGAAGGCGCAGTGCATGCACTGCATCGATCCAGCGTGCGCGAGCGCGTGCATGCTTGGCGCGTTCAAGAAGCGCGAGTTCGGAATCGTCACCTATGACGTGAACTATTGCATCGGCTGCAGGTACTGTGAGGTCGCCTGTCCGTACGGCGTGCCGAAGTTCCAATGGTCGAAGGCGGCGCCGAAGATGGTGAAGTGCGAGCTGTGCAACCACCGGCTCGCGCAGGGCAAGGTTCCCGCGTGCGCGGAAGTCTGTCCGCGCCAGGCCGTGATCTTCGGCAAGCGCGACGAGCTGCTCGCCGAAGCGAAAAGGCGCATCGCCGAGAACCCCGGCAAATACGTACAGAAGGTGTACGGCGAAACGGACGGCGGCGGCACGCAATGTTTGTACGTCTCGCACGTGCCGTTCGAGCAGATCGGCCTGCCGGCGCTGTCCGAGCAGTCGACGCCGACGCTGCAGCGCACGATTCAGCACAGCATCTATAGAGGCTTCGCGGCCCCGGTGGCGCTCTACGGCCTGCTCGGAATGGTGATGCTGCGCAACCGCAAGAGCGGAGAGGGACAAGCATGAGCGCGCATGCCCAGCCGATTGGAGGCCGGATTCTCACGAGGCCCTTCCGGGTTCTCCTCGGGTTGTTTGCGATCGCGGGCGTCTTGATTCTCTATCGCCTCGCGACCGGGCTCGGCCAGGTCACGGCGATGAACGACGGCTACCCGTGGGGGCTCTGGATCGCATTCGACGTCGTGACCGGCACCGCGCTGGCGTGCGGCGGCTACGCGGTCGCGCTGCTCGTCTACGTGCTGCATCGCGGCCAGTATCACCCGCTGGTACGGCCGGCCATCCTGACGAGCGCACTCGGCTATACGCTGGCGGGCATCGGCGTCGGTCTCGATGTCGGCCGCTGGTGGAGCATCTGGCGCGTGCCGCTCTTCTTCTGGCACTGGAACCTGAACTCGGTTCTGCTCGAAGTCGCGCTCTGCATCATGGCGTACATGTTCGTGCTGTGGATCGAGCTGTCGCCGGCGTTTCTCGAGAAAGCGCAGGTCAGCGGCGCGCCCGCCGTCCGCAGGTTCGCCGTCCGCGCGCTGCCGATCGTCAACAGGGCGCTTCTGTGGGTCATCGCGCTGGGCATCCTGCTGCCGACGATGCACCAGTCGTCGCTCGGAGCGTTGATGCTGATCGCCGGCCCGCGACTGCATCCACTCTGGAACACCGGTTGGCTGCCGCTCCTCTTCCTTCTCTCGTGCATCGGGATGGGCTACGCGGCGGTTGTCTTCGAAGCGGCGCTCTCGAGCTGGCTGTTCCGTCGCGAGCCCGAGCGCGAGATGCTCGCGGGCCTCTCGAAGGGAATCATTCCATTTGCGTTTGCCTATCTGGCCCTTCGCCTCGTGGACTTCGCCGTGCGCGGACAACTGCCCGCGCTGTTCGCCTTCGACTTCTACAGCGTGATGACGCTTGTGGAACTCGGGCTGACGGCCGCAGCCGCCCTGCTGCTGGTCGGAGAGGCGCGCCGGCGCCGCCTGGGCAACCTGTTCCGCGCGGCGATGCTCTTCATGCTCGCCGGGAGCGTCTACCGGTTCGACACGTACCTGGTGGCGTTCCGGCCGGGCGCGCAGTGGTCGTACTTCCCGAGCGTCACCGAGATGCTCGTGACGTTCGGCCTCGTCGCCGGCGAAATCATGCTCTACATCGTCATCGTGAAGATCTTCCCGATCGTGACCGTCAACGAACGCAAGACCGTGGCGGCGGTCTAGACCCGCGCGCCCTGGAGAGGACACATGCCGCGAATCACCATCGATCCCGTGACCCGCATCGAAGGGCACCTGCGCATCGACGCCGAGGTGGACGGCGGCGTCGTGCGGAAAGCCTGGTCGTCGGGACAGATGTTCCGCGGCATCGAGCGCATCCTGCAGGGACGCGACCCCCGCGAGGCGTGGCTGTTCACGCAGCGGTTCTGCGGCGTCTGCACCACGGTCCATGCGATTGCATCGGTCCGGGCGGTCGAGAACGCGCTGCAACTGGACGTGCCGCTGAACGCGCAATACATCCGCAACATCATTCTGGCGGCGCACGCGATGCACGACCACATCGTGCACTTCTATCACCTGTCGGCGCTCGACTGGGTCGACGTCGTCTCGGCACTGAAGGCGGATCCGGCGAAGACGTCCCAGCTCGCCGAGAGCCTGTCGAACTGGCCCGGGAACAGCCGGATGAAGCTGACCGCGGTCCGCGATCGATTGAAGGGATTCGTCGACCACGGGCAGCTCGGGATCTTCCAGAACGGCTACTGGGGGCACCCGGCGATGAGACTGTCGCCCGAGGTGAACCTGCTCGCGGTCTCGCACTACCTCGAGGCGCTCGAGCAGCAGCGGAGAATCAACCAGGTCGTCGCGATCCTGGGGGGCAAGACGCCGAATATCCAGAATCTCGCGGTCGGGGGCGTCGCCAACGCAATCAATCTGGACAACCAGGCGACGCTGAACATGGAGAAGCTCTATCAGGTCAAGGACATCATCGACGAGATCCAGGCGTTCATCCAGCAGGTGTATTTCGTCGACGTCTGCGCGATCGGCGCGATGTATGCCGACTGGCTCGGCTATGGCAGGGGCGTGACGAACTACCTCTCCGTGCCCGACCTGCCGCTCGACACGAAGGGAACGCAGTTCGACTTCCCGGGCGGCGTCATCATGGACGGGGACCTGGCGCACGTGCAGGAGATCAAGACCTTCAACGAGCCGTTCTTCCGCGAGAACGTCACCGAGTCCATCGCGCGCTCCTGGTACGACGGCGCCTGGACCCGCCATCCATTCGAGGAAGACACGGAACCGAAGTACACGACGTTCCAGGACAACGGCAAGTACTCGTGGGTGAAGGCGCCGCGATTCAAAGGCGCGCCGATGCAGGTGGGCCCGCTGGCTCAGGTGCTCACCGGCTTTGCGCTCGGCCACAAGCCTACGGTCAAATGGGCGACCAAGACGCTCGATACCGTGGGTTCAATCGCGAAGACCAGGCTGTCGCCCGCCGTGTTGCATTCGACGCTCGGCCGCCACGCCGCCCGGATGATTCGCACCCAAGTCATCGCGGAGCTGGCGCAGAAGCACTGGAACCTCCTCGTGAACAACATCGCAACGGGAGATACCTCCATCTTCAATGAACCGGTGTTCCCGAAAGGTGAGCAGCGCGGGTTCGGGTTCCACGAGGCCCCGCGCGGCACTCTGTCGCATTGGGTTGTCATCCGCGACGGAAAGATCGCGAATTATCAGGCGGTCGTCCCATCGACGTGGAATGCGGGCCCACGAGACGAGAAGGACCAGCCGGGCCCATACGAAGCGTCGCTCGTCGGCAATCCGGTCGCCGATGCGACGAGGCCCCTCGAGCTGATTCGCACCGTTCATTCGTTCGATCCGTGCCTCGCCTGCGCGATACACACCGTCAACGTGGAGGGGACGGAAATCGCGAAGGTAAAGGCGCTATAGGCTGGGGACGGGGGACGGGGGACGGGGGACGGGGGACGGGGGACCGATAGATGATCAGAGTGCTGGGGCTGGGCAACGTCCTGATGAGCGACGACGGGTTCGGTCCGTATATCGCGCGCGTGTTGGACGCGTTCTACGAGTTTCCGGACGAGGTCGAGGTTCTCGACCTCGGGACGCCCGGTCTCGATCTGACGCCGTATCTGCTGCGCGCCGACGCCGTCATCTTCATCGACACCGTGACGTCGGACGGAGCTCCCGGCGAGACGCGCGTCTACGATCGCGAGGAGATCCTTCGGTATCCTCCCCAGGCGAGGACCGGGCCCCACGATCCTGCGTTGAAGGAAGCGCTCCTGACGGTCGCGGCGGCCGGGACGGGCCCGTCCATCGTGAAGCTGATCGGCGTGATTCCGGAGTGGGTCGCGACCGGCGTCACGCTCTCGTCGCCGGTATACGACGCCGTGACCCCTGTCGTCACGCTCGTCATGGAGGAGCTCGGCGCGCTCGGGATTCAGCCGATCCCCCGCCCGGTGCCTCGCAGTCCCCACATCTGGTGGGGGATGCCGGAAGGAAAAGTCCCGCACGCCATCGCGGAGTAATCCCCAGTCGCTTCCGGAAAACCGGCACTCCCTCCGGTCCGCGACCCTAATTCCGCCTTTTCCAGAGAGTTCGCGGGATCGGGGCATGGCACCGGCCTTGCCATTTGCGGTCGTACTCGTGCGCATCTTCAACTTCGATGACGGCAATCGCGCGATGACGGCGCCCCAGGCGGGCCGCCGCATCCGAATGCTGGGCACGGTGCAGGGGGTTGGCTTCCGGCCGTGGGTCTACCGCGTTGCGCGGGACGTGGCCGTCACGGGGCGCGTGCGGAACGACACCGCCGGCGTCACCATCGAGGCCTTCGGCCCCGCGTCCGCGCTCGAGGCGTTCGTCGATCGGCTGGAGCATGACGGAGCGCGTCCGGCGGCCGCCGTCGTCGATCGGCTGGTGGCCGAGCCGATTGCCTTCGAGGCGACATCGGGATTCACGATCGATCCGAGCACTGCGGGCGCCGAGCTGCGCGTTTCGATTCCTCCCGACCTCGCCACATGTCCCGAGTGCCTGGCGGAAGTCCATGACCCCGCGAATCGACGCCACGACTATCCGTTCACCAACTGCACGAACTGCGGCCCGCGCTTCACGATCGTCAAGGCGGCGCCGTACGACAGGCCGGCGACCACGATGGAGCCCTTCCGGATGTGTGCGGCGTGCCAGCGCGAGTACGACAGCGTCGACGACCGTCGGTTCCACGCACAGCCGAACGCCTGTCCGGCGTGCGGTCCGCGCCTCGAACTGCGGACGGCCGGCGGCGCGGCGTTCAAGGCGGAAGATGTGATTGCCGCGGCCGCCATGGCACTGCGCGAAGGCCGCATCGTCGCCGTCAAAGGAATCGGCGGCTTTCAGCTCGCGTGCGATGCGACGTCGGAGGCCGCGGTTCTCCGGCTGCGCGAGCGCAAGCGGCGCGATGAAAAGCCGTTCGCGGTCATGGTGGGAACGCCGGCGGATGCGCGGGCCCTGGCCGTTCTGTCGGAGGCCGAAGAGGCGCTGCTGACTTCGGTCGAGCGTCCGATCGTACTGGCGGAACGGCGCGAAGGCGCGCCGCTCGCGGAGGCCGTCGCCCCGCGCAACCGGCTGGTCGGGCTCCTGCTCGCCAACTCTCCGCTGCACGATCTGCTGCTTGCCGCCGCCGGGCGCCCGCTCGTCATGACGTCCGGCAATCTGTCCGAAGAGCCGATCGCCTGCGACAACGCGGAGGCGCTCGACCGGCTGCACGACGTCGCCGATCTCTTCGTTCTGCACGATCGCGAGATCGTGACTCGGTGCGACGATTCGATCGCACGCGTCGTCGCCGGACGGCCTGTCGTGCTGCGGCGCGCGCGCGGCTACGTCCCGCGGCCGATCCAACTTGCCGCGCCCGTTTCGCAGTCGATTCTCGCGTGCGGCGGGCAACTGAAGAACACGTTCTGTCTCCTGCGCGGCCGCGAGGCCGTGATGGGTCCGCACATCGGCGATCTCGACAACGCGGACGTCTTCCAGGCCTATCGGGCGTCGATCGATCGGCTGTCCCGCTTCCTCGAGTTCACGCCCGAGATCGTCGCGTACGATCTCCATCCCGATTACCTGTCGACGCGATACGCCCTCGAGCTGTCAGGCGTGAAAGCGATCGGCGTGCAGCATCATCACGCGCATCTCGCGAGCGTGATGGCGGAACACGGCCTCGAGGGGCAGGTTCTCGGCCTCGCGTACGACGGGACGGGCTACGGTCTCGACGACGCCGCCTGGGGCGGGGAAGTGCTGCTCGCCGGTCCCGCCGATTTCACGCGTCTGGCGACGTTCAGGCCGCTCCCTCTCGCCGGCGGAGACGCCGCCATCCGGGAGCCATGGCGGCTCGCGTTTGCCCTTGTCGACGACGCGTTTCGCGGCGAGGCCCCGATCGAGGCATTCCCGGTCTTCCGTCGACAGTCGCCGGTCGATCTGGACGTCGTCACGCGGATGATTCGGCGCGATTTCAACGCGCCCCTGGCGCATGGGATCGGCCGGTACTTCGACGCATTCGGAGCGCTGCTCCTGGATCGACCGAAGAGCCACTACGAAGGGCAGATCGCACTCGAGCTGAACATGGCTGCCGATCCCTCGGAACGCGGCCGATACGAGTACCAGATCGCGCAGCGGGCGACGCCGTGGGAAATCGATCTGCGTCCCGCCGTCCGCGCCGCCGTGTTCGAGTCGATTGGCGGCGAATCGGTCGCGAAGATCGCGGCGCGCATTCACAACACCATCGCCGCGGCGAGCGTCGACGTGCTCCGCGCCCTGTCGCGTCAAACGGGGCGGCTGCCTGTCGCTCTGTCCGGCGGCTGTTTCCAGAACGCGCGGCTCGCTGAATCGATCGTCGCCGGACTGGAGCCGGAGTTCCGGGTGTATCTGCATCGCCGCGTGCCGCCTGGCGACGGCGGGATCGCGCTCGGGCAAGCCCTTGTGGCCGCGGCGAAGGCGAGGAGCCTCTGATGTGCCTTGGTGTGCCGGGTCGAGTCGTGGAAGTCCATGGTCTGACCGCCGTCGTCGACTTTTTCGGCGTGCACCGCCGCGTCCGGCTGGAGCTCGTCGATCAGCCCGTCGCGCCGGGCGACTACATCCTCAACCATGTCGGATACGCCATCAGACGAATCCCCGAAGACGACATCGACGGCACGCTGAAGATGTACGAGGAGCTCCTGCGCGAAGCCGCCGCAGACGACCTCATGGCCGGCGACGTGCGCGGTGAAGTGCAGGCGACCTCGAAGGCGAAGGCGCATGGCTGACGCAGTCAGGGAGCTGAAGTTTCGCGATCCGGCGCGGGCGGCTTTGCTCGCGGCGAAGCTGACGCGTACGGTCGCCGAGATCGGGCGGTCGCCCGTATCGGTCATGCACGTCTGCGGCAGCCACGAGCAGGCTATCGCGCGCTACGGACTGCGCAGCGCGTTCCCGAAGGATCTCCACGTCATCATGGGACCGGGGTGCCCCGTCTGCATCACGGACCAACCCGAAGTGGACGAAGCGGTCGCCCTCGCGAGGCAGGGCGTGCGCGTCGCGACCTACGGCGACATGGTGCGCGTGCCGGGCACGTCGGCGTCGCTCGCGGACGTCCAGGCCGAGGGCGCCCGCATCGAGGTCGTCTACAGCATCGTGCAGGCGCTCGACCTCGCGCGCTCGTCGCCGGACCCGTTGGTGTTTTTCGCGACCGGGTTCGAGACCACGGCCGTCGCGACCGCCGCCGCGATTCTCGATCGGCCTCCCTCGAACTTCTTCGTTCTGTCGGCGCACAAATACATCCCGCCCGTCATGGAGATCGTCGCGGAGATGCCGGACTCGCGGATCGAGGGATTCCTCGCCGCCGGCCACGCGGCGACCATCACCGGCTGGGGCGTCTTCGAGCAATTCGTCGCGCGCCACGGCGTGCCCGTCGTCGTCGCCGGATTCGAGCCGCTGGACATCCTGGCGGCGCTCGTGCGGCTCGTCGAGCTCGTCCGCGATCGGAGGTCCGCGGTCGAGAACATGTTCCCGCGCTGCGTCTCACGGGAAGGCAATCTTCCGGCGCAGCGCCGGCTCTGGCAGGTGTTCCGCCCGATTGGCGGGCGCTGGCGCGGCATCGCCCACGTGCCGAACGGAAACCTCCGGCTGCGCGACGACTGGGCCCATGTCGACGCCAGGCGCCACTTCGCAATCGATCTCGCGGCGCTCTGGGACGCGGCGCCGTCGCCGCTTTCGCAGCAGTGCATCTGCGGCGACATCATGGCAGGCCTGAAATCTCCGGGCGACTGCCCGTTATTCGGCGCCGAATGTGTCCCCGACACGCCCGTCGGGGCGTGCATGGTGAGCACCGAAGGGACGTGCCGGATTTGGCACGAGTACAAGGTGGTCCCGGGTCCCTGGGTCCCTGGTCCCGAGTCCCTGGTCGCGGGTCCCTCGTCGCGGGTCCCGGGTCCCTCGTCGCAGGTTCCGGGTCCCTGGTCGCAGCTCCCGGGTTCCGCGTCAGGAGGGGTGACGCCGTGACGACCGCCGTTCAGGTGCAGCGGATAGCGATGAAGCACGGCGCGGGCGGCCGCTCGATGCGTCGGCTCATCGAGGGCGTCTTTCTCGCCGGCGCGACAGGGGCGGCGGCCGAGATGGACGACGGCGCGGTGATTCCGATTGGCGACCAGTGGCTGATCCTGACGACGGATTCACACGTCATCCAGCCCATCGTCTTTCCAGGCGGCGACATCGGGCGTCTGGCGATCGCGGGGACGGTGAACGATCTCGCGATGATGGGGGCGACCGAACCGCTTGGCCTCACGTGCGGCATCGTCATCGAGGAAGGCTTCCCGATTGAGGCGCTCGAGCGCGTCAATGCGTCGATGCGGGCCGCGTGCGCGGAGGCGGGCACGGCAGTCGTCGCCGGCGATACGAAGGTCATGCGTCGCGGCGAGATCGACGGCATCGTGATCAACACCGCCGGTGTCGGGTTGACGTGCCGGGTGGTGCGCGACAGCGGTCTGAAGGCAGGAGACCTCATCATCGCGACCGGCACGATCGGGGACCACGGAATGGCGGTGATGGCGGCGCGCCACGAGTTCGAGTTCGGCGAAGACTTGCGATCCGACGTCGCGCCGCTCAACGGCCTGGTGCGCGCCGCGCTGGCGGCGGCGCCAGGCTGTATCACCGCGATGAAGGATCCGACACGCGGCGGCGTCGCCAGCGCACTGCACGAGATGGCTGCCCGGGCGCGCGTCGCGATCCTGATCCGGGAACAGCGAGTGCCCGTGCGGCCGGCGGTCAGAGCGGCTGCGGAGCTGCTCGGGATCGATCCGCTTCTGATTGCCAACGAAGGGAAGGCGCTCCTCGGCGTGACGCCTGCGTCGGCGGATGCGGTGCTCGGCGCGCTGCGCCGGCATCCGCTCGGCCGCGAGGCGGCGATTGTCGGCGAGTGCATCGCCGATTCGCCGGGGGCGGTCATTCTGGATACCGGTTTCGGCCGCCGGCTTCTGTCGGAGCCCGACGGCGAGCTCCTCCCACGCATATGCTGACGCACATCCGGACCGACCGGCGGGGCAGGATCGGCACGATCGCGATCGATCGCCCCGCGCGTTTCAACTCGCTCGACGTCGAGACCGCGCGCGATCTACGCCGCGCGGCCCTTCAATACGCGCGCGACGATGCCGTGAAGGTCGTGGTGCTCAAAGGCGTCGGCGGCGTGTTCTGCAGCGGCGCCGACCTGAAGTACATCAGCAGCGGAGGCGCAGAGGCGGACCTGGCGTACCTGACGCCGGCCGCCCGGGAGATTCCGCGAGGATTCGGTGAGATCTTCAAACAGATTCTCGAATACCTGCACAGCACCATCTCCGAGATCCGGCGCTCGGGAAAGCCATTCATCGCCGCTGTGGACGGCATCGCCGCCGCCGGTGGCTTCGGGTTGGCGATGTCGTGCGACCTCGTCCTTGCATCGGACCGATCGACCTTCGAGTGGGCGTATTCGAAGACGGGACTGACGGGGGCGGAAAGCTCCACGTTCCTCCTCCCGCGGCTGATCGGTTTCCGCCGGGCGATGGAGATGATGCTGCTGAACCCGCGGCTGGACGCGGCGCGCGCGCTCGAGATCGGCTTGATTACCTCGGTGACGCCGTCGGCCGCCTTCGACGCGGAGGTGGCCGCCATCGCCGAGCGGCTGGCCGACGGGCCGACGCAGGCCTTCGGCGTCGCCAAGGCGCTGCTGAATCAGGCGGCGGGCATCGACCGGCTCGATTTTCATCTCGACCAGGAACTGCAGCATCTCGCGCGGAGCGCCGACAGTGCTGAGTTCCAGGAAGGTCTCCGAGCGTTTTTCGACAAACGCGCTCCGGTCTTCTCGCGGTCCTGAAGGCCATGCACGAGTACTCGATCGTCCAGGCGCTCTACGACACCGTCGTCGCACAGGCCGCGGCGAATCGGGCGGTGTCGGTCCACGGACTGCGCGTCAGGATCGGGGAGCTGTCGGGAGTCGATCCGGGGCTGCTGGACACCGCGTGGCGCACGTTTCGCGAGCGCACCCTCTGCGCCGCGGCGCCCCTGGAGGTCGAGATGGTCTCGGCCCGCTGGCGGTGCAGTCAGTGCGGCGGCGAGATTGCCCGCGGCGGAATCCTGACCTGCGGATCGTGCGGCGGCGCGGCCCGATTGGAACAAGGCGACGAGATCCTGCTCGATCGCATCGTGATGGAGGTCCCCTGATGTGCGATTCCTGCGGCTGCGGCGACACGAACCTCGTTCCGCTCGAAGTGCAGCAGCGGATCCTGTCGGATAACGAACGAACGGCCACGCACAACCGGCATCATTTCGTCGAGCGGGCGCTGCTCGCCATCAACGTGATGGGGTCGCCGGGGGCGGGCAAGACGGCCGTCCTCGAGGCGACGGCGAAAGCCCTGGCCGGCTGCCGGCTGATCGGCGCGCTGGCGGGCGACCTGGCCACCGACCACGACGCAACACGACTCACCGCCGCCGGCATTCGAGCCTCCTCGATCACCACAGGATCGGCGTGTCACCTGGATGCGGCGATGGTCCATCACGCCCTGCATCATCTTCCCTGGGCCGACCTGGATTATCTGTTCATCGAGAACGTCGGCAACCTCGTGTGCCCGGCCGTGTACGATCTGGGACAGGCGGCCAACGTCGTCGTGCTCGCGGTCACGGAGGGCGAAGACAAGCCCTTGAAGTATCCTGTGATGTTCCATAAAGCGGATCTCGTACTGATTTCGAAAACAGATCTGCTGCCGCACCTGCCCGACATCAGCGTGGAGCGGATCGTCGATTCGCTGCGGCGGGTGATGCCGAATCCCGCGTACTTCGCGGTCTCCGCGCGGACTGGGGAAGGCATCGGAAGCTGGGTGAACTGGCTGCACGAGCGCGAAGCGCAGATCGCGCCGGCACATTATGCGGAAGCGGGAGGACGCCTGCATGTCTGAGTCGTTGACGCTGGTTCTGGCGCTGGGCGCGGTGACGCTCGGGTCGCTGCACACGATCGCGCCAGATCATTGGGTGCCGTTCGCGGCGCTGTCGCGCGCGCAGGGCTGGTCGCGCGCGCGCACCGTCCGCATCACGGCGCTCTGCGGCTTCGGCCACGTCACCGTCTCGGTGCTGCTCGGCGTGCTGGCGCTCGGCTTCGGACTCGAGGTGCTCCACGTCATCGGCCGGCGCATGGAAGCCGTCGCGGGCGTACTGCTGATCGCGTTCGGTCTGATCTACGCGGTACTCGGGGTGCGGCGCGCCGCCGGCGCGCGCTTCCACGGCCACCACCACCATCATTACGACCACGTGCACGAGCCATCGAAGATGACGCCGTGGGCGCTGTTCCTGCTGTTCTCCGCCGATCCCTGCGTGGCAGTCATCCCGATCCTGTTTGCCGCGGCGCCGCTCGGCGCGCTGCGCACGATCTTCGTGGTCTGCGCCTACGAGTTGGCCACGATCGCCACGATGATCGTGCTCGTGCTGCCGGCGCGCGCCGCCGCGAATCACATCCACGCGCCCTGGCTCGCCCGCTACGGCGACGTCGCTGCCGGCGGCGTCATCGCCGGCGTCGGAGTGCTCGTCGCCGTGTTGGGCATCTAGCGCAGGAGTTTGCACTCAGCCTCGCCACCGACATAGACTTCCCGCCACGACACCCGTCCCTCCCGTTGAACGTCCAGAGGAGGCGCCATGACCCACCACTTTCGCATCGACCCTGCGCGCCGCGTGGCTTCATGCCTGGGGCTTGTCGGTCGGATCGCCGCGGCCGGGTCGCTGCTCTTCGCCGGCGGCTGTTCGTCGCAGACGTTGTTCCAATCGTCCTTCGGCACCAACTCCGTCGGGGGGCCGCCATCCCCAACACAGGCCACCGGCACGGTGCAGGTCTCGGGCGCTCCAGGCAGCGTCGTGATCGTCGGACCTGTGCCGGGCTCGAACGAAAATTGGGTGAAAATCAGCCGCGCGAGCGTCGCGAACAACCAGGCTCCGATCTCGACGATGCAGGGGAACTTCGCCAAGACCTTCAGTGACGGCACCTACGGTTTTCTCGGAGCGTTCTTCATACCATCGGGCAGCGGCCTCGGATCGCTCGAGTTCGACACGAGCGCGTCCGGAGCGCCGGCCTCGACCAGTTTCCTGCACCTCGACTTCCTGGAAAACAACACCGTGCGCGTCGACGACGATCCGAGTGTGACGTTCGGGTCGTTCCCGCGCGACAAGTTCTTCACGCTGTCGGTGACGATGGAGATCACGTCGACGTCCGCCCAGGCCCATATGACGCTGTTCGGCACCGGCACGTCGGGCGGCACGTTCGACTACACGATCAAGCAGCCGAACTTTGCGCGACAGTACGGCGCGATCAAGCTGTGGATGGGATATCCCTGGACGGGGTCGTTCGACGCCACCGACCTCATCGTGACGCGAAAGCAGTGACTTGACGTACTGTCGATTGGCGATTGCCCGATGGCACTGGGCCTTTCCGCACGGAGCCGCCGGTAATCCGGCAGGCCCTGAAAGTTTCGAGCATTTCCGCGCGGCATTGCCCTTGCGATAGTCCGCGCAGTGCCTCTCAACGCCTGTGAGCTCGAGATCGATTTGTTCTGTCGCGGGCTCCGCGTGCCGCCGTACGTGTCGCTCGAGGGCGCCCGCGGCATCTCGAGGACTCGCGCGGGCCTGGGATCCGGACTCGAGATCGCGATCCCGACGGGCTCGTGGCTGAAGCCCGAGATCTGGATGAACGTCCCGGTCGTCGAGTCGTTCGCCGCGCGGTCGCCATACGTCCTGCGCGGCAGCCTGGCCGCCGGTTATTCGATTGACGACGACCGCGGCCTCGCGCGCTATCCGGTGCGTCTGCCGCGCGAACCGGTGTGGTATCACCGGCAGACGTCGCGCGACGTGGAGATGTCGAAGATCGGCGTGCTTCAGGGCACCTACCTCGGGATCTACATCAATCCCGTCTGCGCGTTCTGGAACTACAAGCCCGCGCTGAACTGCCGGTTCTGCACGACCGGCCGCAACGTCGGCGATGCCGACGCCGCGTTCAAGACCGTGGACGACGTCGTGGAGACGTGCCACGCGGCGAAGGATGAATCGGGCGTCACGTTTGTCCACTTCAATGGCGGCTTCCAGGGGTCGCGCGGGCTGCGCGCGGCCGAGCCGTACGTGCGCGCCGTCAAGGAGAACGTCGGCCTGCTCGTCGGCCTTCAGCTCACGCCGGAACGCGACTTCAGCGGCTACGACCGCCTGATCGATCTCGGCGTCGATCATTTTTCGTTCTGCCTCGAGCTGTTCGATCCGGAATGGTTCGCGCGGATCTGTCCGGGAAAAGCGCGCACGCTCGGCCAGGATCTGTTCCTCGACGCGATGGACTACTGCGCATCGCGCTTGCCGCGGGGCGCTGTCTCGGGCGAGATCATCGCGGGCCTCGAGCCCGTCGAGCAGACCCTCGACGCCATCGAGCGCATCGCGTCGGCGGGTGCCTTTCCGACCGTCTGCGTTTTCCGTCCGACGATCGGCTCGGACATGGAAGACTGGCCGCCGCCGGAGCCCGAGGATATCCGCCGCGTGCTCACGGCGGTCTACGACGCATGCCGCCGCCATCGTGTGCCGATCGGGCTCGCACCGAACATCGAGGTCAGCCTCGTCGTGAATCCAGACGACGCCGCGCTGCTCGCGCGCCGCACGCCGGCGATGCTCGCCTATGAAGTCTGGCGCCGCGTGCTGCGCGTGGCCGCTCGGCCCGTATTCGGGCGGCGCATGCGACCCGTGCCGCGCTGAAAGGTGGGGAATCATATGGTGGACCGCGAAAAAGTACTGGCCGTGCTCACCCGCCGCTTCGCCGGCGCACGCCCCGAACAGCTCGCTGCCGCCGCCAATGCGATCGTCGGGCTCGACGACGAGTGGGAAGATGTCACCGATCGCGAAGAGGAGTTCGGCTACAACTTCTCGCCTCAGTGCTCCGACATCTGCTACCTGGCCCAGCAGGTCGAGCGGGGCGATCAATTCCGCGTGTTCCGGCGCCGGAAATCCGGCACCCGGCGCGGACCCGGGGGGCGTGATAGTGCGTGAAATTCCACAATCGCTCGAAAACCGGCGGAAATACGCCTGGGATGCCGCGTGGCACCTCACTTGCGATTTGCTGGCCGCATGAGCCCACTCGGACATGCGCTGCGCGAACGTTTCGAAAGCGTCAGCCGGATGGAGCTGCAGCGTCTCCGTCGCAAGACCGCGTCGCTCGCGCCGGAACATCGCGCGGAAGTCGACGCGCTGACCCTGGAAGTGGCGCAGCGAATGGCGCAGCGCCTGGATGCCGCGCTCGGTTCGGCGGGCGGCAGTGAACTCGCAGGCGTCGTGATGCGGCTCTTCGCCGTGACGGCGCCCGTTGTGGAGGACATGCGATGAAACGAGTGTTGATTGGAACGATGGCCGTGCTGGCCCTGGCGGTCTTCACCCGCACGGCGGCGGCCGACGACAAGGCCGACAAGGGCGCCAAAGTGTTCGCGGACCAGAAGTGTGCCATGTGCCACTCGATCGCCGGCAAGGGCAACGTGAAGGGATCGCTGGACGACGTCGGGTCGAAGCTGACCGCCGCCGAAATCCGTGAATGGATCACCGATCCGGCCGGGATGGCCGCCAAAGCGAAAGCGGACCGCAAGCCCGCGATGGCGACGATGGCGGCGAAATACAAGGCGCTGCCAAAAGACGACGTGGACAATCTCGTCGCGTACCTGTCGTCGCTCAAGAAGAAGTAGTCGCGGTCCCGCGGTCATCGCTGACCGGCGGAGGCACGATGAGACACCGGGGCATGCTCGCCACACTCGCGGTCATCTGGACGCTGGCGTCCGCCTCCGCTATCACGACGGCGGGGCAGTCAGCCGCGCCGAAGGCCAGGGGCGCCGCACCCGCCGCGGCGCCCGCGCCTCCGCCCCCGACCACGGACGATTGCCTCGCTTGTCACGACGACGATTCCCTGAAGCGCGCGAACGGCACGAGCCTGACCGTGCACAAGGCGGTATTCGGCGCGTCGGTCCACGGAGCGCTGGCCTGCGTGGACTGCCACGCGGATCTCGCGCACGCGGAGCTTCCCCATGCCGAGAAGCTCGCGAAGGTCGACTGCGCCACGTGCCACGGCGACGAAGTCGCCCAGTACAGGCAGAGCGCGCACGCGGTCGCGCGCGCGGGCGGCAGCAGCGTCGCCGCGACGTGCGTGAGCTGCCATGGCATGCACGACATCCGGACGAAATCGGATCCGCAGTCGCGCACCTATCACCTCAACGTCGCCGCGACCTGCTCGAGCTGTCACGGCAATGCGTCGGTCATCGAGAAAGGGCATATCGCGATCGGCGACGTCGCGTCGCCGTTCAAGGACAGCATCCACGGCCGCGCGCTGAGCCGCAGCGGCCTGCTGGTCGCGCCGACCTGCAGCGACTGCCACGGCCCGCACGACATCCGCAAGAAGGCCGATCCGGCCAGCCGCGTCGCCCTTCACAACGTGCCCGCCACGTGCGGCAAGTGCCACGAGGGCATCGCGCACCAGTTCGCCGGCAGCGTGCACGCCACTATTCTCGCGAAGGGCAACGGGGGTGCGCCCGCCTGCCAGACCTGCCACACGGCGCACGCGATTCATGCGGCCGACGATCCCGCATGGCAGCTCGGCGTCGTGAACCAGTGCGGCTCCTGCCATGCCGACAAGATGAAGACGTATCGCGACACGTTCCACGGGCAGGTCACGAAGCTCGGATTCCGCGCGGTCGCGGCCTGCGCGGACTGCCACGGCAACCATCGAATTCTCGCCGCCAGCGATCCGGCGTCGCCGATCGCGCAGGGAAACCTGGTGCGGACCTGCGGCAAGTGCCATACGAACGCGAACGCGAACTTCGTGAAGTACGACCCGCACGCCGACAAACATAATCGCACGCGCAACGCGGGGCTGTACTTCGCGTCGAAGGGCATGCAGCTCCTGCTGATGGTGACCTTCGCGTTCTTCGGGCTCCACAGCGCGCTCTGGTTCGGACGCGGCATGAAGGAGCGGAGGGAGAAAGCTCGTGTCTGAGGTCGTGCAGCTACGGGAAACCGATCGCTACGTGCTGCGATTCAGCCGCGCCGATCGGCTGCTGCACGGCTTCCTGATGCTCAGTTTTCTGGGCCTCGCGTCGACGGGGCTGCCGCTGCTCTTCAGCGACGCTCCGTGGGCGGCGCGGCTCGCGCGCGCGCTGGGCGGCTTTGCCGTCACGCATCGCCTGCATCGGGTCTTCGCGACGATGCTGATCGCCGTGTTCGTGGCGCATCTCTCGCGCCTCGTCGAGCGCGTGGCGGTGCGCAAGGACTACGGCATCTTCTGGGGTCCGTCTTCGATGGTGCCGCAGCCGCGGGATCTCGTCGACATGTACCAGCACGTCCGGTGGTTCATCGGGCTGGGGAAGCGGCCGGTGTTCGACCGATTCACGTACTGGGAGAAATTCGACTACTGGGCCGTGTTCTGGGGCATGGCGATCATCGGCGGCTCAGGGCTGATGCTCTGGTTCCCAGAGGTCTTCGCCCGCGTGATGCCCGGATGGGTCTTCAACATCGCGCTGCTCGTCCATGGCGAAGAGGCGCTGCTGGCGGTCGGCTTCATCTTTACGATCCATTTCTTCAACAGCCATCTCCGCCCCGAGAAGTTCCCGATGGACATGGTGATCTTCACCGGCCGTGTCAGCGAGCGCGACCTGCGCGAGGAGCGTCCCGCGGAATACGCGCGGCTCGCATCGGGTCCGGGACCATTCCCCGGCGCGGGCCGCCCATCGGCGCGTCTGTGGCTGGCCGGGCGCGTTGTCGGGTCGGTGGCGGTTGCCGCCGGACTCACCCTCGTTTCGCTTATCCTGTACGCGCTGGTGTTCTGACACATCTATGAGACGCAACGTCATCTCCGTCCTGGGCGTAGCCGTGGCCACGCTCAGCGCCCTCATGTTCGTGTTCGTGTTCCTGCTCGACTGGCTCGGGCTGCACACGAATCCTTACCTCGGCATCGTGTTCTTTCTCGTGCTCCCGGCGTTCTTCGTCGCCGGGCTGCTGATGATTCCGGTCGGCTTCATGCTCGATCGCCGCCGCCGCGCGAAGGGGCTGGAGCCGCGCGCGTGGCCGCGCATCGATCTCAACATCCCGACGCACCGCCGCGCGGTCCTGATTGTCGGGTCGCTGACGCTGATCAACGTGCTGATCGTGTCGCTGGCCGCGTATCGCGGCATCGAATTCATGGATTCGCCGGTGTTCTGCGGCCAGGTCTGCCACACGGTCATGCAGCCGGAGTTCACGGCCTATCAGGACGGGCCGCACTCGCGCGTGCGCTGCGTCGATTGCCACATCGGCCCCGGCGCGCCGTGGTTCGTCAAGTCGAAGCTGGATGGCACGAGGCAGGTCATCGCCGTGCTGCGCGGCACCTATTCGCGGCCGATCGCCTCGCCGGTGCACAACCTGCGCCCCGCGCGGGACACGTGCGAACAGTGCCACTGGCCGGAGAAGTTCCACGGCGACAAGGTCGAAGTCGTTCGCGAATACGCCAACGACGAGAAGAACACCGAGTCGGTCACGCGGCTGATGGTGCACGTCGGCGGCGGCAGCGAGCGGCTCGGCATCGCAAGCGGCATCCACTGGCACATGAACGTCGCCAACGTCATCGAATACGTCGCGACCGACGCCAAGCGGCAGGTGATTCCGTACGTGCGGATGCAGGACCGTCAGGGCAACGTGCGCGAATACCGCGCCGCGGGTGTGACCGACCAGCAGCTCGCGCGGGGCGAGCACCGGCGCATGGACTGCATGGACTGCCACAACCGCCCGAGCCACCCGTTCTCGGCGTCACCGGAGCGCGCCGTGGACGGCGCGATCGCGCGCGGCGAGATTCCGCGCGACCTGCCGTTCGCTCGCCGTGAGACCGTCGAGACGCTCAAGGCCGAGTACCCGACGCGGGTGGCGGCGGAAGACGAGATCGCACGGCGCCTGCGCGGATTCTACGGGCAGAGCTATCCGGGGCTCGTTGCGACCCACGGCGGTGAGATCGATCAGCTCGTCCGCGCGGCGCAGCGGGTGTACGGCCGCAACGTGTTCCCGGAAATGAAGGTGGGCTGGGGCACGCACGAGAACAATCTGGGCCACGTCGACTCACCCGGCTGCTTCCGGTGCCATGACGACCAGCACAAGACGCCGGATGGCCGCGTCATCCGCCAGGACTGCGACCTCTGTCACGATATTCAATAGCTCACGGTTACGCGTGAGCTATTGACCCTTGATCGCGAACTGCGGCCTTTTTCACGCGACCGGGGAATTTTCCGCAGGCAAACCTGCGGCTAGGCGGTGTGCTCCGGCACCGGCACCGACCGCAGCGTGATTTCGTTGGAGACGCCTTTCACACCCCGCAAGTGGCGGACAGCGCTTTCCGCGGCCACGCGCTGAAACAGCCAGCTCACGATGCCGTCGAGGGTGACGAAACCATCGCGGACAACGACCTGGACGTCGAGCGGAACGGCCACGTTGTTCCGCAGGCGATGCAGCGCGTCGCGGGCGATGTCGGTGTCGGTGCGTTCTCCCGTGTATTTCACGTGCACGTCGTTGGCGATGCTGCGCACGCCTGCGACCCGCTTGACGGCGCGCTCGGCGGCGACGCGGGCCTCCACGGACGCGACGTTGCCCGTCAGCGTCACGATGCCGTCCTCGACGGCGACACCGATCTCGCGGGCACCCCCGGCGGCGTCCCGCGCAAGTTCGGCCAGCACGGCGTCGCGCAATTGATCCGACGCCCGGTTCAAGAGACCCACAGTCATCGCGCAGCTCCTTTGTATGAGAAGAGAAGAGGCAAGGACGCTGCCAACCGCCGACGTCGCGGCAACGCGAAAAGACGGCGCGCGTGACAGGGCCGCGTCGGAAACCCGTCAGGCGCTACAATGCCCCCGCATGCCCGACTTGCTGATTCTCGCGTCCGCCTCGCCGCGGCGCGCGGAGCTCATGGCCGATGCGGGCTACGAATTCACGGTGGACCCAGCGGACATCGACGAGGCGCTCCTGCCTGGGGAGGCGCCCGACGCCTACGTCCTGCGGGTCGCTCGCGCCAAGGCCTGGCAGGTTGCGGCCCGCTGCCGGAAATCCGGCAGTGCCGTCATCGGCGCGGATACGACGGTCGTCACCGGAGGGCAGATCCTGGCGAAGCCGGAAAACGCCGCCGACGCCGTCAGGATGCTCAAAACGCTTGCGGGCGTGGTCCACGAGGTCTTTACAGCGGTCGTCATCGTGTGCGGCGGCCGGGAAACGGCCGAGGTCGTGCGGACCCGGGTACACGTCTTGCCCATCACCATTGATGAAATCCGGTGGTACGTGGCGACCGGCGAGGCCGATGGAAAAGCCGGCGCTTACGCGATTCAGGGGCGGGCGGCGCGGTTCATCGACTGGATCGAAGGCTCGTGGTCGAACGTCGTCGGGCTGCCGATCGCGACGGTCGCGCAGATGCTCAATCGCCTGAGCGCGTAGTATCCTGAAGGGGCCGCTAACAGCTCTATGTCTCCTAAAGCCATCAAGATCGCCGTGACGTGCGTCGTCCTGGCCGGGGCCCTCGGGGGCCTCATGTACACCACCCTCGCGCAAGGCACGGAGTACTACATCCATGTCGATGAGGTGATGAACGATCCGTCGGCGTGGCAGGGCAAGCACCTGCAGCTGCACGGCTACGTCGCCGATCTCCGGCAGCGCCCCGATTCGCTCGACTACAGGTTTCAGGTGAAATTCAACGGCAAGGTCATTCCGGCGCGCTACACCGGCGTGGTGCCGGACACGTTCAAGAACGACGCGGAAGTCGTCCTCAAGGGGCAGCTGCATCCGGACGGCTTCGCGGTGGAGCCCAACGGCGTGATGGCGAAGTGTCCGTCCAAATACAACCCTCAGACGCCGCGGACGGCGGGTAACTAGGTCATGGCCGCGCTCGGATCGTTCGTCCTGCTGGCGACCTTCGTCGTCGCGAGCTACGCGCTCGCCGCCTGCGTCGCCGGAGGCCGGCGTCGATCGCGCGCACTGATCGAGAGCGGCATCGGCGCCTTCTACATGACGGCCGCGCTGATGACCGTCGCCTCGGGGATCATCGTCCACGCGTTTCTCGTCGGCGATTACACGATCAAGTACGTCCAGCGGTATTCGGATTCCGCGCAGCCGCTCGTCTACAAGATCACGTCGTACTGGGGCGGGCTCGACGGATCGATCATGTTTTGGGTGCTTCTGCTGTCGGTCTTCGGCACGGTCGCGGTGGCCGTCAACCGCGAGCGCCATCGCGAGCTGATTCCCTGGGTCGTCGCCGTCATCGCCGCCACGGAGATGTTCTTCATCTTCATCATGGTGGTGCACAACAATCCGTTCGACACCTTCGTGACGCAGGCGCCGGCCGACGGCCGGGGGCTGAATCCGCTGCTCCAGAACTTCTACATGGCGATCCATCCGCCGTCGCTCTACACGGGCTTCGTGGCGATGACGATCCCGTACGCGTTCGGGATGGCGGCGCTCATCACAGGACATCTGGACGACGCGTGGCTTCGCGCCGTGCGCCGCTGGACGATGATCGGCTGGCTGTTCCTCACGTTCGGCCTGACGCTCGGGATGCTCTGGGCGTACGAGGAGCTCGGCTGGGGCGGATTCTGGGGATGGGATCCGGTCGAGAACGCGGGATTGCTCCCATGGTTCACCGCGACCGCGTTCCTGCACTCGGTCATGGTCCAGGAGCGCCGCGGGATGCTTCGCGTCTGGAACGTCACGCTCGTCATCGTCACCTTCTTCCTGACGATCTTCGGCACGTTCATGACGCGCTCCGGCGTCGTGCAGTCGGTGCATGCGTTCGGTGAAGACCGCTGGCTGGCGACGCTGTTCTCGGGCTTCATGATCCTGATCGTGACCTTCAGCTTCGGACTCGTCGTCTATCGGCTGCCCCTGCTGAAATCGCGTCACGAGCTCGATTCGTGGGCGTCGCGCGAAGCGGCATTCCTCGCGAATAACTGGATCCTGCTGTTCTCGGCCTTCTTCGTGCTTTTTGCGACGATGTTCCCGACGCTGGCGGAGGCGGTGAGCGGGCAGCGGCTGACGGTCGGCCCCCCCTTCTTCAACAAGTGGATGCTGCCGATCGGCCTGATCCTGCTGCTGCTGACGGGGATCGCGCCGCTGCTGGCGTGGCGCAAGACGACGCTGTCGAGCCTGCTGAAGGAGTTCGTCTGGCCGGCGGCGGCGGCGGTCGTGACCGGCGCGGCGGTATATGCGCTCGGCATCCGCGTGTGGGCGTCGGGGATCTGCTTCGCGCTCTGCGGATTCGTGTTCGTCACGATCCTGCAGGAGTTCATCCGCGGCGCCAACGTCCGCAAGGGCGCGACCGGGACGGACATGCTGACGGCCCTCATCGGTCTGGTGAGCCGTTCGCGCCGCCGCTATGGCGGCTACATCGTCCATGTGGGCATTGTGTTGATGTTCCTGGGCTTTGCCGGCCAGGGCTACAAGCGTGACGAGCAGCTCCTGCTCAAGATTGGCCAGCAGTCGACGGTGGCCGGCTTCACGATCCGCCACGACGCGCTGACCGTCACGAGCGACGAACAGAAGCAGATGATCACCGGACTGGTCACGGTGTCGCGCAGCGGCAAGCCGCTGGGCGAGATGCGTCCGGCGAAGTGGTTCTTCGCGAAGCACGAGGACCAGCCGACGAGCGAAGTCGCGATCAGGCGCGCGCCGGGCGAGGATCTCTATATCGTGCTGGCGGGCTACGATGTAGCCACGCAGACGGCGACCTATGCCGTCACGATCAATCCGCTCGTCAACTGGATCTGGTTCGGGTTCGCCGTCCTCGCGTTCGGCACCGGCATCGCATTGCTGCCCGAGCGCGCGTACGTCTTCGCGGCGGCGAAGCTGCCGGCGGGCGCCGCGACCACCGGCCTCATGCTGGTTCTTCTTCTCCTGCCGGTGGCCGCGCGCGCGCAGGACGCCGCGAGCGTGTCGCCGGTCCAGCGCAGCGAGCTGAAGCGCGAGATGGAAGGCCAGTTGATGTGCATGTGCGGCGGCTGCCGCGCGCCGATGAACAACTGTCCGATGGCACCCGGCTGTCATGGCCTGAAAGACCAGGAACCGAAGCTCGATGCATACATCGCGCAGGGCATGAGTCGCGACGCGATCAAGGCCGCGTTCGTAAAGGAGTACGGCGAGACCGTCCTCCTCGAGCCGCCGGACACCAGCTTCAACCGTCTGGCGTGGCTGTTTCCCTACGTCGTGGGGGGCGTCGGCGCGGGGGCGATCGGCCTCGTCGGATGGCGCTGGTCGCGCAAGCCGGACGCGTCGCAGGCCGAATCCGTGCAGACCATGGCGGTGGAGGATGTCGCGGCGAAACAGAGGCTCGACGATGAGCTCAGAGACCTCGACTGACGCCGGCTTCAACGTCGGCCATTTCTTCGTTCTGTTGTCGCTTTTCGCGGCGACCGTCGCCGTCGTCATGGTGCGGCCGGCGGCGCCCGAGCATCTCATTCTGATCAGCCTGACGATCGGCGCGGCCGGCGGCGCGGCGGTGTGCTTCTACCGCGTGCTCGCGCCGCTGATGGCCCCGCATGCCGACATGGAACAACAGCCGATGAGCGAGCGGCTGCGCGCCGACCTCGAGCGCGAGAAGGCGCTGACCCTCCGTTCGATCAAGGAGCTGGAGTTCGACCGCGCGATGGGGAAGCTCTCGCCCCAGGATTTCGACCAGATGGCGGGCCGGCTCCGCGCCCGCGCGATGGGAATCATGAAGCAGCTCGACGCCGGATCGTCCGCGTATCGGACTGTCATCGAGAAAGAGCTGGCGGCGCGGCTGGGCGGAAAACAGACCCGTTCCGCTACGCGGGAACAGCAGGCCGCGCGAACTGACCGCGCTCCGGTCTGCGCCTGTGGTGTGCCCAACGATCGTGACGCGCGCTTCTGCAAGGCCTGCGGCGTGAAGCTGGTTCAGGCATGACCAAGAGAATCGTCGCGATCGTCGCGATCCTGATGGCCTGCGTGACGCTGCCGTCGGCCGTCTCCGCGCAGATGGCGCCGTTTGCCGGCGGACGAGGCGCGCAGATGCCGGATCCGAAGCAGATGTCCGGCATGCCGCTGCAGGTTGCCGACGTCCCGGTCGGCACGGCCACCGCGCGCGTGATCCGCGGGCAGCTTTCCAATCCATTGCCCGGCGAAACGGTGGAGCTCACCGGCGCCGGCGCGGCCAGGACCGCGAAGACCGACGCCTCGGGGCGCGCGACGTTCACCGATCTGCCTCAGGGCGCGCGCGTGAAGATGTCGGTGACAGTGTCGGGCGAACGCGTCGAGTCGCAGGAATTCGAGGTCCCGGCAGCCGGCGGGATCCGCGTGATGCTCGTCGCAATCGATCCTGCGTCGGAGCAGAAGGCCGCGGAAGATCGCAGACTCGCCTCGGGCCCGCCGGTATCGGGCTCCGTCGTGCTCGGCGACCAGAGCCGCTTCGTGCTCGAAATCGGCGACGACGCGCTGAACGTGTTCAATATCATGGCGATCGTCAACACGGCGAAGCGGCCCGTGCAGACCGCGGCGCCGCTGGTGTTCGAGCTGCCGAAAGCCGCCCTCGGCGCCGGGATGCTGGAGGGATCGACGCCGAACGCCGTCGCCGCCGGCAACCGCGTCACGGTCAGCGGACCGTTCGCGCCGGGCACGACGGTGGTGCAGTTCGCATACTCGATTCCGCTCGGTAGCGACGAAATCACCGTCGCGCAGAAGATGCCCGCGCAGTTGTCGCAGGTGTCGGTCATCGCTCAAAAGATCGGCGCGATGCAGATCTCGTCGCCGCAGCTCGCCGAGCACCGCGACATGTCGGCCGATGGCCAGACCTACATCGTCGGACAGGGCGGCGCCGTGCGCGCCGGCGACGTCGTCGCGCTGACGCTGACGGGAGTGCCGCATCGTCCGGCGTGGCCGCGCAATACTGCGCTCGCGTTCGCGGGGCTGATCCTTGCGGCGGGCCTCTGGGGCGCCGTCCGCGGCCGTCCGGCCGTCGAGGACGCCGATCGGAAGCGCCGGCTCCAGACCGAACGGGACAAGCTGTTCGCTCAGCTCGCCTCGCTCGAGACGCAGCGGCGGAAGGGGACGATCGACGCGGACGCCTACGCGGCCAGGCGCGAAGCGCTGGTCAGCGCGCTCGAGGATCTCTACATCGGCCTCGAACAGGAGGCCGTCGCGTGAGCAAGGAGAGGTTCGAGGTCCGAGGCTCGAGGTTCGAGACTCGGTGATCGTGGACTTCGAACAGCTCCAGTTCGTCGAGGTTACGCGAACCTTCGGGCGCCGGCGCGCGCTCAATAGGGTCTCGCTCACGGCCAACGCCGGGACGATTACCGCGCTGCTCGGACACAACGGGGCCGGAAAGTCGACACTGTTATCGATCGCCGCGACCCTCCTCGAGCCGACCGCCGGCAGCATCCGCTACGGCGATCACGAAGCGCGGACCGCAGGATCCGCCCTTCGATCCCAGATCGGCATGCTCGGCCACGACCTTTATCTCTATTCCGAGCTGTCGGCCGCCGAAAACCTGCGCTTCTTCGCGAAGATCTACCGGCTCGATCGCATCGAGCGTCGAATCGACGCGGCGCTTCAGCGAGCGGGGCTGAGCGAGCGGCGCGACGATCAGGTCGCGGGGTTTTCGAGAGGGATGCGGCAGCGGCTGGCGCTGGAGCGTGCGCTGATTCACGAGCCGCGGCTGCTGCTCCTCGACGAGCCCTTCACGGGACTGGACGAAGCCGCCCGCGAGGCGCTGCGCGCAAGGCTGGGCGGCGCGCGGGCGGCCGGCGCGATCGTGCTGCTCACGACCCACGATACGGCGGCTATCGAGAGCCTGACCGACGCAGCCGTGTCGCTGGTGGAGGGACAGCTCCAATGAATCGGGTAATCTCGAAGTCTGGTAATCGGGCAATCGCCGATTCCGCGGACAAGCCAGCCGAGTTGGATCGCCCGATTACCGGAGTACCCGATTCTCCGATTACCCGATTCATCCGGGACGTATGGCTGGTCTGCCGGAAGGATCTCCTGATCGAGGCTCGCACGCGGGAGATCCTCTACACGACGATTTTCTTCGCCGTCGCGTGCGTGCTCGTGTTCGCGTTCGGGTTCGTCCGGGAGGGGCGGCCCGTGCAGGATGCCGCCGCTGGCATCCTCTGGATTTCGATCGCGTTCTCGGGCACGCTGGCGCTCGGGCGTGCGTTCGAGCGCGAGCGTCAGGGCGAGACGCTGAGGGCCCTGCTGATCGCGCCGATCGAGCGGCCGGCGCTGTATCTCGGGAAGCTCCTGGGGATCCTGATTCTCCTCGCGGCGGTCGAAGCGCTCGTCGTCCCTCTCGTCGCGCTGATGTTCCAGGCGGCGTTGTTCGATCATGCGGCGTTGATGCTGGGGCTGCTGATCGCCGGCACCGTCGGTTTTGCCGCGGTCGGGACGCTGTTTGCCGCGATGCTCGTGCGCGCGCGAAGCCGCGACGTGATGCTGCCGGTCCTGCTGTATCCGATCACCGTGCCGGTGATCATTGCCGGCGTGCGTGGAACGGCGGCGCTCCTCATGCCCGAAGCGGACGAGCCGATGGCGCGCGCCTGGCTCTCGATGCTCGTCTTTTTCGACGTGGTGTTCCTGACTCTCGCGCTCTGGACGTTCGAGCCGGTGATGACGGAGTAGGGATGATGAAGAAGCTCTTCGTTCCAATCACGGTGTTGGCGGCGCTGATGTTCGCGTATGCGCCGTTCATGATCCTGAACGCGCCCTACGAGTCGACGATGGGGCTCGTGCAGAAGATCTTCTACTTCCACGCCGCGTGCGGGATGGCGCTGTTCCTGGCGGCGTTCGTCAGCGGCGTCGGGAGCGCCGTCTTCCTGTTCACGCGAAAACCCTGGGGCGATCGCATGGCGGTGGCCGGCGCCGAGCTGACGGTGATGATCGGGCTCATCGTGCTGGTCACCGGGCCGCTGTGGGCCCGCAAGGCCTGGGGCGTGTGGTGGCAGTGGGACGCGCGGCTCACCTCTACGCTGGTCATGTGGCTGATCTTCAACGCCTACCTGCTGCTGCGGCGCTACGGCGGGCCCGGATCGGATCGGCTGGCCGC
>DATJFE010000009.1:0-9284 GCA_035495955.1 Vicinamibacterales bacterium | reverse complement strand
CGAAAATCAAGATCTGACCCCGGTGTCTCCTGCAGGGGACGCTCATGCTACCATCCGCCCGTCAGCCTATGAATCGAGCCATCCGCCTCAAGCTGTTCCTCATGATGGTGCTGGAGTTCTTCATCTGGGGCGCGTGGTACCCGCTGATCTTCGGCTACCTGCCCAGCCTCGGCTTCACCCCGACCCAACAGACCTGGATTCTCAGCTGCTTTCCCGCCGCCGCCATCGTCGGCATGTTTTTCAGCAATCAGTTCGCGGACCGGAATTTCGCCGCCGAACGGTTTCTCTCGGCCAGCCATCTCATCGCCGGTGCCGCCATGATCTCTCTGGTCTGGACGAAGACGTTCTGGCCCTTCTTCGGCGCGATGCTCGTGCACTGCCTGCTCTACGTCCCGACGATCTCGATCGCCAATTCGATCGCGTTCGCGCAGATGAAAGATGCGCAGAAGGAATTCGGCATCGTGCGCATGGGCGGGACGATCGGGTGGGTGCTCGCCGCATGGCCCATGACCTTCATCCTCGTGGATTGGGCCAAAGTCAACGCGACGGCCACCACAGGATTCGTGGACTGGCTCGGAACGGTCCTGGGCTCCGGCCTGACGGGCCCGGCGCTGCAGGCCGGTACGAAATGGACCTTCATCGTCGCCGGCGTCGCATCGCTGGTGCTCGCGACCTTCAGCCTCACGCTCCCCCATACGCCGCCGAAACCCGTGGCGACGGGCGCGGACAAGTTCGCGTGGCTCGAATCCCTGAGACTGCTCAGCGCCCCGTTCATTCTCGTCCTGTGGCTGGTCACGTTCGTGGATTCGACCGTCCACAACCTGTTCTTCAACTGGACGGGCACGTTCCTCGGCACCGACGTCGCCGGCGGCGGCGTGGGTATCCCCGGCAACTGGATCATGCCGGTGATGAGCATCGGGCAGGTCGCGGAAATCCTGACGATGGCGATGCTGGGCGTGACGCTGAAAAGACTCGGCTGGCGCACCACCATGATCCTGGGGATCCTCGGCCACGCCGCGCGCTTCGCGGTGTTCGCCTTCCTTCCCGATCACCAGTGGATCGTGATCCTCATCAACGTGGTGCACGGCGTCGCGTACGCGTTCTTCTTCGCGACCGTCTACATCTTCGTCGATGAATTCTTCCCGAAGGACGTCCGCGCGAGCGCCCAGGGACTCTTCAATCTGATGATTCTCGGTTTCGGTCCGCTGGTCGCCAACGTCATCGGGCCGAAACTCATGGGAGAAACCTTCAGGACCGCCAGCGGCGTGGATTTCAGGAGCCTGTTCCTGGTGCCGTTGAGCATGGCGATCTTCGCCGCCGTGGTGCTAGCGCTGTTCTTCCATCCGCCGCGGAACACATCCACTCGAGCCGTTCAGCACTAGTCGGCATCCTTGATCGGCCGAATCCAGATATTCCTGAAGCGCACGGGATTGCCGTGGTCCTGCAGGCCGATGGGGCCCTTCGCGTTCGACGGCTCGTACGGCGGATTGAGCTTGTGCGCGGTCGGGCCGAAGAACTCGTCGGCGGCGTGTACGACGACGCCGTTGTGCAGAACCGTCACGATCGCCGGCTTCGTCAGCTTCGTCCCTTCGAACCTGGGTCCCCGAAAGACGATGTCGTACGTCTGCCACTCGCCCGGCGGCCGCGACGCGTTCACCATCGGCGGAATCTGGCCGTACATCGCCGCGGCCTGCCCGTCTGGATAGGTCTTGTTGTTGTAGCTGTCGAGGACCTGGATCTCGAAGACGCCGTTCAGGAACACGCCGCTGTTCCCGCGGCCCTGGCTGTCCCCTTTGACTTGCGACGGCGTCGCGAACTCGACGTGGAGCTGGTAATCGGTGAAATCGTCCTCTTTCGTCCGGATCATCCCTTTGCCGGTCTCCAGCACGCCGTTCTTCATCGTCCAGGTGATGGGACCGCCACCCTCGACCATCTGCCACTTGCTCGTGTCCGCTCCGTTCGCCGATCCGCCCCCGACGAGCACGGTTGCATCGGACGGCGCGAGCAATCCGACGAATGGTCCGGGCGTCACGACTTTCGGCTGCGGGCGCGTGCCGTCGTGGATGTGCCACTTGCCGTTGGGCTGCATCGGAGTGTCCTGATAACCCGTCGGCGCAGGGACCGGCGGTTGCGGATGGAGCGTCGTCTGCTGCGCGGCGCCCGATGCCACGAGGACCACGACGACACCGAATCCGAAAAGCGAGGCGATGACGCGGGATCTCATTTCAATACCCTGATCCGGATGTTGCGGAACGCCAGGGAGCCGTTATGGTCCCCCTGCAGCGCGATGTGACCCGACTTCGCGCGGCCGTAGTGCGGCCAGTCCTTGAACTTGCTCGCCTGCACTTTCGCTTCCCAGTCCGGACTCCAGAGCTCGTACTCGAGAAGCTTGACGCCATTCAACCAGTGCTCGACGTGCGCCCCCTTCGCGACGATCCGCGTGCTGTTCCACTCCCCGACCGGCTTCAAATGCCCGGGCGGCGACGGATACAGGGCGTACGCGGCCCCCGCGCACGTCAGCCGCGTCTTGTTGTCCGACGCCTTGTCGTCGTCGAGCAGTTGATACTCCGGCGCCGACCAGTAGATGTGCTCGTATTCGTCCGTCCCGCGATAGAAAACCCCGCTGTTGCCCGCTTCGCCGATCTTCCATTCCAGTTCGAGCTCGAAGTCGCCGAACTCGTCTTTCGAAACGATGTCGGCGACTGGCGTGTCCTTGGCGAGCGTCCCGTCGACAATCTTCCAGCCGTCCGGGATCTTCTCGGTGGTGTAGCCGCGCCACGCGTCGAGGGAGGTGCCGTCGAAAAGGACGCGCCACGGTCCAGCTTTCTCCTGGGACGACCCGGCGACGGCCGGAACGAGCGCGGCGCACAGCGCAACGAGTATCAGCTTCGGCATGCCGGAAGGTATATCATGACCGCGCGGAAAGGGGGCGTGATGGAGCGCAGCAAGGACGGAGTGTCCCGCAGAGAGTTCATCGAAACGGCGGCGGCGACCGGCGCGGCAATCGCGATAGTGCCCAGGCACGTACTGGGGCGGGGCTTTACGCCGCCCAGCGACCTGCTGAACATCGCCTGCGTGGGCATCGGCGGCATGGGACGCAACAACATGCGCGCCGTCGCCAGCCAGAACATCGTCGCCGTCTGCGACGTCGACTGGGACTACGCGGGCAAGTCGATCGAAAAGTTCTCGGCCGACCTCGACAACCGCATCCATCCGCAGACTCTGCCGTCGGGCCAGCAGGGAGGCGCCGAAGAGCGCATCACGGACCCCGCGCGGCAGGGGGAACCGACCGAGACGCTGCAGCGGCTCGTCGACCAGCTCCCGAAGACCAAGCGCTACAGCGATTACCGCGAGATGCTCGATCAGCAGAAAGACATCGACGCGGTCATCGTCGCCACGCCCGATCACATGCATGCGGCCATCGCCTCGGCCGCGATGGATCTCGGCAAACACGTGTACGTGCAGAAGCCCCTGACGTGGTCGGTGGAGGAAGCACGCCACCTGGCGCGGAAGGCGAAGGAGAACAAGAAGCTCGCGACCCAGATGGGCAATCAGGGCCATTCCCATGCCGAGTCGCGCATGACGGTCGAGTACATTCAGCAGGGGGCGATCGGCGACGTGCACGAGGTGCATGTGTGGACGAATCGTCCGCTCGGCTACTGGCCGCAGGGCCTGCCGCGGCCGAAGCCGATGACGCCTCCCGCCAACGGCCGCCCGCTCCCCTGGAACGGCCGCGGCGTCGAGCAGCGGCTGGCGGCGGCGATGGCGGGCGACTATCCCGTCCCTGACACGCTGAAGTGGGATCTATTCCTCGGCGTCGCGCCGCACGTCGACTACCACCCCGTCTACCACCCGTTCAACTGGCGGGGGTGGGTCGACTGGGGCCAGGGCGCGCTGGGCGACATGGGCGCGCACCTGATCGACTTTCCGTTCTGGGCGCTCGAGCTGGGAATGCCGACGACCGTGGAGACGATCTCCACGCCGTTCAACGACGTCTGCTATCCGAACGCGACGACCACGTATTACGAGTTCGCGGCGCGCGGCGGCAAGCCGGCGGTGAAGCTGACGTGGTACGACGGCGGGCTGCTTCCGCCGCGTCCCGCGGAATTCAGCGACGAGCTGATCGAGCGCAACGGACGCAAGGTCTACAAGGAGCAGGTGAATCCGGACGGCGGCGTGATGTTCATCGGCAGCAAGGGCAAGCTGATGCACGAGACCTACGGGTACAAACCGCAGCTCCTGCCGCATTCGCTGCACGAGTCGTACGGGAAGCCGAAAGAGCGGCTGGCGCGCATCCAGACGACCCACGAGATGAACTGGGTCGACGCGGCCAAAGGCAAAACGGAGGCCTCGTCGCCGTTCGAGTACGCGGCGCGGCTGGTCGAGGTGATGCTGCTCGGCGTGGTCTCGCTCCGCGCGCGATCGAAGATCTACTACGACGCCGACCACGCGCGCATCACGAACGTGACGGCGGCGAACGATCTACTGCGGAGGGATTATCGCCAGGGCTGGCGGCTGACGTGAGTCATCGGCGGTAGCCGAACCGCGACGGTTCGGCGTGCCGCTGAAGATTCCAGACCTCGCCGCACGTGATGCAACGCCAGTACGTACTGGCATCGATCGTCTTGCTCGTCGTCGTCAGATTCGTGCCGCGGCAGACCGGGCATCGAGCCGGCGGGACGAAGGCGTCGGAATTGCGCTCAGTGGCCATCTGGCGTTCTGCCGGATTCCTCGGTCGCGTGGAGAAGTTGGGCGACCGTTCCGGTCGGCTGCGCGTTCCGCCATGTGAAATACGCGACGGCGGCGGCGGCGAGTGTTCCTGTCGCGACGAATGCCAGTGTCCAGATCATCGGATACACCTTTCGTGTGATCCACACCAGGTGAACGAATCTCGGAGTCTGACGGCATGGTGCGGGCCGGAAGCTCAGGAAAGGATCTCCAGTCTATCACAGACGACATAGAATGATCTGTTGCTCTGGAATCCTCCATGCCATTCAGTCAGTTCAAGCTCCACAACGACCTTCTGCGCGGCCTGAGAGACCTCGGGTTCTCGCGGCCGACGCCCATCCAGTCCGACGCCATTCCCCCCGCGGTCGAGGGGCGCGACGTCCTGGCCTGCGCGATGACGGGCAGCGGCAAGACCGCGGCGTTCCTGCTGCCGATTCTCAATCAGCTGATCGGCAAGCCGCGCGGGACGACGCGCGCGCTGATCCTCACGCCCACGCGCGAGCTCGCCGCGCAGATCCTCGAGGATCTGACCGACCTGGCCGTCCACACGCCGGTGACCGCCGCGGCGGTGTTCGGCGGCGTCGGCATGGGGCCGCAGGAGCACGCGTTCCGAAGCGGCGTGGACGTGATCGTCGGGACGCCCGGCCGGCTGCTCGATCACTTCCGCGCGCCGTACGCGCGGCTGGCGGGCGTCGAATATCTCGTGCTCGACGAAGCGGATCGGATGCTCGACATGGGCTTCCTGCCGGACATCCGCCGCATCCTGCGACACCTGCCGAAAAAACGGCAAACGCTCTTCGTCAGCGCGACGATGCCGCCGCCGATCGCGGAGCTGACGCGCGAGATGCTCCACGATCCGGCCACGATCAACCTCGAGCGTCGGTCGGCGCCTGCGACCGGCATCACGCAGGCCGTTTACCCCGTCCTGCAGCCGCTGAAGCCGGCGCTGCTGCTGAAGCTGCTGCAGTCGGGCGAGGTGCGCGACGCGCTCGTCTTCACGCGCACGAAGCACCGCGCCGACCGCCTCGCGAAATATCTGTCGCAGCATCGCGTGCCGGTCGAGCGCATCCACGGTAACCGATCCCAGGCGCAGCGGACGCAGGCGCTCGAGGGATTCAAGAGAGGGCGTTACCAGGTCCTGGTCGCGACCGATATCGCCGCGCGCGGCATCGACGTCACCGCGCTCGGCCACGTGATCAATTTCGACGTGCCGGCGCAGCCGGAGGACTACATCCACCGCGTCGGCCGTACCGCGCGCGCGGAGCTGACGGGCTCCGCCTTCACGCTCGTGTCATCGGAGGAGGAAGGGGATCTGCGCAACATCGAGCGCGCGATCGGCCGTCGGCTGCCGCGCGTCACCGTGCCCGATTTCGATTACGCGAGCAAGCCTGCCGAGCGCCTCGAGATGCCGCACGCGCAGCGAATCGCGGAGATCCGCGCGCGGAAGGCCGAGGAGCGCGCCCGCGCGCGAGCCAACGCCGAACGCCGGGCGCACAACCAGTCGCGGTCAGGACACGCTGCGCCGTCCTCATCGCCGCCGCATGGGACGCACGCAGCCCACCGCCAGCACCGTGCATTCGGCGGCGGAAGACCGCACCGCCGCGGGCCCAGGCCGCACGGACCGCGGCGTCAGGGGCCGCGCTGAGTCAGGGGGCTATCGTCCGAGCTTCACTCCGATCGTCACTCGCGCGGTGACGCCGCCGAGATCCGTTTCGTTGTACGCCTGCGAGGCACCGGCCGTGCCGAGGGCGTTCGGAATCGCGCGGAATTGCGCCTCGCCGCCGACTGTGATGGACCTGGTCACGCTTGCCTCGACGCCTGCGAACACCGCGGCGCCCGTGAAGGACTGCGAGACGTTGTCGGCCGCATCGCCGAAGGCCGACGTTTCCTTGTAGGGCACGATCAGCGCGGCGCCGCCCGCGTACGGCGCAAATCGCGACGGCCGCTTCCCGGCGAACCGCCAGCCGCCGCCAATCTCGATCGGCGTCATCGTGAGGGTCAGCGGAATTCCCAGCGGAAACACCTGCCCGCTGTCGACGAAGACCCGACCGCCTTTCTTGCTCAGATGCGTGACGGCGACGCGGATGAACAAATGCTTCCAGATGTCGGTCACATCCACGCCGCCGCCGTACGCCGGCAGGTGCGAGCTGCCGACGACGGCGTCGAAGGTCTGCGAGGCATTGAAGATGTCGAGATCGACCGCCGCATACGCGTGGAAGACCGGCCCGGGCCGGCGCGCCGGCGTCCAGGGACCAGCCGCGGCGCATGGAAGCGCCACGGTCAGCGCGGCGGCGGTGAACGCGAGGCAAACGAACAATCGCATGCGGCCTACTTCTTGATGCCCATACCGAACAGCGCGGTCCGGGGCTGAATGAGTCCGAAGCCGAACTCGTCGCTGCGCGTGGCGTCGCTCGCGCTGGGCGCGCCCATGAACTTCGCGGTCTTCTTGATCGCCTGCTCGATGGACGCGGGAGTCTTGATGCCCTGGCTGTAGAGGAGCGCCGCGAGCCCGGCGACGTGGGGCGCCGCCATGGACGTGCCCGAAATCCCCACTTCGGCATAGAGATCGAAGCGCGGAATGACCACCTGGTCGGGATCGCTGACCGATGGACGGATCGTCGACTGCCAGACGAAGCCGCTGCCGAACTGGTCGCTGTCCTGGGAATCGCCGCCGGGCGCCGCGATCTCGACGTAATTCCCGGTGCTCGAATAGTACGCGCGGTTGCCGGACCGGTTCGTCGCGCCGACCGCCATGACCCCGGCGAGGCTCGGCGCGTACGCCGCCGGGTATTCCACGGGGTTTCCGTTCAGTTTCTCGTTGCCCGCCGCGATGGCGACGAAGACGCCCTTCGAGATCGCGTAGGTGATGGCGTCCTGTTCGGTAATCGACGGGCTCGTCCCCCCCAGACTGAGGTTGATGACCTTCGCGCCGTTGTCCGCCGCGTAGCGAATCCCCTGCCCGATCGCGATCACCGGACATCCGCCGGATTCCGACGGCACGAATCCGCGCCCGCCGCCGGCCGAGAACGAAAACTGCACGTCCCAGTAGCTCATGCACACTTTGACGGGCATGATGCGCGCGTTGTAGGCGATTCCCGCGTCGAGGAGGCCATTGTTGGTGTCCTCGCCGATCGTCGAGCTCACGTGCGTGCCGTGCCCGTCGGTGTCGAGGACCGTCGACCCCATGTTCGTCACGAAATCGAACGGCAGGACCAGCCGCGACGAGGACAGATCCGGATTGGTCGCAAATGGAATGCTGACATTCTGAATCGCCGTGCCGTTCCAGGTCGCAAACGTCATGTTGCCGGTGAAGGTCGTGATACCGGTGTCGACGACCGCGACGATGGTGCTGGGGCTCCCGCCCGGATTGATGTCCCACGCTCGCGGCATGTCGATCGCCTGCAGATTCCACTGCCGGGCCGCATAGCCGGGGTCGTTCGGAGTCGAGAAATGATGGCGGAGATAGTTCGGCTCCGCGTACACGACTTCGGGCTGGCTCCGGAGCTGATCGGCGAGCACGGTCGCGTCCGGCTGTGAGGCATCGCGCAGAATCGCGACCTCGCCGATCCATTCGAGGTTGTCGACCGAGGGGCGGCTGCGGACCGCGTCGAGCGCGCGCTGTTCGCGGTCGGGTGCCACGCCGTCCTTGAACTTGATGAGGACTTCGCCCGGAAGATAGTCGAGCCTCCGCACCGCCGCCTCGACGTATTCATCGGCGCGCTCGGGTGAGATCGCCGCGGCCGGCGCGGTCGCCTGCTGGCCGATCACATGCGATCCCGGCATCAGCACTCCCGCAAGGCCGAGGACGACACTCAACACTCGAACGCGCATGGGGCCTCCCCCTGGCACAGTACAACGGCGCGACATCCGGCTCAATCCATTCCTGCCGGGCGCGGTCGCCGAACAATCGATCCCGTGAATAGTACTGGAGCAGCGCATCGTTGCCGGCGAGCGCTGGATATTGGCGCACGACGTCTTCCAACTCGCACTCGACGCCCCCCGTACACACGCGCGCACGCGCGTCCGACAACAGGATCATCCACGCAACCGTGATCGTCTCATGATATTTGTCGGATTTTCCTGCCGCGGCGGCGAACCGCTTGATCGCGGCGCGCATCCGCGCCACCGCGCCGTCCAGCGACGGCGACTCGCGCAAGTACACCCACGCGACCCGCATGTGCGCCCTGTGATCGAAGTCCGCCGGCGCCACCTCGCCGCGATCGAAGGCCCGCGCAAATGCCGCGTCGGTCATGCAACCAGTTTCTCACGAGAGGTATCATCGAGGCGTGGGAGCGTTCGAGGCGGCGCTCGCAGCGATCGGCGCCGTGGCGGGCGCGATCGCCTCGGTCGCCGGATTCGGCATCGGCAGCGTGCTCACGTCGGTGCTCGCCCTCAAAACCGGGACGTGGATCGCGGTTGCGGCGGTCTCGGTCCCGCACGTGGTCGGTACGGCCGTGCGATTCGCGCTGCTGCGCGGCCGCGTCGATCGCCGACTGTTCGTCCGGTTTGGCATCGCGAGCGCAGCCGGCGGCCTCACCGGCGCGCTGCTCCACTCG
>DATJFE010000008.1:0-2101 GCA_035495955.1 Vicinamibacterales bacterium | reverse complement strand
GGCTCCCCAAGCTTCTCACGGACCTCGCGCAGCGCGGCGCGCATCGCCGAAGCCTTCGCAGGATCGGTCAGCAGCGGAATCGCCTCCGCCGCGACACGCTCCGGCGTGAAGTCGGCCTGGATGAGCTCAGGCACCACGCGGCGACCGGCCACGAGGTTCGCCATGCCGAATGTGTCCAGCTTCACGAACGGCCGTCCAAGCGCGTAGGTCAGCGGCGACAGCTTGTAGACAATCACCATCGGCCGCTCGTGCAGCGCCGTCTGCACGGTCGCGGTCCCGGACGCCGTCAGCACCACGTCCGCCGCATTCAGCACATCGTCGGTCCTGCCTTCGACGATGGTGACGGGACCTGCCGCCGCGGCCAGCCCGTCAAAGAGGTTATCGGACAGCTTGGGCGCGCGCGCCAGTACGAACTGGACGCGCGGGACGGACTGGCGGATTCGCCCGGCGGAGGCAGCCAGGCCCGGCAGGATCGCGTGGACTTCATTGGGACGACTGCCGGGCAGCAGCGCGACGGTGGGAGCGGCCGGATCGAGGTCCCGCCCACGTAGAAATCGATCGCGCGGCTCGGTGATCTCGATCAGGTCGATCAGCGGATGCCCCACGAACTCCACGGGGATGCCCTCGCGCTCGTACAGCGGTGCTTCGAAGGGGAAGATGACGAGCATCTTCGAGGCAATCTTCTTCAGCGTGCGCATGCGGCCCGGCCGCCAGGCCCAGAGCTGGGGGCTGACGTAATAGACCACCGGAATGCCGAGCGCGCGCGCGTCCGCCGCCAGGCGGAAGTTGAAATCAGGAAAGTCGATCGCGACGAGCACGTCGGGGCGATCGCTGCGCATGCGCGCGCCCAGATCGCGCAGCAGGCGAAAAGACTTCGGGAGCACGCGGAGCGCTTCGGTCAGCCCGGTGACGGCGAGGCCCCGGTAGTCGGCGAGCAGATCGGCGCCGGCGGCGTGCAGCCGTTCGCCGCCGAGACCGTAGACGCGCGTCGCCGGCGCGAGACGCTCCAGCTCCAGGGCGAGCGCGCCGGCATAGAGATCGCCGGACGCCTCGCCGCAGGAGACCATTACGCTGGGCATGTGAGTCGAGGACCGTCCCCAGTCTGTCGAATGCGGGCTGTAGCCCCGCCGCCACGAGGCGGATTCTAGTGCGCGGCAGGCACGCCTGCCGACGGACGCCGATGCAGCGTCACGGACGCCAGGTCCAGGTCGGGCAGCTCGATCTGCTCGTACTTAGGAAAGCCGGCGCCTGCCAAGTCCTTCACGAACGCCGACGCGTTGCCGACGAGGACGACCGACAGCCGATCGGGCTTGAGGTACTGGCGCGCGACGCGCTGGATGTCGTCCGGCGTGATGGCATTCACCAGCTCGCGGTAGTTCTCGATGTCGCTGAGCGGCAGACCGTAGAAGATGGCGTTGAGCACCTGCGCGGCGATGTCCTCGGGCGTCTCGATGGTCAGCGGGAAATTGCCCGTGAGGTAGGCCTGCGCATCCGACAGCTCGCGATCGGACACGCGATCCCGCTGCAGCTTCGTGATTTCCTCGACGACCACGCGCAGCACTTCCGCCGTGGCGTCCGACCGCGTGTCCGTGTTGGCGGCGAAATCGCCGGACTGCCGCAGCGCCTGGAATTCGGCCGACGCGCCGTAGGTCAGGCCGCGCTCGGATCGGAGCACGCGCTGCAGGCGGTTCGCGCCCTCCCCGCCCAGAATCTTCATCGTCAGGTCGTAGGCCAGGTAGTCGGGGTGCTTGCGCGGCAGCGCCAGCTGGCCGACGCGCACCTCGGTCTGCACGGCATCGGGCTTATCCACCACGATCACGCGGCGCGTGGGCTCGGGCGGTGCACCAGCGTCGTCGCTCTTGACG
Organism: Vicinamibacterales bacterium; assembly: GCA_035495955.1. Classification (GTDB taxonomy): domain Bacteria; phylum Acidobacteriota; class Vicinamibacteria; order Vicinamibacterales; family 2-12-FULL-66-21; genus JAICSD01. Next base: position 236 of record DATJFE010000008.1, on the reverse strand, counting down.
TCGTGCGACGCCCAGTTGCCGAACGCGCGCTCGGCGCCTGAAAACGCCTCCTGCGGCGTCACGTCGCCGACGACGGCGATGATCGCGTTGTTGGGCGCGTAGTGCGCCTTGTGAAACGCGCGCAGGTCGTCCACCGTGATCGACTGGAGCGACTCCGGCGTGCCGTTGTTGGGCAGGCCGTACGGATGGAACCCGTAGACCAGCCGATCGAACACGAGCCCGGCGACGTAGTCCGG
>DATJFE010000007.1:0-10760 GCA_035495955.1 Vicinamibacterales bacterium | reverse complement strand
CCCTTGAGCACGCGTTTGGGCGCGGCATTGCCTGTGGCGTCGGCATCGAACACGAGGATGGAGGGACCCATGTCGTTGGCGACGAAGAGTTCGCGACGCTCGGGATCGAACGCGAGACCGGTGGGCCAGTTCAGCTGCGTGTTCGAGCCTTTGATCGTGTGAAGCGGCCTGTCGTCGCCGTGCGCTGTCAGGGCGTACACCGTGATCGACGGGCCGTCGTTCGTGCCGCTGCCGGGAACGGCGTACTCCCGGCCGATCGGCCAGTTCGCTTTCCCCCGTCCCTTGCCGGCGCCCGGAACGCCCGTCCGCATCTCGCGATCGGCCCGGCGGAGCGCGTGGGATCCATAGTTGGCGACGTAGAAGACGTCCTTCTGCGGATCGATGGCGATGCCGTGCGGGTCTCCGAGACCCGTGTGATCGCCCTGGAGCAGCCGGAGCGGCGCGTCGTCTTTGTCGGCGTCCTTCTTGAACACGACGACCGTCGCATCGTGCTGTGTCGTGAGGAACATCTCATTGCGACGGTCGTCGACGGCGATGCCGAACGTGCCGTGCGGCGTTTTGAGCGCGCGGAGCGGGGGCGCGTCGCCCGTGCTGCCGTGCTTGAACACGACGAGCGTGTCGACGGTATCGTTGTTCGGCGCGATGATGTCGCCGGTCGCCGGGTCGACGTGCACGCCGGACTCGAACTCGATGAGGGTGTTTTCGCCGGTGATCACGCGCTTGGGCTTCGTGATCGCGTCGGGAGCGGAGTTGTCGAGGCGATTGTAGGCGAAGACCTGGAAGAGGTTCTCGTCCGTCAGGACCACCTCGTCGCGCACGGGATCGACGGACACCGCCGCGAAAGCCGGATAGTCGTCCTGGACCTTGCGCGCCGGCGGGCCGACGAACTGCTTTGTCGCATCATCGAGCGGCATCGTCGCGCGGCGCCCCTGGCGCGCCGAGGCCTGTTCCGACCACTGGACGGCCGCCGGCCAGGAGCAGACGTCCGGCGGCAGCGTTTCCATCCGCACGAGCCGTCCGTGCACGGTCGCCATCCCCGCGGCTTCCGGGTCGACGTGCGACACCATCAGCAGGGCGGCCACGCCGGCGCCGAGGAAGTACCGCATGCGGACGGCGGTTCGTCGTAGCTGCCTCATCGACCGTTCTCCTTGAAAGCGGAAACCTGAAACGTCGCAGGCGTGCGGGTGGTGTCGAGCGAGCCGTCGGCGCAAATCGTCTTCCCGACGGGAATCTCCTGGTCACTTCGGAGCCGGAAGCGGTTCTGGCCGGCGGCCATCCACTTCGCGCCGCCGGCGTCTTCGACGAGGCCGCAGGCCTGGACCCGGAGCGTCACCACGCGCATGCGGACGCGTTCCACGGCGTCCTGGAATGCGGCAGCGGAGAAGTCCTCGCCTTTCGCGAACTGCACGGTGGCCGTGTCTTTCTCGTCGTCGACGTTGATCGCCGACGTCTGATACTGGCGTTTCAACGACGCCTGCAGCGGCGGAACGCACGTGGGGCACGTGATCCCGTCGATGCGTGCTTCGACGGCCGTCACACCGGAGGGCGGCGGCGTCCGGTGACAGGCGGCGGTGAGCAGCATCGTCCCTCCGAGGACAACAGCGATGGCGGCGGGCTTCATACATCGACCCTCACGATTTCTCCGACAGCAGCGTGCGCAGCGCAGACGCGAGCGTCTCCGGCTTCTCGTCGAAGCGGAAGTACTGCCGCAGACGCCCCTCACGATCGATCAGAAAGATGGCAGACGTGTGATTCACGAGATAGTTCGTCGTGCCGGTCGGCACGACCTCATATGACGCATGATACTGCGCGGCCACCCGCGCGATCTCGTCCGGGGTCCCCGTGAGACCGATGACAGGGATGCTGAAGCTGCCGACGTATTCCTTCAGCACGGCTGGCGTGTCCCGCTGCGGATCGACGGACACGAACAGCGTCGCTACTTGGCGCGCCGGCTCGCCGACGAGCTTCAATGCCGCGGCAATGCGCGACATCGTCATCGGGCACATGTCGGGACACGAGGTGTAGCCAAAGAAGAGGACGGCGGGCCGCCCGCGCAACTGGTCGAGGCGGAACGGCTCATTGTTCTGATTGGTCAGCGTGAAGTCGCCGCCAAACGACGGGCGCGCGGCCTCGCTGACATCTGACCGCGCCGCCTCATGCCTGCTGCAGCCGCACAGCAGGAGCGCAACGACGAGTACGGCCGGCACCCCGCAACATTTCACCGGATGCTCATCGCGTCAAGCGGCCGCACGACGGCGCGGACGGTTTCCGTGCGGCCATTGTCGAAAGTGAATTGCATGGCGAGCGTTGCGCCGATCGTCAGCGGTCGCGCGATGTCCGTCAGCATGATGTGCATGCCGCCAGGTTCCAGGGCGAGTGCGCCGTGAGGCGGAACCGTCACCTTCGCGAGCGGATGCATCGACATCAGACCGTCGCGGTCCGCCATCGTATGGATCTCTGCGGCGCCTGCTCCCGTTGCCGTGACGCTGACGAGGGCAACGGCGGCATCCGTGGTGTTCTCGATACGGCAATACGCGCTGCTCGAGGTCCGCAGCGGCGTCGAGACCCTGACCCAGGCGTCGCGTACGATGATGCCGTGACCGGTCGCGCGGGGCGCCTGCACGCCGAGGGCGCCGGCTGCCGGAGCGGCCAGCACGAGAACGACCGGCAAAATGATCAGCTGGATCATGGCTGTCGTGTGGCGGGCTGCTGCAACGAGACCAGCCACGCGGCGATGTCGGATGCCTCGGGGCCGCTCAGGTCGCGAAACGCCGGCATGGCGCCGCTGCCATTGCGGATGGACGCCGCGATTTCGTCCTGACTCGCACCCTGCCGGTACGCGCGCACTTGCGTGAGATCCAACGGCGCCGTGTCGAGACGCGTGGCCGCGGGCCCGTGGCCACGGGCGTCGGCGCCATGGCACACGGCGCAGCCACGTTCCGCGTACAACTGCTGCCCGCGCCGTTCTGCGCTCGTGCAGCCGGCAGTCGCGAACGCGATCGTCATGACGAGCAGGAGAGCCGGGCGCACGTCACCGCCGTCCGGCGCGCCGCTTCGGGACCACCGCGGGTCCGCACATCGCACTGTGCGCGGCGGTCTTGATGCTGCGGCTTACGCGGCCCTGGATATCGCCGACGTGCTTCAGCATGAGCGCGTGGGCCATTTCGCCGTCGTGAGACCGAATCGCCTCGAAAATCTGCCGGTGGTATTCGCAGTTCTTCCGCCGGTGCCGCGACCGGATTCGCACGTCGAGCGTCGAGACCGTTTCCGCCGTGAGATCCGCCAGGGCGTTGATCACGACGACGAGCGGCATGTTGTGCGCGCAGTCGCCGAGCGCGCGATGGAACTGGCCGGCCGTGCTGCCGGGATCCGCCGGACGGCGGACTTCCTGCTCCTCCTGCATGAGAATCTGCTCGAGTTTGCCGATGTCCTCGGGACGCGCGCGCAGCGCGGCCAGCCGCGCGATCGAGGGTTCGAGCAGTGTGCGGGCCTCCGTCACCTCCTCGTGCGTGGCCTTGCCGAGGCCGAGCACGAGCGACAGCGAACGGCGGACGGGTTCGTGGTCGAACTGCGCGACGAACGCACCGCCCTCGGCGCCGCGGCGGATGCGCAGCAGGCCGACTTCCTCGAGCGATCGATAGGCCTCGCGGACCGAGACACGGCTGGTTTTGTATTGACGCGCCATGTCGCGTTCGGCCGGAAGCTTTTCGCCGACGGCGAGGCGGCCTTCCGAGATCTGCTTCTTGATGCGTCGGGCGATCACCTCCGATACGCGGCCGGGACGGCCCGAGCTGCTCAACATGTACGGCATTGTCCCGAACGGCTGTAATGCCGTCAACTGCGCGCGCCGCGGAGAGGGAGTCGATGACTGCTGTTTGCGTGGCAACGGTAGGTCCAGCACCAGGCGAGGCCGCCTGGCGCGATCCGGGCAGATCGCGCCAGCGGCGTGGTGGCGCTTAGAACATGAACTTGATGCCGAGCTGCAGCTGGCGCGCAGGCGTCGACGTGGATGTGATCCGTCCCGCGGTCGGGTTCCGCACGCCGCCAGACAGGAAGATCGTGGAGTCCGGCAGCCCGTAGTTGACCCAGTTGAACACGTTGAAGGCCTCGAGACGGAACTGCGCACGCGTGTGGCCGAACACGAGGTTCTTGAACAGCGAGAGGTCCGCCACCTTGAGGCCGGGCCCTCTGAGGCTGTTGCGTTTCGCGTTGCCGAAGACGCCGGCCGCCGGCACCGAGAACGCGCTCGGATCGAACCACATATCCACCGTCTGCGGATAGTTCACCGGGCCGTTCACGTTCGGCTTCTGCAGGCCGGTGTCGCTCTGGCCGTCGCCGACCTGGTCGTAATCCTCGAGCGGTGTCAAGGGAATACCGCTCGTGAACTGGGCCACGCCGCCGATCTGCCACCCGGCCAGCAGCAGCCGCTTCGCGCCCGTGCTGTCTTTCCCGAGCGGGAGCACGTAGGTGCCGTTGATGACGAGCGTATGCCGGATGTCGAAGCTCGACGGTCCGTACTCGTATTCCGGATCCCACCAGTCGGTCGCGCTGCCGGCGCCATTGTCGAAGTCCGATCCGCCAATCTGGCCGCCCGACCACGTATCCTTCGAGTTGCCGTACGTGTAGGACACCTGCGCCTGCCAGTTGTTGCTGAAGCGCTTGTTCAGGCTGGCGGTGGCGCCGTTGTAGTTCGAACGGGCGATGTTGATGCGGGTGCGAATGCGGCCCCATGACGGGTACCGGATGCCCTCGCCAGGCACGAGCTGCTTGACGCCGTTCACGTACTCGGACGGCGTGGTGTTCGGGTCGCCATAGAACGGCAGGTTGGTGCCCTTCGATCCGAGGTATCCGGCGCCCGCGGTGAGCTGATGCCCGAGGTCGCGGTCGTAGTTCACATGCCACTGCTGCATGTAGGGCTGCTTCGCGTCGTAATAGATGAACTCCGACCGCTTCTGAACGGTGTTGCCGACGCCGGCGTTCAGCACCCCGATCATCGCGGGGCCGAACACCGGAGGCTGGCGGATGTCCACGCCCGCGAAGTACGGGTACACCCGGAAGGTGGTTCCGCGGTAGAAGGAGGTGGTCAGGGGCTGATAGAAGACGCCGTATCCCGCCTTCACCGTCGCCTTCTGGTCGCCGAACGGATTCCACGCGGCGCCGACCCGGGGCGCGAGGCTCCGCTTCGATGGATTCTTGAACATCGGCGTCCCGGGGGTGACGCCATCCGCCGTGGTGTTCAGATCATTGAGATCGAGCAGCCCGGCAACGTGCCCGTTCAACTCCTTCGGCGTCGTCACGGGGTCGTACCGCAGACCGAAGTTCAGGCTCAGGCTGTTCGACGTCCGCCAGTCGTCCTGGACGAAAAACGCGGTGTACCACTGCCGCATTTCGCGGAACGTGTCCGTTCCCGGAAGATTGCCCGTGAAGCGGTCGGCCGCGGCCGTCGCGCTGCGGTGCAGCGTCAGGAATTCCTGGACGTTGCGGAACCGGAACGTTCCGCCGTAGCGCGAATACGAGGTGCCGTCGAAGTGATAATCCTGCAGGTCCATCCCCGTCTTGACGACATGCGACCCCTTGTTCCAGGTCAGGGTGTCCTCGAATTCGTAGACGTCCTGCTTGTACAGCACGGGCGTGGTTGCGATGGAGCCCGCGGTCGAAACGCCGGTGATGTCGATTGCGCCGAAGTGCGGGTCGGTGGAGAAGTAAAGGGACTGCGGGATCTCCACCGTCGGCACCAGGTCGTCCGTACGGCCGGTCCGGTTCGCGGCGAAGCGGAACGTGTTGAAGAGCCGCGACGTGAACAGGTGCTGGTTCTGGGTCGTGAAGTATCGAGTGTCCGTCGTCGTGTGCTCGAAGAAGTACGGGTGCGGTTGGGACAGGATGGTCTTCGAGGGGTCCTTCGACCAGCGCACCATCACCGTGTCCTTCGGCGACACGTTATAGTCGAACTTCACCACGCCGAACTTCTCGTCGGTCGGGTCCTGGTGCGAATGGATCAACTCGGCGGTGCCGTCGCCGAAGTCTTTTCCGTCCGGGATCGGGAACAGCAGATCGAGATACGGCTTGGTAATCGGGTTGACGCCGACGTTCGTGGGCACGCCGTTGACCGGGACGATGCCTTGATGCGCGGCGGCGTTTGGCAGCCGCGCGAACTGCGTGACGGAGTTGCGGTCCCGGAGCTGCTCATACGATCCGAAGTAGAACAGCTTGTTCTGGACGATCGGGCCGCCGAGGGTCGCGCCGAACTGATCCCGCTGGAACGGCGGCGCGTCGCCCTGCGCGAAGAAGTTCTTCGAGTCGAGCGCGTCGTCGCGATGGAACTCGAACGCGCTGCCGTGCATCTGATTCGTGCCCGACTTCGTGACCGCGCTCATCACGCCCCCGGCGGCGCGGCCGAACTCCGCGTTGTAGCCGTGCGTCTGCATGCTGAATTCCTGCACCGTGTCGACGCCGAGCATCACCCCCGCAAGGCTGGAAGGCGCCTTGTCCGAAATGTCCGCGATGTTGGTGCCGTCCATCAGGTAACCGGTCTGCTCCGGCCGCGCGCCGGCGACCGCGAGCTGCGTGCCCGCGAACCCGCCGGTGAAGTCGCGCGCGGTGCCGCGGCTCGTGATGACGCCGGGCGTCAACGTGGCGAGCTGCATGAAATTGCGGCCGTTCAGCGGCAGCTCCGCGATCTGCTGCGTCGTGACGACGCCGCCGGTCGTCGTCGTGCCGAGTGACACGGCGCTGGTCTCGCCGGTGACCGTCAGCTGCTCGCTCAAGCCGCCGACCGTCATCTCGATATCGACGAGCGTGTCCTTGCCGATCGCGACGACGAGCTGATTGCGGACGACCGTCTGGAAGCCCGAGAGCTCCGCCTGCACCTGATAGGTGCCGGGCGACAGATCGAGCACGCGGTAGCGTCCGTGATCGTCGGACACCTGGGTGCGCTGCGCGCCGGTGTCCACCTGCGTCACCAGGATCGAGACTCCCGGGATCACCGACTTCTGCGAGTCCGTGATAGTCCCCGAGATGCTGCCCGTCGTTCCCTGTGCGGCAACGATCGTCGGCAGCAGCGCCAGTACGCTCAGCATGCACGTGCGTATGAGGAATCGCTTCATAAGGATCTCACCCTCGTTGACCGACTGGTTGGGCCGCCGGAAGGCCGCGCTTTGGTACGACCATTGACTTTGGTTCTACCTTTGCTGGGCCCATAGCGTGCAACAGCGGCGGGCATCGCGTCAACCGAATTCCCATGTCTCCGGTCGCGGAACGGCGCCGTCCCGGATGCGGGTTGTCGCACGAGACGGTCGGGACTCGGGGCGAAGCGGGGTGCGGGCTATGTGCGGACCGGGCTATCGAGAGGGACGAGCGACCGGTTCCCTGGAATAGTCCACGAAAATGAAGTCGAACCGGTAGTCCTTGTCGTTGGGTTCGAACCGGATTTTCGCGGCAATCGTCGACGGCAGGGCCGCGCCGGGCATCCGCGCCTCGTAATACCCCCGCGTCGTCTTCTTGAAGGGGATGGAGACCGGCAGCACCTTTCCGGCCGGATCGCGGTGTTCGACGATGCTCGCCGCCAGCCCCGGCGGGGAAAACGGCTTCGAGTATTCGTTGTAGATGTAGAGGCGGAACACCGAGTCGGCCGGATGGGTGACCTCGAGGTGCCAGTTGTTCGAGGCCATGAAGAAAGACCCGCCGTGCTTCGGATTGTGGTCGCCGTGCGGACGGATCGAATACTTTTCGACGAGCGTGCGTCTGCAGATCGGACACCGCCCCGGATCCATGACGTCCACCTTCTTGTGCACCGGGCAGGTGAAGGTCACGGCCTTGGTCACGCGGATCAAATCGCGTCCGCAGCGCGGACAGCGGCCGGGCTGCAGCCTGGTGATGTCGGAGTGGATCGTGCAGCTGTACACGAGCGCCAGCCGCACTGGGACGAGCGTCATGCTGCAGATCGGACACTTGCCCGGCGTGTCCTGCACGACCTCCGCGTGCATCACGCAGCTGTACGACAGCGGAGGAATGGCGGGGCCGCCGGCCGGGGTCCGCGGCGTCTGCGCGGCGAGGATCGCGCCGCCCAGGCGATCGACCGCGAGCGGCGCGAAGAGGGTCATGAGAAACGTCCGCCGATTGGGCATGCTCCCGGGATCCCGCGCTACTTTCGTCCGTACACCACGAACCACTTGCCTTCGTTCAGGCCGTCGAATTCCTGCACGGGCTGGAATCCCGCCGCGGCCATCCAGCCGTTGACCTGATCCTTCGTCACGATGAGCGACGGGTCGTCCTTGTGCGAACCGGTCGGCGGCAGCTCGACGATCGCGATCCGACCGCCGGGCTTCATGTAGCCGGCCATCGCCTTGAGATACCCCGCGCGATCCTGGATGTGATGCAGCACGTCGTGGAAGAGCGCGACGTCGATGTTGCGCGCCGGCAGTTTCGGATCCGTGTAGGCGCCGAGCACCGTGCGGACGTTCGAGACGTGCGCGGCGTCCGCCTTCTGCATGATGTGCGGGAAGTACCCCTTGTCGATTTCGACGGCGTACACGGTGCCGCCCGGCGCGACCGCTTTCGCCATCGGCACGCTGATGATGCCCGGGCCTGCGCCGATGTCGGCGACGTTCTGGCCGGGCGCCAGGCCGAGCGACGTAATGATGTAGTCGATCTTCATGGCGGCGACGCGCTCGGGACGCTCGAGGCGGGCCGTCCAGTCGTCCGCCGGTCTTCCGGCGAGCTGCCGGGCGGATACCGCGACGCCGCCGAGAACGGCGATCGCGACCGCGGCCGTGACTCCGATCCATCGCTGCGATGTGCGCATGGCGCCATCTTAACGCAAAAAAGGTCTGACCTTTGAGGCCGCTGCGTTGACGGACGCCGACCCTTCTGTTGTAATCGCAGCGGCCATGACTCCCGCGCGGCGCATCGCCGCCGCCCTCTCCGTCCTCCTGCTGATTGCCGGCGCCGCCGCCGTGGCGTACGCACAGTGGTCCCGCTCCATCGACGATGGGGACGCGGCGCTCGCGCGCGGCGACACGGAGACGGCGCTCGCGGCATACGCGACCGCCGCCGATCGCTTCGAAGCGCATCCGATGCTGCGCCAGATGTTCGCGCGTGACTACGCGCGGGTCGCGGGCGCGCGTCTGGCGCTCCAGTACAGGCTCCAGCGCTACGACGCGGTCCTCGCGGAGGCCGAGGGGGCGCCGCCGGCGGCCGCGCCCCACTTCTGGGCCGGTCTGGCGCTCTTCGCCAAGAGCCGATCCGACGAGCGCCCCGAAGATCAGAATGCGGCCTTGATGCGCGCGGAGGACGAACTGCGGCAGGCGGTCGAGGCGGCGCCCGCCGACTGGGACGCGAAATACAACTTCGAGCTCGTCACCCGGCTGGCGGCGGCCCTCCGCAAACAGCCGCACACGCCGCCCGACGAATTGATGCAGCTGCTGCGGCCGCAGCCCCGTGCGGGCACGAAACCGCCGCGGCGCGTCGGATGACGCCGCGTCCATGACGTTCCTGCGCATCGACCAGGTCGCATGGGCGCTCGTCGTGCCGCTCATCGCCGGCCTGTGGATGATTCACCGGCATCTCCGGAGCGCGTTCCGGCGGCGGCTCGCGATCGCACCCCGGTTCGCCGCGCTGTCGCGGCGCTCCGGCGGGGGCCGCGACGCGGCCGTCCTCCTCACGGGGATCCTCGCCGCCGGCGCGATCGCCGTCGCGCTGCTTCGGCCCCAGGCGCCTGTCACGCGCCTCATCCCGCAATACGACCGGGCGGATCTGATCATCATGCTCGATCGCTCGGTCTCGATGCGCGCCCACGACGTGCGTCCCTCGCGCGCGTCGCGCGCCTCCCTCGAGATCCGCAATTTCCTCCGCCAGAAACCCGAAGGCATCGATCGTGTCGCCCTGATCGGATTTGCCGATTCGGCGGTCGTGCTCACCAACCTCACGAACGATCTCGACTCCGTCCTCTTTTACTTCGACTGGCTCGACCGCGACCCCACGACGTTTTTCGGCACCGACATCGCCGCGGCCCTGACGAGCGGCATGGATCTCGCGCGCAAGGACAACCGGCCGACCCGCAAACTGTTTCTGATCGTGTCCGATGGCGAGGACTATGGGGACGGGCTCACGCGCGCGGTCGCGCTCGCCCGCTCGCGGGGCTATCGCATCAACGGCATCGGCATCGGCAGCGACCAGGCCGTCCCCATTCCCGTTGTCGCCGAGAACGGGCGCGAAACGCCGCTCCTCGACGATACCGGCCGCCCCGAGACGACGCGGTTTTCCGAAAACACGCTGCGCGGCATTGCTGCCGCGACCGGAGGTCGATTCGTGCGATCGTTCACCGGCGATGAGCTGCGGCCCGCCATCGCGTCGATCGCCGACGGCGAACGGCGCTTCACCGGCTGGCAGACGTCCACCGACCGCCGCGACGTCTATCTCGCGCTGCTCGCCGTCGCCTCGTTCGCCGGCGGTGCGCTGTGGGTGCTGCAATGATGCCGCACGACGCGCCGTCCCTCACCGACCCCTGGTCTCACGAAGCGGCCCTGGCGATGGTCAGCCGTCTCGAAGCCGAGATTGGACAGGTCATCGTGGGACAAGGGACGCTCATCCGCCGTCTGCTGACGGGACTCTTCGCGGCCATTCCGTTCGCCAACGCAGACGATGGCGCGCCGCGGGCGGGCTGCGGGCACGTGCTGCTCGAGGGGGTGCCCGGCGTCGCGAAAACGCTCACCGCCACCACGCTCGCGCGGGCGATCGACGCGCGGTTCCAGCGCCTGCAGCTC
>DATJFE010000006.1:0-63279 GCA_035495955.1 Vicinamibacterales bacterium | reverse complement strand
CTGCGCGAGCAGGGTCTTGCCGGTGCCGGTCGGACCGATCAGCAGGATGTTCGACTTGGTCAGCTCGATTTCGTTCCGGCTGCGCGATTGCTTCTGGATCTCGATGCGCTTGTAGTGGTTGTAGACCGCGACGGCGAGCTTTTTCTTCGTCTGTTCCTGGCCGATGACGTATTCGTCGAGGAACTTCTTGATCTCCTGGGGCACCGGCAGGGAGGTGCGCGCGCCGCCGCGCGCCTCGAACCGGTTGTCGTCCGCGATGATGTCGTTGCAGACCTCGACGCACTCATCGCAGATGAAGACCGTCGGCCCCGCGATCAGCTTGCGGACGTCGTTCTGATCCTTGTTGCAGAACGAGCAGCGCAGAATCTCGCCTTCGCCGTTCTTTTTAACCATGGGCGTTCGGCTTTGGGCTGTGGGCTTTGGGGTCACGCTCGAGCAGCAGACCAGGCCCAATGCCTAAAGCCCACAGCCCACAGCCGGTTGCGCGCACAGTCCCCCTCACGCGCGCTTCCTTATGACGTCGTCAATAATACCGTATTCCTTCCCCTGGTCCGCGCCCATGATGTAGTCCCGTTCGGTGTCATCCTGGATGCGTTTCAGGGGCTGGCCGGTGTGGTCGGCGAGGATTTGATTCAGCCGTTCGCGAGTCCTCAGCAGTTCCCTCGCGTGGATGTCGATATCGGTCGTCTGGCCGCCGAGCCCCTGGACCCACGGCTGGTGGATCAGGATGCGCGAATTGGGCAGCGAGAAGCGCTTGCCCTTGGCGCCCGCCGCCAGGAGCACCGCCGCCACCGACGCCGCCTGGCCGATGCAATAGGTCTGCACGTCCGGCTTGATGAACTGCATCGTGTCGTAGATCGCCATCCCGGCGGTGACGACCCCGCCCGGGCTGTTGATATAGAGAAGGATGTCCCGATCCGGATCCTCGGCTTCGAGAAAGAGCATCTGCGCGATTACAAGATTGGCGATGCCGTCGTCGATGGGCGTCCCGACGAAGATGATGCTGTCCTTCAGCAGGCGCGAGAAGATGTCATACGCGCGCTCGCCGCGGTTGGTCTGTTCGACCACCATCGGGATCAATTGCGAGTGAGAAGAATGAGCCATGCGAATCAGGTCCGCCGGAACGACACACGACTGACTGTCTAGTGGGGAGCTCTCGGAGAGGGCTGTCTTACGTTTGCGCAATTGTAGCACGCGACAGCAGGAAATCAATGGCCCGCTCCCGCCGCAGCCCCGAATGCAGCCGTCCGATGCCCCCCTCCTTCTCGAGCCGCGCGCGAACCGCCGCCGGCGTGCGGCCGGTGCGCTCGGCATAGCGGGCAATCTCGGCGTCGACGTCCTCCTGCGACACCACGACCGATTCGCGCCGCGCCACTTCGTCGAGCACGAGCGCGCCACGCACGGCCTCGGCCGCCGCCTCGCGCTGCCGCTCCCGGAACTCCTCCCAGTTGACGTTCGTCTTCATCGGGTCGATCTGCTGATCGATCAGGCGCCGGACGAATTCCTCCACCCGCCGATCGATCTCCCGCTCGAGCAGGGCCTGCGGCACCTCGAACGTCACCCGCGCGGCGAGCTGTTTCATCAGATCCGCGCGCATCTCCCGGTCCGCTTCATGGCGCGCCTCGTGATCGAGATCCTCGCGCACTCTCGTGCGCAGCGCGTCGAGCGAATCGAACTCGCCGAGATCCTTCGCGAATTCGTCGTCCAGCTCGGGCACGATCCGCTTGCGGATCGCCTTCACCGTGACGTCGTACCTGACCGTCGTGCCCGCCAGCTCCTTGATCGCGTAGTCGGCGGGATACGTGACGTCGAAGGTCTTCTGCGCGCCCGCCGTCAATCCCGTCAACTGCTCGTCGAAGCCGGGCGGGTTCGCCGTCCCGCCGATGTCCACCGTCACGTTCTCGTGCCGGTCCGTCTTCTCCTCGGGCTCGCGATCCGCCTGATCGCCGTGATCCGCGGCCTCGTGGTCTCCACGATCCTCGGCCGTCCTCACCAGATCCATCAGCACCGAGTCGCCGCGCTCGATCCCCCGGCCTTCGATCGGTTCGTAGCGCGCCGATCGCTCGCGGAGGCCGGCCATCGCCTGATCGACGGCCGCATCGTCCACCGTGGCGCTCGTGCGCCGCAGATGAATCGACGAGTAGTCGCCGGGATCGATCGGCGGCACCGTATCGAAGGTCGCCGTGAACTTCAGCGGCTGGCCTTCCTCGACGATCACGTCGCGGATGTCCGGCGTGTCGACCGGCTCGACGCCCCGTTCCCGCAGCGCCTCGTCGACGGCCCGCGGAATGAGCCCGTGCGCCACGTCGTGAAGAATCTGCTCGCGAAACCGCTGCCGCACGACCTTCGCCGGCACCTTCCCGGGGCGGAATCCGGGGATCCTCGCCGCCTTGCCGTAGTCGCGCGACACCTTGTCGATCTCGGCGTCGACGACGGTGCTCGGTATTTCCACGACGAGGTTCTTGCGTGTCTCGTTGACGTCGATGTACTCGGTCTTCATTAGTCGTCCGGGCGAATATCGCCGCTCGCGAGCCGGAGTGGTCTCGCGGCGCTTCCCCCGGAGCCCTTTGCTCGCTTCACTCGCGGGGCCCTTCGCCCCGCCCCGTTCCGCTCGCCATCAGTTTACGTGGAAGACCTCGGACAGTGAGGATTATCGGCGCATCCGCCCGGCCGGCAACGCCGGATTTTCACGAAATGGCGATCAATTCCGCGTCCGCCGCTCCGGCGGGCAAGCCCAGCTTCGCGCGGGAAGGCATGCGAAAGGAGGGACTCGAACCCCCAAGGCCTTCCGGCCACCGGCTCCTAAGACCGGCGCGTCTGCCAGTTCCGCCACTTTCGCCCGGCATCAGTGTAACAAGGTCCGTACAACTCCACTACGCCCTCCCGTGTCGTCGGCGTGCGAAACCCTCGAGGCACAGGCGGATTCCTGTAAGTAAGGATACCCGCATGGTGGCGTACTTCCTGCACTGTGCGTCACTGATCAGGTTTTGAACCGGCTTGCCTACGGCAAGTCGAACGGGCTCCCCAGCAGCCCAGCAGGAGGATGAGACTCATGAAGCGAGCGTTAATGGCGACCTGTTTCGCGATGGTCTGCGCAGTCGGGCTTGCCGCGCAACAGACCGCCGGAACCACCGGCACCACGGATCCCCAGGCCGGACAGCGCGGCGGTCCACGGACCTTCACCGGCTGTCTCCGCGCCGGCGACACCACCGGCACCTACATGCTCACCGACATTCAAGCGGCTCCGCGCCCCGCCGACACGGCGGGCACGACGGCAGGCTCGACTGGCGGCGGCACCACGACGACAGGTGGAAGCGCAACCGGGACTGGAACGGCCGCCACGGCCGGCCAGGGCCGCGGGCAGATGCCGACGACCCTGGCGCTCAATCCGGCAGCCGACGTCGATCTGAAGCCGCATGTCGGCCACAAGATCGAAGTGACCGGCACGATGAGCGCGGGACGCCGGAGCGACGACGCAGCCGGCGCGGGCGCGACCACGACCACGGCGCCTCCACCTCCGCCTCCGCAAACGACGACGGGCGCGCAGCCGCAGGGCGGCGGCCGCGGAACGCGGACGCTGGCGGTGACCTCGGTTCGGATGATCTCGGAATCGTGCAGTTAACGGTTAACGGTTAACCGCTAACCTTCAGCGCGCACGCGGCCAGCTCGCGACAGGGCTGGCCGTTTGCGCGTACGAGGACAGAAATGGCCCGTTCGATATGGAAGGGATCGATTGCGTTTGGACTCGTGAATATTCCCGTGGAGCTGTACAGCGCCGTGCGCGATCATCGCCCGAAGTTCCGGCTGCTTCACGCCAAGGATGAGGCGCCCGTCCGCTACGAGCGCGTCTGCCAGACCGAAGGTAAACCGGTGGCCTGGGAGGATTTGGTCAAGGGCTACGAATACTCGAAGGGACAGTTCGTCGTCCTCACGAAGGACGACTTCAAGACGGCCGCGCTCGAGAAGACGAAGACGGTGGACATCGTGGATTTCGTCGATCCCGACGAAATCGACGAGCGGTATTTCGAGACGCCGTACTATCTGCAGCCTGGAAAAGGCGCGGACCGCGCGTACGCCCTGCTCCGGGAGGCGATCCGCGAATCCGGCAAGATCGGCATCGCGAAGATCATCCTGCGCGACGCGCAGCATCTCGCGGCGGTGGAGGCGATCCGCGACGCGCTGGTGCTCACGATGATGCGTTTTGCCGACGAGCTCGCCGACCTTGGCGAGTTCCGCTTCCCGCACAAAGGGGATATCCGCCCCGCCGAGCTGAGGATGGCCGAGCAGCTCATCGAGAATCTCGTGTCGAAGTGGGACCCTGCGAAGTATACGGACGAGTACAAGGAGAACCTGATGCGCGTCATCCAAGCCAAGCTGAAGGGACGCGCGCCAAGGCTGATCGCGGCGGACCACGGTCCGAAACAGGCGGAAGTCGTTGATTTGATGGCCCGGCTGCGGGCGTCGCTCGAGGCAAAGGGGGGAAAGAAGACGGCGGCCGGATCCGCGCGGAAGCCCGCGGCGTCCAAAGGACGAAAATCCGCCCGCGGCCCGCGCCGGGTGGCATAGACTGCCGGTTTCGAACCCGGCACCGGTGAGGGAGATGCTGCCAGCCGCTACAGTGGACACGACTTCGGTCATCGACTGGTATCGACGCAACCGCGATCGATCCACGGCGCTGTTCGATCTCATCGATCCGGCGGCGTACTATTCCCGGCCGATCGCGCTACGCAATCCTGTCGTGTTCTATGAGGGGCACCTGCCCGCTTTCAGCGTCCTGGCGTTCCTGCGCCGCGGCCTGGGCCGGCCGTCCGTCGACGCGAGGCTCGAGAAGCTGTTCGAGCGCGGCATCGATCCCGACACGGTGGCGTCCGCCGTGCCGCGCAGCGGCGCGTCCACGATCTGGCCATCGCGTGAGCAGGTGCGCGCGTTTGCGCGCGCGTGCGACGAAGCCGTGCTTCGGGCGATCGCCGATCTTCCGCAGACGCCCGCCGCCATCGAGGGCCTCTATACGGCGCTCGAGCACGAAGCGATGCACCAGGAAACGCTTCTCTACATGTGGCATCGCTTGCCGTACGAGCAGAAGCTCCCCGCTTTCTCACAGGGGATCAGGAGACCGAGAGAAATCAATTCAGAAGAGAGCGTTGCGCCTGATCTCCTGAACTCCTGCACAGAAATTGAGGCCGGTACAACGACCCTCGGCGCCCGTCGAGGCGCGGTCGCCTTCGGATGGGACAACGAGTTCGACGCGCACGAGGTCCACGTGCCGGCGTTCGAGATCGATGTACTGCCCGTAACGAACGGGCAGTTTCTCGAATTCGTGCGCGTCGGTGGGTACGACAACCGCGCACTGTGGGACGACGAGGGGTGGGACTGGATTCAAGGGGAGCGCGTCACGCAGCCAGCGTTCTGGATTTCTTCGCAGGAGGCCGCGAGGTCAAGAGGCTCTTCCGAAAAAACCTCTTCTGATCTCTTGATCTCCCGTGAGGCATACAAATGGCGCGGCATGTTCGGGCCATTGCCGCTTCCGGCTGATGGGCCCGTGTACGTGAGCCACGCAGAAGCGTCCGCTTACGCGCGCTGGAAGGGCCGCCGTCTCATGACCGAAGCCGAATTCCATCGTGCCGCTGAAGGCGCCACGGCCGGTCACGCGGATTTCGCCGGTTTCGATCCGGTGCCGGTGGGCTCATATCCGCGGACGGCGAGCGTCCACGGCGTCCACGATCTGATCGGCAACGGATGGGAATGGACCTCGACAGTCTTCGCGCCGTTCGACGGCTTCTCGCCGATGTCCTCCTACCCGGAATACTCGGCCGATTTTTTCGACGGCCGCCACTACGTGATGAAAGGCGCGTCGCCGGCCACCGCGCGCGAACTCATCCGGCCCAGTTTTCGAAACTGGTTCCGCGGGAACTATCCGTACGTCTATGCGAAATTCCGTACCGCGAGGTGAGAGGCGGGAGCTCCGATGATCCCTGATCCCGGATTGATGGACGTCGCGCCTCGCGCCTCGAACCTCGAGTTCGCGGCCGACGTGCGCCGCGATCTCGCGCTGCGGCCGAAGCAGCTGCAATCGAAGTATCTCTACGACGCGCTCGGCTCGAGCCTGTTCGAGGCGATCTGCCGCCTGCCGTGGTACCGAATCACCCGCGCGGAGCAGCGACTGCTCGAACGGCAGGCGTCGGCCATCGTCGATCGGCTGCGCCGGCGCGACGGCGCGATGCCGCGAATCGTCGAGCTTGGATGCGGCAGCGGCGAGAAGCTCGTGATTCTCGCCGAAGCGCTCCAGGCCGCCGGTGCACACGCGCGCGTGCATCTCATCGACATCTCGTCGCAGGCGCTGGAACAATCCGAGCGCACGCTCGGCCGCCTTCGCCACATCTCCGTCGTCGGCCACCGCGAGACGTATGAGGTCGGCCTTCGGCGCGCCGCGGCAGACCGGCAGCCGCAGGATCCGATGCTGGTCCTGCTGCTCGGATCGAACATCGGGAATTTCGACGCGCCGGCCGCCCGTCAGTTCATGGGGGCCATTCGCGGCGCGCTGGCGCCCGGCGATGCGCTGCTGCTCGGAGCGGATCTGGTGAAGCCCGAACGCGAGCTGCAGCTCGCCTACGACGACCCGCTCGGCGTGACCGCCGCGTTCAATCGCAATCTGCTCGTGCGCATCAACCGCGAGCTGGGCGGCGCCTTCGATCTCGACGGATTCGCGCACGTGGCCGTGTGGAATGCCGCCGAGCAGCGCGTGGAGATGCACCTCGAAAGCCGGCGCGATCAGGAAGTCGGGATTCGCGCCGCCGAGATCACGGTCCGCTTCGCCCGCGGCGAGCGGATCTGGACGGAGAGCTCCTACAAATACCATCCGCCGCAGATCGAGCGTTTGGGTGCGACAGCCGGATTCGCGGTCGCCGAGCAATGGATCGATCGGGAAGCCGAGTTCGCGTTGACGCTCTTCGATTGTTGAGCCCGGTCAGAAGTCTCTGGCGAAGGGACCGTTCCAGCCTTTCGAGCGGAATATTTTTTCGAGCTCGACGGAGCGCCTGTTCAGCGTGCTGCCGTCGTCGAACATCTCGATGCGCTCAGAGCCATCGGGCAGCGTGACGACGAGGGCGAACCGATCGCCTTCGATCTGCTGCCGGATCTCGCAGCGAAGATGCTCGCCTTTTCGTTCGTAGAACCAAATCACAGTGCTCCCTGACGAGGCAAGATCCGGTCCCGTCATCAGTGTGCGGTGCTGGCCCGAAAACCGGCCCGATTCGAGACATTACAAAACGCACCTTGTTCCGTTCCGGCACATAACGTCCACGAATCGTCAGATTTTGGCCGATCCAGATCCGCAAACCCCTGATGGATGCGTTCCGTCTAAGGTTCTGACTCGATGCTAGAAATTTCGCTTCCGGCTCTGCTGCTCCTCGTGGCGCTTGCCGCGCCGAGTGAACCATCGGGCCCGCCTGCCATCCCCGCCACCGCGATCCCGGAAGCAACCGCGATTCGGATCGATGGCGATCTCAACGAAGCCGTCTGGGAGCACGTCCCGGCCGTCAGCGACTTCCGGCAGCGCGAGCCCAGCGACGGCGCGGCGCCGAGCTTTGCGACCGACGTGCGGATCGCCTATGACGCCGCGAACCTGTACGTTGCGGTTCGCGCGCACGATCCGGAGCCGGACCGGCTCGTCGGCCTTCGTACGCGCCGCGACAGCTCGTCTCCGTCGGATTGGATCAAGGTCGTCGTCGATTCCTTCCACGATCGGCGCACGGCGTTCGAGTTCGGCGTCAACCCCGCAGGCGTGAAGGAAGATCGCTATTGGTACAGCGACGGCAATGAGGACGACGGATGGGACGCGGTCTGGGACGTGGCGGTTGCGCGCGACAAGGACGGCTGGCGCGCCGAGTTCCGCATCCCCTTTTCCCAGCTTCGCTTCCGCGCCTCCGACAAAGCGACTTTCGGCTTCGCGGTGGTTCGTACGATCGCACGCCTGAACGAGACCGACACGTGGCCGCTCCTTTCAAAGAGCGCCAACGGCTACGTGTCGTCCTTCGGGGATCTCACTAATCTGAAGCTGACGCAGAGCCCCAAGCGGCTCGAGGTAGTTCCTTACGTCGTCGGGCAGATCGACACGCAGCCGACAGAGCCGGGGAACCCGCTCGTGGCACGGCGCGATCAGAAGGGCTCGGTGGGTGCGGATCTGAAGTTCGCCGTCCGTCCGGGCATTACCCTCACGGCGACCGTCAATCCGGATTTCGGTCAGGTGGAAGCGGATCCTGCGGTGGTGAATCTCAGCGGATTCGAAACGTTCTTCTCCGAGCGGCGGCCGTTCTTCGTCGAGGGGAGCGGGATGTTCACGTTCGATCTGGATTGCAACGACGGCCAGTGCAGCGGTCTTTTCTATCCGCGGCGGATCGGACGTCCGCCGCGCGGCGAGCCGGATCTTCCCGATGGGACGTATGCGCGAATTCCGCAGCAGACCACGATTCTGGGCGCGGCGAAGCTCACCGGCCGGGTCGGAAAATTCTCGTTCGGCGCGATGAACGCCGTCACGGCCGACGAGCAGGCGATCGTGGCGAGCGGCGCGGTGCGGTCGCAGCAGTCCGTCGAGCCGATGGCCAATTACGCGGTCGTCCGCGCGCGCCGCGAGTTCGCCAATCAATCGACACTGGGGTTCATGGTAACCAGCGTCACACGGCGGCTCGACACATTCACGGCGTTCCTCCCGAAGGATGCGTTCACTGGCGGAATGGACTGGGACTGGCGAGTTCACAAGAAATACGCGATTCAGGGCTACTGGACCGGCAGCGACGTCGCGGGCAGCCCGGACGCCATCCAGCGGCTGCAGGAGAGCACGGTTCACAGCTTCCAGCGCCCCGACGCCGATTACGTCCAGGAAGATGCGAGCAGGACATCGCTCGCGGGAAACGGCGCGTCGCTGTCGTTCAGCAAGATCGGCGGCTCGAAGCTGCGCTTCAATACGAACGTCGGCTACAAGAGCCCCGGCCTCGACATCAACGACGTCGGCTTCATGCGGCGCGCCGACCTGAGGACGATGGGCAACTGGATGCAGTGGCGGAACGACAAGCCGGGCAAGTACGTCCGCAGCTTCCGGTGGAATCTGAACCAGTGGAGCAGCTGGAACTTCGGCGGCGATCGGCTGGACAACGGCGGCAACGTCAACGCGCACTGGGTGTTCACGAACAACTGGAGCACGGGCATGGGGTTCAACGTGACCGCGCGCACGTTCGACGATCGCGCGACGCGCGGCGGCGGGCCGGGCGCATACAACAACCCGAACCTGAGCTGCTGGCAGTACATCAACTCCGACGAGCGGAGGGCCGTATCGTTCGGGTACTTCTTCAACACGGGCGGCGACCGGCGCGGCAGCGGCTGGCTCGGAATCAGTCCTTTCGTGACCTATCGTCCGGTGTCATTTCTGTCGGTCAACACCGGCGTCAACGTGAACCGGAACGTCGTCGATGCGCAATGGATCGAGAACACCACGGACGGCAAGTACATCTTTGGACATCTCGATCAGGCGACGGTCTCGTTCAACCTGCGCGTCAATTACACCATCACGCCCCAACTGACCGTTCAGATCTACGCCGAGCCGTTCGTGTCCGCCGGGGACTACCGCGCGTTCAAGGAGCTCGCGAACGGACGCGCGCCCCGCTACGACGATCGCTATGCCCCCGCGCCATACGCCTCGAATCCGGACTTCAATTACCGTTCGTTCCGGACGACCAACGTGCTGCGATGGGAATACAAGCCGGGCTCGGCGCTCTTCGTGGTCTGGCAGCAGGGGCGCGAAGAAACGATCGGCGTCGGTCGCTTCGATTTCAACCGTGACTTCGGTCGCGTCTTCGGCGTTCCCGCCAGAAATGTGTTTCTGCTGAAGTGGAGCTACTGGATTAATCCGTAAGGGTGCACTTACTCCACTGAATAGCGTTCGCTCGCCCGATCGATCTCGTCCTTGATCTGCGCGGCGAGCGCGGCCGGCGAGACCACGCGCGCCAGCGGGCCGAACGAGAGTATCCAACTGCGCAGCGCCCAATCGTTGCAGACCGACAGCGAGAGCACGACGCCGCCGTCCTTGCGCTCGGCGTTCTTCTGCGACGGATGCCAGCGCCGCTCGCGCACGTAGGGCGCGATGCGCGGCTCGAACGCGATCTCGATCTGCTCGGGCGTTCCCTCGTTGACGCCAAGCGAATGCGCGAAGGCGCCTTCCGGAACGTCCGACGGCGTGAAGCGCTCCTCGAGCAGCGAGACCTTCCGGATCCGATCGACGGAAAACGTGCGGAGCTCCCCGTAGTCCGGCACGAAGGCGAGCAGATACATGCCGCCCGGCGAGTAGAGCAGCCGGTACGGCTCGATGAGGTAGTCCTTTTCACGGCCGCTCGACATCGAGAAGTATTTCATCGCCGCGCGCCGGTGATTGAGCGTCCCATCCAGCAGCCGGGCAATGCGTTCGCGCTCGGCCGTTCCCTCCACCAAACGCGGCGACGCGCCCTTCGCCTGGATGACCAGTGGCAGACGGTCGAGGAAGTGGCGCATTCCGGGCGTGAGCGCCGCGGCCAGCTTGTCGAACGCGGACGCGACGTCCTGCCGGAAGGGGGTGGCCGCCAGACACTCGAGCAGCGTGCGGCTGAAGTACAGCGCGCTCAGCTCGGCGAGCGTGAATCCGGTGTCGTCCAGCCGTCGGAACGCCTTCGCCTCCAGCGTCCAGTACCGCTTGCCGTCGATCACTTCGTCGTACAGCGGGAATCCCGACGTCTGCAGCGCTTCGAGATCGCGGCGGATCGTCCGCGTCGTGACGCCGGTGCGGCGCGACAGATCGTCGATCGTGAGGCGGCGCGAGGCTTCGAGGTCGCGAAGGATCGACCACTGCCTGATGACTTCGGCGTTGCGCGGCATCAGGTGCGGGCGGGCGGCTGATGCGTCTTCATCAGCGAATCCTACCTGATCAGGGATGCAGGATCAGCGATCCGGGACACGATCTTGGCGTGACCTGTCTTGTCACGTCCGGCGGCTAGAGTCGCGGCAGGAGGCGCGATGCGGCGTACTGAAGCGGCAGAAGCGGCCATCGCCGGAAGACGGGAGACGGCTGAGATGCGCTCGAGGAGCGCCGTCGAGCGATGGCAGCGGCGCCTCCGGCTGGCCGTGTCAGCCGAACAGCGTGTGGAGAAATACCGGATTCTGGACTTGAAACGCCGGCGGGCACAGATTCGTGCCCGCCGGGAGTTGAGGTTGTTGTAGAGCAGGGGTTGGGTCGTCCCTGCAGGTCTACGCCGCGGTCGCCGTCTTCTTCAGCTCGAGCTTACGGACCACGATTCGGGCCGGTCGCTTGGTATCACACTCGTGCCACCAGAGGCCGTCCCGGGTCCACCAGCCGTTCTCACCCTGATCGTCGAACAACGATCCGCAACGTGCGCACACGTCGTAATCGAGTTTCGGCATCTTTCCCGCCCCGAGGTTCGCAAACAGCCACCTTCGATACTAAGGCTGCGATCAGTAAGACGCCCGCCAGCGCCGATCAGTTTCTGCGCCCGCGAAGCGGCCTCTGGCTCTGCAATTTCAGCAGTTCCTGACGCTGCTCGGCCGTGAGAATCTGTGCGACCTTCTGAATCAGTGCGACCCGATGATCCAGCTCCGCCGCGTGGGCGGCGTTGATCGCGGCCTTGGCCGTTTCGATGGCCTGCGGATCCGGGTTGTCGGCGAGCAGCGCCGCGTGCAGCTTCTGTTCGGCGTCGCGCACCTGCTCCGCGGGATCGCCCGCCGGCCGGTTCTCATCCATCAGGGCCTTCAGCTGCTCCTTCTGCGCGTCAGTCAGATTGAGCTGGTGAAGCAGCGGCATCAGGGCTGGTCCGGGCCCTTCGGGGCCGCCGCCGCGGCCGCCTCGTCCCGCTCCGCCAAGTCGCTGCCCCGGCCCTTGCGCGAGTACCGGCAGCGTTCCCAACACGAGCGCGAGCGCAGCGCTGATCGCAAATCGACGTGTCATAGTGTCGCTCCTTCTGCCACCTTAGACTCGCGCGGCTGGGGAATTCTTCCGCCGGCCTCCACGCCGCCCGCGGAATAAACTACCGGGGAGGATGGTCTAAACGCCAGTGGATCCCGACCGCGCGCTGGTCGAGGCCGCTGCGGCCGGGAGCCGCGAGGCGTTCGACGAGCTGGTCCGCCGCCATCAGGCGGCAATGATCACGCTGGCGCGTGTGCTCACATCGGGCCGAGGCGACGCCGAGGATCTCGCGCAGGAGGTATTCGTCCGCGCCTGGAGGAACCTGAAGCGGTTTCGCGGCGACAGCGCATTCCGCACCTGGCTACATCGCGTCGCGATCAACGTCGTCCGCACCAGCCAGACGCGGCAGGGACGGTTGACGCGGCTGTTTTCATCGCTTGGCGGAGCTGAACACGGTGAGCCGTCACGCGAGCCCCCGGCGCCGGACGAGCCGTTCGACGCCGTGCTGGCCCGTAGGCAGTTGATCGATCGCGCGCTTGCGACGCTGCCGGACGATTTGCGCGTCGCCGTCACGCTTCGCGACCTGCAGGGGATGGACTACAGGGAGATCGCGGCGGTGCTCGACCTGCCGATCGGCACCGTGGAGTCCCGCATTTTTCGCGCCCGGCAGCGGCTCAAGCCGCTCCTCGCGCCCCTCTTCCGGCCGTAGTCGGGCGTCGGAAGTCGGATGCGGGATGTTGGATGCCGGATGTCGGGTATCGGGAGGCGCGAACTGATATGGAAGATCGGGATCAACGGCTCGTCTCCGAAGCCCTCGGCTCGATGCCGCCGCCGGATGTGTCCGCCGGCTTTCTGTCGAGGCTCAATGCGCGGATCGACGCCGCACAAGGCGCGGATGGCTGGTTCGGGCTGGTTGATTATCGGGCATGGACGCTGCGGCTCCTTCCCGCCGCCGCCGTGCTCGCACTTGTCGCGATCTTCTGGCCGGCGAGCAGCACCCCGGCGGTCGCCGCCGCGTCCTTCAGTCCGTCCTCGGCCGGCGACTGGCAGCGCGATGTAACCGCCAACGCACTGCTCGAGGCGGCGTTGCTCTCGGCAAAGGGAGACGCGCGTGTCCGATAACCGCGCGCGCCTCTGGTTTTCGGTGTTCGTGCTCGCCGTGTTCTGCCTGGGCGCTGCCAGCGGATTCGTCGTCGGCCGGCACGCGCCTCCCCTGTATCCCCACGGGCCGGATTCTTTTGACGGCCGCGCCCGTGGCCGGCCCGGGCCGTTCGGGCGGCCGTTCGGCGGGCCGCCGCCTCTTCCCCCCGATCTGGTGGAGCGCCTCTCGTCCGAGCTGCAGCTCGACGCATCGCAGCAGGATCAGGTCAAGAGGGTCCTCGACGAGCGCCGGGATCGTCTCGAGCAGGTCCACCGCGACGCGCGCGACCGCTTCGAGAAGGAGCAGCGGGAGCTCCACGCCGCAATCCGGGCCGTCCTGCGGCCCGATCAGCAAGCGAAGTTCGACAACTTTCTGGAGCGCCGAAGAAAATGAGCGTCCGAACACTGTCCCTGAGTTCCGCGTTGTGCCTGACCACGGCCGTTGGAGTCGGTGCGGCCGTGAAGTCGCAGTTCGTCAGCGGACTGCGCAGCACCGCGATTACCGTCGACGGCCGGTACGACGACTGGCAGGGAAACCTCGAGCCGTTCGGGAGCCTGCCCGTGTCGGTGCAGTTCCTCAACGACGGCGAGTTCCTGTACATGCGGCTGACCGCCACGGACACCTCCGCGCGGATGCAGATCATGCGGCAGGGCCTGACCGTGTGGTTCGATCCCGGCGGGGGAACGAAGAAAAAGATCGGCGTCAGATACCCGGTCGTCGAGCGAGGCGACGGAGAAGAGGGACGCTCCGGCGGCAGGCGCCGGGGCGGCGACCGGCCCGGGGGAGAATCGCCTGACGAATCCGCGGCGTCGGATCGCGTGGATCTGCTCGGGCCCGGCAAGAACGACGCCCGGAGCCTGACGCGCGATCACCTGCCGGGCGTGGACGTCGCGCTGCACATGGAGCAGGGCGCGATTCAGTACGAGCTCAAAGTGCCGCTCGCGAAAACCGCCGACCGCACGTTCGCCCTGGACGTCCAGCCTGGCAAGACCATCGGGATCGGACTCGAGACGCCAAAGCCGCAGCAGCGCGCGCTCGGTCAAGGCGGCGGCGGCTACGGAGGAGGGGGCATGGGCGGCCGCGGTGGAATGGGCGGTCGCCGCGGCGGTGGACGTCGGGGCGGCGGCGAAGAGCGTGGAGTTCAAGCCCCCAAGCCGCTCAACGGCTGGGCGACTGTCGCTACTGCGCCGGCTCGATAGCGCGGACCGTCGGATCGGCCGCGAGCCGCTCGAGCGTCTGGAGCGGCATCCAGCCGACGATTGAGTCGTACGTGCGTGACGTCGAAACCACGACTCCGCCGAGCGCCTTGATCTTCTTCTCCAGCGCGGGCTGCACTTCCGCGCGGACGTCCACGAGCGCGCGTCCGTGACGGTCGATCTGGACGCCTCCGGCGACGGGTACCGCCCTGGCCTTCGCGTCGCCCCGCCGATGGTAGATGGCCGATAGGACGCGCGGATTGATCTTCCGCTCGGCGACCGTGCGCGCGTCCCGCGCGCGCCAATCCGCCGGCGTGCTCCGCTGCGCGCGCGCCGCGGGCACGAGGATGGCGACGACGACCAGGATGCACAGCGACACGAACGCGGCCGATCGAACGGTTCTCAATGGCACTCCTGACCTAGGGTGAACTCGGATCGTAACACGGGCCGGGAAAACGGGCTAGACTGGGCGTTCGGCCCGTGATTCTCCTTCTTTTCCTGATTTTCCAGACCCTCACTCCCGCCTGCGGCGATGCGCGGGACTGCCGCGAACAGGCGCTCGCGGCCGCCTCGGCCGGCGATTACGAGCAGTTCCACGACCTGGCCTGGCGCGCGGTTCAGAAGGGACGGCCGAACGATCCGGACCTGATGTATCTGCTCGCCCGGGCCCAATCGCTCAGTGGCCGGCCCGACGATGCCCTGGTCATGCTCGGCCGGATCGCGGACCTCGGCGTCCAGACCGACGCGGCGACAAATCCGGATTTTGCGCGGGTCCGTCTGCTCCCGAGCTGGCCGGCGCTGGCCGCGAAGCTCGGTGTCGCGCCGGCACCCGCAACACCCGCACCCCCGGCACCCTCGACACCATCACCCGTCGCTCCCGCAGCTTCCGCGGCGGCCATCACCTTCGATCCGCCTCTCGCCGACCCGGTCGGCCTGGCGCACGATGCCGTCTCACGCCGATTCGTCCTAGGCGATCGAAGCGAGCGCCGGCTCGTCATCGTCGACGAGGTGTCGCACCACGTCGTGAACTACGTGAGCGCGGCATCGGCAGGGTTCTACGACGACCTCACGGGGTTTGCGATCGATGCGCGGCGCGGAGATCTATGGGTCGTCAGCGCGAAGGGGACTGCGGAAGCCGCAACCGCGGTGCTGCACAAGCTGCAGCTCGTGTCCGGCCGGACGCTTCTGGAGGCCCCGCTGCCCGACGCCTCGCGGCCCGCGAAGTTCGCAGCGGTCGCGGTTGCCGAAGACGGCGCGGTATACGTCCTGGACTCTCTCGGATCGCGGCTCTTCCGGCTGCGGCCGGCGACGCGGACGCTCGAGATGGTGATGCGGCTCCACATGAACGGGCTGTCCGCGCTGGCGAGCGTCGATGCCAGAACGCTGTACGTCGCCAACGAGGAAGGGTTGAGCCGGGTCGATCTGGACGCACGCGTCGCAAGACCCGTGAAATCGATCGAGGAGCTCAGGGGGTTCGGCGCGCTCGCCTGGCGCAATGGATCGCTCGTCGGTATCGAATCGTTCGAAGACGAATCGGCCATCGTCCGCGTCAGGCTCGATGCGGCCGGCACGCGAGTGGTCGGACGCGACATCCTCGTCACCTCGCTCCATCGCACGGCCGGGACCCTTGCGGGGAGTGTCTACTACTACCTCGCCGAGCAGGGCGCCATCCGGCGGCTGGATCTCCGCTGAAATGGCTTGGTTTTCCAAAGGTAACGCAACAGGGGTACTCGCATGAAGCGTGAACACATCGCGGCGCTCGTCGTACTCGCGGCATCCATCTTCGTCGTGACGCTGACTCTGGCGGCACAGGACCGGTCCAGCGTGAAAGTGCCAAACGGTCTCTCGTTCGCGGAGTTCAAGGGGTACGACACGTGGCAGACGATCGCCCCGAGCCAGACCCCGGAAGAGTTGAAGGCCATCCTGGGCAACGCGGTGATGATCAAGGCCCTCACGGACGGCATTCCGGGCAACGGCAAGCCCGTCCCCGACGGCGCGATGATGACCAAGATTGACTGGCTGAAGCAGAGCAATGCCGTGTCGCCATACCCGGTTGAGGTACCGAACACCCTGAAATCTGTCTCGTTCATGGTCAAGGACTCGAAGCGATTCGCTGATTCAGGCGGCTGGGGCTATGCCCAGTTCACCTACAACCGTGGATCCGACAGCTTCACGCCGGTCGGGACTGGCTCGGCGTGCGGCTTCACCTGTCACACGCGGGTGAAAGCGAACGACTTCGTGTTTACGAAATACGCGCCGCGATAGGTCGGTCGTCTTCAGCGGTTACGTCGGAGGTTGGGCGTTGGGCGTTGGGCGTTAGGTGTTGGGCGTTGGGATCCAGGAATTTGGCGCTATACTGCAAGCGGACGATCGCGTGGCGCGGTCGTAACGGCAACCCGGCATGGCGTCCGGAGTCTCATGAGCCCTGCAGTTCTTCATTCCTCCGGTCCGGACCGATCCGTCGACCTGATCGAGTCCTCTTCCGCACAACTCAGGCTGGAGCGCGCGCAGGCGTTCGTGGAAGTGCACGCGGCGCGGGGCGACGTGTGGCTCGTGGGGGCGTCGCGGGGCGCGGTCGACGATCTCGCGCGGGCGCTGGCCTTGCGCTCCGGCGCCACGATGGGGTTGCATCGGTTCAGTCTCACTCAGCTCGCGGCCACGCTGGCGGCGCCGGTTCTCGCTGCGCAGGGGCTCGCGCCGCTGACGTACCTCGGTTCCGAAGCCGTGGCGGCCCGGGCCGCGTTCGACGCACGCCGCGAAGACGCGCTCGGTTATCTGGAGCCGGTCGCCAGGATGCCCGGATTCCCGCGGGCGCTGGCCCGGACGCTGCAGGAAATCCGGCTGGCGCAGGTGGAGGGCGATCGTCTGGCCGCGCTGCCGCTCGGCGGCCGCGATCTCGCGGCGCTGCTCGAGCGCGCCGGCGCGCAATTCGCGAGCGCCGCGGCCACCGATCGCGCGTCCCTGTTCGATGCCGCGACCCAGGCGGTCGTGTCCCCCGGTTCGGGCCTTCAAGTTCCAGCCCTGCTCCTGCTCGACGTGCCGATCGATTCGCAGATCGAGTTCGAGTTTGTCCGTGCGCTCATCGGCCTCGGGCCGGCGGCTGAGGCGGCTCGCCGCCCGGTACTCATCACCGTCCCCTTCGGCGATCTGGCGACCCTTGCGCGGCTGGGCATGCTGGGGCTCGAGCCGGAAGTGCTCGAACAGAAGGGGGACAGCGACCTCGTGGCGCTGAGGCGTTA
This sequence comes from Vicinamibacterales bacterium, assembly GCA_035495955.1. Classification (GTDB taxonomy): domain Bacteria; phylum Acidobacteriota; class Vicinamibacteria; order Vicinamibacterales; family 2-12-FULL-66-21; genus JAICSD01. The sequence goes on along the minus strand of DATJFE010000006.1, from coordinate 45,765 downwards.
CCTCTTCGCGCGCAGTCAGCCGCCGGAACGGCAGCCGGCGGGTGACGTGCGGTTCTTCTCGGCGCCGGGAGAAGGACGGGAGTGCGTCGAGATCGCGCGGCGCATCGTGCAGGAGGCGCGCGGCGGCGTGCCGTTCGACGAGATGGCCGTGTTCGTCCGCGCCCCTCAGCGCTACGTCGGCCTGCTCGAACACGCGCTGCGCCGCGCGGGCGTACCCGCGTGGTTCGATCGCGGCACGAGACGTCCGCATCCGGCCGGCCGCGCGTTCCTGGCGATCCTCGCATGTGCCTGCGAGAAGCTGTCGGCCCGCCGCTTCGCCGAATACCTGTCGCTCGCGCAGGTTCCGCGGCTGGACGAACAGCGGCGCGAGCCGGAGTTCGTGACGCCGGACGAGGAGGAACTGGGACTCCGGTCCGTGGAAGACGGAGCGTCCTACCTCCAATCCCCAACCTCCGACCTCCAACCCCCATCCTCCGACCTCCAACCCCCATTCTCCGACCTCCGACCCCAAACCGACGAAGATGCCATCACCGAAGGCACGCTCCGCGCGCCGTGGAAGTGGGAAACGCTGATCGTGGAATCGGCCGTGATCGGCGGGGATCCTCAGCGCTGGCACCGGCGGCTGACCGGGCTCGCCAACGAGCTGCGTCTGCAGCGCGAGGCCGAGCGCAAGGAAGACCCCGACTCTGCGAGAGTCGCGCGGCTCGACCGCGATCTGCGCAATCTCGGCCACCTGCGCGCATTCGCGCTGCCGATCGTCGATCGTCTGGCCGCATGGCCGGCGTCGGGTACGTGGGGCGTGTGGCTCGATCGATTCGCGGAACTGGCGCCCATGGTGCTGCGACAGCCCGAACGAGTACTCCGCGTGATCGAGCAGCTTCGGCCGATGGCCGCGATCGGGCCGATTTCGCTCGAGGAGGCGCGCGACGTTCTCGCCGATCGCCTGCAGACGCTGGAGATCGATTCGCCGAAGACGCGCTACGGCAGGGTATTTGTCGGGGGTCCCCACCAGGCGCGCGGTCGCACCTTCCGCGTCGTCTTCGTCGCCGGCCTTGCCGAGCGGATGTTTCCGCAGCGGCCGCACGAGGATCCGATGCTGCTCGACCGCGAGATGCGCGAGCCCCTCGCGGCCGGCCTGCCCGTACAGGAAGACCGCGCACGGACCGAGCGTCTGCTCCTGAGGCTCGCTGTCGGCGCGCCCTCGGAGCGGCTCTGGCTGTCGTATCCACGAATGGAGATCGCGGAGTCGCGCCCGCGCGTGCCGAGCTTCTACGCGCTCGACGTCATGCGCGCCATCACCGGCCGCATTCCGAGGCCGCAGGATCTGCAGGCCTCGGCCGCCGCCGAAGGCGGTGCCGGCCTCGCGTGGCCGGCGCCCGCGCGGCCGGACGACGCCATCGACGATCTCGAGCACGATCTCGCGGTCTTGAGAGAGCTGCTCGGGGTCGTTCCCCCCGCGGCGGTCCGCGGCCATGCGCACTATCTGCTCCGGCTGAACGAGCCGTTGAAACGGTCGGTCAGCGCGCGCTGGGCCCGCGGCCGATCGCAGTGGACGCCGTATGACGGCATCACACGGCTGACCAGCACCACAAGGTCGATGCTCGAGTCGCAGCGCCTGGGCACGCGCCCGTATTCGCTCTCGGCGCTGCAGAAATTCGCCGCCTGTCCCTATCAGTTCCTGCTGTCGGCAATCCATCGTCTCGAGCGGCCGCGAGATATCGAGCCGCTGCAGAAGCTCGATCCCCTGACGCGCGGGTCGATCTTCCACGAGGTCCAGGCGCAGTTCTTCCGCGTCCTCGCCCGGGAGGGCCGTCTGCCGCTGGCGGCGAACGATCTTCCGTCTGCGATGAGCACGCTCGACGAGGTCGTCGCTGCCGTCAGCGCGAAGTTCGAAGAGGACCTCGTACCGGCGATCGATCGCGTTTGGCGGGACGAAATCGGCGACATTGCACGCGACCTCCACGTATGGGTGCGGCGCCTGACGGCCCCGGATCGCGCCGTGACCGCGCACGGAGGCTGGACGCCGACGTATTTCGAGTTCGCGTTCGGGCTTCCGCACGACCAAGGCCGCGATCCCGCGAGCGTTCCCGATCCCGTCCTCGTCGACGGCCGCTTCAAGCTGCGCGGCTCGGTCGATCTGATCGAATCGAGGTCCGAGGGTCGGGATCCCGGGTCCTCGATTCTTCGCGTTACCGATCACAAGACCGGCCGGAACAGGACGACGTGGAAGACGGTGATTGGAGGCGGCTCGATTCTGCAGCCCGTGCTCTACAGCCTGGCGATCGAACAGGCGCTGGACGCGGTGGTGACGTCAGGCCGGCTGTTCTACTGCACGTCGGCGGGCGGATTCGTCGAGCACGAGATTCCGATCAACGAGGCCAACCGGCGGCTCGGGCTCGAGGCGCTCGAGATCGTGGACCGCGCGATCGAGCTGGGCTTCCTGCCGGCGGCGCCCGCCGAGCGCGCGTGCACGTGGTGCGATTTCCTTCCGGTGTGCGGCCCGAACGAGCCGCGCCGCGTGGCGAACAAGGTCCGCGAAAAACTCGGCGACCTGGACGCTCTCCGGGAGCGGCCATGACAACTCCCAACTCCGAATTTCCAAACCCCAAGGAACCGCGCCGAAGGCCCGACGCCGATACGGCTGCGCGCGAGGCGATCGCGAACGACCTCGATCGCACGCTCGTCGTCGAGGCCGCCGCGGGCACCGGCAAGACGACCGAGCTCGTCAACCGGATCGTGCGGACTCTCGCCAGCGGCCGCGCGAGAGTCGACGGCATCGTCGCCGTCACCTTCACGGAGAAGGCGGCAGGGGAGCTGAAGCTGCGGCTGCGCGAAGCCCTCGACGTCGCGCGGACGGCGCTCGCGGACGACAGCGCAGAGCGAGACGCGCTGAACGCGGCCCTCCAGTCGCTCGAGGAGGCGCACGTCGGCACGATTCACGGCTTCTGCGCGGAGCTGCTGCGGGAGCGTCCCGTGGAGGCGCGCGTCGATCCGCTGTTCACGGTCTTGACCGAGTCGCAGGCGGAGCGGCTCTTCCAGCACGCGTTCGGGACGTGGATTCAGGCGCAGCTCCAGGATCCGCCCGAAGGGGTACGCCGGGCGCTGCGGCGATCGGTGTGGCAGGGGTACGGCGCCGCCGCGAAGGAAGAGACACCGATCGATCGCCTGCGCCGCGCCGCCTGGGATCTGGCGCAGTGGCGGGATTTCGACGCGGAGTGGACCCGGCGGCCCTTCGACAGGACCGGCGACGTCGAACGCCTCGTCGAGCGGCTTCACGAATGCGCGGCGCTCACTGAAGGCCCCTCCTACGCGAAGGACCCGTTGTATCTCGACACCGCCGCGGCGCGCCACCTGTCCGCCGAGATCGCGATCCAGCAGGAGGCCGGGGATCCCGATGACGACGGGTGGGAGGCCAGGCTGATCGATCTCTCGCGCGATCGGAACTTCGCGAGGGCCAGGCACGGCCGCGGGCCCGGCTACAAGCCGGGGCTGACGCGCCAGCGCGCGATCGAGGCGTACGAAGCGCTGAAGCAGCAGCTGAATCAGTTCCGGGTGGACGCCGACGCGGATCTCGCGGCCGCGCTGCAGCGTGAGCTGGCCGCGGCGATTGCCGGTTATGAAGAGCAGAAAGCGCGGACCGGCACGCTCGATTTCCTCGACCTGCTCCTGAAGGCGCGCGATCTCGTGCGGGGCAACGCCGGCGTTCGACGCGGCTTCCAGGAGCGGTTCACGCACATTTTCGTGGACGAGTTCCAGGATACCGATCCCCTGCAGGCGGAGCTCCTGCTTCTGCTCGCATCGCGGGATCCGGAAGAGCACGACTGGCGCAGGAGCGTTCCCGTGCCGGGGCGTCTGTTCATCGTCGGGGATCCCAAACAGTCCATCTATCGATTCCGCCGGGCCGACGTCGGCGTCTATCGCGACGTCTGCAGGCGGCTCGTCGAGTGCGGCGCGACCGCCGTGAAGCTGACCACGAGCTTCCGCAGCGTGCCGGGCATTCAGGCATTCGTCAACGCGGCGTTCGCGCCGATCATGACCGGCGACGCGGCCACGCTCCAGGCCGACTACGTTCCGTTGTCGCCGCATCGAGAGGAGATCGGCAACAGGCCTGCGGTTGTGGCGCTGCCAGTGCCCGAGCCGTACGGCACGCGCAATCTGTCCGCGATTCAAATCGAGCAGTCCCTGCCCGACGCGGTGGCCGCGTTCGTCGAGTGGTTGACCGAGAGCAGCGGCTGGAACGTGAAGGCCAGCGACGTCTGCATCCTGTTCCGACGCTTCCTGACATTCGGCGAAGACGTCACACAGCCTTACGTGCGAGCGCTCGAAGCGCGCGGCGTCCATCACGTTCTCGTCGGCGGCAAGACGTTTCACGACCGCGAGGAGGTGGAAACCATCCGCGCGGCACTTTCCGCGATCGAGTGGCCGGACGACGAGCTGGCGGTGTTCGCCGCGCTGAGAGGAGGGCTCTTCGCCATCGGCGACGAGGAGCTGCTCGAATGGAAGCAGCGGTTCGGGATCTTTCATCCGTTCAGAATTCCCAATCTCCAACTCCCAATCCCCACCCTCCGTCATCTCGATCCCATTGCCGAGGCGCTTCGCGTGCTGCAGCGCCTGCACCGGCGCCGGAACTACCGACCGGTCGCCGAAACGATTCAGGATCTCATCGACGGCACGCGCGCGCACGTCGGGATCGTGCTGCGGAGCGCCGGCGAGCAGGCGCTCGCCAACGTGCTGCACGTGGCCGAGCTCGCGCGCGAGTACGAGGCCTCCGGGGGGTTGTCGTTCCGCGGATTCGTCGACGAGCTGAGCGCCGCCGCGGAGAGCGCGCAGGCCGCGGAAGCGCCGATCCTCGAAGAGGGAAGCGAAGGGGTGCGCATCATGACCGTCCATAAGGCCAAGGGCCTGGAGTTTCCGGTCGTGATTCTCGCGGATCTGACTTGCAGGCTCTCGCGCGGCGAAGCGGGCCGGTGGCTGGACGCCGACCGCGGCTTGTGCGCGCTCAAGATCGGCGGATGGACGCCGATCGACCTGCTTCTGCACGATCCGGAGGAAGCCGCGCGCGACCGCGCCGAGGCCGCGCGCCTGACCTACGTCGCCGCCACCCGCGCCCGGGATCTCCTCGTCGTCACCGCGATCGGCGACGCGCCGTACGACGGGGGCTGGCTGGATCCGCTGCTGCCGGCGCTGTATCCGCCGGAAGGAGCGCGGCGCACGCCGCTGCGCGCCGCGGGCTGCCCTGCGTTCAAATCGAAGGACACCGTCCTGAATCGGCCCGGCGGCGATCCCGCCGGTCCCCACACCGTCGCGCCCGGGACTTTTGTGTTCTCCGCGACGTCGGCAACTCACCAATTCACCTACTCGGTGACCTGGTGGGACCCGCGAGCGCTGCATCTCGGCGCGGTCTCGTCGTTCGGCCTTCGCCGCGACGACTTGATTGTGAAGGACGGCGACATGTTCGCAGTGGACGATCGCCTCGCGGACTACGAACGGTGGCGGGACGAAAGGATGAAAGTCATCGAGGGTGGCGCGCAGCCGAGCGTCCGCGTGCAGACGGCGACGGCGTGGGCGGCGGACGCAGCCAGGCTCGGCATCGACGCGGCGCTGGCCGAGCCCGCCGACGTGGTCGTGATCGAGATGCCGGGGGCGGACAAACGTCCGCGCGGACCGCGCTTCGGCGCGCTGGTCCACGCCGTGCTGGCGACGGCGCCCCTCGACGCCGCCGCGGACGTCATCGCGCGAACGGCCGCCACGCAGGGGCGGGTCCTGAACGCCGCGGCGGAGGAAGTGGCCGCGGCCGCAGGCGTGGCGTCCGCGGTCCTGCGGCACGAGCTGCTCGCGCGCGCCCGGGCGTCGGCGTCTGTCAAGCGCGAGACGCCGGTCGCCTGGCTGCAGAAGGACGGCACGCTGATCGAAGGCGTGCTCGATCTCGCGTTCGAGGAGAACGGCGGCACGATCATCGTCGACTTCAAGACCGATTACGAGCTCGCGGCGGGGGAGACCCGCTATCGCGCGCAGTTGTCGCAGTACGCGAACGCCGTTTCGCGCGCGACCGCGCGCCCGGCCTCCGGCATTCTGTTTCGCGTGTAGACTCCGCGGCCGACGTTTCTTAGATCTTCACCGCGATTTTGACGATCGCCTTTTTGAGCAGGCCCTGGCCGCCAAGCGGGGCGTGCGCGTCGTCGGGAAAGAAGACGGCGAAATGGCCGGGGGGAACGCTGAGCCATGTCGCCGGCCGATCGTCGAAGAAAGCGATATCCTGCGCGTCGTCGAAGCCGCCGGCGGGAGGGCGGCATGCGGCGAGGGGCGTCCACCCGATCTCCTCCATCCCTTCGATCGTGTACTGGATGTCGATGTAGCGCCGGTGCGCCTCGAGCCGCGCGCTCTGATGTCCCCGGCCGCTCTTGTGATCGACGAGGACATAGATGCGATCGCCGTCGATCTCATGGCGTCCCGGCGCGAGAGACGCCAGGCTCGTCTTCGACAGGAATTCGAACGCTTCGCCGAAGCCGGGATGGAGGCCAGCGTAGCGATCCGCAAAAGCGAGCGTATCGAGCACCATCTAGTACTCAGTGTAATCCGTGTAGTCCGTGTAGTCCGTGTCGTCCGTGGCCAGTGGCCCGTGGGCCCGTCGCCCGTGTCGTCCGTGGCGCGTGTCGTCCGTGGCCGATCAGCGTCCTCGCGGCTGTGCGATCTTCGCCAATACGTCGTCTTTGCCGCCGACGCGCTCGAGGTGCGGATAGCGCAGGCCGTCGTGGTAGTCGACCTTCACGACCTTGAAGTAGCTGCCGTTCTCGACGATCAGCTCGATCGGTCCGGGTACGGTCTTCGATGCGCCGATCGCGCGCTTCAGCTCGTCGACCGAAAAGCGGCGGCCGTTCACGGCGACGATCTTCATCCCGTTGGATACGCCCGCCTTGTACGCGGGGAATCCCGGCCATGCGTTGTCGACGACGCCGTCGGCGCCGACGTGGATGCCGAGCGATCCGAAGGCGTTCAGACCGCCGTCGAGCGTCCATGGGTCGGTGAACATGTTCGGGGCGTCCGTGAAGACGTACCGGTAGCCGCCGGCGTCGACGCCGCCCAGCGGAAGCTCCGCGGATTTCGCCGTCAGCCGTCGTTCGAAGAATTCCTTCCAGTTGTACGGCGCAATCCTGTTGAGCGTGTCGTACACTTCCGCGGCGTCGTACGGCTTCACCCAGATGCGTCCGTTGTCGGCCTGACCGTGGAACAGGGCGCAGAAATCGTCCAGCGACTTCGCGCCATTCGTTAGCCCGCGGATGGCGACGTCGGCCTCGAGCCAGATCAGCGTGCCTTCGTTGTAGAAATCCGTGCTCCGCCGCCAGCCGGACCAGCCGCCGCCGGCGACGTAGAGAAACGGCGCCGAATCCGCCGTGTCCTGCAGCGGGCGCCAGGTGCGTCCCGGCTCGCTGACCGACAACGCGTCCGCGGCGATCTCGTCCATCCATTCCTGCGGCGAGATCAGGCCGCCCCGCGCGGCGAGGAGCTCGCCGTAGTACTCGGTCAGCCCTTCGTAGACCCACAACAGATCGTCCTTCATCGGCTTTTCGTAGCCGCCGTTCATCAGGCCGCTCGGCCGTCGCGCCTTCCCGTTCCATGAGTGAAAGAACTCGTGCGGCAGCAGCAGGCTGCTCCGCTTCGCCGAATCGTCGTCGACGAACGTATTCTCCGAGACGCGGTCGTCGGCGCATTCATGGTGCTCGACGCCGAACGAGCCGAGGTTGTCGCTGAGCGTGAGCAGCCAGTGGTACTTGCGGTAGTGGCCGACGCCGCCGAAGACGCGGCGCTCCTCGAGAACGATCCGCTTGTACGCGTCGATTCGTTGCTGCGGGAACTGCAGCGCCCAGTCGCTGTCGGCGACGACGTCGATGACGTGTTCGCCCGCTGGCGATCCGGCGGGCCACAGCTCGATGCTGCGGAAGTGCTCGCCGAGCAGCACCGGATGATCGTTCAGCATCTCGAGAGAGGTACGCGCGTAGTGAATCGTGTCGCCCTCGACGCGCTCGACGTCGAGCGCTCCGCCGTGCTTCCATCCGGCCGGCGCCTTCAGCGTGGCGATCACGCTGATGGCCGCGGGGTCTTCTCCCATCGGATACAGGCCGACCGTGTACCAGTTGATCACCGCGATTTTCGCGTTCGCCGACGGCGCTGCGCCGAACGCCCCGCCGGCCGATACGGCGTAGTCGTACTTCGCCGTCAACGCCTTCGCCCCCGCCGGCACGGTGACGGCAAACGCGTTCATCTCGACCAGATCGCGCCGCCACGAGAGCTCCCGACCATCGGCGAAGATGTGCAGCCCGGTCAGGTTCGCGATGGGTCCCGAGGCCATGTGCTCGCCTGGTATCCATTTCGGATAAAAGAGCGACATCGCACCGGCTTTCGCCGGCATGGCCATCGTCGCGTGCAGGATCTTCATCGGAGCATCGGTGGCGTCGACGTCGAGCGTCATCGACACTGCGCTCGACGGCGGCTGCTCAGCCGGCGGTCGGCCCGAAACGGCGAGCCAGCCGAGCAGGACGAAAAGGGCGGTACGCATGGATCGATGTTAGGGGAAGGCCGGCGACCAGAGGATTTCCGGCCGACTATCGCAGCGGTGTGTTTGCATCCGGCAGCGAATGCCAAATGCCAAACGGTTCGTCATTCAGCATTCGGCATTCAGCATGGGTGTTCTTACTTCGTGACCTTGAAATCCTTCACCTGCACGTCGACGTTGTGCGCGACGCGGATGCCCGGGATGCCTTCGACCGATTTGAGCTTGCCGTCGCCGACGACATCGTCCTTGCTTACACTGGCGACTTCGGTGCCGTTGATGCTGCAGGTGACGCGGCTGCCTTTCACCGACATCGAAATCTGCTGCGTAACCGGTTCGCCCTTGCCAGCGGCTTTGTGAACCGCATCGTTCGGCACTGGACGACGGCCCGACGGGCCTGGAGGCGCAAATGTGGTCGGGAACGCGCGCAGGATGAACCGGCCGTCGCCGTACGCGGTGCAATACAGGAGCGTGGCGGTGTCGGAATCCAGATCGTTGCCGCCGATGAACACGCCGTACGGATGCGGGTGGCTCATTGCCGACTCGTACTGCGGTTCGGTGAAGGTCGCAGAGACCGTGTAGTCGCCCGTCTGCGCGTCCGCCGGGTTCCAATAGATCGTCGCGGGGCCCGAGTTGATCGTGATGTCGCTGCCCTTCATCTCGAACTTCGAATCGTTCAGCGTCGATCCGTTCTTCGCTTCGCCCGGATCGATCCTGCCCTTCCAGCCTGTCGCAAGGATGCCGCCACCCGGCACTTTGCGCGCGGCGTCCTGGGCGCCCATGCCGCCCATCCGCTGGCCGCCGGCAGCCGGAGGCTGCTGTGCCTGCAACGTCGCGAACGAGAGGGCGCCGGCGAACGCAAGCGCGGTCGCGGAAACTAAACGCATGTGGATCTCCTCCTCAGAAAAAACAGACGTTCACTATATCGCAGGGAGGTTCGAGGTGCGAGGGTCCGAGGTCCGAGGTGTGAGGTCGCCTGGCACCTCTCAATTGGCCACCACTAACTGGACCGCAGTCTGCGGAACCACCAGTAGGCAATCGCGAGCACGACGATCGCCCCGGCAATCGAACCCGCCAGCGCCCCGGGAAACGCGTGCTGCGCGCCCCTGGCGATCGAGCCGATCGCAATCATTGTCCCCAGGCAGAGCGGGACGAGCGTGAGGTCGAACCGAAGCAGTCCCGCGTACAGGATGACGAAAGCGGCGGCGGTGATGGCGCCGGCGATGGCCCAGCCGGCGAAATGCGTGCCCGACGGCGCGCCTCCCGCGAGAAAGCCGATCGCGGCGATCGCGGCGATCGCAGGAATGCGCCGGCGCGTCCAGGATGCCGTCAGCCTCTCGATCGTCGCAAGCGTGGCGGTCACGACCGCAAGACGCGTCATGAAGCCGCCTATCGGCTCCAGCGCCAACTGAAGCAGCGGGACCGCCGCGCCAAGACTGTTGACTGAGGGGAACTGGGCCCAGATCGGCGTACGGACAAGCGCGGCGACGGCCGCGGCGGCGGCGCCGAACAGGCCGCCGGCGACGCCCAGCCGCAGCGCGTCGCGATCGCTCAGGCGTCCGAGCGGCGCGAGCCGGTGCGGCAGCGCGCCAATCGCGAGGCCGACGAGCGCGCCGATGAGAGTGAGCCCGATCATCGACGCGGCGATCACCCCGGTCAACTGAACGATGAGCGGCGCGGCCGTCGGCAGCACGGCAATCACGAGGGGCGCGTTGTTCAGGATGTTCGCGGCCGAGACGAGAAAGACGAGCACCGCGGCTGCGAGGAAGAGCCGCGGCGTATAGAGGCTGCGGCTCCATGCGACCATGCCGGCGATTGCCGCGCTGAGCAGCAGACCGCCGAACACCACCGATGTCGCGATCTGGATGATGAAGTTCCGCGTCGAGCCAGCGCGCTGCTGCCGCTGCCATTCCTCCGGCACGTAGACGTAGCGGCCGGCCGACGCCACCTCGTCGCCGGCGAGATCCACGTCGATGCGCGGCTCGCCGTCGTGGAGGGGCGCGACGGTCGTGTCGGTGAACGTGAACGTCCAGTCCGTGCGCGCCTTCTGTTTCTGCGGCTTGGCCGAGATCTCTCTGACCTGTCCGGCCTCCAGAGCGAAGCGCTCCTTCACGGCCGCAAAAGCGCGCTGCCGCGCCGCGGCTTCGTCCAGCGTCGCGCCCGCGCGCGCCTGCGGCACGATGTGTCGGACGTTGCGTACTTCGCCCGCCGGAGTCACGTAGAGCTGCCACTCTTCGGCGGTCTCGTTGGCATCGCCCGTGAAGGTCGCCGCGCGCATGCGCCAGCGCGGCTTCGGCAGATAGACGCCGAGCAGCTCGCGCCAGCGCGCCTCTCCGGACGTCTCGTACACGAATTGATGCGGCCCGTTGCCGCCGTCATCCGGGGCGCCCATCACGCGCCACTTGGGAGGAAGGCTGACGCCGCGCTGCTGCAGCGCGGCGCGCGCTGTCGTCTCGGCCTGCGCGCGCTCGATCGGCAGCGGGCCGTAGGGATTCGCGGCTCCGCGCAGCGCGACCGCCGCGGCGGCCGCGAGCAGCGCCACGGCGGCGGCCGCCATCCAGCCGATCCGCGCGCGTCCGCTCAGCTCGTGATGCTGAACGGGCTCTTCTTCGACGCGCTCTTCCTGCGCGGCGGGGGGCGCCCACGCCGCATTGAGCAGCGCGGGCGACAGTTCCCTCCAGCGCCCCACCTGCATCCGCCGCCAGAGCACGACCCACAATGGCACGAGCGTCAGCGCGGCGATCATGAATTGCTGGAACCAGATTCCCGGCGCTTTCGCCAGAAACACGGGCAGGGCGAACCACGTCACGTCAAAGGCGAAGTGCAGAATGATGCCGGGTAGAAGGCCGAAGTACAGATAGAGCAGACCGAAGCCGATCGACGGAATGATCAGCTCGACCGGCCGGGCGTACGCCGGCTGGTTCGGGTACGGCGCGTGCCCCGCGCCGAAGACGATCGCCTGCACGACGAACGCGATCACGATGAACAGGCGGCGCCTGCCGAAGCGGTCCCCGATCAGCGCGGCGCCCGCGATCGGCACGGCGCGGAAGAGCGATTCCTCCCAGAAGCCGGCCTGGAAGGAGTTCGCGATCGCCGACAGCCACGGTGCGTACGTCGCAAGGACGTCGGGATGAATCAGCGCTTCGGCCGGACTCCACCATCCGAACACCTTCGTCATCACGAGATAGAGCAGGACGTCGTAGGCGAAAAAGATGGAGACGAGCAGGTAGCCGCTGACGGTACGGCCGAGAATCTGGATCGACGCGCCCGCCTCTTTCGACCAGACCCGCCAGAGCTGCGGATGATGGCCGAACGCGCGGCGGGACAGCGTCTCCGCCGCCATGAACGACAGCCCGAAGAAGACCGAGAAGCCGACGAAGGCGGCGCCGAGCGTGGCGACCTGCTGCGCGAGAAATGTCGATCGCGGGATGGCCGTGTCGTACGTCATCCATTGGAGCGGGAATTCGTTGACCGCTGCCAGCGTCTGCAGCCCGCCGACCACCGTTCCCCACATCGCCGCGGTGCGCCAGAGGACCCACCGTCGGCGCATCATGAAGAACAGACCGACGCCGATCCCGCCGATCACGTAGAGCAGCGCGAGGCCGACGACGGATCCGATCCCGATCAGCTCGTTGGCGGAGCGCATCTTCGCGTAGCGCCGCGTGAACGCTTCGGGAATCCTGATGAAGTGGTTCACGCCGGTCAGCCGATCGCCGGCGACCGTGAGCGTCAGCCGGTAGCGCCCTTCGTTCAGTGCCGCGTCAGCGCGCTCGTAGGTGAACGTATGATCGACGCGTCCCGACCGCCGGCGTTCCTGGCCCTGCTCGACGAGTCCGAATTTCGAGAGGTCGACGTTCCACCGGCCCGTCGCGCCGTCTTCGGCGAGCCGCCGTGCCGCGGCAGCGTCGAGGGCCGCGCCCGGCGAGTCCTCCTTCAGCTTTTCCGTGAACCCGTACGCCCGGCCGTCCGGCGTGAAGGCGATCGTCGTCTCGTTGGTCTCTCCATCCTTGAAATGCCGCACGCGCCACGTGTAGGCCGCGTACAGGTTCTCCCGCAGCATTCGCGTGAACACGTCCTTGCCGCCGCCTTCGAGCTCGACGAACGTCTGCGCCTCGTCGTCGCCCGAGAACGACGCCGCTTCGCGGTAGCCGGCGGGGCCGAGCCCGTCGCGCGCCGCGAGGCGCCGCGCCTCGTCGAGCGCGCGTCCGCGGTCCATCGTGATGTCGAGCGCGAGAATGGAGAACGCCTGCGGGAAGTAGTGTACGCCGACGAAGACGGCGCCGATGGAGAGGAGCGCGAGGACGAGCCAGAAAGCGGGGCGCCGCACGCGGCGGATTCTATCTCAGCCGCTGATGACTTCGAGGAGATCCCGCGTGGCGCCGCGAACCGCTCCCAGCGGAATCGTGCGGTCGAAGGTCGCCAGGACACCGCCGTTGGTTTTCGCGACGGCGAGCAGGTAGATATCGGTCAGCAGGTGGTGCGGCGCGAGGCTGAGATCGAAGAGCGTGCCATCGCACAGCGAAAGCGAATTGGCCCAGAACTGATGGTCGGGCGCGTCGCAGAACGCGCGAAGGCGCGCGGCGAGCGCCGGAACGCGCTCCGAGTTCGAGCCGTACTTCGGGTTGGAGCAGATGCGAAGGAGCGCGTTTTCCGTCAGCGGCGAAGTCGCCCACCCGCGCCCACGATTGTCAGCGAGCCAGTCGTGCGCGATGTCGTGATGCACGTGCGCCACATCGAACAGGGGAATCAGGACGCTCGAATCGAGCAGCGCCGGGGGGCTCACGGCTCCTCGTCTCTAAGTCGGTTGATGAATTCCATGGTCAGAATGGGATCATCCGGCTTGCGTGGTCCCAACAGCGGTACCCCGTTCCGAACCCGTACCCACGCCTTGGGCCTCAAGCCCTTCCGGAAGAGCTCTGAAATCACCTTACCCATTGTTTTACCACTACTTGCCGCTAGCTCCTTCGCCGCCAGCACCACGTCTTCATCGAGGTCGATGGTAGTGCGCATCTGGCTAGCATCACGCATCACGCATCAGATGTCAACTCCGGCCAAGATCGCCTCACTCCGTCCGTAACGCCCCCACTATCCCCGCGCGGCTCGCCCGATAGGCGGGAATCGCGCACGCGAGGATGGCGACGATCAGCAGTCCTGCTGCGACTGCCGTGAACGTCAGCGGGTCGAACGGTTTGACGTCAAAAAGCAGGCTTTCGAGCGACTTCGCCGTCACCGTCGAGCACGCCGTGCCCGCCGCGATACCGGCGACGGCCGTGCTCACCCCGCCCGCCACGAGCGTGCGGACGATGGACGTGCGGCTGGCGCCGAGGGCCAGACGGACGCCAACTTCCTGCCGCCGCTCGGTGACGCTGTGCGCCACCAGTCCGAACAGGCCGATCGAGGCGAGCGTCAGCGCGACGCCGGCGAACACCGCGAGCACCAGCCGTGCGATCCGCTGCCGCGCGATCGATTCGCCGAACACGTCGTCCATCGTCCTGAGGCCTGCCACCGGCATGTCGCGGTTGACGGCGCCGACCGTGCTCGTGAGCGCTGTCGAGAGCGACGCCGGATCGACGGCCGTGCGGACGACGATCCAGAAGTCGGCCGGCGGATCCTGCGCGAACGGGAAATACACCTGCAGCGTCGTCCGTTCGGTCAGGCCCTCGAACTTGATGTCGGCGACGAGGCCCACGACCTCGCGCCAGACGCCCTTGCCCTCGGGCCAGCCCTGCTTCAGATGTTTGCCGATCGGATCCTGGCCCGGCCAGATGCGCGCCGCGAGCGCTTCGTTGACGACCGCCACCGGCGTGCTGGCCGCCGTGTCGCGGTCGTCGAGCATGCGGCCCCTCAGCAGCCGCGCGCCGAGCGCCTCGAAATAACCGGCGGTGATCGGCACCATCGCGGCCGAGGGCAGACCGTCATGCGTCGGGGGAAGGGGTTTGTCCTGCGGCCAGAACACGGAGTTCCAGTTCGAGCCGTCGATCGGCAGCGAGAAGCCGGCGCCCGCGGCCGTGACACCGGGAACGGCTCGCATACGCGCCAGGATGTCATCGAGGATGGCGGTCCGGCGCGGCGGATCCGGCTTCGCTTCGGGAATCGACGTGTTGGCGACAAGCACATGATCGGGACGGAATCCCGCGTCGACCGATGTGACGTGGACGAGCGTCCGCATCATGAGCGCCGCGGCGGTGAGCAGGATCAACGCCAGCGCGACCTCGACGGCCATCAAGCCGCGGCGCAGGCCGTGTGACGCGGCTGACGCCCCGGCAGCGCGTGTTCGGATGACGAGCTGCTGGCCGTTCGCGCGGGACGCCTGCGCGGCCGGCAGGAGGCCGAAGAAGACGCCGCAGGCGATGGCGGCGACGACCGCGAACGCGAGCGCGTAGCCGTCGAGCGCGACTTCATCGAGGCGCGGCGTGCCCGGCGGTGCCATCGCAATCAACGTGCGCAGCAGGGCGGCGGCGATGCCGACGCCGAGCACGCCGCCGCTCAACGACAGCATCGTGCTCTCGACGAGCAATTGAATCACCAGCCGGCCGCGGCGGCCCCCGAGCGCCGCCCTGACGGCGAGCTCGTGCTGCCGCGCCGCGCCGCGCGCGATCAACAGACCGGCGACGTTGATGCACGCGATCAGGAGCAGGATGCCGACTGCGCCGGAGAGCACCAGCAGCGTGTCGCGGATCGGCTTCACCAGCCGCGCCGCGAGCGGCTCGACGACCACCGAGATGTTGGTATTCGTGGCGGGATAGGCCCGGGTGAGATCCGCCTCGATCTGCTGCAGCTCGGTCGCCGCCGCGTCGCGCGTGACGCCCGCGCGCAGGCGCCCGATGGCGACGAAACCCTGGTGATTGCCGCGGTCGGCGAGCCAGGGCTCGCCGATGATCGTGCCGAGGGCAGTGAACACATCGTAGCTTCGCAGGTAGCGGAAGCCGGGCGGCAGCACGCCGACGATCGTGTGGGGATGGCCGTCGAGCGTCAGCGGCCGTCCGAGGGCGCCGGCGTCGCCGTTCAGTTGTCGCTGCCAGAACTCATGGCTGATGATCGCGACCAGCTCCGCGCCCGGCCTTTCGTCCGTTTGGCTGAAGGCGCGTCCGAGGACTGGCTCGGTGCCCAGCGTCTGGAAGAAGTTCCAGGTGACCAGGCGTCCGGTGACCCGATGTGCCTGTCCCATCCCAGTCAGGTCGAACGTGCTGCCGCGTGAAGCGGCCAGGCCTTCGAAGGCGTGAGCCCGGGCGCGCCAGTCGCCGTAATTCATCCATGAGGCGGAGATGACGTCGCCGCGGCCGTTCGCCTCGCTGATCCACAGCAGCCGATCGGGATCGCGCAGCGGCAGCGGCCGCACGAGCACGGCGTTGACGATCGAAAAGATCGCCGTGGAGGCGCCGATGCCCAGCGCGAGCGTGGCGACGACGAGCAGTGCGAATGTCGGTGCTTTCCTGTAAGACCGCCACGCGAATCGCACGTCCTGTCGCAGGTTGTCGAGCGTCAGCATGTTTCTGTACCTGTGTTCCTGGAAGATGGTGGAAATGGCCTCGCGCCAGTACCAGGCGCGCGAGGTACGGCGCCGGAATTCCTCGAGCAGATCGCCGCGGATGACGTCGCTCTGCCGGTCGTTCGGCAGCAGGTGCCGGAGGAGCCATTCGGCGAGCCGCGGCGGCAAGGTATCCCGCGTCGTCCGTGTTGTCCGGGGCGTCATTTCAGGGGGTCCTTGAGCCGCGCGCCGATGCCGTCCCAGAGACGCTTCACGACGGCGTGCGCGGCCTTCACCGCGGCCAGTCCGGCGGCCGTGACGGCGTAGAGCCGGCGCGGCAGTCCGTCGCGCGCTTCCGTGCCGGGCACCGTTCTCCAGCGGATGAGTCCTTTGTCTTCGAGGCGATCGAGGGTGGTGTACAGCGCGCCGCGCGACACGCGGCGGCCGGCCCGAGCCTCGAGCTCGCGGCCGATCTCAGGACCGTAGGCGTCGGCGCCCAGCCGCAGAATGACCAGCAGCACCTGCTGCTCGAATTCCCCGAGATAAGGCGGCTTCCCCATGTTGTCTATTTGATAGACATCCTACTCTGCCTCCTTGGACGAAAGCCAACCGTCCGCGGTTAGTGCCTGGCAAACGTGGCCCCGGCCTTGGGAGTTGGGAGTTGGGGGTTGTCAGCCGTCGACGTCGGCCAGGCGGGGCTGGCGTTTCGCGGCCGCGGGTGCGGTCAGGACGGTCTCCAGCCAGCGGGCCACGTCGGCGCGAAAGTCCTTTCCCTCCGATCCCGTGGCTTCTGCTCCTGGACCGAAGGACAGTTCCGCCTCCGTCCCCTCGAACAATTCCACGAAGATGTCGGCGAGGAACTCGCGATCGCCAATCGAGCTGCGCACGCGGACGGGGGGCGGGCCGGCCATTTCGATGCCGAATTGATGTCCGCGTGACTCGGCGAGCCGCTCGAGAAAGAAGCCGTCCGCCTCCGCGGGATTGCCCCGCTTGACCGACGCGAGTATCCGCGACTCCTGCCCGTCGGAATCGCAGTAGAGAAGGATGCCCGAGGGGAGCGCAATCGTCGAAAGCTCCCACGCGCCGGACGGCCACTCCATCCGCAGGACCATCCGCGGTTTGAGATCCGCCGACTCGAAGGCGATCGGGTCGTGCGGCACGCGGAACGGCCAGATCTCGTCGCGCGCACGGAACTGCTTCGCGCGCTGCTCGAGCGCGTCGATCGCTTTCAGCCGCCCGGCCCGGTTCACTTCAGGATGACTTCGTTCAGCGGCACGTCCCAGTGCGCCTCGAGGATTTCGAAGCGCCGCTGCTCTTCCTTCGCGAATTTCGTCTGATCCGGATACAGGCGTTTGACGATGGCGTCTTCGTCGGACGGCGCGGTCATCGCGGCGGTGTCCTTGTAGGTGATGACGACCGCGAACGTCCAGTCGGCCCGGCCGTCGCCGTGATAGGTCGGCACGAAGGTCCGGACGTCCTTGATGCGTCCGCTCTTCATCTCTTCACGCAGCACCGGCAGGTGGTTGCGCGAGAACAGGTCGACGAACTCGTCCTGGAATCCCCACTTCACCTTGTAAAAGTACCAGGTCGTCCGCTCGGGCCGGGCCGCCGACTGCGCGGCCGGCGCCTGCGCCCGCACGACGCCAAACGCCGCCGTGAAGCCGAGCACCACCGTCACCACCGCCGCTGGGAGCGTTCGCATGTCGTTCTCCTCTTATCTGTTGTGGGCGGTCCATTTGGTCATCGCCGCGGCCGCGGCGCGCCGCGCCTCGGCGATGGCCCTGAGCTGAACCGCCGTGGCCGGCACGTCTGCCGCCTGCAGGGTGTTCATCACGCCGGCCAGGCGCCTCGCGGCCTCGTCGAGCGCCCGCGCGTCCGCGTCGCTTTGGCGTCGCGCGGTCTCGTCCGCCGCGGCTCGGATCGCCGCCGCCTCGTAGTACATCGACCGCGACAGCGCATAGACCTGCTGCATCGCGACCGCCGGCGTCTTCACGCGCGGATCCTGTTTCACGACGATCGGCTGCGAGTGCGTCTTGCCGTTCGCGGTGAGCTTGACGGTGTACTGGCCGGGCGCGACCCACGGCGTCGTGGGCGCCGGCGCGGTGTCGTACGGCACGGCCGCGATCGGCAGACCGCCGCGTCCGCCGCCTCCGCCTGGCAGCGGCTGATAGTGCAGATCCCACGTGAAGCGGTGCATGCCGGCCGCCGCCGACAGCGCCTGCGGCTTCCGATACCAGTAGAGCGGCAGCGGCGCGTCCTTCGCCGGATCCGGCAGCGGCGGTGGAGGCTCCGCGCTCGAATAATGCCGCACGAGCTTCCCTCCCGCGTCGAACACCTCGAGGACGACCGGTCCCGTGGCGTCGGAGGCGAGGTAATAGTCGATGATCGCGCCCTCGGGCGGGTTCGGCGCGCGAGGCTCATCGGGCGGCAGGGGCGTATCGGTGTTGGTGTTCCACCGGAGGCGCAGGGCCGTCTGCGGCCGGAACAGCAAATCTCTTCCGGCTTCCGTCGTTCCGTCTTCCGTCTCTCCAATCTGTCTCAACACCGTGATGTCGTCGAGAATCCAGATTCCGCGTCCGTGCGTGCCCGCGACGAGGTCATCGTCTTTGACCTGCAGGTCGCGGACCGACGACGCCGCCATGTTGAGTCGCAGCGACTCCCAGTGGTCGCCATCGTCAAACGACACGTACACCTGCGTTTCGGATCCGGCGAAGAGCAGCCCCTTTTTCCTGACGTCCTCGCGGATCGCGCTGACCGCGGCGCCGGGCGGAATGCCGGCGTCGATCTCCGTCCACGTCCGGCCCGCGTCGTGCGTGCGGAACAGATGAGGATTCTGATCGTCGATGCGCAGCGTATTGACCGCGGCGTACGCCGTCTGCGGATCGAAGCGGCCCGGTTCGATCATGAACACCTTCCAGTACGACGCGATCTGCTTCGGCGTGACGTCGGTCCAGTGGAGGCCGCCGTCGCCGGTCGTCGCAACCACGCCGTCGTCGGTGCCGATCCAGATGCGGTTCACGTCCTTGTACGACGGACCGATCGTGTAAATCACGCGCGCGCCGTTGTCGTCGGCCTCAGTACGGGCGATGTCGGTGTACTTGCCCACGGATTTCGGGACGTCGTGCGTCTTGCGGGTGAGATCCGGGCTGATCTGCTTCCATGTGATGCCGCCGTTCATCGTCTTCCAGAGCACGTTCGTGCCGTAGAACAGCGACGTGTTGTCGGCGAGCGAAAACACCAGCGGCTGCGTGCGCACCTGCCGATTCACGACCGGCGCACCGGGGCCGGTCGGCCCGCCTCTTCCACGCCCTTCGAACGGTCCGACGTCCGAAACCTGTCCGGTGCGCCGATCGTACCGCGTCACGACCTTGCTGCCATAGACGATGTCCGGATCGCGGGGATCCGGCGCGGCGTATCCGTACTCTTCGATCCCGACAGGATGCCACTCGCGCATGGTGATCTGGCCGTCGTTGCCGCGGCTCGCGACGCACGCCGATCCGCTGTCCTGCTGTCCGCCGCAGACGCGGTACGGAAAGGCGTTGTCGGTCGTGATGTGGAACATCGCGGCCGTCGACTGGTTGTACCAGGAGCTCCAGCTCTGTCCCTTGTCGAGCGACACGACCGCGCCCTGATCGACGGTCGCGATCATGATGTCCGTGTTGGTCGGATTGATCCAGGCGTACTGATAGTCGTCGCCGCCGGGCGCTCCCTTGAAGGGCACCCAGGTCCGGCCGCCGTCTTCGCTCTTGTACGTGACCTGGCTGGTGACGATCAGCCAGTCCGGATTCTTGGGGTCGACGCAGATCGATGCCTCGTTGCTCGTGCCGACGCGCGTGTCCGTCGACACCGTCGTCCACGTGTCGCCGCCATCGTCCGACCGGTAGATGGGATTGTTGGCTGGCGCGGAGGCGGCGCCGCGGCCACCGCGCCCGCCGCGGCCGCGCCCCTGGCCGCCGTCACCGGCTGCGGGAGTGACGTACGCGTAGAGCCGCTTCGGAGTGCTCGGCGCGATCGCGAGCTCCGCATTGCCGATCGCGGGCGGCAGGCCGTTGGTGAGCTCTTTCCAGGTGCCGCCGCCGTCTGTGGACTTGAAGATGCCTCCCTTGCCGCTCCACGCGCCGTTCTCCCACGGACCCTGCCGTCCTTCGTACATCGTCGCGTAGACGATGTTTGGATCCGACGGATCGATGTCGACGTCCTTGCCGCCGGTGTTCTCGTCGCGGTAAAGGACCTTCTGGAAGGTCTGGCCGCCGTCGGTCGAGCGGAAGATGCCTCGCTCTTCGTTCGGGCCGTACGGGTGGCCGAGCGCGGCAACGAACAGCCGGTTCGGATTCTTCGGGTCGACCTCGACGCGCGCGATCTGCTGCGTGTCGCGAAGTCCGAGGTGGACCCAGGTCCGTCCTGCGTCCGTCGACTTGTACATCCCGTCGCCGATGGCGAGGTCGGGGCGCTGCAGGCCCTCCCCGCTCCCGACGTAGACGATGTTTGGATCGGAGACCGCGACGGCGATGGATCCGATCGAGCCGGTAGCCTGATCTTCGAAGATGGGTGTCCACGTGCGTCCGGCGTTCGTGGTCTTCCAGACGCCGCCGTTCACCATGCCTATATAAAAGGTGAAGGGTTGGCTGGGCACGCCGGCGAGCGCCTTGGTGCGGCCGGCGCGCAGCGGCCCGATGTTGCGCCACCGCATCTCCGAGAACAGCTTCGAGTGTCCGGCGCCCCCCGGCGCGCCCGCCTGGCGCGCCGGCAGCCGGATCGCGGCGACGACGAAGACGATCAGTCCGAGCAGCACCGGTGTCCTGCGCATCATGAGCGGGAGTATATCGCTCGGATGACCGATGTCCGAGGTCCGAGGCCGGTGGCTTTCGCCTTCAGGCGGATGATCCCTTTAGGCGGAAGATCGCATACCCGATGGCGTTGGTCGCCACGATCACCGACGTGATCTTCAGCGCGAACACGAGACGGCTCTGGACCTGAACGATCGGCAGGATCGAGAGTACGACGAACCCGAGCGTCGTCAGCACGCCCGAGGCGGCCGCGAGCTTCAGCCACGCCGGCGACGGCACTCCGAAGATCGGGATCGCGAACATCACAAGGTAGGTGAGCGCGTAGAAGATCGCCGACGCGTTCCACAGAAGCTGAAACGCCTCCTGTTTGCCGACGCCGAGCAGTCCCGCGACGCTGAACGCCAGCGTGGCGGCGCCGACGAAGACGATCGAGTTCACCGGCGTCTGGTAGCGCGGATGCAGGCGCGTGAACCACGACGGCAGCAGGCCGTCCCAGCCGGCGACCATCGGCAGCCGCGTGTTCCCCGCGAACATCACGCTGGCCTGGGCCAGCCGGATGCAGAGCAGGATGAAGATCGTGACGGGCGCCACCCACGCCGCGGGACCGAGGGCGCCGAAACCGACGCTCAGGACCTGCGGGATCGGCGCGATCAGATCGATCCGGTCGAACGGCACCAGGGCCAGCACCGAACTCGTCCCGAGGATGAACATGACGCCGATGATGGGCGCGGCGACGACGACCGATCTCGCGATCGTCCGCGTGGGATTGCGGCATTCGCCCGCGTGGATCGCGACGTACTCGAATCCGCCGAGCGCGCCGAAGCCCATCTTCGCCGCGATGTTGAGGCTGAAGAGCGACACGACCGGCAGCGCCGTCGCGAGCGGATGGAATTCCGCGAGCGTGCCGCGCGCCAGGTTCAGCCACGGCAGGAGCAGCAGCATCGCAAAGGTCCCCAGCATCAAGACGCCGCCCGACTTGTGGACCCACTTGCCGACGCTGAGGCCGCGGACCGTCACCGCGACCAGCGCCGACAGAATCACCGCGTTCACGAACGTGACGAACCACGGATTCGCGGTGAGCCGCTCGCCGGCGCCGCCGAAGACGTATTGCGCGTACTGCGTTAGCTGCAGTCCCGTTTCGGAGGTGTTGAGGATCGCAAACAGCCAGAGATTCCAGGCGACCAGGAAGCCGATCAGCTCGTTGAAGCCGAGCTTCGCCCACTGATAGAGCCCGCCTTCGAGGGGCATCGCGCGATTGAGATGGATCACCACCGCCGCCGACGGCAGATAGAAAAGAACGATGGCGGCGAGCCAGTAAACGACGTGAGCCGGTCCCTGTTTCGCCGCCACGCCGACCCACGGAAGCCCCACGATGAACAGGACCTGCGTCAGGGTCAGATCCGCGACGCCGAGATCCTTTCGAAGCTCGGCGCTGTGGGCCTCGACCGATGGGTCCGCCCTGATCGTGGCCATGATGACCGACGCGATTACTGTGTCTTCTTCTTTCGCGGATCGTCGTTCGGGTTGATGTAGGTGATGGCGAACGGCCCGATGCCGTGGATCTGGATGACGGTCTCCCCCTTCGCGCCGGCGTAATGGTGCATCGCCTTCGGCAGCTTCGCGAAGCCGCCGGCGGTCAGCGACGTCATCTTGCTATCGTCCCACTTGTCGCCCATGGCGACGGTGAACGTGCCCGAGATGACCGACACGTTCTCCGCGGTCGGATGCCAGTGCGGTCCCACCTTGTAGCCGTCGGGCAGCTTGGCGCGAACGACGAACGGCACTCCGGCCTTGGACGGGTCACCGTCGAGTACCGTCATCTGCGCTCCGGCAGGCAGCGAGTCGGGTCCCGGCCCCCACTGCATGTCGGACGCATTCAGCACCACGTGTTTCGCGGCCACAGCTTTGGCGGCGGGCTTTGCGGCCGCGGCGGGTTTGGCCGCGCCGTGTTTCTCTCTTGGCGCCGTCTGGGCGTAGGTGGCCGCGGCACCGGCCGTGACGGCCGCCGCGACGAGAACGACAAGGCTGGTGCGCACTCTCGACATCGCTGCCTCCTTCGTTGCCATCCGTTTCTCCTCCCGAAGCGCGGCGATTCTACATCCGATCGGGAGCGGCACGACAACTGGCAGCCACTCCGGCTCAGAACGTGCACCCGATGCCGATCGTCAGGGGAATCGTCAGGCCGGCATTCCGCGTCAGGAGGTTGCCGTTCGAATAATGATTGATCTTGACCGTGATTTTCGTGCGGCGGCGGGCGCCGATGAACGCGCCGGCCTCCATGAAGTCCTGAAACGTGAACCGGCTGCCTGTATCCTGCCCGTCGATGATCGATTTCGAGATGTACGTGGGTCCGGCGAGCGAGTACCCGGCGAAGACGTCTGCAGGTTTCCGGCGAAGGAGCGTGAACCGGAGGAGCGGAAAGGCGGACAGCGTGAAGAAGCGGTCGTGATTGCCGCGGCTGCGCCACGTCGACGCGCTGGTTCCCACGTCGAGCGCGAACACGCGCCCGGTATGGAACACGTTGCGATCGTAGTGAACCGCGAGACCGCGATCGACCTTCACGTCGCCGTTCCAGAAGACGGGCACGGTCTTCGACACGAACGTGTTCACGCCGTACCCATATCCAGTCGAGAACTCGAACTCCAGGACGTTCGCAGGAAACACGACGTCCGCTCTCGAGTTCGCCCGCACCTGTTCCGGCGCCAGCGCGCGCATGGTGTACCGGAACCCTCCCGCGAGCAGAAGCGCCCCGGGCTCGTTCTGCCGTGCGCTCGACGGCGCGTACGTCGCTCCCGCCGTCAGATCCCAGGTCGGACTGACGCGGTACTCCATTCCGGCGCCGAGCAGCGCCGACGCGTAGTGCGCGTCGCGGACGATCGGCGTCGCGCCGTCTCCGAAACCGTGCCGGCTGGCGATACCGAGGCCGCCTTCGGCGTACATCGACGCCCGCGCCGTCACCGGCAGCATGGATTTCAGCGTGACGCCGCCGAAGGTCGCCCACACATGATGCGCAGCGCCGTCGCCGTTGACATTGGTATACGCGACGAACTGCACGGGACGCATGTAGGTCGCCTGGAGCGAGAGGTACCGGCTGAACTCATGGCCGAAGACGGCGACCCGCGCGGCCACGTGCGGAACGCGGATCGCCGCCGCCTGAAAGCCCGGCTCGAGTTGCCGGTCCGTGAATGCGTAATCGAGAAACCCGACGTTCACGCTGAAGTACGAGTCGCGCAGAAAGACCGGATATTGCGCCCGTGCGTCGTCCTGCGCAGCCGCCGGCGGCGGCAGGGCGAGAACCGCCCCCAAGGCAACGACGAACAGGTGCCGGACGCGCCCTGACACGCGCGGCATTCTACACGCCCTATTTCACCGAGACGATCTCGACCTCGCCCTCGCGCTTCAGCACGCTGACGCCGACGTCGCCGGCGTGGCGGTCGAACAGCAGATCGACGCGCGCGCCGCCGACGGCGAGATTCGACAGTTGCAGGCGATCGATGCTTTCCGGCAGCATCGCGCGGCAGAACGTGATGCGCTTCCGCACCGCGTCGATCTCCATGCCGAGCGCGGACTGCAGGAGCAGATACACGGCGCCGGCGGCCCAGGCCTGCGGCGCGCACGCGACCGGATACAGCGTTGGCCCCTCGTCGGATCGCCGGTGGAAGCCGCACAGCAGTTCCGGGAGCCGGTGCAGGTCGACGACCTGGCTGAGGTCGAGCATGGCGTCGAAGACGCGCGACGCGGCGGCCGTCAGCCCGTAGCGCGCGAAGCCGGCCGCGGCGAGGGCGTTGTCGTGGGGCCAGATCGATCCGTTGTGGTACGACATCGGGTTGTAGCGCGCCTCGCCCGCCGCGATCGTCCGGATGCCCCAGCCCGCGAACGCGGCGTCGGTCATCAGCGTGTTGGACAGCCGGCGCGCGCGATCCTCCGACGCGATGATCCCGGTGAACAGGCAGTGCGCGGGATTGGAGCTGCGCACGCGGCAGGGCCGCTTCGCGCCGTCGAGCGCCAGTGCGTACGTGGCGAGATCCTCGCACCAGAAAGCTTCCTCGAACCGCTCGCGAAGACGATCGGCCCGCGCGTGCCAATCCGTCGCGGCGGCCTGTTCCTTCCGCATTTCGGCGAGCTCCGCCGCGCCCTGCCATGCCGCGTACGCGTAACCCTGGACTTCGCAGAGCGCGATCGGCGCCACGGCCAGCGAGCCGTCGGCGTGGAATACCGAGTCGTACGAGTCTTTCCATCCCTGCTGGACCAGGCCGTTCTCGCTGTGCCTCGCATACTCGATGAAGCCGTCGCCATCCGAATCGCCGTCGTGCGCCATCCACTCGAGCGCCGCCAGCAGATGGGGCCAGAGACCGTCGATAAACGCCGCGTCGGCCGTCCGGCGGTAGTACGCCGCCGCCAGCATGATGAAGAGCGGCGTCGAATCGATGCTGCCGTAATATCGGCCGAACGGCACTTCTCCCAGCGCCGGCATCTCTCCCTGCCGCATTTCGTGCAGGATCTTGCCCGGCTCGGCGTCCTGTGCGTCGGAGCGTCCGATGGCCTGCGTCGCGGCGAGAAAGGAGAGGACCCCGCGCGCGATCTGCGGCGCCGACCACAGCAGCTCGAACGCCGTGATGATCCCGTCGCGCCCGAACGGCGTGCTGAACCACGGAATGCCCGCGTACGGGTAGGGACCGTGCGGCGTATCCGTGATCATCATCTGCAGATCGGCCGCGGACCGGCGCACCCACTTGTTGAAGGATTCGTTCGAAGAGCGAAGCAGGCAGATGCCCGACGAACGCTCCGTCGCCTTGCGCCTCGCCGTCATCAGTCGCGCATCGAAGTCGTCCGAGGCGTCGAGCGGCTGGCCGTCCTCGCAGCGCACGGTCATCTCGAACGACACCGAGGCGTGCGGCTCGAGCCTGAACCTGAAGCTCGCTACGCACGATTCGATCGCATCCGGCCGCCGGCTCCAGCGCACATGCGTCCGGCGCTCGACGTTGTCCAACCCCGCGTACCCGAGCACGTACCCGTCGTCGAAGCGGTCCGGCAGGCGGACGCCGCGCCGATGCCGCGGCGTGCCCCGGACTTCGAAGACGTCGACGAAATCGGCGTCGAAGCGGACCGAGAGCGGCACCTCGATCGTGCGGATGCTGTGATTGCTCACGCGGATGAGATCGACGCTCTGGCCGTCCCCCAGAACGCGCGAACGGAAGATGTGCACCTCGCCGTGCGGCAGCACGACGCGGTTCGCGCGCCGCACATCGACGTTGGTCAGATCGGCGACGAACGCGACGTTGTCGTCGGTGACCGTGGAGCTGAGGAAGAGCGGCCGGCGCCCCGCCAGCAGCAGCTCGAGCGTCGACAGAAAGCGCGTGCCGTGATGGTACAGCCCGGCCTCGGCCCCGACGATGTCGCCGTGCTGATCGAAGACGGCGAACGTGTCCCCGTGCTTCAGCACCCGGGGCGGCGTCGCGCTTCGCTGAACGTCGGCGACGATCGAATAGCCGTCGTCCAGCTGGAGGATCTCGTGCGTCAAGGGCTATACCGCCGTCGCGGCGCGTCCCGCGCAGGCCTCGATCGCGCGTGCGTACTGCGCGACGTGGTCCTCGGCCATGCGCCGGACGGAAAAGCGCCGCTCGAAGGCGTTCCGGCACGCGCACCGGTCGATCGCGTCGACGCGGCTCGTCGCGTCGATCGCCTCCTCCAGGCTGTCCACGATGAAGCCGGTGAGGCCGTCCTCGACGACTTCCTCCACCGACCCGCCGCGGAACGCCACGATCGGCGTGCCGCAGGCGAGCGATTCGATCATGACGAGGCCGAACGGCTCCGGCCAGTCGATGGGAAAGAGCAGCGCGCGCGCGGCTCCAAGAAACGCATCCTTTTCGGCTTCGCCGATCTCGCCGACGAACTCCACGAGCGGATGATCGAGGAGAGGCCGGATTTCGCGCTCGAAATACTCCGCGTCGGCGCGGTCGACCTTCGCGGCGATCTTGAGCGGCCATCCCAGCCGCGTCGCGATGGCGATGGCGCGGTCGACGCGCTTTTCCGGCGAAATGCGTCCGAGGAACGCGAGATAGCCGCCGGCGTGCGGATGGAAGTCGAACAGCCCGTCGGGCAGGCCGTGATGGATGGTGGCGAGCCAGTTCGCCTGCGGCAGCGGCGCCCGCTGCGCATCAGAGATCGAGATGATCGGCACGTCGTCGAACAGATTGAACAACGGCACCAGTTCCGGCAGATCGAGCCGGCCGTGCAGCGTCGTCACGTGCGGGACGCCCAGCCGCCGCGCCAGCGGAAAGTGGATCGGCGCGATGTGGAAATGAATGATGTCGAAGTCCTCCGCCCGGGCGGCGACCAGTTCGGTCATGATGACATGCCACGCGAGCTGATCGCGGCAGTCCGGGTCCAGCCGCAGCGATCGCGGGCAGATCGGCACGAGCGTCGCGGTCGTGCGCGAGTCGCCGCTCGCGAACAGCGTCACGTCGTGTCCTTGCGCGACGAGCTCATCGGTCAAGTACGCCACTACGCGCTCGGTGCCGCCGTACAGCACCGGCGGTACGCTTTCAATTAGAGGAGCAACTTCCGCGATTCTCATGGTTGATGGACCCCGGGGCATGAATGTCCGCGTAGGACTGCAATCACGATGCCCGTACGCACGCCTGAAAACCACGCCGCTTCGGAGGAGCCGTCGTCGGGATCCGCGACGCTCCGGATCTCAACAGTAGCAGCATCGCGTGGCACACGAAATCCAACGGGAGCGGACGCCGAGATGTAACTTCTTCCAGATTCGTGGACGCCCCTCCCGGTTGTGTAATGACCATCGAGCCCAGCAGGATCGTAAGCTCTCTTAACTTACAGTCTCCCAGCAAGTTGCGGATCGGTACCATCGTCCGCTCACCCCGGTATGGCGCTTGCGAAGCAGACCGCCGGAGGCACTTATGCGCTCGATACTGGTTTGTACGATCGCGACCATCGTGGCCGCCGGTGCGCCCGCATATGCGATGCAGCATGGTCAGGGGCCGGCCGCACAACCGACACACGCGACAGCGCCGAAGCCCGCCCCGGCTCCGCACGCGACCACGCAGCACGGGCCGAGCGGGACGACGCACGGCCAGAGCGCGGCGTCCCATTCGTCCGGTCAGGGGCACGCTTCGGCGCATACGACGACGAAGACGTCCACCGCGCCAAAGACGACGTCGAACCGCAAGTCGACGACGACCACCACCACCGGCACGACGAGCGGGACCGGATCGACGACGGCCACGCTGACGCCGGTGCAGCAGAAGCTGCAGCGTAACACGCAGCTCGCCAGCAAGCTGCAGGGCCGGCTGCCGCAGGGCACGGACCTGATGCTCGCCGCGTCGGGCTTCCGCAACCTCGGCCAGTTCGTCGCAGCCGTCAACGTGTCGAACAATCTCGGCATCCCGTTCGCGCAGATGAAGACGCAGATGGTCGACAACAAACTGAGCCTGGGGCAGGCGATCCAGAAGCTTCGTCCGGGCTCGGACTCGCAACTGGCGGTACAGGCGGAGCGTGACGCCGACGAGACGATTCGCACGACCACGACGACGACAACGACGTCGACGACGACGAAGTCGAAGAGCAAGCCCACGACAACGCGCACGCACGGAAACGGGGAATGACCGGCATGCGTGGACGTGCGGCGATCGGCGTTGTCGCGTTCGGTCTGCTCAACGCGTCCGCGCCCGCGGCGGCGCAGGGGAATGGACACGGCAACGCCTTCGGACATTACAAGAGCACCGTGTCGGCCGCATCCGCCGCCTCGCAGGGCAACCTGCATCCGGGCGTGTCGGGCACCGGTGTGCGCAACTTCGGATCGTGGCTGGACGATGCGTCGGTGTCAGACATCGGCACGGGCTTCGTCAATTTCGGCTTCGGGCTGTGGAAGACGCCGGTGTATCGAGAGATTGACGTTCCGACGATCGACAGCGGCTTCGCGATCCATCGCCGCGTGCAGGCGGGCATGAGCTTTCCGTACTATCACGCCGGACCACCCGGTACGCCGACGACGACTCAGGGCGTGGGCGACATCTATCTCAACGCGAAAGTCCAGGTACGCGCGCCGTCGCAGAAACAACTCGGCATCGGTCTGATTCCGATCGTGGAGGTCCTGAGCGTGGCGCCGCCGTCGGGCGGGAGCCGTGTCCAGTGGGCGCTGCCCGCGAGCGTCGAGCTGCAGCGCAAGGGCTGGCGCGCGATGGGCACGGGAGGCTATTTCTCCCGCGGCGTCGTGTTCGGCGCCGGCGCGATCGAGCTCCAGCTTTCGAAGAGCGCGACAGCGACAGGCTCGCTCAGCCACTCGTACTCCACGCGCCAAGACGACTTGAGTACGGCACTCGGCTTCCACCGGGCCCGCACCGACGTCAGCGGTGGCCTCTCCGTGGCGGTCCGCCCCGACATCTCGGTGTACGGCAGCCTCGGCCGCACGATCTCCGCCCGCGATGACAACAGCGCTACGGTGATCGCCGCCGCGGGCGTTTCGCTTCGCTTCAAATAACTGCGCCGCCTGGCACGTTTCGTGGTTGGATCGGCTGTGGAGCAGCTCATGCGCAACGCAGCCGTCGCCGGAATCTCTCTGATAATGGTGTCGCTCGCGGTCCCGGTCGGTGCCCAGCGCCGCGGCGCTGGTACTGGCCCCGTCACTTTTGCCGTCATCGTATCGGATCCCTCCGGCGCGCCGATCGCCGACGTCAGGGTCACGATGAGCGGACCCGTGCAGCGGAACGGGCGGACCGAAGCGGGTCGACTCGTCTTTGAAAACCTGCCGAGCGGCGCCTACAAGTTCCACTTCGAGAAGAACGGCTTCATCGCGCTCGATCGCGACGCCACCGGCCGCGGGTCGGCCCCGATCGACATCAACGTGACGCTCATGCCCGTTCCCGTACCGCTGGCGCCGGTCGCCGCGCTTCCAGCGCCTCCCGCCATCATCGGCAAAACGATCGTTCTGGACTTGCCCGCGTTCATCGAAAAGAACTATGTCGGGCGGGCGGCCGGGAAAACGACGTCGCTGGCGTGCGGGGCCGGCGGCACTGCCACGCTCCTCCAGATCAACGAGCCGGTCCCGACGCACACGCACGGTGATGCCGACGAATTCATCTACATCATTGCGGGACAGGGCACTGCCGTTCTCGGCGAGCGGCAGGAGTCACTGAGCGCCGGGGTGTTCATGCTCATCCCGCGCGGGGCTGCGCATTCCTTCGTCGCCGGGCCGAAGAAGCCGCTGGTGCTCGTGTCGACGAAGGCCGGCGACCGCTGTCAGTAAGCTCGCTCTGTCGAGCTGTCCCGCCTCGACTCCATGGTACCTGCCTTGCGTCGTCATCGCCAGGAGACCTGAAGGAGTCATCACATGCCGAATATGACCAACACGACGCTGATGATGGTTGCGGCGGTCGTCGTAATTGTCGCGCTCGCGATAGCGTGGCTGCTGACGCAGCGGCGCCGGCGCGAGCATTTGCGGGAACGGTTCGGTCCGGAGTACGACCGAACGGTACAGGCGGTCGGCACGACCGGCCGGGCCGAAGCCGTTCTCGAAGAGCGCGAGAAGCGCGTCGCCACGTACCGCATCCGGCCGCTCACGGAAGATGAGCGGCGCCGTTTCTCCGACGCATGGCAGCGAATTCAGGCGAAGTTCGTCGACGATCCGGCGACGGCCGTCACGGAGGCGGATCGCCTCGTCAACGACGTCATGACCGCGCGCGGCTATCCGATGGCCGACTTCGATCGCCGCGTGGATGACCTGACGGTGGAGCACGCCGCGGTTGTCGGACACTACCGCGCCGCGCGCGAGATCGCGGAGCGTCATGCGCGGCGCGCCGCCTCGACCGAGGATCTCCGCCAGGCGCTGGTGCACTATCGCGGACTGTTTGCGGATCTGCTCGGGGAATCCCCGATGAGGAGGAGCGCATGAGCGAGGAACGGAAACTCTCGACGAGTGACATCGCGGCGGCGGCGTCCGCGGAGCGGAATGCGCCGGCGCCCGTGCCGCCGGCCGCTGACGATCGGCCCGCGGCGCTTTTCCAGGTCGAAGAGCTGAACGGCTACCGGGCCCGATGGAGCGGGATTCAGACGGGGTTCGTGGACGAGCCCCGCAAAGCCGTTGAGGAGGCCGACGCGCTGGTCGCGGCGCTCATGAAGCGACTGGCCGAGGTGTTCGCTGAAGAGCGTCGGCAGCTCGAGGCGCACTGGGAGAAGTCCGACAAGGTGTCGACGGAGGATCTGCGGATCGCCATGCAGCGCTACCGGTCGTTCTTCGAGCGGCTGCTGTCGATCTGATTCAGCGCCTCTCGATCTTCTGGATGCGCGCCGCCACGTGCCTCATCGAGGCATGAAGCTTCTCGACCATGATGTCGAAGTGGCGGCGCGTTTTCTGCCCCTCGGCCGCCACGCGCGCCTCGATGCGCTCGAAGCGGCTGTCGAGCTCGGCGAACCTCGCGCGAGTATCGGCGCGCAGGCGATCGAGCTCCGATGTGGCGGCTTCTGAAGTCTCTGCGTCAAACACAGGCTGCATCGCGTGACGATCGCGATGCGCGGATCGTGCCAGCCCGAAAACGCCCGCAAATGCGTCGGGCTCTTCGTGCGGTGCGCAAAATCCGCGTCGCCCGCGTCTCGACGCCGGTTCAGGATTCGCGACGTCGGACCTCGTTACAAATCCGTGAGCCCGCGCCGGTTCTGTAACCGGCGCGCCGCGCGGGTGGCGGGATTGTCGGGATTTCTCGCGGGAAGACGCGGAACGGATTATGCGGTCCGCGCGAATCAGTATGAGCTTCGCTTCCATGTTCTCGACCGACCTTGCCATCGATCTCGGCACCGCCAACACCTGCGTATTCGCCCAGGGGCGAGGCATCGTCCTCAACGAGCCGTCGATCGTCGCCTTCAACACCGCCAAGGGGCAGGTCGAGGCGGTCGGCCAGGAGGCGCACGAGATGCTCGGCCGGACGCCGCCGAACATCAGGGCCGTGCGGCCGCTGCGCGACGGCGTGATCGCGGACTTCGACGCGGCCGAGAAGATGCTCGTACACTTCGTCCGAAAGGCCATGGGGCGCGCGCCGTGGCGCCGGCCGCGGCTGGTGATCGGGGTGCCGTCGGAGATCACGCAGGTCGAGCGGCGGGCCGTCCGGGACAGCGGGTTCCGCGTCAAGGCCAGCGAGGTCCACCTCGTGGACGAGCCGATGGCGGCGGCGATCGGCGCCGGCCTTCCGGTGACGGAAGCCGCGGGCAACATGATCATCGACATCGGCGGCGGCACGACCGACATCGCCGTCATCTCCATGGCGGGCACCGTGTACGGGCGCTCGCTGCGCGTCGCCGGCGACGCGATGGACGAGGCGATCATCATGTACATGCGCAAGGCGTTCAACCTGCACATCGGCGAGCGCACGGCGCAGCAGATCAAGTTCGAGATCGGCTCGGCCATGCCCCTCGACGATCCACTTCAGATGGACGTGAAGGGACGGCACGTCGTCGAAGGCGTGCCGCGGACGGTGACGATTGGCGACGGCGACGTGCGCGCGGCGCTGGCCGAGCCTTTGCGGCAGATCGTCCAGGCGGTGCGCGAGTCGCTCGAGCGCGTCCCGCCCGAGCTCTCCGCGGACATCTATGATTGCGGCGTGGTCCTCAC
This sequence comes from Vicinamibacterales bacterium, assembly GCA_035495955.1. GTDB lineage: Bacteria > Acidobacteriota > Vicinamibacteria > Vicinamibacterales > 2-12-FULL-66-21 > JAICSD01. The sequence continues at coordinate 13,342 of DATJFE010000006.1, read as the reverse complement.
CGGCGGCGGCGCGCTGCTGCGCAATCTCGACAAGCGCCTGCGGCAGGAAACCGGCCTGCCCGTGCTCGTCGCGGAAAACCCGCTCACCTCGGTCGTCCTCGGCGCGGGCATGATGCTGACCGACTTCGCGCTGCTGCGGAAGGTGTCGGCGAACTAGACTCGTCCGATCGGTCGCGCCGCGACGGCACCAGCCACCCCCTTGCGTGTCCCACCGCCATCTGCTATACCTTGCTCACCAAGGTATGGTGACGTTCGATCGGGAATTCGTGACGGGCGCGGCCGCGGTCGTCATCCTGACGCTCCTGGCCGAGCGCGAGATGTACGGTTACGAGATCGTGGCGGAGGCCTCGCGCCGCAGCGCCCGCATCTTCGAGCTGAAGGAAGGCACCGTCTATCCCGCCCTTCATCAGATGGAGCGGGCCGGCCTGCTCAAGGCGACGTGGCGCGAGAGCGACGCCGGCCGGTCGCGCAAGTATTACGGCTTGACCGCGAAGGGACGACGGCAGGCCGTGTCCAAGCGGCGCCAGTGGGCGAGTCTCGCCGCGGCGATGCGCGCGATCATCGGGGCCGATCATGCGTGAGGATCGGCTGCGCGCGGTGATCGAGGCGATCGTCGCAGACGCCGCGCTGCCGACCGCGGAGGCGCGCGACGAGCTCCGCCGCGAACTGGAATCCCACTTCGAAGAGGCCACGGCCGCGCCCGGCGGTTTAGAGGCCGCGCTGGAGCGATTCGGCTCGCCAGGTCCGGTGGCGCGATCGCTGGGGAAGATCTATCGGACGCCAGCGGCCCCGCGCCGGTGGTCGCCGGGGTCGATACTGCAGGACATCCGTTTCGGGTTCCGCATGCTGCGGCGCGCGCCGGGGCTTTCGGCGCTCGCCATCATCTGCCTGACGCTGGGGATCGGCGCCAACGCCGCCGTGTTCACCTGGATCGAGGGAATTCTCCTTCGTCCGTTCCCGCTGGTCGTCGATCAGGATCGCCTCTACGCGGTGACCGGCACCGATCGCGGCGTTGCCGGCGGCAGAACGGCCCTTTCGTGGCCCGACTTCCTCGATCTGCAGCGCCAATCCACGCTGGCGGACGGCTTCATCGGGGAGAAGATCACCGGCACGTCGCTCACGATCGGCGATCGCGCCGAGCGCGCGCCCGGGAGCATGGTCTCGGCCGGCTACTTCGACGCGATCGGCGTACGTCCGATTATGGGCCGCGGGTTCCTGCCCGGCGAGGATGTGGGGCGCAACGCGCATCCGGTCGTAGTCATCAGCTATCAGATGTGGCAGGACCGCTTCCGCGGCGATCCCGCCGTGCTCGGCAGGTCGCAGCTGCTCGGCGGTCTGCCGCACACCATTGTCGGCGTCGCGCCGAAGGGGTTCTATGGGACCTTCGTCGGCTACGCCTTCCAGTTCTGGGTACCGGTCTCGATGCAGACGCAGTTCGACGCGGGCGTGTACAAGCTGGAGGATCGGGGCGCGCGCTGGGTCGAGCCGTTCGTGCGGCTCAAGCCAGGCGTGAGCCTCGCGCGCGCGCAGGCAGAGATGTCGGCGATCGCGGCAAAGCTCGAACGGGATTATCCGGCGACCAACCGCGGTCATGGCGTCCGCCTGTACCCGCTCTGGGCGACGCCGTTCAACGGCGCCGCGGCGATGCTGCCCACGCTGGCGATCGGCCTCGTGGTCGTGCTCGCGGTGCTCGTCATCGCCTGCGCCAACGTAGGCAATCTGCTCCTGGTGCGCGCGCTCGCGCGCCACCGGGAGATGACGATCCGCCTGTCGATCGGCGCGACCCGCGCCCGCCTGATCCGGCAGCTCCTCACCGAAGGATTGATCCTTTCCGGGATCGCCGCCGCCGGGGCACTCGTCGTGGCCAACTGGCTCCGCAATGCCCTGGCGCTGCTCACGCCGCCGCGCAACGGCATCGTTCTGCGCTTTCCCGGCGAGATCGACTGGCGCGTCCTGCTCGTCTGCGGCCTCGTTTGCCTGATCGCGACGCTGCTGTTCGCGCTCGTGCCCGCCGTCATGACCAGCGGCATCGATCTGGCCGGCGCGCTGCGATGGGACGGCGGGGGCGTCTTCGGCGGGCGCGGCAAAACGCGTGTGCGTTCCACGCTCGTTCTCGTTCAGATGTCGCTCAGCTTCGTGCTCCTCGTCGGCGCCGGCCTGCTGCTCGAAAGCCTGCAGGCCATCCGTCACGCCAATCCCGGCTTCGCCACCGAAGGCATGCTGACGACGTCGGTCGATCTCTTCACCGCGGGCTACGATGAACCGCGCGCGCGGATCTCGCAGGACGCGATCCTCGCGCGCGTCCGGGCGATCGCCGGCGTCCAGTCGGCGGCATGGTCCCGCATGACGCCGTTCTCGTATCGCACCTACGGCGCCGCGCCCATTGCCGTCGACGGCTACGACGCGCCGCCGGATCGGCAGCCGTCGGCCGAGTACAACTCCGTCGGGCCGGGTTTCTTCCAGACGATGGGGATTCCGCTGACGGCGGGGCGCGAGTTCCTGCGCAGCGACGACGAGCACGCGGCGCGTGTCGCGATCGTCGACGAGACGATGGCGGCGCAATTCTGGCGCGGCGCGGATCCGGTCGGACGGTTGATGCAGGTCGCCGGACGGCCCGTCCGGATCGTCGGCGTCGCGCGCGCGGCCCGGTATCGCAACCTGCTCGAGGCGCCACAGCCGTTCTTCTACGTGCCGCTGCGCCAGAATTTCTCGGCGGTCACCGCGCTGCAGGTGCGGACGGCGCAGTCGCCGGCGGCTTTCGCGCCGGCGCTGGCGGCCGCGATCCGCGCCATCGACGGCAACGTGTCGCCCGGAGAGGTGATCACGATGCGCGAGCAGGTCGATCGCACCACGTCATCACAGATTGTCGCGGTGACGATCCTCGGCGTGTTCGGCGCGCTGGCGCTGCTGATGGCCGCGGTCGGTCTGTATGGAGTGATGGCCTCCACCGTGTCGCAGAGCGCGCGCGAGCTGGCGCTGCGCCTCGCGCTCGGCGCCGACGCGGCGGGACTCCTGCGCGCGGTGATGTCGCGCGGCCTGTATCTCACCGCCGGGGGTATTGCGATCGGCTCCGCCGCGTCATTCGAGCTGACGCGCCTGCTCGGCTACCTGCTTTATCAGGTCAGCCCGCGCGATCCCGTCGTCTTCACGGGCGCGACGCTGGTGCTTGCCGGCACGGCAACGGCGGCGTGTCTGCTGCCGGCGCTCAGGGCGACGCGCACGGATCCGATCCGCGCCCTGCGCGGCTGAGGCGCGGCGCGGTCTTACGCGTCGATGCGCGGATCGTGCCGGCGCGAAACGCGAATGATCTCGCAAGCGCACGCAGCTTCGTCTTCATCTCCGTCAGGTCCGAATCAGCTTGACAACCGTGCGACAGGGGAACAGACTGACTGAGGTCTTTCTCCTCTCTCTTTCGCCCGTACACCTCCGTTTCTCCCGAAAGGTCGCTCACGCATGCGCAAGCTTCTCTGCGTACTTGGTGTCGTTGTGTCGTTCGTCCGTGTCGCCCCGGCGTCGGCCCAGGCGCTCCCCACGTCGCAGCCGAACTATCTCCAGATCACTATCGAGGAGGTCAAGGTCGGCCACGACGACGACCACTCGAAGCTCGAAGCGGGCTGGCCGGCGGCGTTCGAGAAGGCGAATTCTCCGTATTACGGAATGGGGATGGTCGCGATGACCGGCGCACCGCAGGCGTGGTTCCTGACGCCCTACGACTCGAACAAGGCGATCGGCGAATCGCTGAGGGCCAACGCGGATGACCCGGTGCTGAGCGCCGAGCTCTCGCGGCTCGCTCGCGCCGACACCGTGCACATCACCAACGCGCGAAACATCATGCTCCGCGCGCGGAAGGATCTGAGCCACGGCGCGTTTCCGGACGTCGGCAAGCAGCGGTTCTACGAGATCACGCTGTTCCGAGTCAGGTCCGGGCACGAGCAGCAGTTCGAGGAAGTGGCGAAGGCGTACGGAGCGGCGGCGGGCCGCGCCGCGCCGGACACTTCGTACCGCGTCTACGAGGTCGTCGCCGGTTCACCGGGTCCCACGTTCTACGTCATCAGCTCGGTCGTCTCGCACGCGGAGATCGACAAGGAGTTCAGCGACGGCGACGCGACGATGAAAGCGTTCACGAAGGACGAGATGGCGCTGATGCAGAAGTTCAGCACGGACGGACTGATCAACTCGGAGACGCAGCGCTTCCGCGTGGATCCGAACATGTGCTACGTCCCGAAGGACGTGCGCGCGTCGGATCCGGCGTTCTGGAATCGAAAGAAGCCGGCCGCGAAGACGACGACCGCGCCGCAGCCGCAGCGGTAACGCTCAGCGGGGACGCGGCCGTGCCGCGTCCCCGACTGCGAGGCTTGCGCCGTAGGTCTGATGGACGTCAGGCAACAGGCCAGCCGGTCGAATCTGTGACAGAGCGGTCGACGGCCGCGCATAAACTGGCCTAGTGCTCCCCGCACTCGCCGCCTCCCTCGCCCTCGCTGCCGTGATGACGCTCGGCGACTTCGCGTGGGCGGTGCTGCACATCCACCACCGCGCGGCGTACGGGGTAATTCACGGCGCGGCGATGTGCCTGTGCCTCGGGCTCGCCATCGGCATTCGCGCACGCAAGCCGGTCCCGGCGGCGATTGCCGGGCCGCTCATCGGCGTGGCGGCGGCGGGCACGTTCTATCTGCTCGCTCCCGCGCTGCGATGGGGCGCGATGCTCCCCGCATGGATGCTCCTCTGGCTGCTGTTCGCGCTGCTGCAGCGCCAGCTGCTGAAAGGCGAGAAGATCGGCATCACCCTCAAGCGCGGGATCTTCGCCGCGCTGATGTCGGGACTCGCGTTCTACCTGATCTCCGACATCTGGATCCACGAAGCGGCGCACCCCAGCATGCTCGTCCACTTCGGCGCGTGGGCGTTCGCGTTCTTCCCCGGCTTCGGCGCGCTGTTCGTCCGAACGAAGACGAACTCGTAAGGGTTCGGTATAGGCTAGCGCCATGCGCCGCCATCTGACCGGTCCGCTGGTGCTCGCGATCGCGATTGCTGTCGCCATCGTTCACGCGAAGCCGTCCGACCCGCTCATCTACACGATTCGGTTTCCGGATCCCGCGAGCAAGAGCTTCATCGTCGACGTCGCGGTCCCTACGGACGGCAAAGCGTCCGTCGACCTCATGATGCCCGTGTGGTCGCCCGGCTTCTACGGCCTGCAGAACTACGCGCAGCGGGTAACCAATATGGTCGCGACCGCCGACGGCGCGCCGCTCGAGATCGCGAATCCGTCGCCGAGCCGCTGGATGGTTGCGACGGGCGGACGTCCGACGTTCACGCTGACGTACACCGTCGCCGCGCCGCGCGGCAGCAATCTCGGCAACGGCGTGACGGACACGGGCGCAGTGATTATCGGTCCCGCCACCTACATCACACTCGTCGAGCCGCCCGGCGCGCATCGGCCGGCGCAGGTCAGATTGGAACTGCCTGCGGCGTGGAAAGGATCGATGACCTCGCTCGAGCCAGCGCCCGACAAGCAGCGGAATCACTACGAGGCCCCCGATTACGACGTCCTCGCCGATTCGCCGATTCTCGCCGGCGTCGATCTCACGACGACGGCGTTCACGGTCGGCGGCGTCACGCACTACTGGACGTATCTCGGCAAGGCCGAATGGGACGGCGACAAGGCGATCGCCATGCTGACGCCGCTGATCGAAGAGCACGAGCGCTTCTGGGGACGCCTGCCGTATCGCAAGTACGTGTTCCTGAACATCGTGACCGGCGGCGGAGGCGGATCGGGCGTGGAGCACTTGAACTCCGTCGCGATCACGACGGGAGGCAGGGAGCCGGCGACGCCCGAGGCGCGCTTCCGCGAGGCGGCGTTCCTCAGCCACGAGTACTTCCACGCCATGAACGTCAAGCGGCTGCGGCCCGTGGAGCTCGGGCCGTTCGACTACGAGCATCCGCCGGAGACGACGGGATTGTGGGTCGCGGAGGGGCTCACGTCGTACTTCGGCGATCTGCTGGCGGAGCGCTCGGGCGTGGGGACGCCGCAGGACTACCTCGCGCTCGAATCGAAGCACATCGCCGACCTGCAGACGAAGCAGCCCGGCCGCCTGGTGCAGACGCTCGAACAGGCGTCGTCACAGATGTTCGAGCGCATACCTGCGGACAAGAAGGTCGACTACTACGTCAAGGGACCGGTCGTCGGGCTCGTCCTCGACGCCGACATCCGCCACCGCACGAACGGAAAGAAGAGCCTGGATGACGTGATGCGGCTCGAGTATCAGCGATGGGCCGGCGCGCACGGCTACACGGCCGAGGATTTCAGTCGGACGATGTCGGACGCTGCCGGCTTCGACGTCGGGCCGCTGCTGCACACGCTCGTCGCGACGACGGAGGAAGTCGACTACCGCGAGATGCTCGACTGGTTCGGTCTGCGGTTCGCGCCGGGCGACGATGCGGCGAAGGCATGGACGCTCGAAGTGCGGCCCGACGCTACGGCCGAGCAGCAGACGCATCTCGCCGCGTTCCTGGCGCACTCGCGGCGATAGCGCGGCACGTCTCCAACGAAAACAGGGCCGGCGGAGAGCCGCCGCGCATCGTTTGGGTCCGCATGCCCGGCATCAGCCGGAAGCGGCATCGGTGCGGCCGCGCTCCGTCGGCCCATCAACTGGCCCGGCGGCACGTCGATTCGGCCTCCTTTCGGGAAGGAGTTGCCGACACTATGCGCCCGGTCCGCGCCGGCGTCAAGCGCGATCGGTCAGCGCGCCGCGAGGATCAGCACTCCGGCGATGAGCGCGAGAATCGCCATCAGCGGACCCGGAAGCCCAAGTGCAACGAGCCCTGACAGGCCGTACAGAATCAACCAGATCGATAGCACCAGCAGACCCAGATTGCGCTGAATTCCGACAGCCATCGTCACCTCGCGGCGTGGCTCTGCAACTACCGTGCTCGTGCGGAGTCCGCGCGGCCTGCTCTCGATCACGATAGATGAGCCGGCGGGCTGGGCCTCTGCTGTCTGTCACGCCGCGCGAAGGGATCGAACTGGCGTTCGGCTGGGCGCAGGTTTGAGGACGACGAAAGCTACGACACTCCGGTCACCCGTACGTAATCGACGATCATCTCCTGCGGAAACTGTGTGGTCCCATCCGGGTTGCCAGGAAAGGTTCCGCCGACGGCCACGTTGAGGATCAGGAAGAACGGCTTGTCGAAGACCCACGACGCTCCCGCCGGGAGCAAGGCGGGCGTGACGGTCTTGTACGCCACGCCATCGACCGAGAATGTGATCGTCTGCGGCGCCCACTGGATCGCAAAGACGTGAAAGTCGTCACCGAATCTGGCGGACCCCGGCAGCGTGTAGAGGCCCGAGATCGCGCTGCCGCCGGAATACCCGGGACCATGAACGCTGCCGTGATTGATGGACGGCTCGCGCCCGACATTCTCCATGATGTCGATCTCGCCGCACTGCGGCCATGGCGTACCAGGGAAACTGGAACCCAGCATCCAGAACGCCGGCCAGATGCCCTGGCCGAACGGCAGCCGGATGCGCGCCTCGATCCGGCCGTACTGAGCGGAGAACGTTCCCTGCGTCTTGATCCGCGCCGACGTATAGCTCGACCCCGAGCGTTCCACATGGACGATCAGATGGCCGTTGCCGTCGAGGTGCACGTTCTGCGGAACGTTGGTATACGTCTCGAGTTCCTGATTGCCCCAGCCGCCGTTGTTTCCGAGGTCGTATGTCCACTTCGCCGAATCCGGCAGCGCGTTTGCCGGCCCGTCGAATTCGTCGGCCCAGCTTTGTGCCGCTGGAGGCGTGACTGACGGCGCCGTGGACCCGGCGGACTTGCCTCCGCCACAGGTTTCAGCCAGCAGAGCGAACACGATCGGGACTGCGCGGCTCCCTGAGCGTCTGCTTCGAAGCATTTGATACTTCCTCCTCCGCCGCCGAGCATCTCCATGATCCCCGATTCCGCCTGAAGCAGGACTTGCCGATCTCGCTTCGACCGCGATCAGTGGTGCGCGTGGACGCCGAAGTTCACGGCCACGAGCTGATCCAGCCCTTCGTCGTTACTAGCGGTCAGGGTCGGCGGCCGCGGCGTGGAAACGACGCTCCCGTCAGTGCAACGAGGACTCGATCCAGCTTTCGATCGATCCTCCGGAAGCCGGCGTTCACTTGGTCAGCACAGTGATCTTCTGCGCGATCGTCTCGAGCGTTTCCGGCACCGGCTTGCCTTCGTCGGACATTCTAGATCGCCGGTGTATTCGACATCCCACGAGATTGGAAGCCACAGCATATTCACAGCACGGCTCCACTTCCATGCTCGACGATCGATGCGCGCGCCGATGGTATCGTCGTCCCGCAACGAGCGGAGGTCCCGATCTCAGAAGACTCTGATGGACGAGACCGTGTCGCGCCAGCTGCCGCGGAGGTTCGTGACGTCACGGCGAACGTCGGTCGAGCGTCCTCGAAAATCGCGGTCCTGGAAGATCCTGACTCTGGCGCCGATCAGCCGGATCGACGAGATCGAGTCGTTGAAGCCGCGCGGGAGCGAGCTGTACTCGGCGCCTCTGGGCATGCAGAAATAGTCGCCGCGGAAGTCCGCGTCGCGATAAAAACACGCGCCTTCGCGCGGCAGGGCCTCCCGGCCCCATTCGGGCGGTCGGTCGCCGCGCCAGCCGCGGCCGCGATCCCGATCGCGGCCGCGGTCGCCGCGTCCAACCTCGATCGACGAGACCTGGTCATTCCAGCCCTGGCGGCGGAAATCGGGCACATCAGAGGCGAACCTGACCGAGCGTCCGCGCATGTTGCGATCGCGGAACAGCGTGACTTCGGCGGCGCCGAACAGGCGCATCGACGAGATCTTGTCGTTCATGCCGGAGGGCAGCGAGCTCAGCGCGTCGCCGGGCCGGACGCAGAAATAACGGCCGCCGTAATCGATGTTTTCATAGAAGCATGCGCCCGCCTCGGGTACCCGCTCGCGACCCCAACGCGGCTGCGCCGAGGCCGTTCCTGCGCCGAGCAGGCAGAACACACCAATCATCCAGGCGATGGTCTTGCGGCTGATCATGATGACCTCTCTCTATCTTCACAGTCGCGCCGGCACGTGGCGCCTCGTCCGAGTCTGCCGTCCGGCGGCATCGGTGTCAACGCTCAAGGCGTGACCCCGCCTGTCACGCGCGGTCCATAGACTGTCGGCACGCCGGACGCGCCCCAGCCGTCGGCGGAAGCGAGGTTCCATGGCCGATCAGTCGATCGCCTGCCCATCGTGCGGAAAGAAGATTCCCCTCACGCGCGCGCTCCGCGCGGAGATTGAGACGACGCTGAAAGCGGAATTCGGCGAGCGCGAGCGCGGGCTGCGCGATGAATACGAGCGCAGACTCGAGGCCGATCGCGCGCGTGTCGAGAAGGACGCGGCCAAGAGGGCCGAGCAGAAGCTCGTGCACGAGCTGGCGGCTTTGCAGGACCAGCTGAACGAGCAGACGAAGGCGCTCGAGGACGCGCGCGGCGTCGAGCTGGCGCTTCGCCGGCGCGAACGCGATCTGCAGACGAGGCAGGCGGATCTCGAGGTCACGATCGCGCGCACGCTGGACGAGGAGCGCAGCAAGGTCGTCGCGGAGACGCAGGCGCGGATCGGCGAAGCGCACCGGCTCAAGGATGCCGAGAAGGAGCGCCAGCTCGCCGACCTGCGGCGGCAGATCGAGAATTTGAAGCGAAAGGCGGACCAGGGGTCGTCGCAGCTCCAGGGTGAAGCGGCGGAGGAGCGCCTCGAAGCGGTCCTGCGCGACGCGTTTCCGATGGACGATATCAGTGGTATCGGGCAGGGGATCCGCGGCGCCGACGTCCACCAGATTGTCTTCAGCCGCGACAGGAAGTGCGGCGCGATCCTGTGGGAGTGCAAGAACGCGAAGAGCTGGAGCGACGGATGGATCGCGAAGCTGAAGATCGATCAGCGCGCGCTGCACGCCGACGTCGCCGTCCTCGTCACCGCCGCGCTGCCGAAGGACTGCCAGCACTTCACGATCGTCGACGGCGTCATCGTGGCTGACTTCGCCTGCGCGCGCGCGCTCGCGGCGATCCTGCGCACGCATCTGCAGCAGGTCGCGCAGGCGCGACAGGCGGCCTCCAATAAGGAGGAGAAGCTCGAGCTGCTGTACCGGTATCTGTCGGGCGTCGAATTCCGCCAGCGCGTGGAAGCCGTCGTCGACGCGTTCGTCGCGATGCGGACGGAGCTCGATCAGGAGCGCCGCGCAGCCGAGCGCGCCTGGGCGCGGCGGGCAAAGCAGATCGACGCGGTCACGTTCAATATCTCGGGCATGTACGGGGATCTGCAGGGCCTCGTCCCGGCCCTGCCGCCGATTCGCCGGCTGGAACTGCCGGACGGCGAGCCGCCGCAGCCAATCGCCTGACACCGTACGGTGACACTGGGGTCAGATCTGGATTTTCGCCGATGCTCGACACGTCGAAAATCAAGATCTGACCCCAGTGTCCACCACCGAGGACTCAGGTTCGGTCCGATCGATTAGACTTGCCGTCTAAAGTCGCCGAGCCCGCCGACTAGTCGAATCCGATTCGTCCTGACATCAGGACAGCGGCCGCCGCCGCCATCGTAGAAATCGCGGCGTTCCGGAGATTCTCTCGAATCCCCCCTCTTTGGCAGCGCGGTTGCCACCTCAGCCAACCAAGCGACAGTTCCTGAAATACGACTTTGTGATCGCGCACGAAGCGTGCGCGCCTGGAGAAGGTGTGCTTATGCGATCGGTTCGCAGCTTCACGTCGGCGGGACTCGCCCTTGCCGTCATCGGACTGCTGTTTGTCGGCCTGCACGCGTCCGTGCCCACCGTGCCGTCGAACACGTGGGCGCTCACGGGCGAGATGAGCCAGCCGCGAGCCGGCGCCGCCGCCACACTCCTCAGCGACGGCCTCGTGCTCGTCACCGGCGGACGAAACGCCGCCGGCGCCGCGAGCCTCTCAGCCGAGCGATACAACCCTGTTGGCAGCGAGTTCCAGTCCACGTCGCCGATGACGGTCGCGCGGACGGACCACACCTCGACGCTGCTGCCCGACGGCCGGGTGCTCGTCGCGGGAGGCCTGGGACTCGACGGCGGGGCGCTCACCGCGGCGGAAATCTACAATCCGGAGACGAACGCGTGGACGCCTGCCGGACCGATGCACCTCGCGCGCGCGCACCACACGGCCACGGCGCTTCCCGATGGCCGCGTTGCGATCGCCGGCGGCGACGATGCCGGCGTGCCGACGGCGTCGATTGAAATCTTCGATCCGTTCTACGAGACGTTCTCGATGTCGAATGCCTCGTTGAGCGCGCCGCGCGCGGATCACGGCGCAGCGCTGCTGAACGACGGACGGGTGTTCATCGCGGGCGGATTCGACGGGTCGCAGCCGCTCGCATCGGTGGATCTCTACGATCCGGCGACCGACACGACGACTGTCGCAGCGCCGCTCGCGGCGGCCCGTGCGGCGCACTCGGTCACCCGGCTGTTGAGCGGCAAAGTGCTCGTGGCGGGCGGCGCCGGCGCCGACGGCGAACTCGCGTCCGCCGAAGTCTACGATCCCGCGGCCGATATCTTCGCGCCAGCCGCGAACTCGATGTTCACCGCACGACAGCGCCATCAGGCGATCCTGCTGCCCCACAACAACCAAATCCTCATCGTCGGCGGAACGTCCGCCGGCAGCGCGGCAGCATCCGCCGAACTGTTCGTCGAGTGGCAGGGCGACGGGGGCTCGTTCATCCCGACGACCGCGCCGTCGACGCCGCGTGCGTGGGCCGCGGGCGCCGCCCTCAGCGTTCCCGCGGGACCGACGGTTCGAAGCGGCCCGACCGACGGTCTGGCGCTCCTGGCGGGCGGCAGCGCATCGCTGACCGCGTCGAGCCCGTTCGCGAGCGCGGAGCTGTACGGGTTCGCGACCGTGAAGACAGACAGAGCGGACTATTCTCCTGGCCAGACCGTGACGATCTCCGGCAGCGGCTGGCAGCCGAAGGAGACCGTCACGCTGCGTCTCGTCGAGGATCCGCTGCTCGACGATCACGGGTCGTTTACCGTCGTCGCTGACGACAGCGGGAACATCCTCGATACGAGCTTCGCGCCGGACGAGCACGACATCAACATCAGGTTCTATCTGACAGCGAGCGGCGCGCGGTCGCAGGCGCGGACGACGTTCACGGACGGCAACGTCGCGTCGGCGCCCATCACGTTGAAGAATGCGCCCTGCATCAGCTCGCAGAGCGCCTTCGCCTTGAACGCGACGGTGTGCGCGAGCGTGGCCGTCACGACGAGCGGGGGCGGCGGAGCGCCCGATCTGTTCATCGAGTGGTTCAATCCCTCGTCGACGCTTGTGAAGACGACGACCAAGCTCGGCGTGGCGAACGGCTCCACGCAGACCGACACGCTCACTCTCAGCGGCACGAACGCTGTCACGGGCACTTGGACCGTGCAGACCTGCAAGAACACGGGATGCAGCGGAGGGAACGTCCTCGACTCGCAGACGTTCACGGTGACTGGATCGGTCTCCACGACGACGACGGTCACTGGCTCGCCCGTGAGTCCGTCGACATACGGACAGGCGGTCAGTTTCACCGCTCGCGTGGCGCCGAGCTCCGGGACCGCGAATCCGACTGGTACGGTGCAGTTCAAGATCGACGGCGTGGACTTTGGGTCTCCGGTCGGCGTCGCCACCTGCGCGCCGAGCCCCAATGTCTGCGCGACGAGCGGCAGCACGGCGACGCTCGCCGCAGGTCCGCACACGATCGATGCGAGCTACGTCGCGGCCGGCTCGTTCACGAACAGCAGCGGCACGCTGTCCTTTTCCGTGAATCCCACGCCGCTGACGGTCAAGGCGAACGACGACACCAAGATCTACGGGCAGACCAAGACCTATGGCGCCGGATCGACCGCTTTTACGCCGACGGGGCTGCAGAACGGCGACACGATCGGCTCGGTGACGATTACCGCAAGCGGCGGCGCGGCGGCGGGTGCGGCGGTTGGCAGCTACACGCTGACGCCGAGCGCGGCGACCGGCGGGAGCTTTAGTTCCAGCAACTACACGATCACGTATGCGACCGGCACGTTGACGGTGACGCCGGCGCCGCTCGACATCACGGCCAGCAACGACAGCAAAACCTACGGCGAGGTGAAGACGTATGGCGCGGGGTCGTCGGCGTTTTCCACCGGCGCGGGCCAGTTGAAGAACGGCGAGACGGTCGGGACGGTGACGATCACCGACACGAATAGCGGCGGCCTCGCCACGGCCGCGGTGGGTGGCAGCTATCCGCTGACGCCGAGCACGGCGACGGGTGGGAGCTTTGTCGCGACCAACTACCTTGTCCACTATCACGCGGGCGCGCTGACCGTG
>DATJFE010000005.1:0-23022 GCA_035495955.1 Vicinamibacterales bacterium | reverse complement strand
GCGCGCGCCGTCCTTGAGCAGCCGGTTGATGGCCTTGGCCGCATCCGCGCCCCGATAGTCGAAGACGTACCGGGGCCCGCTTCCGCCGACGCGTCCGTCGAGCCTCGGGGCCGCGTCGAGCTTTCGCAGCTTCACGGCGTCGCCGAGCGGCTTCTGCACGACGACGTGATCGACGTCGAGGAGCATGCCGAGCGACCACGCAGTGACGTCGTACGGAGGCTCGGGTGGCGAGTTCGGACCGCGGCGCACCTCGGGATACGTCTGCTTCTCGAGGATGTCTTTGGCGTATCGCGCGAACACCTGGGTCATCGGGATGACGAACGTCCCAGCCGCGTAGCGCTGTCCCTCGGCGTCGAAGGCGGCCTCGGCGCGATAGACGTCCACGCCCGCCACCTGGAGCGTCTCGACCAGGTGCGCCGCTTCGTGCGGATCGTGCTGCGTCTCGACGGGGACGAGGATGGCCGCGGGATCGCCCTTCCGGCCGTTCTCCATCGTGACGCGATTGACCTCGTAGATCTGCTGCAGCAGCGCTTCGCGCCGATCCGCCACCGTATCGAGCAGCGCCATCGTCGCGATCAGCTCGTAGTCGACGATGTCGCGGAGCGTCCAGTGGCCGCCCATCCACGGCCGCGGATACTCGGTGCGGGGCGTCACGTCGGTCGGCGCCGGCAGCACGCCTCCTCCTTCGCCGCGTCCACCGCGCCCTGCGCCCTGAGCACCTTCCGTACCCCGCGCGCCCCGCGCACCCCCCGCACCTCCCGCACCCCGCGCACCCCCTGCACCCTGCGCCCCCCCCGCCACGGCCCTCTGCTGGTCGATCGGCGCGGCGACGCGGGCGCTGGCGACCTCGGTCAGCAGGCCGATCTCGTTGTGCCACCATCCGCTCCACGCCATCGCGCCTTCCCAGAAGTTCGTGTAGGTGGAGTTGTAGATGATCCCTTCCTTGCCGGCCGCTTCGAGCGCGGCCGCCTGCGACTGGCCGAGGATGCCGTTCCAGCGATAGATCAAAGGATGGACGTTGGGATTGATCGGATCGGTGGCGGGCATCACGAAGATACGGGCGCCGTTGCTGCCCTGCTGGTGCTCGTCGAGCCAGACCGCGGGATACCAGTCGTGCCACAGGAGGTTGGCCGTGAGACGGCTTTCCTTCTGCGTGAACATGTACATGTCGCGGTTGTTGTCGTGGCCGACGTAGGGGTGATAGAGGTAGGGAATCTGGCTCGTCTCGAACGGCGTGCCGAGGTTCTTGTTGAACCAGTCGGTCACGAGGATCTGCCCGTCGGGATTCAGGCTCGGGACGAGCACGAAGATCACGTTGTCGAGGATCTTCTTCACCTGCGGCGAGCTCTCGGTCGCGAGCCGGTGGACCAGCTCCACGACCATCTGCGACGCCCCGATCTCCGTCGCATGGATCGTCGTCGTGATGACGAGGACGATCTTTCCCTGGCGGAAGATCTCGTCGCGCTCGGCGTCGGTCGGCGCGCCGTCCTGGAAATACAGCTTCCGTTCGAGCTGCCTGTAGCGGTCGAGATTCTTCAGCGTGTCGGGACTGCTGATCTCGAGGGCGATGAAGGGGTTGCCGTTGGTGGACTTGCCCAGTTCCCGGAACCTGACGCGGTCCGAGGCGGCCGACACCTGGCGCATGTAGTCGACGATCTTGTCCCACCGCGCGAGCGTGTTGTCGGTGCCCATCCGGAAGCCGAAGAACTGTTCCGGCGTCGGCACGGTCGGCTGCGCGCCCGCGGCGGCAACGACCAACGCAGTCAGCGCGGCGGCGAGCGTCATCTTCCGTTGGCTCATGAATCCTCTCCAGGCGTTGGCGGCACCGATCGTTTGTGTTCGCTCGCGCGGACGAGCCGTTCGATCCGCATCGCCAGCGCGGGCGGGACGTTGTCCGGACCCTTCGTCAGATGTTTTTCGAGCTCCGCGTACGAGAATCCCATCTCGGCCTCGTCGGTCTGGCCGAGCCACAGGCCCGCGCTCGGCGGCTTTTCGACGATCGGATCGGGAACGCCGAGCTCGCGCGCGGCCGTTCTGACTTCGCTCTTGAGCAGATTCCCGATCGGCAGCAGATCGACGCCGCCGTCGCCGTATTTGGTGAAGTACCCGATGGCCAGCTCGCTGCGATTGCCGGTGCCGGCCACCAGATAGTTCAGCGTGTTCGCGAGGAAGTAGAGGACCGACATGCGGAGCCGCGGCTTGACATTCGCGAGCGGCACACGGGCCTTGATGTCCTCGGCGCCGTGCACGCCGTCGGGAAAATGGCCGCTCGGGAGCGTCATCGCCGCCTGCTTCAAGACGTCGGTCAGATGGTCGTATGTCGACCCGAGATCGACGCGGACCGCAGAAATCCCGAAGTGTTCGGCGAGCAGCGCCGCGTCGGCCTCGTCCCGGGGATCGCTGTGGCACGGCATGACCGCGCCGATGACATTCGCGGGCGCGGCCATCTGGCAGAGCCGCGCCACGACCGCCGAGTCGACGCCGCCGCTCAGGCCCACGACGAATCCGCGCGCGCCGGACCGGGCGAGGCGCCGCCGCAGCCAGTCGGCGATCGCGTCGGTGCGCGCGCTCATTCGATCACGCGCATGAACGCGTCGACGACGTCGGGATCGAACTGGCGGCCGCGCTGCCGTTCGATCTCCGCGATGGCGTCGGCGACCGGCCACGCCGGCTTGTAGGGGCGCTGCTGCGTGAGCGCGTCGAAGACGTCCGCGACGGTGACGAGGCGGCCGGCGAGCGCGATGTCGCCGGCGCGGATGCCCGCGTATCCCTCGCCGTCCCAGCGCTCGTGATGCGTGAACGCGATCTCTTCGGCCAGGCGCAGCAGCGGAAACTTGCCGCCGGACAGGATCCGCGCGCCGATGGCCGTGTGGCTCTTCACCACCTCGAACTCTTCCCTCGTCAGCTTGCCCATCTTCATCAGGATGGCGTCGGGCACGCCGATCTTGCCGACGTCGTGCAGCGCGGCCGCGCGCCGGATGAGCGAGACCTGGCTGTCGGGCAGCCCGAGCTGCTTGGCGAGGAGCGCCGACATCTGGCCGACGCGCTGCGTGTGCTGGCCGGTATTGTCGTCGCGGAACTCCGCCGCGACCGCCAGCCGCTCGACGATCTCGATCTGCGCCTCCTCGAGCGCCCGCGTGCGCTCCCGGACCTTGGCCTCGAGGAGCTGGTTCTGGCTCTGGATCTGGATGTAGAGGAAGCGCGTCTCGAGGAGCGTCTTGATGCGCAGCAGCAGCTCGTCCGGCTGGAACGGCTTGCCGACGAAGTCCTTGGCGCCGCGTGACAGCGCTTCGCGCCGCGCCTCCGGCGTCAGATCGCCCGACAGGATCAGGATGGGTAGGTACGAGGCCTCCGCGATCTCGTTCAACTGGTCCATCACGTCGAGGCCGTCGAGGTGCGGCATGTGCAGGTCCAGCAGGATCAGGTCGGGCCGGTGCTGGACGTACAAGGATGCGGCTTCCCGCGAGTCGCACGTCGACTCGATGCGCGAGAATCCGGCATGCGTCAGGATGCGGCGCAGCATCTCCACGTTGCCTTCCTCGTCGTCCAGCACGAGGATCCGTGCGTTTCGGAATGCGCCGGTGATCATGACGTCGTGAAAGGCGGCGCGTTCGCGATCGCCTCGGCGGCGGGCGATTCGGGCCATTCGAGCGGCGGCCCGGCCGTGTACGAGGCGTGCGCCAGGCGTGACTGGAACAGCGCGGTTTCCCAGGCAAACAGCGCGAGCGCGAACACGCACCGTCCGGCTGCGGGCGCGATCCCGGCTCCCGCGTCCAGCCAGTCGAGCGCCGCCGTAATCATGAGGTACAGGAGAAACAACGCGCCTGCGGCCCCGATGTTTCTGCGCACGAACCGCGCCCCTGCGAGACACGCTCCGATCGCGCTCCGCCGATCCTCCACGACGAGGCGAATGCGCGCGCAGCCGATCACCAGGCTCGCCGCGAGCGTCAGGACGATGACGGCGCCGCGCCCGTACGCGTTTTGCGCCACCGCCCGCCCCATGAGCAGGATCAACGCGCCGTAAATCAGCCACGCGATGACGCTCAGCCGTACCATCGCGCCGAAGTGCGCTCCGCATGCGCCGAAGAATCCGCGCCCGCGCGTCGGGCGGTTGCGCGCGTAGCGATCGAGGATGCCTCCGCAGAGAAACGGCCAGAGCAGTCCGGCGATCAGGACACCGGACGTGGAGAAGCCGATCATCCCGGAGCGCGACAGTTCGAGGAAGCCGTTCACGGCTGCCGCCCCGGGTCCCAGCAGCGACGCCGCCGGCCCGGCCGTCACTACCAGCGCGAGCGCGACGGTGCCCGCGAGCACGGCCGGTGCAAAGATCACGCGTGCCGTTCCGTCTGTCAGTGCGTCGATTGCGTTCGCGCCGGGCCGCGCCATCACTCCAGTCGGATCGTATATCAACGAAGGTATAATCGTCGGCTGGATTCATTCATAGAGGAGTCATAGATGCCTACACGGAAGGGCGCGATCCGCGTGCTGCACTACGGGCTGGGCCCGATCGGCGCCGCGGTCGTCAAGCAGGTCGCGGATCGGCGCGGGTTCAGGATCGTCGGCGCGGTCGATATCGATCCCGCGAAGATCGGACGCGATCTCGGCGAGGTGGCGGGCGTGGGACGCGCGCTGCGGATCAGGG
Source organism: Vicinamibacterales bacterium (assembly GCA_035495955.1). Lineage (GTDB taxonomy): Bacteria > Acidobacteriota > Vicinamibacteria > Vicinamibacterales > 2-12-FULL-66-21 > JAICSD01. Next base: position 18,380 of record DATJFE010000005.1, on the reverse strand, counting down.
TCTCGGGCGACGCCAGGAAAGCCATCCAGTCCGCCAGGCCCGACGTCGTCGTGCTTTGCACCGTGTCGGGGCTGAAGAAGGTGACGCCGCAGATCGAGCAGATCGTGAGGCTCAAGGTGCCGATCGTGTCGACCACCGAGGAGCTCGCGTATCCGACCGGCGCGAACATGAAGTACGCGCGCGCGATTCACGCGATGGCGAAGAAAGCGAAGGTGGCGGTCCTCGGGACCGGCGTGAATCCCGGCTTCACGATGGACGCGCTGCCGATCACCCTGACCGGCGTGTGCGAGCGCGTCGACCGCATCCGCGTCGACCGCGTCCAGGACGCGCGCGTCCGGCGGCTGCCGTTCCAGCAGAAGATCGGCGCGGGCCTGACGCGCGAGCAGTTCCAGAAGAAAGTGGACGACGCGAGCGTCCGGCACGTGGGCCTGGCGGAGTCCATCACGATGATCGCGGACGCCATGGGCTGGAAGCTCGATCGGATCACGGACGAGATCCAGCCGAAGATGGCGACCGACACCGTGTCGAGCGAGTTCCTCGCCGTCGATCCCGGCTACGTCTGCGGGATCGTCCAGGACGGCGTCGGCTATCGGAGCGGACAGGCGGTGATCACGCTGCACATGGAGGCGTATCTCGGCGCGCCGGAATCGTTCGACGCCGTGGAGATCACGGGATCGCCGAACATCCGCAGCAAGATCGCCGGCGGCGTGCACGGCGACGTCGCCACCGCGTCGATCACGGTGAACTCGATCCCCAAGATCCTCGACGTCGCGCCCGGGCTGCATACGATGCGCGACATGCCGATCCCGTCGTATTTCGGCGGGTGACCGCTACAGGCTGCGAGGCCGTTCCGCGCGCCGCTTGATCGCGCGCAGCCACATCGTCCGGATGATGGAGCTGCCAGGATAGATTATGCGCCAGTAAACCGCGAACACGCGGCGGATCCTCGCGTCTGTTGCGAACACGCGCGTCTCCGTCGTGAGCCGGGTTCGGATCGGCCCAGCCGGCTGCAACCGGAAATTGATGACCGCGATGGCAAAGCCGGGCGAGTGAATGCCCGCGAACGTCGCGGCGCTAATCCGCGGGGGCGGGTTCGCCCTGGCCGCGCGCGGCGCCGCCACGAACGTGCCGAGCACCATTTCGCGGGGCGGCTCGTCCGCGAGGAGATAGAAGCCGCTCTTCAGCGCGACGTCGCAAAAGGGCTTGTCGCCCGGCGGATTGAGAACGCTCTCCGGTCCCGGCCGGCCGAAGCGCCGAATCCACGTGAGCGTCCGCAGCAGCGCGATCTCGTTCGCCGTGACGCCACAGATCGCGCGATACGTCGGATCCGCGGGCGCGTCGATCGTGATTTCGTGGACCTCGCTGAACTGGTAGATGGGAACGATCTCGTCGAGCCGGCTGACGGATGGCGCCACGCGGATCTCGTGCGCCGGCCACGCCAGCGACGCGACGCAGGCAGCCGCGGCCGCGAGCCACACCCGCAAGGCTCGGCGCCGGCTGACCAGCCCCAACCGAGCGATCGGCCGGATCACTGCGAGTGCGGCCGCGGCGGCGACCACGCCGGAGACGTACAGCAGGATCGACAGCAAGGCCTGATTCTACGCGGCCGCCGTCTGACAGAGGCGTGCGAATGTTCCCGCGAGCGTCGAGGTCCGACGTTCCGTGCTTGACGACTTGATGCTGGAGCACACGAAAGAACGCCTGGATGTCCGCAAAGGTCGTCGTGGGGTCATTGTTATAGTCGCTGAGCGGCGTGGGCATATTTCCTGGCGGTCACGACACGACTGCGCGGACGCCTCACAATCGGTACAGGAACCCGCAATAGTTCATGGTAATTTGTGCGCCATGATCCGCCAGATCGCGCCGCAGTTCTTCACCACGGACATCGAAGAGTCGACCGTCCGGGCCCGGCGTCCGGCTGTAGATCCTCACCAGGCGTTCGGGCTCCTCGAAAGGCAGCGGACGGAGCAGGACCGCGTTCACGACGCTGAAGATCGCGGTGGTCGCGCCGATGCCAAGTGCCAGCACGCCGACGACCGTAACCGCGAACGACGGTGTCCGGGATATCACCCGGAGCGCATGACGAAGATCCGCAAACACGACCACGTATCCTCGAGGTTCTCCTACTCGGCCCTGAGCGCATCGCTTGGATCGACGTCTGCGGCCCTTCGCGCAGGCACGTAGGTCGCGCATGCGGCCGCGCCCGCCAGCGCGCAGACCACGGTCGCGAGCGTCACCGGATCGGCTGGCGTGACGCCGAACAGCAGGGCCGAGATCCAGCGGCCGGCCGCAAGAGCGGCGGCCAGTCCGGCTCCCAAGCCAACCAGCGTCAGCGCGGCGCCTTCGCGCACGAACAACCAGACGACGTCGGCAGGCGACGCGCCGATGGCCAGTCGGACACCGATTTCTCTCGTCCGCTGAGCGACCAGATATGCGAGCACACCATAGACACCGATGACGGAAAGCGTGACCGCGATCGCGGCAAAGGCCAGGAACACGATCATGGTGAAACGGCGTTCAGCGAGCGACGCGTCGACGAGCGCCGCGAGCCCTTTGACATTTGCGAGAGGCAGCAGCGGATCGAGCCCCGACACGTCATGCCGCAGCGCGGGGATGGAGGCGACGCGATCCGCCGACGCGCGCACGGCGACGGTGAAGGCGTCCACCGGATGCTGCTCGTACGGCAGGTAAATCTCGGCCGGCGTGTCCTCGTCGAGGCCGCCGTATTTGATGTTCCCCACAACGCCGACGATCGTCTTCGATCCACTGCGCGCGTCGCGCGCGAGCTCCGCGCTGACTCGAATCTGCTGTCCCACGGGGTTCTGTCCCGGGAAGAATCGCTGTGCGGCCCGTTCGTTGATGAGGACGACCTCCGGACTTGTCGCCGAATCACGCCTGTCGAATGGTCGGCCGTTGCGGATTGGAATCTTCATCGTGTCGAAGTATTCAGGGCTGACGATCCGCATCGCGGCCGTCGGCATCGAGGCAGAGTCCGGCTCCGCCTGACCTTCGTGGCGGAAGCCGGTCATGGCGTTGAGATCGCTCGTGAACGGAAGGCCCATCGCCACCGCCGCCGACTGAACACCGGGTTCCGCTTCCAGTCGCGACAGCAGCGCCGCCACGAACGCTCGCGGGCTCGCGGGATCCGGATACCTGGCGGGCGGCAACGACACGCTGAACGTCGTGACGCCTTCGGGTTCGAAGCCAGGCTCGACGTGCTGAAGCTGCACGTAGCTGCGAATGAGCAAGCCGGCCCCGACCAGCAGCATCGCCGCGCCCGCCAACTCCGAGATGACCAGAACGCGTCGAGCGCCGGTTCCCGCCGCGCCGACGGCACCGCGGTTACTCAACGCGAACAACCCTTGAATCGACCATCCCGACACTGCCAGGGCCGGCGTCAGCCCGCACGCGAGGCTCGTCGCGAGTGTCATCGCCAGGCTGAAGCCAAGAACGTGCACATCGAGCGACAGGTCCGGCAGACGCGGGATCGACGCCGGTCCGAGCAGGACCACGGCGCGCACAAAGGAGAAGGCAACGCCTGCCCCCGCCGCGCCGCCCAGCGTCCCCAGGACAAGGCTCTCGGTCAACAACTGCGCGATCAACTGGCGCCGAGTCGCGCCGAGGGCAACCCGCACGGCCACCTCGCGACGACGAGCCTGCCCGCGTGCGAGCAGGAGATTCGCGACGTTCGCACAGGCGATGAGCAGCACGAGGGTGACGGAGCCGAAGAGCGTCACCAGCGTGGGGCGAATGCCGCGAACAATCCGCTCGTGCAGCGGAGTGGCCAGCACCGTCGCGTCCCTTTCCGTTTGTGGAAATTCCGTGGCCAGGCGATCGGCCACCGTTTGCAGTGCGGTTGTCGCCTGGCTGGCCGACACGGTGTCCTTCAAGCGGGCCAATACCTGGACCCACTGGGCGCCGCGTGCCGCCGGCGCGAGGTCACGCGGGCGGAAGATGAGTGGCTGCCAGAACTCTGCGGTGGCCGGAAACTTCAGGGCGGCCGGAGCGACTCCGACAATCGTCACGTCATGGCCGTCGAGGGTCGTCGTCGAGTTCACGACGTCGGGGCGACCGCCGAATCGGCGTCTCCATAGGCCGTCGGCGAGCACGATCTCGTTGCCGTCACCCTGCGCGTCGCCTTCCGTGAACGCGCGTCCCAGAGCCATCGGGATGCCCAGCAGTTTGAAGTAATTCCAGGAGACTCTCGCGCCTTGCAGCCGTTCCGGATCGCCGAGCCCGGTCATATTCACTGTGATGGGCGCCACGGCGGATGCGCCGGCAAAGGCTTCGCTCGGGCCGACGTAGTCGCGAACATTCGGTGGAGAGAACCATGGCGAGACGCGTCCCTGGTGTCCGTAAAAGAGCATCACCAGGCGACCGGGATCGTGATAAGGCAATGGTCGAAGCAACACGCCGTTCACGATCGTAAAAACCGCCGTCGTGGTGCCGATGCCCAGCGCTACGGTCAGAATCGCCACACCGGTGAACGCGGGCTGCCGTCGGAGGAGCCGCCACGCGTGACGCAAGTCTCGACGCAAAAGGCTCAACACCGCCCCTCCTCAACCGACGTGCCCTTTCGAGAGACGGGACGTCCGGCCATCCGTTTGACGTCCTTGTGGTGGAGAAAGGTTGACAGATGGGGCGATGAGCGCCAACGCAGACGCGCAAATCCTGCGTCAATAACCTGGCCGCGCGCCGATGGCGCACAACCACCCGCGCGACGGCTCTGTGTGCACCTCGACCGCAACGAAGCCGGCTTCGGTCAGGGCCGCGCGATGTTCATCGACCGAGAGGTACGTCGCCCGAAGGAGGAGGCGCATTACAGGGCGATACAGCCAATCCATGCGCCGTCCTTTGTAGGTTTCGGCAATGATGATGAATCGGCCCTGCGGCTTCAGCACGCGACGCGCCTCCCGCAGGTCGTGTGGTAGGTCGGGCCAGTAGTAATGCGTTTCGACGCCGGTGATCAGATCGAACGATCCATCCGGGAACGGCAGCCGCGAGACCGACGCCTGCTGCACCGCGACGCGGCCAGACGCTATCAGGTCCGCGTTCGTCTGGCGCGCCACTGCGACGCTGGCGGGCGCGTAGTCGACGCCCTCCACGCGTCCCGCCGTCGCGACGGCGGCGATTGATCGAATCGTCTGCCCGCCGCCGCACCCGATATCCAGAACGTGCCAGCTCGGTTCGATGCGCACATGGCCGAGTCCCCATGCGGTGAGCCGCGCGTGTCCGACATTCATCACACGGGCGACCCGCCGTCCGAACCAGCCCGTCGGCTTGCGGCACTGGCGAGCCATCGCGTACCCGGCGCCGATCCCGAACGCCGTCGTGACGAGGCGACGAACGATCGTTCCCGTCATGCCTGTTGCGCTGACTGCGTGATCGCCGCGAGCTGGGTCAACCCGGAAGCCACCGCCGCCCAGGCCGTCCGGCCGAACCGATCGAGGACGACGCGCTGAGCCGCCGCCCAGTGCAGCATCGCCGCCGCAATGCATCGATGCGCCTTCGCGGTGAGCGCGACATCCTTCGTGCGCCGGTCGGTCCCGGTCCTGATGGTGATCAGGCCGGCGCGGCGGAGCGGCGTCAGCGCCCGGTAGAGCGACGTCCGCTCGAACACCAAGTCAGCCGCCATCTGCGCCAGCGCCATGCGGCCGCCGTGCCGCTGCACGGTCCGCAGGATCGACAACTGCGTCGTGGTCAGCCCGGCGCGCGCCAGGTGGACGTCGTACAGCCGACTGACCGACCGCGATGCCCGCCGCAGCGTTCCGGCGACGCACGGCGTATCTTCGATATGTTGCATACGCAACACATACTAGCGTGTCGCGGATGCCGCGATCAAGCCGTCCCTACCCTTCGCGCAGCACCGCCGCCGGATCGAGGCGCGCGGCACGACGCGCCGGCAGCCACGCCGCGAGGACGCCCACGGCGACGAGCACCGCGGCAGCGCCAGCGAACGTCATCACGTCGCGCGCCTCCACATCGAACAGCAGCGTTTTCACGAAGCGCGCCGCCCAGAGGCTCCCGGTCAGGCCTACCGCGAGGCCGCCCGCGATCAACACGCCAACGCGCCGGAACACGAGACGCATGATGCTGGACGGCGCCGCACCCAGCGCCATGCGCAGCCCGATCTCCGTCCGCCTCGCGCGCACCGTGTGCGCGACGACGCCGTAGAGGCCGACGGCCGCCAGCAGCAGCGCCAGCCCGCCGAAGAACGCCGAGAGCATCTCGATGAGCCGTTCCTGCGCGACCGTCGCCGCGATGAGTTGATCGAAAGTTCCCGGCGTGAATACGACCTTCGGGTCGATGCGAATCAGCGCCGCGGCGACGTCGCGCTCCACGGCCGCGCGCTCGCCAGGCGCCGTGTGGATGGTCAACTGGACTGCCGGCCAGAAGGTCTTTGGCGGTTGCTGCGTCACCGCCACGTACATCGTCGCGACCATGCCGTCGCGCGCCGCCGTATAAACGGCGTCGCCGACGACGCCGACGATCTCGCGGCGCGTGCCGGGTTCGAATCCCCAGCGCACCTGCTGCCCGATCGGCTCCTGGCCCGGCATGAACTGGCGGACGAACGCTTCGTTGACGATGGCCACAGGAGGGGTGCCGGCGCGATCTCCGGCCTGGAAGTCCCGGCCGCTGCGCAGCGGCACGCCCATCGTTTCGAACCAGCCTGGCGTCGTCGCGTTCAGCCAGAGGTCCCCGGTCCGGAGCATCGGCCCATCGCCGATGGCGTTCATGCCGCTCGACCAGCCGCCCCCGCTGAAGAGCCGTACCGCGGAGACCGATGCCGAACGCACGCCCGGCACCGCCGCCGCCGCGTCGCGCAGACGCTCGACGCGCGCAAGGCGCTCCTCCGGCGCCGCGCCGCTCGCCTGGAGGTTCAACTCCATGACGAGCAGCGGCTCCGGCGCGAAGCCGAGCGGCAGCTGGGTGAGCGACGCGAACGTGCGCAGGAACAATCCCGCCGCGACGACCAGCACGAGCGACACCGCAATCTGAAGGACGACGAGCGCACTGCGCGCGGAAAGACGGCGATCCCGGCGATCGCGCGGCCCGCGTTCTTGAGCGACTCGCCCGCGCCCACGCGCTTCATCCCAAGCATGGGCGCCACGCTGGCGACGATCGTCGAGAGGCTCGCGAGGGCCGCGGTGAAGGCGAGCACGCGCCAGTCGAACCCGAGTTCGAGCGACACCCGGTTCTGCGCGGTACTCAGTTGCCGAACGAGCAGCCCGCCGCTCCACGACGCGAACGCCAGGCCGAACGCGGCGCCGGCTGCAGCCACGATCAGGCTCTCGATGAGAACCAGCCGCGCGAGGCGCCAGCGTGAGCTGCCCAGCGCCAGACGGACGCTGAGCTCGCGCCGGCGCGCCAGCGTTCGCGCGAGCATCAAACTGGCCATGTTGGCGCACGCGACGAGCAGCACGAGGCCGACAACGACGACCATGACGACGAGCGGCGTCTGGAATCGGCCGCGCAGCGCCGAGTTTCCGGTCGCCGCCGGCGCCAAGGTGAGCGGCTGGGGATTGCTGGTCCTGGCCGCGAACAGCGGTTCCAAACGAAGCCCGCGCAGCGCGGCGTTGGCCTGCTCGACGCTCTGCCCCGGCTTCAGGCGCACCATGATTTGCAGCCACCACGAAGCCGTCCTCGCCAGGCGGCTCTCCTTGCCGCGAATGAGCGGCTCCGCGGCGAACGGCAACACCACGTCCGTCATCCGGCCGACATCTGGTCCGAAGAATCCCGCCGGCATCACGCCGACGACGGTGAACGGAATGCGCTGCACGGTGAGTTGTCGGCCAACGACGTCGTTGGCGCCGGCGAAACGCTGCCGCCAGAGCCGATGGCTGATGACCGCGACAGGACCGTCCGGCGCCGCGCCGCCGTCGTCGGCCGGCGTGAGCATCCGGCCGCGGATGGCCGTCACGCCGAGCACGTCGAAGAACCGGCCGCTGACATACGCGGCATCGACGAGCTCGGTCTGCCCGCCGGTCGAGAGGTCGAACCTCTGGCCGGACCACGCGAACGCGCCGTCGAACAGCTCGGTCTCGTGCGCCCTGATCTCGCGCCAGATCGGATAAGACCAGGAGCCGTTGGTGAGCAGCGCGAGGCTGCCGGGATCGCGCACGGGCAGTTGGCGCAGGATCAGGCTGTTGAAGATCGAGAACAGCGCAGTGTTGGCGCCGACGCCGAGCGCGAGCGTGCCGATGGCCACCAGCGCGAAGCCGGGACTCTTGCGCAGGCCTCGCAGTGCCGCGCGCAGGTCGTGCGACGCGTTGTCGATCGCGCGGATCGCCCAGATGTCATGCGTCTCGTCGACGGCGATCGCGACGTTGCCGAGCGCGCGGCGGCTCGCGCGTGCGGCGGCCTCGGGCGCGAGGCCGTCACGCGCGAGCGCGTCCTGGCGCAGCGCGCGGTGCGCCTCGATCTCTTCGAGGAGATCGGCGTCATGACGCGACCGGCCGAACAAGTACTGCAGGGAGCGGAAGATCCGGATCATGAGGACCTCTTCATGTCGTCCCTAACACCTGCTGAATCGCGCCGATCATGCGGTCGAACTCGGCGCGCTCGGCGGCGAGCTGACGGCGGCCGCGGGCCGTCAGCGTGTAGTAGCGCGCGCGGCGATTGTTCTCCGAGGTGCCCCACTCGGCCTTCACCCAGCCGTTGAAGAGCAGCCGCTGGAGCGCGGGATAGAGCGCACTCTCGCCCACGCGCAACACGTCGTCTGACGCCAGCCGCAGGTGCTCGACGATCCCATAGCCATGCTTGGCTCCGCCGACGAGCGCTTTCAGAATCAGGAGTTCGAGCGTGCCCGGCAGGAGATCGGACGGAGCATTGGTCAGTCCCATCAACTCTTGATGGGACTCTATCGCCAGGACCATCGCTCCGTCAACTGCCATCAATGGATGAGGGGAACCCGTGATGGTATAGATCTCGGAGGTGGCCCAGCCGATGGAATCACACAGCGAGCGGATCGTGCGGCAGCGCGCCGCCTACCATGAAGCCCACGAGCGATTCGTGAAGCGCCTGCGCGAGGCGCCGGCCGAGGCCGTCGAGCGCGCGCCCGCCGGCGGCGGCTGGTCCGCGGCGCAGATCGGCTGGCACGTCGCGGCCGTGGACGCCACGTTCGCCGGCCTGCTGGCCGGCACGCTTCCCGGAGCGCAGCCCGTCGCGGAGGGCGCACCCGTCAAGGACTGGACCGAGATCGCCGGGGGCATTCCCGACAGGCTCGAGGCGGGAAAGCGCGTGCAGCCGCCGCCGTCGGTCAGGCGCGACGAGGCTCTCGCGTCGCTCGAGGCGTCGGCCGCCGCGATCGACGCCGCGCTCGCATCGCTGGACGCGGAGCGGGGCGCCGGCTACGCCGTCACGCATCCGGTGATCGGGACGGTCAGGCTCGCGCAGATCGGCGACTGGGCGGCCGCGCACACGATCCGCCACAACGCGCAGGCCAAGCGGACGCTGGGCATCTGACGACGACGCGGGACGCCGCCCCGTCCGAACACCAGGCAAACATCGTCGATTCTCGGGTAACGTTTGACGTGGAGGCCGTGCATGTCGAATGAGCTGACGGGCGATTACGATGTGGTCGTTCAGTTTTCTACCGGGGCGGTGAACCGGATTCTGGCCGCCATGCACAGCGGCAACCGCTTGCTCCATTCCCTGTCGGCCCGAGTCGACGACAATCCCGCGTACAGCCGTCTCGTGACGGCGGCGACCGATCGCGCCGGCTATGCGGTCTCCGACCCGACCGCCGCGGCCGGCTTCAAGGCCCCGCTGGCGGACGCCGCTTCAGCCGCACACACGAACGCGCCCGCTTCGGATCCCCGGACGCCGCCGGCGCCACCGGTGGAACGATCGCCCGCGCGCAACATGTCGCCCATCCCGCCGGCTGCATTCGGCCCGGAGCCAAAACCCACGTTTCCCGCGAACGTGTCTTCGCTGGTCAACACCGAAGCCACGATCGCGGAGCTCCTGAAGCAGGTCGATCACTACAGCCACCTGCACGGCGTTGCCCAGATGCAATTGGGCGCGCCGACGATCAGCCTGCCGGATTCAGGCGTACACGGCACCGTCCACATTCCGACCATGGTGCGCTACATCCCCGATCCGGGCTCCCAGGTTCTCGAAGAGTACATGCGGGGAGAAATCCAGATCAGTTTCGGAGTCACGAAAGTCGCCCAGGCGGCAGGCAATTTCATCGGCGTTCAACTCTGGGGACCCGGCGGGAACATCAACTTCAAGGAATTCTGGCCTTCGGCGAAGCTCAGCGCCGCGGAGCTGACACAAGTGAACCGCGTCCTGCGGAACGCGTTGACGACGGCCTTTCAGCCTTCCACGTCGGCCCTTCCGGCCGGCATCCGCAACATGCAATTCAGGGCGTGGGGATCGGCCGGCGCGGTGGGCATGCTCATGAACCTGGACGGCGGCAACCCGGTGGCCGATCCCAATCCCGGAAGCGTGGATCAAATCGTCCTGCAGGGGGACGATCAGTTCGCGCTGGAGGTCGGTGCGGAATCCATTGCCGGTCCGTTCGCCAACGCGGTGAATGCGTCCATCAACCACAACCCGCCGCTCAGTCCCGTCACGGTCGGATTCAAGGCGAGCACGTTGTGGGGAGCAGTCGAAGCCTCCTATTCGGCCACGTTCTACCCCCACGTCGCCGTGGGGAACGCCACGGTCCTCTTGCAGGACGTGGCGTCCGGTCCGCCGGGAATCGACGCGACGACCGCCGCATCGATTGCGGCGGCGGCCGCCACTGCTCCCGGCACGGGGCAGATTCTGCTGAGCATTCCCGTGCACTTCACCTGCACCAACGACATGTCCGGCGCGATCGAGAGCGTGGCGCGGGCGGTCGGCGTGGATATTCCCCCGAATCAGGCCGATTTCACCATTTACCAGGCGTTCACCCTGGGCCTGGGCGGCAAGGACGTCTGGCTGGTTCCGCTGGGCGACCCTTTCGTGACGCCCGTCTGGAACCCGATCCGGAATGCCGCCGCGAACATATTTCTGCAGGCGCTGAACGCGGCCGACGCCGGCATCCAGCAGCGAATCGGGAAGGCTCTCAGCGCGCGGAGCCTGGAACAGTTTCTGACGAAACTGATGAATCCGGTCGTCGTCAAGACAGGATCGCTGTCGGCGGGCCTTCAGACAACCACGAGCGCCATCAAGGCGGCCGCGGCCGCGCTGGGCGGCGCCGCCGCGGACGGCGCGGTCGCTCCGGAATCTCAAACGGCTCGCCGTCAGGTCAATCCCACATTGACCTACACGTCGTTCGAAATCAGGAGCGCCGGCATCATCCTCCACGGCCAGCTCGCCGTACCGGCGTGGCCGGCGGCGCACGTGGAGTACGACTACAACCGCATGACCGACGCGCCCTACAACGCCCTGAATAGCTGGATCGCCGGCGGGACCATCGGAAGCTACACGTGGATTCAGGACGGCGTCGCATCGCCCAAGGATCCGAACCGATTCGTCAAGGTCAACCCACCCGGCAGTCCTTCGGCCAATTTCGTCTGTCTGAAACTGGAAGGCACTCGCCTCAGCCCCTCCGGACCCGTCGTGGCTCAAACGGTCGCGTCCAGACAGGTTTGCCACATGGTGTCCTTCCCCCTGTCGGCGTTCCCCGTGGACCGGCGCATCGTTCAAGGCGCTTTGGATGTCGCGGTCGTGAAGCACGGTCCCGGGGCGAAGGCCCAGGTCGTCGGCCACGCCTCGCCCTGGATTCGGCCCTCCGATCGCCGCGACGAGACGGCAAACATGATCGTCCATTTCCCCGATGACGAGTCTCTGGCCGATCTCAGCTCCCTGCCGCGCGCCGTGGAGCGAAGCGGACGGCCGGACGCCGCCGCGTCAATCGTGTGCGTGATCTCGTCGGAGGATCTGTCGCGTCTTCGGCCGGTGCCTGGAGTTGTCTTCGCGGACGACACGGACGGCTGGGAGCGGATGACCGCCGTCCGCGAGCGGCCCGCCACCGTCCTCATCGGCGCCGCCGGGAACATTCTGTGGAGGCACGACGGACGGATGGACGCCGACAGGCTCGCCGAGGTGCTCCGCGCACAGCTCTCGCCCGGGATCTACCGGCCGCGGCTGCTCAAGACCCACCTGCGGACCGGGGAGCGAGCGCCGGACTTTCTGATTTCTTCAGGAGGCGGCGCGGGGATCACGCTGAGCATGATCGGGCGGCCCGCCGTCGTGCTGTTCTGGAAGATCTCTTCGCGGCCGAGCGTCGATTCGCTCGCGCTGGTCCGCGAGGCGCTCCGAAAGAGCGGCGGCGGCGAGGCCGTCCTGCTGGCCATCCACGCAGACAACGGCGCCGGCGCCGCGAATGCGATCGGCGACGAGGCGGTGATCGCGGTGCCGGATCCCGACGGCGCGATTGCGGAGGCCTACGGAGTCAACGTCTGGCCGACGACGATCTTCATCGACGAGTCCGGCGTCATCGTGGATATCCGATCGGGCCTCCTCACTGCGGAATCGGAGGATGCGCCCGAGGCCTCCGTGAAGGCTGACTGAGACCGCCGCGTTCGCACGTCAACAGAGGAGTCACGCATGGACCTTTATCTGCTTCTCGCTCCGGTGTTGCTGATTCCGGTGGTGTGGCTGCTGCGGTTTGCCGGATGCACCCATTTTACGACCGGCCCCACGACTGGAAGCGGAGTCCCCGTCAAGCGAATCAACTGCGGTGGACCGGCGGTGGCTGCGGACGCCTCCAAAGGCGAGACGTTGGGTTGGGACGCAGATTCCGCAACCGCCGGTACTGCCGGCTTCGGCCTGGTGGGCCGCCCGAAAGTGACGGACGACATGGGCGTCCCCGCCGGCGAGGTGTATGAAACATGGCGAGTCGGTCCTTCGGGTCCCGGAGGTCTCCCATATGCGCTGACGCTCGCCGAGGGCGATTACAAAGTCACCCTGAAGTTCGCCCAACTGGACACCAACCCGAATATCGGCGGACGATTCCTCGTTCAGTTCAACAATGCTGCGCCGTTTGCAATCGATGCCTCCACGAGCGTGCATCCGCTGGCGCGCAAGTTCGACAACGACCAGGCGGTGCACGTGGACAGCTCGGGGAAATTGACAATCACGTTCCAGGAAGACCCGCAGATGGGCGGCGGGACGTTTCCGTTCATCAATGCGATCGAGATCACGAAATAGGCCAGCTCCGTCCGTCTACGTCACACGCACCGGAACACCGCCACGATCTCGTCTACGACGTCGAGCAGCGCCCTTCCCGGTGTGCAATACGGTACAGACTGCGCACGAGGAATTCCGTAGTCTCTGGCTCCATACGCGCGCAGGTGAAGGCAGGCGTCGGACGCACTGGCCGGTAGCAGGATCCTTTATCCGCATTGCGCTGGACACGATGGGAGCCTGAAGTGTCTAACGATTTTACCGGTGACTACGACGTCGTGTTGGGTTTCTCCGCGCCCGCTGTAAACCGGGTGCTGGCGGCGATGCACCGCGGCAACCGGTTCCCGCATTCGCTCTCGATGCGCGTGGACGATTCGCCCGAGTCAAAACGAAGCGCGGTTTCGGTTGTCGACGTGTCCGGCAATGCGGTGATCGAACCGGGATTGGTCGCAAGGACGGTCGATCTTGCCGCGACCGCGCCGATCGGGATTCATGCCACGGACATCAGTTTCCAGAACGTGGATCCCGTCGTGAATTTCCGCGGCAGCGTCGCTCCGGATTTCAGTCATCTGAAGGGGATCGCTCACCTGCAATTGGGTCCTCCCACCATCGAGCTGCCCGCCGATTCGAGCGCCAAGGCTGTCTTTCATACCCGGGTTCTGGCGCGGTATTTTCCCGATCCGGGCGCCACGATTCTGCCGGACTTCCTGCGCGGCGAATTCGTGATCACGATGGGCGCAACCGAAGTGTCTTCGGCCGGGGCGACTCTCATCGACATCAATTTGGTGGGAACCGACGGGAACATCCATTTCAACCAGTTCTCGCCGCCACAGCGCCTGACCACGCATCAGCTGACGGCCATCAATCTGGCATTGCGGAATGCGTTGATCACCAGTTTCGAGCCCTCGAATTCTCCGTTGCCCTCGGGCGTGCTCAACATGCAGGTCCGTCCACTGGCGGACCAGGACGCGCTGGCGGTGCTCATGAACGTGCCGGGCGGCGACTTTGCCAATGGCATCGTCGGGACTCCGGATCCGGAGAGCGTCCAGCAGAGCTTCCTGGCAGAGGCTGACCATTTTGCCCTGACGGTGGCCGCCAACTTGATTGTCCAGCCGTTTGCGGACGCCGTGGCGGCCGCACTCAGCGCCATTCCGAGGCCGGCGATCTTCCCGGTCGACGTGGCGGTCGGGACCTATACGATCAGCGCCTCGGTCGGGGACGCGGAGATTACGATCCTCGATGGCCCGATCGACGATCCCTTCAATTTGTTCGGTCCGGTCTCCGGCACTGGGGCGATCCTGCTCCGAATCCCGGTGAAGGTGACGTCCTCCCGCCATACATCGATTCCATTGCCGGATCTCCCCGACTTCACTTTTGCCGTGAGCCAGGCGTTTACGCTGACATTGGCCGGAGGACAAGTCGGCCTCAGGCGGCTGGGTGGCGCGGTCATTACCGGCGTGCCCACCGTCGTCTTCAACGTCAACCTGCTTTTCAACAGTTTTTCCGTCGATCTGCACTTGCCGGATCTTGTCGACAGGCACGTGCGTCCGATATTCACCCAGGCGTTGGATAGCGCGGATCCACAAATCCAGCAAACGATCGGGGCCGCGTTGGGCGCCGGCAATCTTCAGGAGTTCTTTCGAAAGATGATGAACCCGCCTGCTCGTCCGAAGCAGGCCCCTGTTGAAGAAGTGGATCCCCTCCTGACGTACACGACGTTCGAGATTCACGCGTCGGGGGTGACCCTGCACGGAGAGTTGGCAGTGACGCCCGACTGGCCCCCTCCCGTGGTCGAGTTCGATCTCAATCCACAGACGGCGACCAGCGCCAACCCGGAGTACAGCGCGCTGAAAAGCTGGATTCCCGGCGGCTCCGTCCAGGACTACGTGTGGAGTTTCAACTCCCGAGCCGCTCCGCCAGATTCGGACACCTTCGTGTCCACGAACGCGCCAGGCTTGAGTGTGATTGCCGGACAGACAGTGTGCCTGAGCGTGGAAGGCGTGCGCATTTCCTCGTCGGGTCCGGTGGTGGACGAGCGCGTGTCCGGGGCGGCGGTCTGCAAGTCCACGTCGCTGCCGAACGCGGCGGTGGGGAAGTTCTTCGACGGGAACGAACAGATCCTGCCCGACTTTGCGATGACGCGGATGACGCGCGAAGGCACACTCCAGGTCACCGGCCACACGTCGCCATGGCTCCCGCTCAACAGCGCATCGGCCGGAGCGGCCAATCTCCTTGTCCATTTCCCGACCGACAAGACTCTCGCCAACCTTGATTTCCTGCCGCGGGCTCTCGTGGAGAGCGGACGCACCGACACGGCCTGCGCCATTGCTTGCGTGTTGGCTCCCGGACAGATTGCCAGGGCGCCCGCCACGGACGGACTCATCTTTGCGGACGACCTGGCCGGGTGGGAGAGACTGGTCGGTGTGAAGAGTCGGCCATCCACCTATTTAATCGGCACATCCGGCGAGGTGGTGTGGCATCACGACGGCGAGCTCACAGCCGCGGATCTGGCTCCCGCCCTCAAACGGCATCTGACCGCCGGCGGGATCTTCCGGCCGCGATTTCTGGAGACCCTGGTGCGAGTTGGACAGCGTGCCCCCAACTTCATTCTTGAATACTCTCCCGGCCGTGAGACCACGCTGCGAAAGGTCTCCGGCCGTCAGTGCGTCCTGGTGTTCTTGAAGGCCTCTTCGCGTCCAAGTCTGGAGACCCTGGCCAACCTCAGGGACGTGTATCGTCCCTTGGGAGCGCGAGCGCCGCTCCTTCTGGCGATCGACGGAGGAGCGGACTCAGGAGCGGCGGGAGTCGGGGCTTCTGGAGAAGGACCTTCGGTGATCGTCGTGAGCGATCAGGATTACCAGATCTCGCGCGCCTACGGCGTGGAAATATGGCCAACGACCGTCGCCCTCGATGCACAAGGGATCGTTACGGATCTCCGGTATGGTCTCATCTCGAAAGAGCAGACGAAGCCGTACCCGCCGGCGGCTCGGGCAGCGGCGAACGAGCCGGTCCTGATCGGACTGACGCGTCCGTGAGACACGCGGAGACAAGGAGCCTTCGATGATCGATCCGTTCCTGCTGCTGACGCCCATCCTGCTGTTGCCGATAGTTGGGCTGTTGAGATTCACCGGCTGCGCCGCGATCCTGGGCATTGATGACGTCACGTATGGGTCCGCGCCTCCTCCAGCGGGAACGATCGTCAAGCGAATCAACTGCGGCGGACCGCGGTTACTGCCCGACGCGTCGAAAGGCGAGACGCGGGGCTGGGATGCAGATTTCACGACCGCCGGAACTCCCGGCTTCGGCCAGGTGGGCCGACCGAAAGTGACGGACGACAATGGCGCGCTCGCGGGCGAGGTGTACGAAACGTGGCGAGTCGGCCCCTCGGGACCCGCAGGTCTCCCGTATGTCTTCTCGATGCTCGCCGAGGGCGATTACAAAGTCATCTTGAAGTTCGCCCAACTGGATACCAACCCGAACATCGGCGGACGATTCCTGGTTCAGTTCAACAACGACGCGCCGTTTGCGATCGACGCCGCCGAGAGCGTGCATCCGCTGGCGCGCAAGTTCGATCATCCGGAACAGGCGGTACACGTGGACAGCTCGGAGAAATTGACAATCACGTTCCAGGAAGACCCGCAGCTGGGCGGCGGCACGTTTCCGTTCATCAACGCGATCGAGATCAGGACATAGGCCGATCACCTCGGCCACAGAACCGCAAGCGCGGCTGTCGAGCACACGATCATCAGTCCCGAGATGACGTGCCCCGCGGTGATTTCCCCGGGCGCCGTCGGCTCGCGCATCGATTCGAGCACGAGGCGGCCCAGGGCATAGGCGCCCATGACGGCGAGGAAGACCGCGCCCGGGAACGGCGCGAACCTCCATGCCGCCGCGGCCCCCGCCAGCAGAATCAAGGCCAGCGCCGCCTCGAGACACTGCGTCGGAATCCGCCGCGTCCAGACTCCGCGCTCGTTGGGCAGGTTCAGTCCCAACCACGAGTCAGTCGGTCGCCCCGAACAACATCCGTTCAGCAGACAGCCGATCCGCGTGGGGATCATGCCGACGAGGATCGTGAACGCCGCGACGTCCCAGAAGGCTCCGTACGGAAGCCCGAGGATCGCGAGCAGCGGCACGGATATCGGGATCGCCAGCGGTAACGCGCCCAGCATCGCGAGGCCTCCCTCGCTGCGGTCCCAGATGCGGGCGGGGTCGTTCCGATACAGCGTCCAGTTCAAGGCCACGTACAGGAGCCGGGCGCCCAGCAGGCACACGACGATCAGGATGAGTGTGGCGACGAAGGTGCGAAACGCATCGATCCGCGCCGCGTGGGCGGCCGCGTTTCCGGCGACGATCCCGGCAACCAGGCCGAGGTACAGCATGGCGGGATAGCTCCAGATCGTGATGCCCCGCCAGACGAACAGTTTGGGTCGCATGGAAGCGATGTTTATGGATACAGCGCCGCGGCCAGCCCCGCGACGATGGCGATGTCGGCGACGTTGAACGCCGGCCACCAGCCCAGGTCGATGAAATCGACGATGGAACGGCGCCGGAGGATGTCGGCCAGATTGCTGGCCGAGCCTCCGAAGGCCAGCGCCAGCCCGGGCAGCCCCAGTGAACCCTGAAAGTAGAGACCGTGCAAGTACAAAACGGCCGCGGACGCCAGCGCGACGAGCCAGAGCGCGGCCAGTGCGAGACGCGTTCCGGCCTGCTGATAAATCCGATTACGATTAACCACGCAATGAATGCGCACGATGGATCCGAGTGCGACATCTCGCTCGGGCTGCGCGTGGATCCAGCGCTTGGTGGCCTGATCCAGAACGATCACCGCCAGCGCCGGCATCACGACCTGGAGCATCGCAGGTATCGAAGGCGCGTCAGGCCTTCAGGACGCTCGCTGCATGCCCCAGCGGCGCCGCTTGAGGAACAGGCCCTTCCTGGAAATGCCCAGGAGCTTCGCGGCGTTCTCGTAGTTGCCGCGCGCGCGCTCGAGCGCGCGCATCACCATCATGCGCTCGATCGCCTCGATGGCGTCGTTCATCGGCTGGTCGAGGCGGACGCGGACCTCGGGCTCGTCACCCGGCGTCACGCGCACGGTCCGGCGCGACGCCTGGATCTCGGGCGACAGCAGCGCCGGCGTGACGGTCGCGTCCGGATCGGCGTAGGCGACGATGCGGCTGATCTCGTTCACGAGCTGTCGCACGTTCCCGGGCCACGCGTACAGGACGAGATACTCGAGCGTCTCGTCGTCCAGGGTGAGC
>DATJFE010000004.1:0-18410 GCA_035495955.1 Vicinamibacterales bacterium | reverse complement strand
AGCTACCGCGGCACGCCCCGCTGTCGGGTGAGCTCCGCCCGGAACTCCTTCTCCTTCTCCGCGACGAACTTGCGATAGCCGTCGGGATCGACGAAGGCCGCCGCGCCGAGCTCCTTGAAGCGCGCATACTTCCCTTCCATGTTGAAGTAGCCGCCGTGCGCGCCGAGAAAGATGTCGCACGGCAGCGATTTCAGCACGCGGAACGTGCGCTCGTAGTCGGACGCGATCTCGGGATACAGCGGATTGTCGACGAGCTTGTATCCCGGATTCACGTTCGGGCTTCCCACGATGACGACGTCTTCCGTCTTCCCCGCTTCCCGCACCTTCATCGTCCACGTGGTGCAGCCCTTGGTGTGGCCGGGCGTGAGGTGAGCGACGAGAACCGCGTCGCCAAGCTTCACTTCGTCGCCGTCGTGCAGCACGCGATCGACCTTCGCGGACGGATAACGCGCGGAGGCGTCCGCACCGTACTGAAAGTCGGCCTTGCCGCCCGATTCGACGACGGGGACGTCGCCCTCCATCACCATGTACTTCGCGCCCGTCGCGCGGAGGATCGACGCGCTCGCGGCGTCGTGATCCCAGTGCGCGTGGCTGATCAGAAGGATCTTGACGTCGCCGAACCGGAATCCCAGCTTTTCGACGCTCGCCCGGATCAACGGCACGTTGGCTTCGAGATCGCTGTTGATGAGGATGTGCCCCTGCGGCGTGGCAATCAGGTAATTCGCGAGCCCCTTGCTGCCGACATAGTAGAGATTCCCCGCAATGTGGAATGGCGGAAAGGGCTCGGTCCATGCGGGCGTCTGCTGCGCGTAGGCGCCGCCGGCGAAGACAAAAATTGCCAGTGTCGTTCTGATGGCGAGCGTCATGATGGAACTATACGGGCGCGGCGCCATCGGCGCCAATCCAGTCGTATCGCCTGGTCTCGCCCAGCAGGCGCCACTCGGACGGCCAGACCGACCGCTGCCAGTCGATCGGTTCGCCAAGCGTCTGCGGCTGCGACGCGATCGCCAGCGCGGCCCGCAGGTCGCGGCGCTGTTCCGCGCCGACCGCATCGGGCGCCAGCGAGACGAACAGCGCCGTGCCGCTGCGAGCGACCAGATCGAGCCACTGGCTGTTCTGCGCCCAGGGGATGGCGTCGGTCACGCCGACGCAGTCGGCATCGGCGGCATAGAAGGCGCCGTGCTGCACGCCCCGGAACGCCAGCGTGTTCACACCCATCTTGCGCGTCCGCGTCCATTCTGTGCCGCTCGTATCGTCGCCGATGCGGCAGATGTCGAAGATACCCGCCGAAAGATGGCTGATGGTGTTGCAGCCGATGATCAGGGCGTCGCCGGCCGCCGCGCGGATCGTTCGATACAGCTCGTCGATCACTTCGGCGGTCGTCGGCGCGGGCCCTTGCGCGAACGTCCAGCCGTCCTTCGTGAGCGCCGTCCCCATCTGGAAGCCCCAGCGGCCGAACAGATCGAACGTGGTGTAGTCGTGCTTGATGAGATCGAAGCCCCAGGCGCGCAACCGGGCGATATCGTCGCGCACCTTCTGCGCCGCATCTGGCCGCGTCGGATCGATGAACGCGCGATCGCGTGGAAGTCTCCAGCTCTCAGGCGCGTCAGCGGGCGCCTGCAGCGGGCGAATCCAAATGCCGGGGCGGGCCCCGGCACGGCGAATCCCGTCCGCGACGCCGGCTATGTCGCCGAACTTGGCGTTACCGCGATCCCACAGACCGATCAGGGCTTTTTCTTCTCTCTGCGGCTGCCACCCGTCGTCGATGACGGCAAACGGGCGATTGGCGTCGGGCGGCGACAACTCGACGATCCGGTGCGCATCGGCGAGCACCGTCGAGGCGCTGTTCTTGCCGTATGCCCAGTACCAGTCGTTGCTGCCGTACGGTGGCTGGAGCGGACGGCGCGGCTGCGCGCACATGTCGCGGCAGAACGCGTGCAGCGCGGCAAACGCGGATTCGCCGCCCTTTCCCTGGCGGCAGACGACGTCGCAGACGTCGAGCTCGCGGTCGCCAAGCTGGACGCCGACCCCCCCGCTGCGGACGTCGGCGTAGAGGCTGATGCCGCGCGGATCGAGCTGCCAGAAGCAGAACGCTTTCGGCGATGTCCGGACGCCATACGCATGCGTCGCCTGGCCGTCGGACGCCGCGAAGTACCACGGCATCGCGCGATCCGGAACGCCGCCTCGCCATTCGAGGTCGCCGTAGCCTCGCTCCCACGCGTCGCCGAGGACGAGACGGATGGCGTCGGTCGCTCCACGCCAGCGGAGATGGAGCCGCTTGATGGCCGCGCCGGGCGCGGCCAGTCGGACGCGCAGGGCGCCCGAGCCGCCGTCAGTTCTGAGCGTGACGCCGTCGCCACGCCATGACCCGCCTGCGGGCGAGAGGCGCTGCTGTCGGTCCGCGGTCTGCACGGACACGGCATCCGGGGGCCGGTGCAGGTCGAGAAAGCCGGTGGACGCATTCGACTGCGACCGCGGCGCCGGCTCCGCGCGCGAGACGACCGGGAGCGAGAGCCCGATGGCGGTGAGCGACGACTGCTGGATGAATTCGCGGCGCGATGCCATATGTGCGTGTAGCATTGTCGTCGCTTCCACGATGTCCGCCAATCGAAAACGCGTCCTCGTCGTCGGCCTGGGCACGATGGGACTGAGCCACGCGCGCGCGTACACGCGCATCGACGGATTCGAGATCGCGGGGCTGTGCTCCCGCGGGATTCACGGCGTGGCGATGCCGCCGCCGCTTGCCGGCGCGCCGGCGTTCTCGTCGTTCGACGAGGCGCTCGCCTCCACCAGACCCGACGTCGTCTCGATCAATACGCTCCCGGACACCCATGCGGAGTTTGCGATCAAGGCCATGGAAGCGGGCGCGCACGTGTTCGTCGAAAAGCCGATTGCCGCCACGGTCGAGGATGCCGAGCTCGTCGTCTCGACGGCGATTCGGACGAAGCGGAAGCTGGTGATCGGCTACATCCTTCGGCACCATCCCTCGTGGATCCGATTCATCGAGGTGGCGCGGACGCTCGGGCCGCCGTTCGTGTTCCGGATGAATCTCAACCAGCAGTCGAGCGGCCCGCAGTGGGAAGGGCACAAAAGGCTCCTGCAGAGCCTGTCCCCGATCGTCGACTGCGGCGTGCACTACGTGGACGTCTGGTGCCAGATCACGCCCGCCCGTCCGCTGACCGCCCACGCGGTCGGCGCGCGCCTCACGAGCGAGATGCCGGAAGGGATGTACAACTACGGGCATCTTCACGTCACGTTCGAGGACGGCTCGGTCGGGTGGTACGAGGCGGGCTGGGGTCCGATGATGAGCGAAACCGCGTTCTTCGTGAAGGATGTGATCGGACCGAGAGGATCGGTGTCGATCGTGCTGGCGGCGGGCGGGGGCGCCGTGCGTTCAGACGATATCAACGCCCACACGCAAACGAACCAGATCCTGCTCCATCACGCCGAGCTCGGCCCCGACGGCTCTCCCGCGCGAGGGGACGAGCGGCTGTCGACCGCCGACGAGCCGTCGCATGACGATCTGTGCGAGCGGGAACAGCGCTTCCTGTTGAAGGCCATCGAGTGGGATCTCGATCTTTCCGCACACATGAGCGACGCCGTCAAGAGCCTGAAGATCGTCCTCGCGGCGGATCGGTCGGTGCGCACCGGGCGGGTGGAATTCATCTGAGGTTGGCCGCGAGAAACGCAAAGACGTCTGCTTCCCACGTCGGCAGGCTTCGGAAGACAAGATTGTGACCGTCCCCGGCCGCGCCGAAGGCCGGATAGATCTTCAACTGGTGCGGCAGCTTCCGACGCTGCATTTCCGCGGCCAGCGCGCGTCCCGGTTCGGTCGAGTAGTCGTTCGCCGTGTGTATGAAGAGCGCCGCCGATCGCATGCGGTCCACCGCCGCGCGAAGCCGCGAGCGGAGCTGAGGCGAGGCTCCCCAACTGCCGGCCGCCCCGCCAAAGATGACGACCGCGCGAACGTCCGGTTCGCGCGCCGCCAACAACAGGCTGAGCGATCCGCCGAAAGAGTGCCCGACAACGGCGATGCGGCGAGGGTCCACATCAGGGAGCGCGCGCAGAAACGTGAGTCCCGCCAGCGCCTCGTTCATTTCTTCCCCTTCGAGCAGCTGCAGTTGGATCCGGTTTCTTCCCCTCTGCCCGTCGACGGCGAGCGCACGCGTCATCAGATCTCCATCAGCGGTTCCCTCGCGGCTGGAGAGCCCGATCCCCTGCCGAAACAGAAACAGAAACACATACCCATGTCGTGCGAAGACCTGGCCCACAGTTGCTGGATCGCCCGGCGGCATCGCGTCCGTGGAAGCGTAGCTGCCGTGGTTGAAGAGGACGGCAGGGAACGGGCCGCTGCCGGACGGCTGCCAGAGGAGCGCGTGGAGCGCGAGCTCGCCGCTCTTGACGATAACGTTCGCGGGCGGCTGGGGCGCCCCGGTATTCGCCTGGAACGATCCGCAGACGGCAGCGCCGATCGGGAGAACCACGTGAAGGATCGCCTGCCGCATGCTCACCGTCGCGGGCGGAACTCGATCGTGGCCTCACGCCTCCGGCGGCTGCGAAACCCCCTCACGAACTTCGCAGACCCCGGCGTATCGTACTTCTCGGCGTAGGCACGCTCGATCGCGTCGAGCGTGCGCGCGAGCCGGACACGCGCGGCCCGCACCGGGATCTCGCGGCCGCCCGCCTGAATCGTCCCCAGCGGATCTTCGAGGAAGGTTCGGTACCATCCACCCGCCTCGAGCGTCCACGAGCGCGCGAACACGCGTCCTCCGACAACGACCACCCAAATCCCCGTGAACCGATGGTCCGACCGCGCGCCCGCGCGCACGCGGAAAATCTTGCCGCGATCGATCGCCGCCAGGACACGATCCGAGAAACGAGCGCGCGTCCGAATGCGGGCTGGCATCAGGGCACTCTCAAATAAAGAAACCGGACGAGGGCCATGCCGAACGCGAAGATCGCGCCGGCGCGAAACGTGAAAAGCACGGGCGGCGCACCGCCGCGACGCCGCCACATGTCGCCGATGGAGCCCATAAGAGCGCCGGTCACAATCGGCGCCACGATCAGGCTGAGCCCCGGCACGATCGAAGGTCCGATCAGCCGCCCGCGGACCACGATCACGCTGACAACGCCCGAAAGGAGACCCATCAGAAAGTACCCGACTCCCCCGAACCATGGCCGCGCCTCGAGCGCGGGGAACATCGCGCCCGTCATTGCCTCGAAGCCCATGCCGAGGACGACCTCGAACACGAGCTGCTCCACAATCTCGAGAATCAGCGGGACCAGGAATTCAATCACAGGAAAGGCGCGCGCTCTATCCGCGCTCGCTCTTGCGGATCACGAGCTTCAGTCCGGACCACGTGTCGGTGACCGCGCAGACCTTCACGTCCACGAATCCAAGCGGCAGGGCGACGTCCCGGATGACGTCTTCGGTCACGTCCGTCGGCACGCCGGATGTCTTCTTCGGCCAGGACACCCAGACGAATCCATCGGGCGCGAGGGCGGCCCTCAGGCGCGGAAGTGCCCGCTCCAGTTCGCGGCGCTGCTTCGTGAAGAGATGAACCGCGGCGGCGGGCCGCGCAAGCGTCGGGTCGATCCGGGCAGACGCCGGCAGTCCCGTCAGCCACGACACGTAGCCGTCCGGCGCATTCAGCGTCGTCAGCCGCATGCCCTCCCGGATGCCAAGCTTCTTCGCCAGCGGCGTGCCGGAATATCCCGCCATGACCTCGATCGTTCACCCGAGCGAGGCGGATCGTATCAGGGCGTTGCGTTCGGCGCGCGACAAATGCGACGTGGCGTCGCCAATCTGGCCGATCGCGGCTTCGAGGGCCTTGCGATCACGGCGCGACAGCCCATCGCGCGGGAACTCGTACATGAAGATGTGTCCGGTCCCGTCGGGACCCGCGAGCACGCGATCGACCCATACCATCCCGAGGCTCACGCCTACGCACGCCCATCCGTCGCGTGCCTGAACGGGACGCCGGGGCGACGCGGAGGCCTTTCGGAGCGCCGCGTCCATCTCGACGACGAGCCGGTGAAGGAAGAAGGCGCGCACGGCCTCGTCGAGGCCGGCGAGCGCCGGCGCCTGGCCCACCCGCGTTGATACGCCCGCGTGGGCACGGCCGGCGACCATCGCGCGCGGCACGAGAACGAGGCGGTGAAGAGCGACGTGCGCGCGCGGCAGCGCGCTGACGTAACAGAGATCGGCCAGCAGGTGCGCGTAGTGTGTCGCCTCGCCCCGAATCGCGGCGACAACCGATTCGGTTCGCGCCGCCGCGTCGAGCGCTCGCCAGATGCGGCGGCGCGCGCGAATCGAGCGTCCCAGCAGACGGAACCGCAGCCGCTGCGCCTCACGCGCGACAGCCTGCCGGCCTTCCTGTGTTGCCGTCCACTTCGTGAAGGGATCGCGCGTGATGCGGCCACCGTACTCGAGGCACCCGCCGGTGACGCTGAACCAGCCCACGCTCCGGGCCTTGCGAAGGTCGTGCCTTGCAAATCCGGTGTGAAGCGTCGAAAACACGTCCGGCGGCAGGTCAAAGCTGGCAGCCCAGACCAAATTCTGTTACTAGAACCCGGCCGGCCGCTCGGCCTCCACGCCAAACTCCCGCTCGAGCGCGATCCCGACGCGTCCGAGCAGCCCCTCGTCGAATAGCCGCCCGACGAGGGTAATCCCGTGCGGCACGCGACGCGGCTGAGAGAATTTCGGGAGCGGATTCGCGGGATCCGGCGCCCAGTCGCTGCGCGCTTCCGAGACCTGCACGAATCCGGCGCGCAGCGTCAACGACGGATGCCCCGTGAAGTTCGTGATCGTCAATTGCTCGTCGCGCAGCGACGGCACGATCAGCAGATCGACGTCGCTGAAGATGCGCGCCATCTCCATCGCCACCTTGCGCCGGAACCGATCGGCCTGGACCGTGTCGACCGCGGAGAGGAAGCGCGCCTCGCGGAACAGATTCGGCCAGGCATCCTTCACCTGGACCTTCAGCAATCCAAGCTGCTTGTTGAGAGCGAGATCCTCGAACGAGGCCGCTCCCTCGGCAAACAGAATGGGCATCAGGGAGCTGTACGGCCAATCCGGGAGCGTGATTTCCCTCACCTCCATCCCCAGCTTCCTCATTGTCGCCATCGCGGCGCGATCGACGTCGGTCGCCGGGCTCTCGTTCATCCATTTCGCGACGTAGCCGACCTTGACGCCGCCAACCGGCGCCGTGGCGTCGAAATCGAGGTGGCTCGGCACGCTCGAGGGATCGCCTGCGTCGGGGCCGGCGATGGCATGCAGCACGAGCATGGCATCTTCGACCGATCGCGTCATGGGTCCGAGCTTGTCCAGCGACCAGCACAGAGTCATCGCGCCCGTGCGCGCCACGCGCCCGAACGTCGGCCGCAGTCCCGCGACGCCGCAGCGCATGGCGGGAGCGACGATGCTGCCGCCGGTTTCGCTGCCGATGGAGAACGCTACGAGTCCCGCCGCGGTCGCGGCTCCCGGACCGGCGCTCGATCCCGACGCGCCTTCCTCGAGCAGCCACGGATTCATCGTCTGGCCGCCGAACCAGATATCGTTGAGCGCGAGCGCGCCCAGCGCAAGCTTCGCCACCAGCACGGCGCCCGCGTCGTCGAGCCTCCGCACGACCGCCGAGTCCGCCGCCGGCACGCGGTTTCTGAACGGCTCGGCGCCATACGTCGTTGCGATGTTCTTCGTGTCGAGCAGGTCTTTGACGCCATACGGCAGTCCGTGAAGCGGGCCGCGGTACTTGCCCGCGGCGATCTCGGCGTCGGCCGTCCTGGCGCCCGCAATCGCATGGTCCTTCGTCAGGGTGATGACGGAGCGGATCTTTGAATCGAGGCGCTCGATTCGGCTCAGATAGATGTTCGTCAGCCGCTCCGACGTGAGCTGCCGAGACTCGACCCAGCGCGACAGCCGCGTCACGGGCGCGAACGCGATGGCGTCATCCGATGCAGGCAGCGGCACGCCGTCGCTTCTGGATCGGATGAACTGGTCGCGCGTCACCGGGTGCACGATCCCTGGCAGCATCGGATTCCAGAGCGCCGCCGGGGCGTCGGTTGCGGCCATCGAAATCCTGCGCGGTCCCGTGCGCCGCTCGAGATATGGCGCCATCGACTGGCGCCACGACTCGGCCGCCTGCTCGCGCTCCGCGGACGTCATCGCGATCTGCGTCAGCTTTTCCGCCTCGGCGAACGTGGCCGGCGTCACCTCGGGGCCTGAGCCGGCGCCGGTTCCGAACGTCGGCGGGGCCCCCGGCGTCGCCGGCGCGGCCGGCGTCGCGCGGGACGCAGGTGTCGGCGCCTCGCCGCGACAGGCAACTGTCGTGACCAGGAAGCCGAGGGGAGCGCGGATGAGGAACTGGCGGCGTGTATTCATCTTCGTTTCATTGGAGCGAGCACCGCGCTCGCCGCGAGCGCGACCAGATACGCGGGCACACCGGTCACGATCGGCCAGACCACGAGCGCGAGCGTAAAGAGTCTGAGGCGCCGATCCGGCGCTGCGGACAGAAGCGAATGGACGGCCGCCGCGACCGCCAGGCCGAAGCCGCCGGCACCGGCGGCCACGGCCGCGTGCAGGGCGGTCGCAGGCGGCGAGGCGCCAAGTCGAAACCGATCGTAGCCGATGTGCGCTGCGTACATCGCGCCGCAAATCATCCATGCGGCCAGGCGCCATGACCGGCTGGACACGAACGAACTGCCGAATGTGCCGAAGAGCACGCCGACGATCGCGTAGCCGGCGCCGATAAGAAGGGCCCGGCGGAGCCACGGCCGTGCGTCCCCGCGGCTAGCCATCGAACAGCGCATTGAGCTCGGCGCCGGGGACGGCGCGGCCCAGTGCCGTGAAGGTGCCGTGCTCGGCGGCCTCCCGCGCGGCGTCGAGCAGCGCGCTCCATGCCGCACGGGCGAAACCGCCGCCGACGCTGATCCGCCGCACGCCGGCGCGCGCGAGATCCGCAACCGTGAGTGTCGGCCGCGCCAGGACGTTCACAGGCCGTGGCGCGACAGCGCGGACGATGGCCGTGATGTCGTCCACGGTGTCGAGGCCCGGGGCATAGAGACACTCGGCGCCCGCCTCGGCATACGCCTGAAGCCGCCGGATCGTCTCTTTCAGATCGGGACGTCCGCGAATGAAACCTTCCGAGCGGCCGGTGAGGATCACTCCACTCCCCGCCTGGTCGATCGCGAGGCGCGCCGCCCGGACACGCTCCACGGCCAGTTGAAAATCAAACAGCGGGCTCGCGGAGTCGCCGGTTGAATCCTCTATCGACAAACCTGCGACGCCGGTGGCGGCCGCGCGCGCGACGTTCGCGGCGACGTCCTCGGGGCGCACCGCGAATCCACCTTCGAAATCCGCGTTGACCGGAAGGTCGACGCTGTCCGCGATCGTGCGCAGGTGCGCCAGCGACTGTTCCAGCGAGAGGCGGTTGTCGCGGCGCCCCATCGACCACGCCCAGCCGGAACTGGTCGTGGCCAGTGCGGGAAACCCGAGCTGCGCGAGCACGCGCGCCGTTCCGGGGTCCCATGGGTTGGGCATGACGAAACATCCCGCAGCGTGCAGGTTCCGAAAGACCAGAGCGCGATCGGCGGCGTTAGACATAGCCTGAATCATCCGGCGAGAGGGCCGCGCTCACGGCTTCTGCGCGCAGAGCCGAACGAGCCGCGTGCGCTGCCGGCCGAAATCGCCGGGGCCTTCGACGTCTTCATAGTGCAGCACGCGAAAGCGCTCGAACAATTTCAGCAGCTCGTTCGTGTCGAAGACGACGGCGCCGCCAATCGACGCGGACTTCGTGGCATCGCGGTGAAATGCCTCGACAACGACGATCCCGCCAGGTTTGAGCGCATCGTACAGCCGCGGAGCGAGATCGCGCACGCCGACATAGCTGAGGACGATGAGGTCCCACTGGTTCCTGCCGAAATCGAACTGGTCGTCGCGCATCACGAGCGCGGTCAGCGGCACGCCGAGCCGCTTCGCCTCCTCCTGCGCGGCCGCGACCGCCTTGTCTGCGGGATCGAACCCGGTGACCGTCCAACCCTGCTGCGCGAGATAGAGCGCGTTGCGTCCCTGTCCCATTCCGACGTCGAGCGCGCGACCCGGCGCACGATCGCGCGTCATGTCGACGAGAAACGCGTTCGGCTTCGTGTTGAAGGCCGGCGCCGACGAGGTGAGGATACGATTCCACCGCTCGATTTCGAGCTGCTGGCCCTGTTCCCTGATGATGCGAAGCTGGCGCTCGATCTCGGCGCGGCCCAGGCCTGACGCGGCCAGCGCGCCGCGGTACCGATCGAGAGGGTCGCCCTGCGCGTCGGCAGGCTGCGCCGTCATCCACGCCCTGAACTTCTCATAAATCTGCGCATCGCCGGTCGCTGGACTGGCCGGCGTCTGCGCGGCGGACGGCGATCCCAGCACCATGCAGAGCACGGCGATGGCGAAGGCAAGGCGGCAGGAAGATTTCATAAGCCCTCTCTGTCAGCGCACGGGCAGCGACAGGCCCGGAATCTGGAGCCGCTGATCCATGCAGCTCACTTTGCCGCGCGCGCCGACGGGGCCGCCCGCGTTGATTTCTCCAGGACTGTTCGGCGAATTGTCCCGGCGGTTGCCGTCCGACTGCGCGACGCAGAACAGCCTGCCAGCCAGAAACGGACTCGTCGGCGTCTCCAGGATGTGATCGTTCCCCACCTCGGGATCCGCGGAATTCCGCAGGTGCGAGGCGTTGGGTGGATTCCGGAAGATCTCGACGACCTCCCGCTCTCTGGTGACGACGACGATGGCGTTGCGTTCGTTGGCGGCGTTCCAGATGTTGCCGGCGCGATCGAGCGCGAATCCATCGATGCCCTCGAGCAGTGGGTGTGCGACGAACACGTTGCTCAGACACAGCGTATCCGGCGCAAACGTCGCGTCGCAGCCGATGGGACTGGTGAGGTTGCCGAGGTGGTCGAAGCGGGCGCGCCAGATCGCCCCGCGTGCGGTATCGGCGATGAACATGTCGCCGTCAGGGTTGAACGCGATTCCGTTGACGACGAGATCCTGCCCGCCCGCGGGCGTGACAACCGTCGAAGTCGCGCTCGCGGGGACGGTGATCGTCAGCGTCCCCGGAGGAAACGAGCGCACCTGCCGTCCGACGCCGTCGCCGGGCACGAGCCCGCCGAGCGACGTCCCGTTCCGCATCGGCTGCACGCGGAACACCTCCGTCACGACGCCGTGAGGACTGATCCGCCACACACGTCCCAGTCCCGTCGTCCCGTCTCCCGTCCACAGATTGCCGGCGCGGTCGAAGGCGATGCCGTTCGTGCCGGGGACGCCGATGGCGAAGGGCGTCGACGGATTCATGTCGGCGGCCGTCAGTTTCCAGATCGCGCCGGTGCCCCCGCCAGGATTGGCGTCGGCAACATAGAAGCTCCCGGACGCATCGCGCGCGATGCCGGAAGGGTTGCAGCCGACGGCGTTCGGGATGGACCCGATCTGGACGGGCGAGACGAGCGTGCCGGCGCCCGCGTCGATGCTCCAGACCGGGCATCGTGCGGGGACTGCGGCACGCCCCGTCGTGAACAACGTTCCCTCTTCATCGCCGGCAAGTCCCTCGATCGCGAGCGGCGTGACGCTCACGGTCGTGAACGTGGGGTTGTCGGGGAACTGCCCGCTTCCCGCAAGCGGCGCGGCGATGACCGCGGCTGCCAGCAGACCGGCGGCATGTCTCATGGTCCCTCCTGCTTCGACCGGACACGCCGCAGTCTACGAGATCTCGGGGGCGCCAGGCTACTTCGGGTTCGGCGTCTCGTGGAGAAGGCCCGGCTTGAACAGATCCGCCAGATCGAGGGCGTTCGCGGCGTCGCCCAGCAGCGGCCCCACCCCAAACAGTTCCTGCATCGTCCGCAGAAACGACGAGTGAGAGAAATTCAGCGAGCTGGCATACGGGACGCCGTTCACGTTCTTGTGCGCGTCGCGCGAGATGACGATGAAGGGCAGCGTGTGATTGAAATCGTCCGCATTGTCACCGGCGACACCGTCCTTTTCGGCCTCGTCCCACCAGAGGACGATCAGGCCGTGGTTCTTGTACGCGTCAGACCCCATGATCGCGGGGACGATCTAGCTCAGGAAGTTGTCGCCCTGCTTGATCTTCGCGGCATCGCCCGTCAGTCCCTGGAAGCCGGCGCTGAGGGTCGTGTGCATGTCGTTGTGCTGGTTGGGCGTGATCCAGTTGTATTCAGCCACGGAATTGTTCGCGAGATCGACGAATAGCTGCTGCAGCGGCGCGTACTGCGAGGACAGTGGATTCGACGGCGTCGCGTCGTTGCCGCCGTTGGTATCGGTGAAGAACACCATCGGGTTGTGCTTGGCGGCGTAATCGTATTGCGTCGAGAAGTTGAACTCGTTGGACCCGTCCGCGAAGACACCCGAGAAGCTGCTCAGCGGGACGTTCCAGAGATTCCGAGTCAGCGGGAAGTTGGTCAGTTGCCCGCCTGCGTTGCGTACGAGATCCGTGTCTTCCTGGTACGACCTCCAGCTTCTCCCCGCGTTCGTGAGGAGCGTGGTGAAGTGCAGGGACGTGTCCTGGTTGGTGCCGCCGGTCGCCCGATACGGATCGTTGTCGCTCAGGACGCCGAAATTGGTGCCGGCTTCGGCCCAGAGGTAATTGGGCTCGGACGGATGGATGTGCGGATTGTTCCCGTCGGGCGTCGCGAGCACATTGTGATACGCCGCCGCGTAGGCGACCTGATCGCTGATCGGGGAACTGCCGTCCACGAGGCTGTTGATGTAGGGCGCGCTGGGGTTCTGATAGATCTGCTGGATCGAGCCGGTGAACTGGTTCGCGGGCTGCGTCCAGTTGTGATTCTCCATCGCAATCACGAACACGGCCCTGACGTCGGTCGCCCGCGTCCTGACGCCGGTCAGGGCCAGAGCGGCCGCGACCACACATCCGGACAGAAGAAGACGGTGTCTGTTGTGCAACATGGAAGCCTCCGAAATCGACATTGGCGGCACGTGAACATGCCGAGGCCCATGTTTAGCAAGCCGTTTTGACGACGGTGCGACTGCCGTGTGATCGCGGCGTCAACTCTTTTCCGAGGTTCTGCCGGGACGCGATACACTGCGCAATACGCCCACTGCTCGAGGAGTTCCGATGGACACACTGCTCCAGGATCTCAGATTTGCGCTTCGCAGTTACCGGCGCTCGCCGGCGTTTCCGCTGGCGGCGATCGCGACGCTGTCGCTCGGCATCGGCGCCACGACGGCGATCTTCAGCACGCTGAACGCCGTCCTGCTCAAGCCGCTGCCCTATCCGCAGGCCGAGAACCTCTACAGCATCAGAACGGCGCTGACCGACGGTCGCGTGACAACCGGCATGCTGTCGAATGCCGAAGTCTCGCGGCTGATCGGCACGACGTCGTCGATCGTCGGCGCCGCCGGCATGTTGTCGGCCGACCTGACGCTGCTGCACGACGACGGCACGCCGGAGCACGTCAGGATCTACGGCGTCACGGAAGGATTCTTCGAGGTGTTCGGCCTGCCGATGACGCTGGGCGGCTTCACGCACGAAAATCATCTGCCGCCGCCTCCGCCACCGGCGCAGCAGGCGGGCGCGCCGCCAGGGCCGCCGCCTGCGCCTCCGGTCGTCGTGATTTCCTACCGCGTCTGGCAGAGCCTGTATCACGGCGATCCCAACATCGTCGGCAAGCCAATCCGGTTCGCGGAAGTGGCGACACGGATCGCGGGCGTGGCGCCGCGCGAGTTCGAGACGCCCAAGGACACGGACTTCTGGTTCAGTCAGCAGCTCGGAAAAGACGATCCCAATCATTTTCTCGAGGGCTTCATGCGGCTGAAGCCGGGCGCGACGCTCCAGCAGGCGAACGCTGAAATGGCGCCGATCATGAGGCAGCTCGCGATCGATTTTCCGAAGTCGGACCTGAACCGCGTCTACGTCACGCGATCGGTCGTCGCGCAGGTGGTCGGCGATCTCGGACCGATCCTCATCATCGTCATGTCGGCGACGGGGCTGCTGCTTTTGCTCGGTTGCGTCAATGTCGCCAACCTGCTGCTCGCGCGCGGCGCCGCGCGCGGGCGCGAGATGGCGGTACGCGTGGCGATAGGGGCGCCGCGCGGACGGATCGTACGGCAGCTGCTCACCGAGTCCATCCTGCTGTCGTGCTTCGGCGCGGTACTCGGCGTGCTGCTCGCGTTTGCCGGCGTCCGCGCGCTGCTCGCGCTCGGCGCCTCTAAGCTCCCGCGGCTCGACGCCATCACGTTCGACGCGCGCGTCCTGCTCTTCGCGCTCGCGGCGCTGGTCGTCAGCGGCCTGCTCGTCGGATTCGCGCCCGCGCTGCGCCTTGCGGCCACGGACGTGCGGTCGCTCATGAGCGAGAGCACGCGGTCGGCGACGGGAGGACGCGGCACCGCTCGCTGGCTGAGCGCGATGACGATCGTCGAAGTGGCGCTGGCGATCGTGCTCGTGGCCGGCGCCGGGTGGCTGGTGCGCGGCTTCGCCAATCTGCGCAGCACCGATCTCGGCTTCGTCCCGGACAAGCGGCTACTGTTCGACGTCTCGTTCCTGGGCGCGAAGTATCCCAACCCGGCGTCCGTCGAAACGGCTTCGCGGACGCTGATGGAGCGGATCGCCGCGCTTCCCGGCGTCACCGCGGTGGGCGCGACCTCGAACTTCCCGATGCGCAACACGCTGGAGGCGTCGCTGCTCGCCCAGCTCCACGGCGAGCCGCTCGATCCGCAGCATCCGATCGGCACCAGGGCGCGCGCCGTCAGCCCCGGCTATTTCCAGGCGACAGGTACGCGGCTGCTACAGGGACGCGACTTCGGGCCCGACGATCGCCGCAACACCCAGCCGGTCGCGATCGTCAACCGCACGTTCGTGAAGCGGTATCTCGCCGGACGCGATCCGATCGGGGTCCAATTCGCGGCCGGGTACCCGACTCCGGATCCACGCAATGAGGTCACCGTCGTCGGTGTCGTCGACGACATTCGCCAGAAGGCGGTGGGCGATGAAGCGGAGCCGGCCTACTACCAGCCGCTGATGCAGCTTGGAGGATTGCGGCGGCAGACGGTCGTGATCGCAACCGCAGCCGACGACGTCACAGGTCTCCAGTCGACCGTACGTAACGAGATCCGGAGAATCGATCCGCAGATCGCCGTCGAATTCGAGCGCGTGAGCGATCTCGTGGCGGGGACGCTGCGCCGCCAGCAGCTCGGCATGACGCTGATGCTGATCTTCGGCGCATCCGCGATCCTGCTCGCCGCCGTCGGCATCTACGGCGTCGTCGCCTATGCGGTGTCGCAGCGGAAAGGCGAGATGGCGACGCGGCTGGCCCTCGGCGCGACGCCAGGCGCCGTGTTCGCCCTCGTGATGAAGCAGGGCGCGCTGCTCGCGCTGGTGGGAACCGCGATTGGTCTTGCCGTCGCCTACCTGTCCGGTCGGATCGTGGCCAGCCAGATCTATGCGATTCGCGCGTCCGACCCCTTGATGCTCGGCGCCGCGATCGTGCTGGTGGCGGGCATCACCGGCGTCGCGACGATGATTCCCGCGTGGCGTGCGTCGCGGCTTGCGCCCTCAGGCGTGCTGCACACGGAGTGAGTCGCGGCGGCCCACGTCGCCGCCTGCACACGCCAGTCAGTTGGCGCGCCCGGAATCCCTGGGCGCGCGCGAAGCGTAGACCAGGCGCCAGGCCCAGAGGCCCAGGAGCAGGGCGGCGAGCGTCACCAGCCAGAACCATGCCTCTTTGGCCATTTGCGGCTCCGCCGCAATCCTCGCGATGTGGGCCACCACGATGAGGCTGAACACTGTGCCGACTGTAATGAGGAATGGCTTCATCGGATCCGCTCCGCAGATGTGGTCCGGCGATTGCTGCCCGCCAATGACCGTGGACGCATGATCGCACCAGCCGTCGAGGACTGCAAAGGTGTCAGGCCTTCAATCCGTTGCCTTCTCTGACACGAGCTGATCGAAATAGTCGACCGTCACGGTCTTCGCCGCGATCGGCGATACGGCATGAGGGAATGGACGCAACAGTTCGACCCCGCGCTCATGGGCGCAACTGATTGAAACGCACGTCAACACACTTCCGATTGCCAACCGTCCGATCGCGATTCGACTCTGTCGCCGGACGTCAAAGGACGTCGTCTTGAAACCTGGTCGTCGTGTTATCCGGGATTTCATGAATCATCCGCTCGGACTGGCCCGCGAAGCTTCGCCAGATCCGCCGCGCGGTCGCCCGACCCGTTGGGTCTACCGGTATCCTGATCAGACCGAATCCTCCGTAAAGCTTTTTCGGGTCGGTCTTGGGGCCCCACCAAGTGGAACGGGGAGACTCGCTCCGGGTCCTGTCGTCGTAGAAGCTCACCGCGTAGCTCACGGCGTAGCCGCGCGACCACGGCCCAGTCCCGATCCGGAAGGCGAAGTTCGCCGGGTTGTATCCCATTCTTGAAATGTCCGGCGCTGAAAATGTCGACTGTTCGGGCCCACCGACCCGTTCGTAGCGGAAGCAGTCGATCGTGTGATCGTTCACCATCCCGACGGCCTGCATGAAGGCGTAGCAGATCGTCGATCCCGTGAACTTGAACCCCCGGATCGACAGGTCCCGGCTCAGCGCATCGGACTGCGGCGTCCGCGCGGGAACCTGGCCGTGCCTTCTCCAACGGTTCACGCGAGGCACGCCATCAACGAAGCGCCAGACATAGGCGTCGAAGCTCCCGAACTCGCGCTGGACGTCACGAAAGGCCCTGGCGTTGCCCACCGTGCTGGCGATCTTGAGGCGGTTGCGAACGATTCCTGGATTGGCGAGCAGTCGCGCGATTTGCGCGGCCGTGAACCTGGCGACGCGTCCTGGATCGAAGCCGGCGAACGCCGCACGGTAGGCGTCGCGCTTCCTGAGAATCGTCTCCCAGCTCAGGCCGGCCTGCGCGCCTTCGAGCGTCAGAAACTCGAAGAGGACGCGATCCTCGTGTACGGGGACGCCCCACTCGAGATCGTGATACGCGATACCGAGCGGTGTGCGGGCCCAGCCACAGCGCGTCCGCTGATCCGCGGTGTTGGCGTTCTTTGGATGGTTCACACTAACCGCCGACGGCATTACGACGACATCGTGCGGACACAGAACCGCTCGAGGTCTTCTCGATCGTCAATTTCAGGTCAGGCACGGCTAATAGACTCTCTCGTCGCCGTTCGGCAGGATGCGTCGCACCCGGACCCGGTTGTCCACATCGAACTCCAGAATCCAGAACGATCCATCGGTATCAGGGAGGACGCCGGAGGGAGCCCACGGACTGCGGGAGCTGGCCGCGACCGAGCTCCGGCCGTCAGGCGTCACGCGCATGATGGCGCGGCGCGCTGGGACCGCAATGTAGATCGCTCCGTCCGCTCCAATCCGCAGCCCCATGAGCGCGTTCTGATTATCGGGAGGGCCGAGCCCGGCGACCAGCGTGCTCATCCTGCCGGTCGCATCGAGCCGGCGCAGATCGGGCCCATCCGGGAAGTACACGACTCCGGCCGGTCCGACGACGATCCAGTTGATCGTGTAACGGAATTGCGCAGCGCGCGCGAGAGTCGCGGCGCGGCCGTTCGGCTCCCGTTTGCGCATGACGCACTGTCGATCCGGGCAGACCACCCAATACCGATTCCCGGTTTCATCGCGCGTCAATCCGTCGTCCTGCCAGAACCCGTCCGTCCACGGAACGAGGTCGGCGATCCGGCCGTCAGGCGTACGACGCCAGATCCGGTGCTGCCAGCCGCCTCCCGCGCCTCGGACCTCTTCGCCAACGAGATTGCCCTCGCCGTCAACAGCCAGTTCGTGCGTGTGCACGCCAGGAACCGCAATCGATCGGCGCCCCTCCGGATCGATTTGCCAGATCTGCGCCAGGTCGGTGTAAAAAACGTACCCGCGCTGGTCTTTCACGATGCCGACTCCAGGATGCGCCCATAACGGCGACGCGATCGTCAGACCCGCGATCAGGAAGGCTCCACGTAGAATCATGAGCGACTCCGACGGTCCTACGATAACGCATGGCGAGAGGCCGGTCCGCGCCCACGCCAGAGCCCAGGATTAGAGATCAGCCGGCAAGCGCGCGCTTCAGCGGACGCGTCAGGTTTCCCTTCGCTCCCACGGCGAATGATTCGAGCGACAGCCACGCGGCCACCGACCGCAGCTCGCCGGCCAGGGCGGAGGCGACGCGCCGCGGATCCTGCCCTGGCTCGAGGTAGGCCGCGTGGACGATCAGGGTCGACGTCTTCCGGTCCGCCTTGAGATCGACGCGCGCCGCAAAGCGGTCCCCCATCAGGAACGGCAGCACGTAATAGCCGTAGATCCGTTTGGGCTGGGGGACGTAGATCTCGATCTGGTAATCGAAATCGAACACCGCCTTCGTCCACTTCCGCTCCCACATCAGCGGATCGAACGGTGAGACG
>DATJFE010000003.1:0-37022 GCA_035495955.1 Vicinamibacterales bacterium | reverse complement strand
ATCGGTGAAGCCCGCGACGGCGTCCTTCCATGTCATACCGTCGGCCACGCGATCTCCATGGAAGGCGCGCAGCGCGGCGCCAAGCGCCGCGGAGTTCCCGGCGGCGATTCGCACGACGTCGGCGTCGAATACGTCGGCGATCACTTGGAGGATGTCGCGGTTGGCCGCGGCGCCTCCCGTCGCGCGCACCTCGGCCACGCGATCGGCGATCCACCGTGAGTGCAGGCGCATCGCCATCGCCTGCGCCTCGACGACCGCGCGGATGTTGCGCGGCGCGTCGCCGGCGTCGAGCCCGCGGCGCTGCACGCCGGGCGCCGATACGGCCGGCGTGATCTCAGGAACGAACCAGGGCAGCATCAGCGCGCCGTCGTTTCCGGGCGGCGTCTCGCGCAGTCGCGCCGCGAAGCCATCCCAATCGAGCCCGAAGGCGTCGCGCACGCGCTCGCGCGCCAGCGATCCGTTTGCGAAGCACGTCAGTCCCATGTAGCCGCCCGCCGGCGATCCGAAGACGTGGCCGGCGCCCGTCGGATCGTGTGCCGCGTGTGCAATCGGGCCGAACACCGTGTCGCTCGTCCCAAGCGACACCGCGAGCTGACCGGGATCGAGCAGGCCGAGACCGATGAGCGATGACGGATTGTCGCCCGTCCACGCGACGACCTTCGCGGGGCCGAATCCGTACCGCCGGCGCCAGTACGGAGCGAGCCGGCCGATCGTGGTCCACGACTCGACGATCGGCGGAAGCCTGCGCGCGAGATCCGGAGCGGTCGCCGCGAGTGCGTCCGGCGCCCAGCGCCCCGCGGCGAGATCCATCAGATTCATGCCCGATGCGTCGCCGGGCTCGAGCGGCGCCTCGCAGCCGGCGAGCAGCGACGCCATGAACGAGCTGACGAGATGGATCCGTGCCGTCCGCGCGTAGGCCTCCGGCTCGCGGGCGGCGAACTTCCGGATCTGCGCCGCGGTGAAGCGTTCGTACGCGCGCGATCCCGTGAGCCGTCCGAGCGCGGCGTCGCCGCCAACGGCGTCGGCGATCGACCGGCACTCCGCTGCCGTGCTGCAGTCCAGCCAGACCGGCGACACATCTCTGGAGAGCAGCGGCGCGATCTGCGCCGCCAGCGGAGCCGACGGATCGAGCGACGCCAGAGTCTCGTCGCCGCCCGCGCGCAGGTAGACGCTGCCGTGCTGTTGCGCGGATCCCGAGACGGCGCGAATCTCCGCGAGATCGATGCCGCTCCCGGCGACGATCCGCGCGGCACGATCGAGCGCGTCCGCCCACATGATCGGCGGCGAGACGACGGTCCGTCCATCATCCGACGGGAGCACCCCATGAGTCGTGCCGTACTCAGGCAGGTCCGCGTCGAAGCCGATGGCGTGCTCGAACACCACGCGCCGGTCGGGGCCGGCTATCTCGATGATGGTGACGGTCAGGCTCTGGGTGCTCGAATCGAAACCCGCGTACAGCGCCATGGTTGTAAGTCTATGATTGGTCCGCACAGGAGGAGGCACCGTGAATCGTCCTTCCCGTCGGGATTTTCTGAAGACGGCCGCCGCCGGCAGCGTGGCCGCGTCCATACCCTCCCTGCTGCAGGCGCAGGCGGGCCGCGATCAGGGGGGCCGCGACGCCGCGCCCGCGGACCGGATCCGGATCGCCCTGATCGGCGCGGGAGGACAGGGCATGTCCGATACCCGAATCGCTCTGCGCGTGCCGGGGATCCAGGTGACCGCCGTCGCCGACATCTACGATGGCCGCCTCGCGCGGGCGAAGGAGCTCTGGGGCCCCGAACTGTTCACCAGCCGCGACTACAGGGACGTCCTCGCGCGGCAGGACGTCGACGCTGTCATCGTCGCGACGCCCGATCACTGGCATGCGCGGATCGCGACCGACGCGATGAAGGCCGGCAAGGACGTCTACGTCGAGAAGCCGATGGTCCAGGCGGTCGATGAAGGGCTCGGCGTCGCCGCCACGGCCGCAGAGACGCGCCGGATCCTTCAGGTCGGCAGCCAGCGCGTCAGCTCCATCGTGTACGCGAAGGCGCGCGAGCTGTATCGCTCCGGGGCGATCGGTGAGCTGAACATGGTCGAAGCGTGGATCAATCGCAACTCCGCGATCGGCGCGTGGCAGTACACGATTCCGCCCGATGCCTCGCCGCAGACGATCGATTGGGATCGGTTCATCGGGCACGCGACTAAACGCCCGTTCGAGCCCGTACGGCTCTTCCGGTGGCGGAATTACCGGGACTACGGCACGGGCATCCCCGGCGATCTGTTCGTCCACCTGTTTTCCGGCATCCACTACGTGCTCGATTCGCACGGGCCCGTCCGCGTGATGGCGACCGGCGGCTTGCGCTACTGGAACGACGGGCGCGACGTGCCCGACGTCATGCTCGCCCTCTACGATTATCCGAAGACGGCGTCGCATCCGGCCTTCACGCTTTCGTTGAAAGTGAACTTCGCGGAAGGCGGAGGGGAGAATCAGGGATTCCGTTTCGTCGGTCCGGACGGCGTGCTCACGATCGGCGGCCCCGGCGTCACGCTCGCCCGCCATCCGCGCGCAAAGGAGCCGGGCTATACGATCGACACCTTCCCGATCGCGACGCAGCAGAAATTCCTGGAGGAGTATCGCGCGAAGTATCCCGCGCAGGCCGCTCTGCAGCCCGCGCGCGAAGAGGTGTACGCGCCGCCGGGCGGATACAGCGACAGCTACGATCACTTCGTCACGTTCTTTGGCGCCGTGCGGAGCCGACAGCCCGTTACCGAGGACGCGGTGTTCGGCTTCCGAGCCGCGGCGCCGGCCCTGCTGACCAACGAGAGCTATTTCGAGGGACGGACAGTCGCCTGGGATCCCGAGGCGATGAAGCGGGCGCGGACATGATTCGCGCGATCGCGGCAGTCATTCTGTTCTGCGCCCTCGCGGCGCCCCCGCAGTCCACGCCGGTTGCCGCGGGGGACGTCGCGAAGCCGCCTGGCGGCGAAGGCTGGAAGGATCTCTTCGACGGAAAGACGACGAACGGCTGGCGCGGCTTCCGTCAGCAGACGATGCCCGACGGCTGGAAGATCGTCGACGGCGCCCTGACGCGCGTCGCCAAGGCCGGCGACCTCGTCTCGCTCGAGGAATTCGACAACTTCGAGCTCACGGCCGAATGGAAGATCGCGCCGGGGGCCAACAGCGGCATCTTCTACCGCGTCGTCGAGCACGACGGCGATCCCGAGATGTGGATGGCGGCGCCCGAGTATCAGATCATCGATGACGCGGGCTACGGCGGACCGCTGAAGCCGACGCAGAAGACCGCGGCCAACTACGACATGAACCCGCCCGGGCGAGACGCCACACGGCCCGCCGGCTCGTGGAACACCACGCGCATTCTGGTGAACGGCAGCCATGTCGAACACTGGCTCAACGGCGTCCTCATCGTCGCATACGAGTTGTGGACCCCGGAATGGGAACAGCTCGTTTCCGGGAGCAAGTTCAAGGCTCACCCGCGCTACGCGCGCGCGCGCCGAGGGCGCATCGGCATTCAGGATCACGGCGACTGGATCGCCTTCCGAAGCATCCGTATCCGCGAGATTCCCGCCGCGCAAGCCGCGACGGCCGGCGCCACCGGGTGGGTGCCGCTCTTCAATGGGCGCGACCTCGCCGGATGGAAGAACTACGGCGCGGAGAAATGGACCGTTGACGGCGGCGAGATCCTCGGCGAAGCAGTGACCAAGGAGTACGGATACCTCGGGACGGAGAAGACGTACCGGAACTTCGAGATGCGCGGAAAGTTCAAGGCCGAGGGCAGCGGCAACAGCGGCATCTTCTACCACGCGTCGATAACCGGTACCGCGATCCAGGGCGTTCAGGTCGAGGTGGATCCCCGCCCGAACATGCACACGGGAGGACTGTACGAAACGGGCGGCCGGCAATGGCTCGTCTGGCCGAGCCCCGAGGGCGAGCGGGCGATGAAGGCCGGCGAATGGAACGACGTCCGTTTTTCCGTGAACGGGAATCACATCGTGACATTCGTGAACGACATCCTCGCGCTCGACTATACGGATCCGGCGCCGAAGTTCACCGATGGCATCATCGCGCTCCAGTTGCACGCGGGCGGCGAAGGCAGGATGCGGTTCAAGGATCTCGCGATACGCGAGATCCAGGCCGCGCCGCAGCAGGCGCCCTCTCCCATCCCCGCCACCCGCCTGCAGACCCGGTGGGCGTCACAGGTGACGCCCGATCGTGTCCTGCCCGAGTACCCGCGGCCGCAACTGGCGCGGCGGAACTGGACCAGTCTCAACGGGATGTGGAACTACGCGATCACCGCGGCCGACGCGGCGCGTCCCGCTTCGTTCGATGGCCGGATCCTGGTGCCGTTCGCGATTGAATCGCAGTTGAGCGGCGCCGGCAGGTGGGTGTCGCCGCAGCAGCGTCTCTGGTACCGCCGAACGTTCACCGCGCCTTCCCTGGCGGCGGGAGAGCGGCTGCTCCTGAATTTCGGCGCCGTCGATTGGGAAGCCGTCGTGTACGTGAACGGCAAGTCCGCCGGGGAACACCGCGGCGGCTACGACCCGTTCACGCTGGACATCACCGATCTGCTCCGGCACGATTCCTCTCCACAGGAGCTCGTCGTTGCGGTGCGCGATCCGACCGACGAGGGACAGCAGCCGAAAGGAAAGCAGGTCCAGCGTCCGCGCAGCATCTGGTACACCGCCGTCACTGGAATCTGGCAGACCGTGTGGCTCGAGACGGTTCCGGAGAATCACATAACGGCCCTGCAGATCGATCCGGATCTCGATCGCCGAAGCGTGCGTCTCGTGGTGACCGCTTCCACTCCAGGCGGTCGTGTGTCGGCCACCGTCATGGACGGTACGCGTGAGGTCGCATCCGGAGCCGGAAGCGCGGGCTCCGCGTTCGTCATCCCGCTGCCCAATCCCCATGCGTGGTCGCCCTCGGATCCGTTCCTATACAGCCTGCGCGTGCGCGACGGCACCGATGTCGTCGACAGCTATTTCGGGATGCGAAGCATCGCCGTGCGCCGTGACGCGGCCGGCGTGAGCCGGGTTCTCCTGAACGGCGCGCCGATCTTTCAGTTCGGCCTGCTCGATCAGGGGTGGTGGCCCGACGGGCTCTATACGGCGCCCACCGACGAGGCGCTCGCGTTCGACATCCAGCAGACAAAGGCTCTCGGCTTCAATGTGATCCGCAAACACGTCAAGGTCGAACCCGCGCGGTGGTATTACCACGCCGATCGGCTCGGCATGCTCGTCTGGCAGGACATGCCGAGCGGCGGCAATCAGGGCGCCGAAGGCGAGGCGAACTACGCGCGCGAGCTTCGTGCCGTGATCGACGCGCTGCGCAATCATCCGTCAATCGTGATGTGGGTGCCGTTCAATGAAGGCTGGGGCCAGCACGCAACGGAGAAGCACGTCGCCTGGCTCAAGTCGTACGACTCTACGCGGCTCGTCGACAACGCGAGCGGATGGACGGATGCGAAGGTCGGCGACGTCGTCGATGTGCACGCGTATCCCGGTCCCGCGATGCCGCCGCCCGAACCGGGCCGGGCATCCGTGCTGGGAGAATTCGGCGGCCTCGGGCTGCCCATCGAGGGCCATACCTGGCTCCCGCGCGGCAACTGGGGCTATCGCAGCTTCACGTCGCTCGACGATCTGAACGCGGCCTACCGCGACCTCGCCGCGCAATTGCGGCTGCACGCGGCCGACGGCCTGACGTCGGCGATCTACACACAGACGACCGACGTCGAGATCGAAGTGAACGGGGTCATGACGTACGACCGCGCCGTCACCAAGCTCTCCTCCGACTCGATCGCGGCGAACCGCCGTCTCTACGATCGGCTCCCGACCGTGAAACACCTCCTGCCCGCGTCGGACCGCGCGCCGCAGACGTGGCGCTACACGACCGCGCCGCCTCCCGAGCGATGGTTCGATCCCGCGTTCGACGATGGAGCGTGGACGGTGGGGACGTCAGGCTTCGGAGCGCCGGATACCCGGTTCGCTCATGTCGGAACGACCTGGCAGACGCCGGACATCTGGCTGCGGCGCACCGTCGATCTCCCGGCGGTCCCGCTGACCTCGCCCTATCTGCGTGTCTTCCACGATGACGATGCCGAGGTTTATGTGAATGGGACGCTGGTGGCGACGCTGCCGGGCGCGAACAACGGCTTCGCGTTCATCCCGCTGACCGGCGCCGCGCGCGCGGCCCTGCGGCCCGGCGCGAACACCCTCGCCCTTCACGCGCACCAGGTCCGCGGCGGCCAGTTCATCGACGCCGGGCTCGTCGACGTGTTCGATCCTCCCCGGTGACGTCGACGGCTTCGCCGGCGCCCGCTTCGCTCTCGCTGGTGCGCGGCCTCGGTCTGCTCGCCGCAACCGCGATCGTCGTCGGCGATGTCATCGGGACCGGCGTCTTTCTCAAGGCGCGCGTGATGACCTGCAACGTGGGCACGCCCGGCATGGTCATCGCGGTGTGGATCGTCGGCGCGCTGCTGAGTCTGGCGGGCGCGCTCACCTACGCCGAGCTCGCCGTGCTCATGCCGTACGCGGGAGGCGAGTACGTATTCGTCCGCGACGCATACGGACGGCTCTGGGGATTTCTCTATGGGTGGACGAGGTTCTTCGTCGCGAGCACGGGCGGGATGGCGGGGCTTGCCGCCGGCTTCGCCATCTTCCTCAACGTCGTCAGCGGCGGCGCGCTGCAGGCGCGGCCGGCGCTGCTGCCCTTCGTCGCCAGCGGCGCCATTGTCGTCGTCACCCTGATCAACTGCGCCGCGGTGCAGGTCGGCGGACGGACCGCATCCGCGATGGCCGCCTTGAAGGTTGTCGTCGTCGCCGGGGTCGGGCTCGGCGCGTTCCTGCTCGCGCGCGGCGACTGGATGCATTTCGGGATGTCGGCCGCCGGCGCGGCGTGTGACGGCGTGGGCGCCGCGGCGCGCGGCGGCGTGGCGGGCTTCGGCGCGGCGATGATGGGCGCGATGTGGTCGTACAACGGCTGGAACGAGGTGACCTATGTCGCCGGCGAGGTCAAGAATCCGCAGCGGAATCTGCCGCGCGCCATCATCGGCGGTCTCGGCATCATCGCGACTCTCTACATCCTCGCCAACGTTGCGTACTTCTACGTGCTGACGCCGACGGCGATCGCCGACGTTCCCGGATCGTCGGCCGTGGCGACCGAGGTCGTCATGCGGTTTCTTGGCCCCCGGGCAGCCGGACTCATGGCGGCTGCGCTCGCGATGGCCGTGTTCGGCTCGCTCCAGGTCGTCACGCTCGTGTCGGCGCGCATTCCGTACGCGATGGCCGTCGACGGTTTGTTCTTCGCGCGTCTCGGACGGTTGAGCCCGCGCACCCGGGTGCCGATCGCGGCGCTGGTCGTGCAGGCGGCATGGGCCGTGATTCTGGTGTTCTCGGGGTCGTACGACACGCTGACGGACTACGCGATCTTCGCCGTGCTGATTTTCGTCGGGCTGTCCACGGCGTCGGTGTTCGTGTTCCGGCGGAAGCTTCCGCACGCGCCGCGCCCGTACCGGGCGATCGGCTATCCCGTCGTGCCCGTCGTGTTCCTCATCGTCGCGGGGTGGCTCATCGC
Organism: Vicinamibacterales bacterium; assembly: GCA_035495955.1. Taxonomy (GTDB): domain Bacteria; phylum Acidobacteriota; class Vicinamibacteria; order Vicinamibacterales; family 2-12-FULL-66-21; genus JAICSD01. Next base: position 29,449 of record DATJFE010000003.1, on the reverse strand, counting down.
CAACACGTTCATCGCCACGCCGGGCCGTGCGCTCGCGGGCATCGGCCTGATGCTCGCGGGCCTGCCGTTCTACTGGTACTGGTCGCGTCGGCGGCGGTAGTCAGGCCGGCCGCACTGCCGATTGCCGGTTGCCGGTTGGCGACTGGGGTTGACGAGTGACGATTGGCGATCGACGCAATTTCGATTGGCGATTTGACTTATCGACCGGCGATTCACTCGCAGATCGGCGATCGCCAATTTAACCGACGATCGTCGATCCGTCGATCGGCAATCAGCGCTCGTCAAGCCATCGGCAGCCGCCAATCGCCAATCGCCAATGACTCTTTATCGACACGTATCATGCCACGGTCGAGTCGATATAATCGCGGTGTGTCCATCTTCGATCTCACCGGCAGGATTGCAGTCGTCGTCGGCGGCACGAGCGGGATCGGCCGCGTCCTCGCGCTCGGTCTGGCCGATGCCGGGGCCGACGTCGTCGCCACGGCGCGACGTCAGAATCTGGTCGACGAGGTCGGCGCCGAAATCGTGAGGCGTGGACGCCGAACGCTCAACGTCGCGTCGGACGTCGGCGACGAAGCGTCGCTGGCGTCGATGCGCGATGCCGTGATCGCCGCGCTCGGACGCGTCGACATCGTCGTCAGTTGCGCGGGCGTGACCCGCCGCGCGCCGACGCTCGAGATGGACACCGCCGAATGGCAGCGCATCGTCGACGTCAACCTGATGGGCACGCTGCGCGCCTACAAGGCCTTCGCGCCGGGGATGATCGCGCAGGGCAGGGGACGGCTGATCGGCATCGGGTCGTTGTCGTCGTTTGTCGGCTTGCAGGAAGTCAGCGCGTACACGGCGTCCAAATCCGCCGTGGCGGGGCTGACGCGCGCGCTGGCGGTTGAGTGGGCGCGCTACGGCGTGACGGTGAACGCGATTGCGCCGGGAGTGTTCAGGACGGATCTCAATGCGAAGCTGCTGGAAGGCCCGCGCGGCCAGGAGTTCCTGCTGCGCACGCCGATGCGCCGGTTCGGACAGCTCGACGAGCTGGTGGGCGCGGCCGTGTATCTCGCCTCGGACGCGGCGAGCTTCGTGACCGGACAGCTTCTGGTGGTCGACGGCGGGTTTCTCGCAAGCGGGGTCAACCAGTGAATCCGGTGATTGTGATCAGCGTCGCCGACAACGTGGGGACCGCGCTCGAGACGCTGGAGCCGGGCCGGGTGGTGACGCGGGACGCCGCGGCGATCACCGTGCGCGAGCGCATTCCGCGAGGGCACAAGATCGCGCTTGCGGCGATTGCAGCGGGCGCGCCGGTCATCAAGTACGGCAACTCCATCGGCACTGCCACGAGCGAGATCGCGGCGGGCGCGCACGTGCACACGCACAACGTGTCGAGCGCGCGCGGACGGGGGGACCTCGCGTCGCGTCGGGAGGTCCCGCAGGACGGCCGGATCGCGGAGCCGCCCGACGATCGGAGAAACGCGTGAGCGCGCCGGTCTTTCAGGGATACCGCCGGCCCGACGGGCGCGTCGGGACGCGCAATCACGTGCTCGTCGTCCCGACCGTGATCTGCGCGTCGGTGGTTGCCGAACGCGTCGCCGCCGCGGTGGCGCCGATCGGTACGGCGCTGCCGCACACCGCCGGCTGCGGCCAGCTCGGGCCCGACATGCACGTCACGCACGACACGCTCGCCGCGTACTGCGGCCACCCGACCGTCGGCGCGGTGCTCGTGATTGCGCTCGGGTGCGAGCAGGTCGTCGCGCAGCGACTGGCCGAGGCCGCGCGAGCGGCGGGAAAGCCAGCGGAGATTGTCGCGATTCAGAGCGAGGGGGGCACGGTGCGCGCCACCGCCCGCGCGACGAGCATCGCGCGCGCCATGGCCGCCGATCTCGCACGGACGCCGCGTGAGGCGTGCGACGTGTCGTCGCTCATTCTCTCGGTGAAGTGCGGAGGCTCCGACTATACGTCCGGCCTTGCGTCGAATCCAGCGCTGGGACTCGTGGCGGACCGGCTGGTCGACCTGGGTGGATCGGCCGTGCTCGGCGAGATCGCCGAGATCATGGGCGCCGAGCACCTGCTGGCCGCGCGCGCGCCGAACGCCGAGACGGCGGGGCGGCTGCTGCGCGTCATCAACCGCGTCGAATCCGAAGCGATGGCCCTCGGGCTCGACATTCGCGGCACCCAGCCCTCGCCCGGCAACATTCGCGGCGGCCTCACGACCATCGAAGAGAAGTCGCTCGGCGCCACGCACAAGGGCGGGGAGCGCACGCCGCTGGCCGACGTCGTGCCGTACGCCGGACGCATCACGCGCAAGGGTCTGACTGTGATGGATACGCCCGGGCTCGACGTCGAATCGGTGACCGGGATGGTCGGCGGCGGCGCGCAGGTCGTGGTGTTCACGACGGGCCTGGGGACGCCCACGGGCAATCCGATCGCGCCCGTGATAAAGATCACCGGGAACGCGCGGACCGCGGCGTCGATGGCCGACAACATCGATCTCGACGTGAGCGGCGTGCTCGATGATCGCGAGACGCTCGACGCGGCGGCCGCGCGGCTGTTCGACGACGTGCTCGCAGTGGCATCGGGGAAGGAGACCGCCACCGAGCGCCTCGGCTTCCGCGAATTCGCGATCCACCGGCGGAACCCGACGATCTGATCGAAAGGCGGCAGCATCGATGGCGACGGCATCTTCTTCGACGGCAGGCTCCACTTCCGGCCGCGGCGTCGGGTCGCTGAGGTGGGGCATCTGCGCGCTGCTCTTTCTCGCCACGACGATCAACTACATCGACCGCCAGGTCCTGAGCCTCCTCAAGCCGACGCTGCAGCAGCAATTCGGCTGGAGCGAGATCGACTACGCCGACATCGTGTTCGCCTTTCAGCTCGCCTACGCGATCGGCCTGCTGGTCGCGGGCCGCGTCATCGACCGCATCGGCACCAGAATCGGCTTCGCCCTCGCCATCCTGCTGTGGAGCGTGGCGGCGGTCGCGCACGCCGAAGCGACCGGCATCGGCCGGGCGTTCGCCCCGATCCTGGCGATGGCGGGGCTCGCGTACTCCGGGTCGGTGGCCGGCTTCATCGCGGTGCGATTCCTGCTCGGGCTCGGCGAGGCGGGAAACTTTCCCGCGGCGATCAAGACGGTCGCCGAGTGGTTCCCGAAACGCGAGCGCGCCCTGACGACCGGCATCTTCAACTCCGGCACGAACATCGGCGCGATCGTCGCGCCGCTCGTCGTGCCGTGGCTGACCTACACGTATGGATGGCCCGCCGCGTTCGTGGCGACCGGCGCGCTCGGCTTCCTGTGGCTGGTGCTCTGGTGGCCGATTTATGCGCCGCCGGGCCGGCATCCCCGCCTGCGGCCCAGCGAGCTCGCCTACATTCAAAGCGACCCGCCGGATCCGCCCGCCCGCGTGCCGTGGCTCTCGATCGTCCCGTACCGGCAGACGTGGGCCGTCGCGATCGCGAAGGGACTCACCGATCCGATCTGGTGGCTGTATCTGTTCTGGTTTCCCGATTTCCTGTTCAAGCAGTACGGCGTGCAGCTCAAGGGGCTCGCGCTCCCGCTGATCGTCATCTACCAGTTCGCCACGGTCGGCAGCATCGGCGGCGGCTGGCTGTCGTCGTCGCTGTTGAGACGCGGATGGTCCGTGAACCGCGCGCGCAAGACCGCCATGCTCGTGTGCGCGCTCGCCGTGGTGCCCGTCGCGTTCGCGGCCAAGGCGCCGCACGAATGGGTCGCGGTGCTCCTCGTCGCTCTCGCCGCGGCCGCTCATCAGGGATGGTCGGCGAACGTGTTCACGCTCGCCTCGGACATGTTTCCGAGGCAGGCCGTCGGATCGGTCGTCGGCTTCGCCGGCATGTGGGGCGCCGTCGGCGGCATGCTGATCGCGAAGATCACCGGCTACGTCCTGCAGTCGACGGGCAGTTACGTGGTCGTCTTCCTGATCGCCGCCTCGGCCTATCTGGTGGCGTTCGTCATCGTCCAGATCCTGGTGCCGCGGCTCGATCCCGCGCCCGTGGAGTCGCGCGCGTGACCACCGCGGCGATTGCGCCAGCGCCGGCCGTCGGCGTATTGACGCCGGCGGATCTCCGCCAGGTCGTCCGTGACGCGCTCCGTCGCGTGCGCGCGGGGACGCGCGTGCTTGCCGTGATTCCCGATCGCACGCGCGACGACAACACGGATCTGCTGTTCCCGATGATCGCGCAGGAACTGGCGGCGCGCGCCGCCGGCCGCCTCGACGCGCTGGTCGCGCAAGGCACGCATCCGCCCATGACCGATGCGGAGAAGCGCGCGAAGGTCGGCGCGGGACGGGGCGATCTGCCCCTTCTTGCCGATCTTTTCGATCACCACTGGGATCGGCCGTCCGAATTGACGACCCTGGGGACGCTGTCGCGCTCCGAGGTGGCATCGCTGACGGGCGGACTGATGGCGGAAGACGTGCCCGTCCAGTTGAACGCCCGGCTGGCGCCCGGCGCTTACGATCTGATTCTCGTCGTCGGCGCCGTCGTCCCTCACGAAGTCGCGGGATTCGCGGGCGGCGCGAAGTACTTCTTTCCGGGCGTCGCCGGCCCCGAGCTCACGCATCTGACGCACTGGCTGGGCGCGCTCGCGACGATCGAGCGCGTGATCGGCCGGGTCGAGACACCGACCCGGCACGTCATCGAGGCCGCCGCGGATCGCGTGACCACGCCCGTGATCGGCTTCACATCGGTTTCGACCCGCAATGACGAGGGCTTGCGCACGCACGCGCTCTTCGCGGGCGGCCTGCGCGAAACCGTCCGCCAGGCCGCGGCGGTCAGCGCTCGCGTGCACATCCGCTATGTCGATCGACGCTACCGCCGCGTCGTCGCTCTGCTCGACGAGCACTACGACGAGCTGTGGGTCGGCGGCAAGGCGAGCTACAAGCTTGGCGGCATCATCGAGGACGGCGGCGAGCTGATCGTCTACGCGCCGCACCTCAAAGGCATCTCGACGACGCACGGGCGGCTGATCGAGAAGTACGGCTACGCCCCGCTCGAGCAGGTTCGCGAGATGGTGGAGGGATCGGACGAGCTCCGCGCGAACCTGTGTGTGGCTGCGCACCTCGCCCACGTCAGCTACGCCGGCCGCACCGGCGCCGACGGCAAGGTCGAGCCGCGCTACCGCATCACGCTCGCGTCGGCGATCCCCGAAGACGTGTGCCGCCGCGTCAAGCTTGGCTTCGCGGATTGCGGATCGATCGATCTCGAGGCGGCCCGCCGCGATCCCGACACGCTCGTCGTCGAGCACGCCGGACGCGATCTTTTCCTGCTCGCGCCGGATTCCTGACGCCTCGGTCCGGCTACGGTCTGAGCCGGCGATGCGGATCGCGTGCATGCAGCGTGAGAAAGCTTGAGAGCAGGCTCCCCGGCAGCAGACGGATCGCCGCTTCACGCGCACGGATGCGCAGCGCGCTCCTGGTCGTGCTCATCGCCGCGATGCGCGGCCCGATGGCGATCGTGCGCGCGGTTCGCCGCGATCTCACGCGCTCGTAGACTCTCAGGCGGTGCGACGGCTCCTGTCCGCGGCCGAGCGCAAGCCCGAGCGCGACGGCATCTTCCAGCGCGAGCGCCGCGCCCTGCGCGGTATGCGGGAGCACGGGATGCGCGGCGTCGCCGAGCAGCGTGATGCGGCCTTCTCCCCATCGGTCGATAGGGGCGCGCGTGAAGAGCCGATCGAGCCGCAGGTCCTCGGCCGAGGTGGCATCCGCGACCGCGCAGAAACGTTCGTCCAGTCCGCGGGTGCACCGCCTGAGGATCGCACGCGGATCCCTGCCGCCCTCGACATACTCGTCAACCAGAGACACGTACCAATAGACGGCGCTGGCGCTCGCTTTCGCGAGTCCCGCCTCCACGCCGTCACCGAGATAGACGGCGGTATCGACGTCGCCCAGGTTGTGCGCGGCATCATGTGCGACGCCGCGCAGCGCGTAATAGCCGGACGGCGAGGGCGACGGTTCCTCCGGGTGCAGTCGCCGCCGAATCGCCGAGCCCACGCCGTCAGCACCGATGACGACGTCGCCGCGCACGGTCGTGCCGTCGGCGAACTCGAGCTCCGCCCCGTCCCCGCTCGACGTGGCTCCCGTCGCTTCGCGGCCGAGCCGCAGCGCGTCCGTGCCGACGCTGTCGAGCAGCGCGCCATGCAGAGTCGTTCTCAGCATGACGACCGACATGGCAGCGTGCTCGCTGAAGCGGATTCGTTTCAAGGCCGAGCCGTCTGCCCGCCGCAACTCGAAAGTCCGCACGCGGGCACCCTGTCGCAGCGCCGCATCCCCAAGGCCGATCTCGCGAAGCGCCATCAGCGCGTTCGGCGCCAGCCCCAGGGCGAAGCCCAGCTCGCGCGGGTTCGCGGCGCGCTCGAACACGCGGACGCCCCAGCCGCCGCGGCGGAGGGCGATGCCCGCCGCCAGTCCGCCGATGCCGGCTCCGACGATCAGAGCGACGCGCGCTTCGCCTCGATCCATAACTGATCCAGCCCGGCGAGAGCTCCGGTGCGGAACGCAAAAATCGTGAGGACCGCGGCGAACTCGATCACGTTCTTGTTGACGATCAGATACGTGCCTTCGGCCCCGGCCATCGGCATGCCGGTGAACGGCGGCTGCGAGAGATAGAACAGCGTCAGAAACGCCATCGCGCCGAGACATCCCACCTGCGTCAGGAGGCCCAGCATCAGGGAAAGTCCGACCAGCAGCAGGCCGGCCGGGACGATCAGATCGATCGCGTGCACCATGCCCGCGTGCGCCGCTAACGAGTGGAACGCGGAGGCAAAGGGACCGGTCGCGCCCTTCAGGTATCCCTCGGCGCTGAAGGCGGCGATCCGCTCGCCCGCGCGTGTCCAGCCCGGCAGCCTCATCTTGTAGAACCCCTCGTACGCGAAATGCCAGCCGACCAGCGTGCGCAAGGCGATCAAGCAAAACTGCCGGAATCCTGTCAGCATGTCTCTCTCCGATACGGATTAGAGCGTCAGTCCGAGCTGCTTCACGACGTACTCGCGGTTGGCGATCGCGCTCGCCTTCGGCGTCCCTCCCGGATCGACGACGCGATCGAACTCGACGATTGCCCAGCCGTCGAAGCCGATCTCGTTGAGCGCCTCGACGCATCCCTTGACGTCGACGCGTCCGCGGCCAAGCTCCACCCACTGGTAGCCCGGGGCGGCGTCGATCGGCCGGACGTCTTTCAGGTGAACGAGTTTGATGGCCTTGCCGTACCGCCGGATGGCTTTGACCGGGTCGCCGCCACCCTGCTGATAGTGCGCGATGTCGAAGAGCAGGCCGACCGCGCCGGCGGCGCTGTCCGCCATGATGGCCTCAATCGCCTCCGGCGCCTCTCCGGTGCTGTTCATGTGATGGTGATAGAGGAGTGGCACGCCGATGGCCTTCGTGCGCTCGCCGAGCCTGTTCAACATGTCCGCGAGCGCGCCGTAGTCGTCACGGCGTACGGGCCGATCCTTCGGCTTCTCGTCGATCACCTGCAGATACTGGCCGCCGGCGTCGCGCACGAATGCGGCGTGCGAGAGGTGCAGATCGATTTGCGCCTGCCGGTCCGCCGGCTGGTACTTGAGATTGCCGCTCGAGAGCACCGGGAACTCCAGGCTCCGTTTCTCGAGAAGCGCGTGCAGATCGGCCGGCCGCGCGCCCCACTTGTCGAATGCCGTCGCGCGAAGCTGGATGGCTTTGAAGCCGACGTCCGCGATGTCGCCGATCGCCTGTGTGTCGTTGCCGCCCCACGTGATGGCGGCGTAGCCGAGACGCATCGTGCCTGTGCCTTCCGTACCTGCGGCTTCCGCCTTTAGGCGGAAGATCGACGGAAGCGCCGCGAGCGAGGCGAGAAACGATCGACGATTCAGTTCAGACATGTGAGGACTCCAGCGGCACGCCCGCCTGCCGCGGCAGGAGGCCGATTGCCACGGTGCCGGCGAGCGCGATCCCGATCAGCGTCGTGAATCCCATGCGATAGCTGCCGCTCGTATCGCGGAGGTAGCCGACGAGCATCGGCGCGGTCGCCTCGGCGACGCCGTCGGCGGTGAGAATGACGCCGAGCAGCCGACCGAGGACCTTGACGCCGAACAGCTCCGCGGCCATCAGCGGAATGATCATGTACTCGCCGCCGAGGCCGAGACCGAAGACGACCGCAAATCCGTACAACGCGGAACGCGACTGCCCGACGAAGAGCAAGGGAATCGACGCGGCGATCAGCGCGTAAATGAGCAGCATGACGTGCTTGCGCGCCATCCGGTCGGCGAGCCATCCCATGAAGAGACGTCCCGCGATGCTGCACGCCAGGACTGTTGACGCGATCGATGCCGACGCCGTCTGTGAATACTTCAGGTCGAGGCTGAGAAAGAGTTTGAGGTGCTGATTCGTGCCGCCGACGGCCGCGATCGAGCACATGCTGCCGACGGCCAGCAGGTAGAAGGCCGGCGTGCGGAAGACGCCCGCCAGCGGCTGGACGGCCCTCGCCCCGGATCTGGACGCGCCGATGGCCGCGGGTTCGTCGCGAACGAAGTACGCCAGCGGGAGCGCGATCAGGACGATCAGAATCCCGAGCGCCTGCAGGGCCCCGCGCCATCCGCCGAACGTCGCGACCAGCCACGGCGAGAGGCGCAGCACGAGATAGCCGCCGATGCCGATGCCCAGATAGGCGAACCCCATGGCCTTGCCGCGCGCGCGATCGAACCATCGCGAGAGCAGCACCTGATTGGGCAGCGGTCCGCCGCACACGTAGCCGAGCGCGTTGAAGATGTAGAACAGGTAGAACATCCACAGCGCGGTCATGTGCGCAAGACCGATCAGCGCGCCACCGGCCATCAGGACGCCGGCCATCATGAGCCGCCGCGGCCCGAACCGATCGACGATCCAGCCGGCCGCGAATCCGAACAGCGGGCCGATGAGGAGTTTGCTGATGGCGTTGCCGGATGTGACCTGCGTGCGCGACCAGCCGAACTCGCGGACCATGAAGTCGTAGTAGAAGGGCAGCCCGTACAGCGCGAGCCCGACGATCGCGAAGAGCGCCGCGAACGACGTGACCGCGACGTAGGCCTGTTCTCTACGCATGCACGCACTCCAGCAGCCGCGCGGAATGCGGCGGCATGTCCTTGATGCTCACCGCGTCGAGCCGCCCGAGGGATTCGCCGCTCCAGAAGTCCGTCACGCGCGAGCCGCGGGGAAGCTTCGCGGAGATCGTCTGCGGCGCGTCGTCGAAATTGAAGAGGCACAAGATCTGCTTGTTCCCGAGGGTCACCGTGCCCACGCGCAGCGTGTCGTCATCGAACACGGCGGGAATGCCGGTGGGAGGCAGCAGCTTCCTGAGCATCGCCAGGCGCGGCTCGGGAATGGACGTCAGATCGTCGCCCGAGAGCACCATCCCGCCCGTGGCGTAGATCGCGGTGGCGTGGAACACGAATTCGTTCTCCGGTTGATCGCCGGTGAGGACGACCGCGTCGGGGTCGTTCCACCAGAGGCGTCCGTTATGCCAGTTGCGGAGCAGGTTCTGCTGCGCCGTCGTGCGGAAGCGATCCCACGAACGCTTGATGTCGTTCGAGCTGCGCGATCCGTGAATCAGGCCGACCGACGGCCAGATCGGGTGATTGCAGCCGAGAATGAAACTGTCGCGTGCGCCTCGAAGGATCGCCCGCATGCCGCGGCGATAGGCCTCGATGCGCGTGGCCTTCGGATCGTGGAAGCGTCCGCCATGGATCGCGCCCCAGAAATTCGCGTCGAGCTTGAAGTACGTGCAGCCCCACTCCTTTCTCATCGTGCTGAACACGCGTTCGAAATGCGCGTGGACGTCGGGGTGCGTGCCGTCCAGGACGTACCAGGGCCCGTGACGCCACCCGCCGAAGGTGACCTTGTCCGACCGAAGCGGCGATCCGTCCGCATCCTTGACGAACCACTGCGGATGCTGCTGGAACACGTGCGAGTGCTCCTCGGCGACGAAGGGCGCCACCCAGATTGCCGGCTGAAAACCGCGCTGCCGGATGGCGTCGAGCACCTTCCGCACGTCCCCGCCGAAGGCCGCGCCCGTTTCCAGCCAGTCGCCCATCGCGGGCTGATACCCGTCGTCTATCTGGACGTAGGTGAGGCCTGGAATCTTCCTGGCGATGACGTCGAGGTTGTCGAGGATGTTCTGCGCGGTCACGCGCGGGCCGAAGCAGTACCAGGAGCACCAGCCGGTTGGCGGCGCGGCGGATCTGAGCGGCGGATGATTCTCGGCCAGCCGCGTCCCGATCGCGGCGAGCGCCGCATCGCGCGACGCGTCTTCGGCGGTCGAGAACTCCTCGAGATCCCAGCTTTCGCCCGGCGCGAGCGCGAGCCCCTCCGTATCGACGATGACCTGAAGGGACGCCGGCGGCCGAAGCCGGAAAAGGCCGCTGAAGCGACGGACCGACGTGAAGCCGAGCGCACGGGCCCCGAGCGTCATGACGCCGAAGTACGTGTCGGCTCCCTGCGGCATCGGGATCTTGTAGTGTTTCGCGTCGGTGTACGAGCCGAGATCCTTTGGCGCCGCGAGCGTGCCGCCGGACTGCGTCAGCATCTGGAACCCTTCGCCGTAGATCGGCGTGTACGGCGGCTGCGCCAGCGCGACGTCGAAGAGCACTATCTCCTTGATCGCGACGGCCGCGCGACCCTTGTTCGCGACGCGCGATCGGCAGACGTCGCCAATCCAGTTCCGCGTCAACTCGACGCGCGAGACATCCGCGGCGTCCGCGCCGACGACGAACCCGCGCGCTGCGCGCAGGTCGCCGCCAATCGCGCGTCCGCCGGGCAGTTGCGTCCACGCGCGGTGGAAGGGGACCGCCAGAGCCGCCGCCAGCAGCTCGCGTCGCGACAGATCACCTGGACCGGATCGCTTCTCGCTCACGATAGTGTTCCTCGCTCGCCGCGCGCAGCCGCGAGGCCGCGTCCTCGGGCGTCATGTCGCGCTGCGGGCTTCCAAGCATTTCGAAACCCACCATGAACTTGCGCACGGTCGCGGAGCGCAGGAGCGGCGGGTAGAAGTGCGCGTGCAGATGCCATTCGTCGTGCGCATCGCCGTCGGTGGGGCGCTGGTGAAATCCCATCGAATACGGAAACGGCGTCTCGAACAGGTTGTCGTATTTCGTCGTCACCCGTTTGAGCAGGTCGGCCAGTCCGTCGCGCTCGGCCGACGTCAGGTCCTCGAGGCTCGCCGTATGACGCCGCGGCAGAACGATCGTTTCGAACGGCCACACGGCCCAGAACGGGACGATGGCCGCGAACACGTCGTTCTCGCAGACCGTCCGCACGCCGCGCGCGAGCTCGACCGCGAGGTAATCGCACAGCAGGCAGGTCCGTTTCCCGTCGCGATAGGCGAGCAGCGACTCCTGCTCGCGCGACGGCTCGTTGGGGATCGTGGCCGTCGCCCAGATCTGTCCGTGGGGATGCGGGTTGCTCGCGCCCATCGCGGCGCCGCGGTTCTCGAAGATCTCGACGTAGTTGATGCGCGCCTCGCGCCCGATCGTCCGCGTCTCGTCGACCCAGACGTCGACGACGCCGCGCAGCTCCTGGGGATGCATCCGCGCGAGCGTCAGGTCGTGGCGCGGCGAAAAGCACACGACGCGGCAGACGCCCGGCTCCGTCCGCGCGATCAGGAGACTGCCCGCCGTGTCCGAGACCTCGCGCGGCGCGCCCGGCAGCAGCGCGGGAAAGTCGTTGTCGAAGACGAACGTCGATCGGTAGTCGGGATTGACGAGGCCGCGCGCGCGCGAGCTGCGCGGACAGAGGTAACACGACGGATCGTGCGACGGCACGTCGTCTTCGGGAATCCGCTCGATCTGCCCCAGCCACGGCCTCGCGGTCCGCTGCGGCGAGACGAGCACCCACTCCCGACGCAGGGGGTTGAATCGGACGTGCGGTTCCGTGTTCAGTTCCGCCACACCAAATCTCCCGGCCTTCGTTTCAGGTACGCAGAATCTGCTCTGGCACCGCTTGACACCGCAAAGTGCAAAATCGGGGTCAGACCCCGGACGACGGGGAGCGGCCCCATTCCGGGGTCAGACCCCGCCCGGGCCACGAGCCGCGCGAGGAAGCCGCCGCCGTCGCGCATTTCGATCGTGAGGAGATTGTCCGCGCCGAGCGTGCGCGTCTCCATCTTCATCAGCGCCGGATCGCCCGCATCGTCACGTGCGATCGTCGCGTCATAGCGGCCCGCGCCGAGGAATGTCGGGGCGATGCGCAGCGACCTCGGGCCCGATCCGTTGAGCACGGCGACGAACCAGTCGCGCCCTTTCCGGCGCGCGAATGCCGCGACGTCGCCGATCTCGCTCCCCGGCAGGACGATCGTCTCGTCCCACGTCGACGGCACGTTCCGCAAGATCTCCGATGCGGCGCTGTCGAGCAGGTTCTGCGGATGGCCGCCGTACACCAGCAGGGACGAGGTGAACACGACCGCGGTCGCGGCCTGATGCGCTGCCGACGTCTCGCGTCGCCGCGCACCGAACACGACGGGCGTGTAGTCGGCACTCCCTGCAAGGAAGCGGGTGAACGGCACCGTCGCGTCGTGCGGACCGAGTGGCGCCGTGCCTCGGTGCTCCATCCCGTAGACGGCCTCCCGCGTGAGCTCGTTCGGCCACGTGCGATCGCCGCCGGTCGGCTTGTTCGCGCCATGGAAGTCGACCATCACGTGGTGGATCGCTGCGTCGCGGAGGATCGCCTCGTACAGATCGATCGTCTCCTTCGCCTCATGATCGAAGAAGTCGATCTTCGCGCCGACGACGCCATTGCGGGCGCACAGATCGAAGAAATCGCGCCGCATCTCCGCGGTGCGCAGGTCGCGGCTGTGCTTCCAGAGCCAGATTCCGACGTGGCGCTCCGTCGCGTCATCGACGAACGCCTTCAGTTGCTCCGGCGTCCAGCGGCTCCAGATCCCTTCCACGACGTGATGCTCGAAGCCGAGCTTCGCCGCGAGATCCGTGAACTGCTTGAGTCCCTCGTACGTGTTCTCGCCGCCGTCGAGATATCGCCACACGGCGCGGCCCGGACGAATCCAGGGGGTGGCCTGTCCCTGCGGGAAGAGTGCCGCGTCCGGGGGCGGCGCCAGATTGTGGATGATGTCGTTGTTGACCAGGCCGTTGAGATCCGCCGAGACCAGGATGACCCGCCACGGCGTCTGAATTTGGCCGGTGATCTGTGCGGGCGTCGCCAGCCGCTGCACGTCTTCCGCGGTATAGCGGAGCGCGTACGGATAGGACACGGGATGCGCGTGTCCAAGGCGCGCCACGTAGCCGCCCCGGCCGTCGGCCTCGAGCGCCATCCCGGCATAACCGCTCAGGGCCGCTTCGGTGATGGAGGCGTAGCCGCCGGTTCCCGGGAGCTTATATGTCAGCGGCGGCGCGGCCCAGTCGCCTAGCGGGACGTCCTCGATCGCGCGCCGCACGTACGTCCCCTCGTAGTGGCCGTGCAGGTCGTGCGACCACGTCGTCGATCCTGCCGGCAGCCTGAACGTCGTTGCTTCGTCCGGGGTGCGTGTTTCGGACGGGCCGCGCTCCGGCGAAGTCGGAACGATGAAGCGGAACGCGACACCGTCGTTGAAGGCGCGGACTTGCAGCGAGAATCCCGCGAATCGGTACACGGCGTTGTTGCTGCGGTTGTGCGCGATCGCGTGGACGCCACGCGTGGGATAGTCTTCGCTGGTCTGTGTAACCGCGCCGCTCGTGGCGACCGGCCGCGACGCGCTCAGATCGACGCCGTCGACGACGATCCCGGCGTTCGACCATTCCACGACGGTCGCGCCGTCGCGCAGAACCCTGAAGCGCAGCCGATCGGACTCGCTCCGCTCGAACACGACGTGCCCGTCCGGGCTTTTCAGCGAACGATCCGTCCGCTCTTGCGCGAACCCGAACCCGAACCCGAACCCCGAGAACCCGAACCCGTTGAACCCGATGAACCCGATGAACCCAACTAGTCGAACCAGAGCAGCGGCTGACGGATGAAGAAGTTGCGAACGACCTCCTCCACGTCGGAGTCGGCGGGCAGCGTCGACCAGAGATCGAGATAGTCGGGACGTTTGAGCGCGACGCCCGCGAAGAGCAGACTGGCCTGGCGCCTCGGCCAGTACTGGTCGTACATCACGTCCGGCGGCTTGGGCCAGGACTTCTTGTTGCGAATGTACGGAACCATGTACTCCATGGCCCGGCGCATGCCGCGGCCGTCGGGGAGCTCGAACGTCCACAGGTCGTCCTCCGGGGTCGAGAGGATCTGGCAGATCGTCGCCATCGCCTCGAGATTGAAGAGCGAATAGCCGTACGGCTTGGTCCGACCGAGCTCGCGCGGAAAGCTGCCGTCGGGCGCCATCTGATTGAGCAGGACGGTCTTGTATCGCGCGCGGCACTCGTGCATCAGCGTCTGGTTGCCGGTCAGATGCGCGAACGCCGCGACCTGCATCACCCAGCACGTCGCGTGATTGTTCGTCGCGTCGCGCTCGTCCTTTCCGTTCTGATCGGTCGTCATCCACTCGACGTAATCGGCAAACCACTGGCGGACGACGCGCGCATCGTCGGAAGACCAGCCTGGCGCGCCGTCGAGCCGTTCGAGCGCGCGCGCGACTTCGACGAGGTGGATCGTGTCGATGATACCGGTTCCGCGGCCGGTGGTGCGACCATGGATCGCCTGCGCGTAGCGGAGGTTTGGATTCATGCGCGTCACGGGCGACATGAACCACGCGCGGGCATGGCGCTGCGCCTGAATCGCGTACTTCCGATCTTTCGTTGCCGTGTAGGCGGCGACCAGCGCAGGCATCTGGACGGACAGGCGCATGAGCGCGCGCCGATGGTCGTCGAAATTGCCAGGATTGCTGAAACCATCTCTCTGAACGTACGGGCCGTCCGGATGCTCGGGATCGGGCCACCAGTAGTCGCCTTCGGAGAAGTAATCGTGCGGCCCGCCCGTACTGCGCGGCGAGTGCGAAGCCGTTACGGTGATGGGGCTTTCCTTCAGGTAGCGCGACGCGGCGGCGAGCACGCGCGCGCGCTCGCGCGTCATGTCGATCTGGGCGTCCTTGTCCTTGTCGCGCGGCCCCTGGACGGTCCAGACCACCGACGAGGCGAGCAGGATCAGGAGCGTCCTGCTCACCGGCCCCCGCTGGACCGGCGCGCGACGAGGTGTGGAGGAATGACGACCCGCTGCGGCCCGCGCGGCCTGGCGGCATCCTCGCCGATCCGATCCAGGATCAGCTCCGCGGCCGAGCGGCCCTGGTCTTCCCGCGACCAACTGACGGTCGACAGCGGCACTCGGAGCAGATCGCCGAGAGCGATGTCGCCGGCGCCGACGATCGCAATGTCCTCGGGCACACGCAGGCGCGCCTCCCAGATCGCCTTCATCGCGCCGATGGCCGCGGGATCGTTCGCGGCGAAGACCGCATCGACGCGGGGCTTCATTGCGAGCAGCTTCTTCATCGCGCGATAGCCGTCCGCCTCCTTGAACCCGCCGCGAACCATCCAGTCGGCTCGCAGCTTGACCCCTTTCGCCTTGAGCGCGGCGCGATAACCATCCGCGCGGCGCTTCGCGTGGACGATCGACGGTCCGGTGATGTGCGCGATCGCTCGACGTCCCTGATCGATCAGATGCGCAGTCGCGAGCCGTCCGACCTCCTCATCGTCGGTGACCACCCGGTCGCATCGCACGTCGGGATGATCGTCGCGATCGATCATCACGATGCCGACGCCGATCGAGGTGAGCTGCTGGAGGAGGTCGGTGTTGCCGGCGGCGTTCGCCGACCCGAGGACAACGCCGTCCACCTGCCGCTGGCGGAGCATGTCGAGCTCCTGGCGCTCCTTCCCCGGGTCCTCGTTCGAGCTGCAGAGAAGCAGTCCGTAGCCGCGCGCGCTCGCCGTGGCCTCGAGGCCGGCGACGATCTCCACGAAGAACGAATGCATCAGATCGGGGATGACGACCCCGAGCGTGTGGGTGCGGCGGAGCGTGAGGCTTCGCGCGACCGCGTTCGGCTGGTACCCGAGCTCGGCGACTTTCGCGAGGACGCGGGCGCGGGTCGCGTGTCCGATGTCCTCGCGGTTGTTCAACACCTTCGAGACGGTCGTGATCGACACGCCGAGCTCGCCGGCGATGCGCTTCATGGTGGTGGTTGGCGGCATCGATTCGCCCTCGACCAGATTTACTTTAACGTTAAAGTGACTTGACTTTAGCGGTAAAGCATAGTATCACAGCGCGCGTTCCACGGGTGCGGGCCTGTGTTCCGAGGAGAAGCGATCATGGCTCTTGTGTCACGTTTCGGTCCGGGCCGACGCGCGCTGCTGGCCGCGTGTCTGGCGCTCGCGCTCGGCGCCATGCCCGCCGCCGCCCAGGATACCGGCAGCATCTCGGGCACGGTCGTCGATGCCAGCAATCAAGTCGTCCCGGGCGCCACGGTGACGCTGACGAACGAAGCGACCGCGGACGCGCGTACGACGGCGAGCGGCCCAGACGGCACGTTCACCTTCCGCGCCGTGCCGCCCGGATCCTACACCGTAAAGATCGAGTTGTCGGGATTCCGCACGCACGAGCAGAAGCGGAACGTCCTCAACGCCAGCAGCCGGCTGGACCTGGGCAATCTGAAGCTGGAGGTCGGCACGGTCAGCGAAGTCGTGTCGGTCGTGGCCGAAGGGGCCACCATCGAGACCAAGAACAGCGATTACTCCGGACTGCTGACGGCGACGCAGATCTCGCAGATCCAGAGCCGCGGCCGCGACGTCGTGAACCTGCTGCGGCTGCTGCCGGGCGTTCACTACGAGGGGGACATCGAGGCGATGGGCGACAGCTTCGGCTCGCAGATCCCCAACATCGGCGGGATGCGCAAGCACTGGAATCAGGTGACCGTCGACGGTCTGAAT
Organism: Vicinamibacterales bacterium; assembly: GCA_035495955.1. Classification (GTDB taxonomy): domain Bacteria; phylum Acidobacteriota; class Vicinamibacteria; order Vicinamibacterales; family 2-12-FULL-66-21; genus JAICSD01. The sequence continues at coordinate 12,609 of DATJFE010000003.1, read as the reverse complement.
GGCAACGAGCTGTCGGGGACCAACCGCATGAACTCGACGATCAATCTCGACGCGATCGCCGAGGTCAAGGTGCTGCTGAACACCTACAAGGCGGAGTTCGGCCACAGCGGCGGCGCCAACATCGAGATCGTGAGCAAGAGCGGCAGCTCCACCTATCAGGGATCGGGGTACTGGTACGGCAAGCGCGACGCCTGGAACGCCAACGCGTGGGAGAACAACCGCCAGGGGCTCGCCAAGCCGAGGCTGCACATCGACGATCCCGGCTTCAACATCGGCGGTCCGGTGCGCATCCCCGGGCTCTACGATCCGAAGGACAACAAGAAGCTGTTCTTCTTCTATTCCTTCGAAGCGCCGCAGGTCGACAAGCCCGGCCCGATCCGGCTGTACCGGATGCCGACGGCGCTCGAGCGGCAGGGGGATTTCTCGCAGACCTTCGACGCGAACGGCAAGCTGATCTCCATCAAGGATCCGAGCCTGTCAGGGGCCTGCAGCGTCACGACCGGCGGCCCGGGGTGCTTCCCCGGCAACGTCATTCCCGGCAATCGCATCGACCCGAACGCGCTGGCCCTGATGAAGATGATGCCGCTGCCGAACACGACGAGCGCGAACAACAGCTACAACTTCCAGCGCCAGGAGACGTCGACCAATCCGCGCTTCAACAATCTGGTTCGCCTCGACGGGCATCCCTCGGGCAACAACAGTGTGTGGGGGACGTTCCGGACGTGGAGCTCGAGCCAGTACGGCTCCGAGATCACCGCGGGTCCGGCAAAGTGGGGCTTCTTCGACGGATCGTACGTGTCGGGAGACAATTCGATCAACGGCGGCTGGAACCATGTCTTCGGCGCTCGCGGCGTCAACGAGCTGTCGGCGGGCTATCGCCGCGCGACGGAAGGATTCGGCACCAAGACGGATGCGGATCTCCAGAAGATCCTGAAGACGACCGTCGGCTACAACCTCGGACAGTTCACGAATCTGAATACGCTCGGGGTGATTCCGACGATCACGTTCGGCGTCAACACGACCGGTACCACGAGCCCCGATTTCACCTACGACAGCCGTCTCGGATCGACCGCTTTTGACTATCTGACCAACGTGCGCGACAACCTGACGCTCAACCGCGGCACGCACACGCTGAAGTTCGGCGGCCTGCTCGAATTCATGGAGAACAACGAGGCGCGCGGCGGTACGTGGATGGGGCAGTTCCAGTTCAACAACAACAACAACAATCCGCTGAACACGAACTTCGCCTTCTCCAACATGCTGCTCGGCGTCTACCAGCAGTACTCCGAGACGAGTCGCTACGGCGATACGCACAACCGTCAGTTGTGGGCCGAGTGGTACGGGCAAGATACCTGGCAGATCAATCGGAAGATGACGCTCGACTACGGGCTGCGTTTCCTCTGGTACACGCCGTACTGGCGGCCCGACAAACAGATCGCCAACTTCGATCCGTCGAAGTTCAGCGCAGCCTCGGTGCCCCGGCTCTACGTGCCGGCGCTGGTCAACGGCACCCGCGTCGCGGTCGATCCCGCGACCGGCCAGACGCTCAATCAGATCTTCATCGGCGCCTACGTCCCGGGTACCGGAAATCAGTCGAACGGGATGGTCCTACAGACGGATCCGGGCGTGCCCCGAGGCTTCCGCGACGCGCTGAAGCCGCAGCCCGAGCCGCGTGTCGGCTACACGTGGGACTTCACCGGCGAAGGCAAGATGGCCCTGCATGCCAGCGCCGGCATTTTTCACCAGGCGCGCCTCGGCGGCGGATCGAGCGGCAACCTGCGCAACCCGCCGTTCATCACCAATCCGATCATCCCGAACAACACGATGGCGAACACGTTCGTGCCGGGCGTCTCGCTGCTGCTGGCGCCCAGCACGGTGGAAGCCCTCGAGACGAACTACAAGACCCCAGCCTCCTACAACTGGTCGATCGGACTGCGGCGCGAGCTGGGCTGGGGCACGTCGATGGACGCGACCTACACCGGGACTGCGGGCCGCAATCTCGAGATGTACTACAACCTCAACGCAGTCCCCGACGGCGCCAAGTTCCTCGACCTCAATCCACAGAACCACGATCCCGGCAGCACGAGCGCCACAGCGGTGCTTCCGGACAACTTCCTGCGTCCGTACCTCGGCTACGGCGCGATCCGCGTTCGCGGCAATTCGGGCACGTCCGACTACAACGCGCTGCAGCTTCAGGTGAACCGCCGCTACATCCACGGCGTGCAGTTCGGCGGCGCCTACACGCTGCAGCGCGCGCGCGGCCTCGCCGACGAGGATCCGGGCAATCTGTCGATCACGCTCAATCGGCCGCGGTCGTTCTACTACGGCGAGCTCGCGCAGAGCAACCGGCACTCGCTGGTGATCAACTACACGTGGGACATCTCGGCGGCGCGCTTCTCGCAGCATGCGCTCCATTACGCCCTCGACGGCTGGCAGCTCTCGGGTGAGAACGCGTTCGTCAGCGGCGACTGGGCGCCGGTGATCCTCACGACGACCGACAACTTCGACTTCACCGGCGGCGACGGCGGCACGGGCAGCGACCTTGGCGGCGGCCTCCGCAGCGTCGTCCCGGTGATGACCTGCGACCCCATGGCGCATACGGGCAGCGCGTTGACCGGTTTCTTCGACACCTCCTGCTTCAAGCGGCCGTCGGGACGCGGCGACTATGGCAACGCTCCGCGCAACGCCGTGCGGAAGCCGGGCATCGACAACTGGAACCTGGCGCTGTTCAAGAACTTCGCCTTCAGCGGCCGCCGTTCGCTGCAATACCGCCTCGAGGCCTACAACGTCCTGAACCACACGCAATTCCAGGACATCGATCGTACGGCGCGGTTCGACGCGACGGGCGCGCAGGTGAACGCGAACTTCGGCACCGCCATCGGCATCAGCAGCCCCACCCGGTCGCCGCGCACGCTGCAGATGTCGCTGCGGTTCAATTTCTAACGGAGGCATGAGGCAGGAGGGGAGGAGAATCAACGCCCTCCTGCCCCTGTCCTCCTGTTCAAGATCTCCTGGTATTTCTGACCTCGTAATCTCCTGTTACGGCCTGGAGGGATGAATGCGAAAGAGCCTGTTGGCCATCCTGGTAGGGGCGAGCCTCGTCGGCACGGGAGCCGCGCAGACGACGGCGCCCAAGCCACCAGACCCGGCGAAGGAGAAACGGCTCGAGTGGTTTCGCGACGCCAAGTACGGGATGTTCATCCACTGGGGGCTCTACGCGATTCCGGCGGGCGAGTGGCAGGGACGCCGGTGTCTGGGGCTTGGCGAGTGGGTGATGAACCGCTGCCAGGTCCCCGTCAAGGAGTACGAGAAGCTCGCCTCGCAGTTCAATCCGATCAAGTACAACGCGGACCAGTGGGTCCAGCTCGCGCAGGACGCGGGCATGAAATACATCGTGATCACGTCGAAGCACCACGACGGCTTCGCGATGTTCAAGTCGAAGGTCAGCCCGTACAACATCGTCGACGCGACTCCCTTCAAGCGCGACGCGCTGAAGGAGCTGGCCGACGCGTGCGCGAGGCACAACATGCGTCTCGGCTTCTATTACTCGCAGTCGCAGGACTGGCATGAGCCGGGCGGCGCCGGCAACACGTGGGACTTCGGACCCGACACCGCGCCGGACGGGAAAACGGAGCTGAAAAAATACGACGATTACCTGCGCGGCAAGGCGGAGCCGCAGGTCAGGGAGCTCCTGACCGGCTACGGACCCGTGGCGCTCATTTGGTTCGACACCCCGCGCATGATGACGCCCGAACGCGGACAGCGCTTCGCCGACATCGTCCGCTCGATGCAGCCGAACACGCTGATCGACGGGCGGCTCGGTACGGAAGGCGACTACCGGTCGACGGGCGACAACGTGATCCCGTCGGAAGCGTCGGCCGAGGCGTGGGAGACGCCGGCAACGACCAACGACACGTGGGGCTTCCGGAAGGACGACACGAACTGGAAATCGCCCGGACAGATCGCGTTCAAGCTTGTCGACATCGTCAGCAAGGGAGGCAACTATCTGCTGAACGTCGGTCCCACCGCCGAAGGCGTGATTCCGCAGATGGCGCAGGAGAACCTGCGTACGGTCGGCCGCTGGCTCAAGGCGAACGGGGAAGCAGTGTACGGCGCGGGAGCCTCGCCGTTCGGCGACGAGTTCGGCGAGTACTCCTCGCGCGGCGCCAAAGACGTCCGCGGCCAGAAGCTGTTCCTGCCCGACACCGAGTGGCGCGTGACGACGAAGCCGGGCAAGCTGTATCTCACGTTCTTCAGCGAGCCGCGCGCGCCGTTCGAGATTCCCGCGATCAAAAACCACATCCTCCGCGCCTATCGCCTCGCCGACAAGGCGCCGATCGAGCTCAAGACCGAGAGCGGCCGGACGACCTTCGCGATGCCGCGGCCGATGCTCGATCCGATGGCGACGGTGGTCGTCGTCGAGTACGAGGGAGATGTCGTCCGCCGCTAGTGGTACCCGACGCGGGCATCAGCCGCGGCTGGGTTAACTTGAATCAAACTCCTTTTCCTTTACCGTTAAAGTTCTTTGACTTTACCGCTAAAGGCGTAGTAAAACCTTTCCGTTTAGGGGCCTCAGACACAGAAGAGGGAGGACGCCATGATGCGGGCACGCAGCCGCTGGCGCCTGTGGGCGATGGCGGCGTGGATGGGGATGGCGCTGGCCTCGCCGGCGCGCGCCCAGGACACGGGCACGGTCTCCGGAGCGGTCGTCGACGCGCAGGGCGCCGCGATTCCCGGCGCCACGATCACGCTCACCGACGAAAAAACCGCGACGAGTCGCACGATGGTGAGCGACGCGAAAGGGGAGTTCACGTTCCGATCCGTGATTCCGGGCAGCTATACGGTGAACATCGCGTTGACCGGCTTCCGATCGCTCGAAAAGCGCAACAACGTCGTCAACGCCAGCGCGGCCGTCGATCTCGGGCGGTTGAAGCTCGACGTCGGAAACCTCACGGAGGTCGTGACGGTCGAGGCGACGGGCACGCACGTGGAGACGCGCAACAGCGACTACACCGGGCTGCTGACGTCGACCCAGATCGCTCAGATTCAGACCAAGGGACGCGACGTCATGTCGCTCCTGCGTCTGCTGCCCGGCGTACGCTACGAGGACGACATCGAGGCGATGGGCGAGAGCTTCGGCTCCCAGGTTCCCAACATCGGCGGCCAGCGCCGCGCCTGGAACCAGGTGACGGTCGACGGTCTGAACGGGAACGAGCTGTCGGGTACCAATCGCTTCGCGTCGGCGACGAACCTCGACGCCATCGCGGAAGTGCGCGTGCTGCTCGGCAGCTACAAGGCCGAGGACGGCCGAAGCGGCGGCGCCAACGTGAAGGTGATCACGAAGAGCGGCGGCCAGCACTATTCGGGGACCGGCTACTACTACGCCCGCCGGAACCAGTGGAACGCGAATACGTGGGACAACAAGCGGAACAATCTGCCCACGCCCGTGTATCACTACGACACGTACGGGGTGAGCGTCGGCGGTCCGCTCAAGATCCCGGGCCTCTTCAACCAGTCGTCGGACAGAAAACTGTTCTTCTTCTATTCGATGGAGAACCCGCGGGCGCAGCAGCCCGGCGGCGTCCGCAAGTACATGATGCCCACCGCGCTCGAACGGCAGGGCGACTTTTCCCAGACGCTCGACGCCTCCGGCAAGCTGATCGTCATCAAGGATCCGCTCACCGGCCAGCCGTTTCTGGGGAATGTCATTCCGAAGGATCGGCTCAATCCCAACGGCATCGCGATCATGAACCTGCTGCCGCTGCCCAATCGCCTGAATCGCGGCGAGACGGCGGGGTTGTACAACTTCATCCGGCAGGAGACGCCGGAGAAGCCGCGTCTGAATAACGTCGCGAAGATCGACTGGCGGCGGACGGCCAACGACAACCTGTCGGTCGGCTTCAACAGCTTCATCTCCGTCCAGAAGGGATCCGAAATCACGGCGGGCCCGGAGAAGTTCGGCTATCTGGCGGCGAAGTACGACTTCGGCAACAACTTCGTGACCGTGGGACACCATCACATCTTCGGGGCCAATCTGGTCAACGAGCTGTACGGCGGCGTGCGGAGACAGACCGAGGGCTTCGGCACGGCGACCGACGCCGATCTCCAGCGCATTCTTCGGAAGAACATGGGATTCGACGTGGGCCAGTTCCATCCGGAGCTGAACCCGCTCGGTATCATGCCGCTCATCACGCTCGGGCTGGGCAACAGCGGATCCGGTGTCAGCAACACGAATTTCACGTACGACCAGCGGCTCGGCGAGACGGACCACGACTGGCTCTCGTCGGCGACCGAGACGCTCACCTGGCTGAAAGGCAACCACGCGATCAAGACCGGCGCCTATCTCGAGTACATGCGGAACAACGAGGCGCGCGGCGGCCTGTGGATGGGGCAGTTCAACTTCAGCCGCAACACGAACAATCCACTCGACACCAACTACGCGTTCTCGAACCTGCTGCTCGGCGTCTTCGGGCAGTACGACGAAGTCGACGCGTACCGGTCGACGCGCAACCGTCACTGGCAAACGGAATGGTACGCGCAGGACACCTGGCGCGCGAGGTCGCGGCTGACGGTCGACTATGGGATGCGGTTCCTCTGGTACACGCCCTACTTCCAGGCGAACAAGAAGACGGCCGCGTTCGTGCCCGATCGCTACGATCCCGCGAAGGCGCCGCGCCTGTACTACCCGGCGCTCGTGAACGGCAAGTCGGTCGCGCTCGATCGCGTCACCGGACAGGTCCTCGACAAGGTATACGTCGGAACGTTCGTCCCGGGGACCGGCGTCATCGGCAACGGCATGGTCACGGCCGCCGATCCGAACTATCCGCGCGGCTTCCGCGATCAGCAGCCCGTGCTGCTCGAGCCGCGCGCCGGCATCGCCTACGATCTGTTCGGCAACAGCCGGTCGAAGATCCACGCGAGCGCGGGCGTGTACCACAACGCGGTGCTCGGCGGCGGATCGCAGGGGAATCTCCAAGGGCCGCCGACCTTCAACCAGTCGACGATCTTCTTCAACACGCTCGATGGCTTCATGGCGCCGGGCGCGACGCTCTCCGCGCGGCCCACCGGCGTGAACGGCCTCGATCGCACGTCGAAAACCCCCGTGGCGTACCGCTTTTCGACGGGCCTCCAGCAGGAAATCGGCTGGGGCACCGTCGTCGACATCAGCTACGTCGGCGCGCTCAACCGCTATCTCGAGATGCAGACGAACATCAACTACGTGCCCGACGGCGCGAAATTCGTCGACCTGCACCCCGAGAACGTCGATCCGACCAACGGCAAGGCGCTGCCGGACGATTTCCTGCGGCCGTACCGCGGCTACCAGGCCATCAACATCCGCGGCAACTGGGGCACGGCGAACTACAACTCGCTTCAACTGTCGTTGAATCGGCGGTACAGCCACGGCCTCCAGTTCGGCGCGGCCTACACTTACGCGCACTCGAACGGCATCGGAGACGACGATCCGGCGACGGTGTCGCTGATCCGTCCGCTCGGCGACTGGTACTATGGTCCGGTTGCGGCCAATCAACGCCACAACCTGACGATCAACTACACCTACGAGCTGGTGCGCAGCCAGAATCTCTCGATGCCGGAGCCGCTGAAGACGCTGTTCGGCAACTGGCAGCTCTCGGGTGAAAACGCGTGGGTGAGCGGCGACTGGGACAACATCGATCTCTCGACGACCGACAACTTCGACTTCACGGGAGGCAGCGAAGGGGCGCGCGTCAACGTCACGGGCGATCCGAGGCTGTCGCGCAGCGACCGCAGTCCCGACCGCTGGTTCGATACCAGCGTGTTCGCGCGCCCGGCCGGACGGGGGGATTTCGGCAACGAAGGGCGGTCGGTCATCCAGCTGCCCGGAATCAACAACTGGAACCTGACGCTGGCCCGCAACGTCGCGCTGGGCCGGCGGAGCGTCCAGTTCCGCGCCGAGGCGTACAACGTGCTGAACACGCTGCAGTTCAAGAACGTCGACCGCGGCGCCAAGTTCGACGCGGCCGGCAACCAGGTCAATGCGAACTTCGGCAGGGCGAACAGCGCCCGGAACCCGCGGATCATGCAGGCGGTCCTGCGGTTCACCTTTTAGAAAGGGAGCTGTCGGGTCTCGGGTGTCGGGTCTCGGGTGTCGGGCGTCGGGTGCCGATTCCCAGCTTCAAGTGCGCGGCTCTCCAATGCCGTCATTTTTCGGCGGCATCTTGAAGATGATGTTGCAAACGTCAGACGAACGTGCGATAGATTGAGTGATTGCCAACGGTTCGTCGCGCGGCACGGGCCCTCGGGGGGCTGCCGCGTGACCACGAAAGGTGCGGCGCCGCTTAGCGCGATTGCGCTAACGCTTCTCCTCCCGACGCAGTTCGCGGCGGCGCCGTATCTCATTCAATCCTCGCTCGGTCGGGCCTCTCCCGCTCCACGCACCTTTCTCCTCGATCCGTCACGCCTGGCTGCCGCGAAGGCGGCGATCGCGCGGCAGGATCCCTACGTCGCCTCGGCCTGGCAGGCGCTGAAGGCGGACGCCGACAAGGCCCTCACCGTCACGCGCTTCTCGGTCGCCGACAAGACGGTCGCGCCGCCGAGCGGCGACAAGCACGACTACATGAGCCAGGCGCCGTACTTCTGGCCGAATCCAGACACGCCGAACGGGCTGCCGTACATCCGCAAGGACGGCGAGCGGAACCCGGAGATCAACAAGATCACGGATCATCGCGCCATCGACGGCCTGGTGGCCAGCACGCAGGCGCTGGCGCTCGCGTTCTACTTCAGCGAAGACGAGCGGTACGCGGCCAGGGCTGCCGCGCTTCTGCGCGCGTTCTTTCTGGAGCCGGCGACGCGCATGAACCCGAACCTGGAATACGCGCAGTTCATCCCCGGGGTGAACACCGGGCGCGGCATCGGGCTCATCGAGACGCGCGGCTTCGCGCGCGTCGCCGACGCGATCGGGTTGATCGAGGGGAGCGGGGCGTGGACGTCCGCGGACGACCGCGCGGTCAAGGAGTGGTACGCGGCCTTCCTGACGTGGATGCAGCAGAGCCGCAACGGGAAGGACGAGGCGGCCGCGAAGAACAACCACGGCACGTACTACGATCTGCAGCTCGCGTCGTACGCGCTGTTCCTCGATCGTCCGGCGCTCGCGAAGGCCGTCCTCGAGCAGGCGAAGCAGACGCGCATCGCCGCGCAGATCGAGCCCGACGGCCGGATGCCGCTGGAGCTCGCGCGCACGAACGCGTGGAGCTACAGCGCGGGCAACCTGGACGGCCTGACGGAATTGGCGACGCTGGGGGATCGCGTGAACGTGGACCTATGGCATTTCCAGACCGCCGACGGGCGATCGATCCGGAAGGCGATTCTGTATCTCGCGCCGTTCGCGTTCGGCGACAAGAAGTGGGACGCGCAGCAGATCGGCGGATTCAACGGGTCCGCGCTCTACACCGTGCTCCGTCGCGCCGCGCCGCACTACGTCGATGACGAGTTTCGGCGGGCGGCGGCACGACTGCCCCCGCTGGCTGCCGCCGATAGCCTGCGTCTGCGCTGACTCGTTGCGGAGCGAACGAGCGCAGCGAGTGAGCCGCCGGAGCGGAGTGGGGCAGGGGTCCCCGCGAGCGACGGCGTGAGGGGGTCCGGGGGACGAAGTCCCCCGGATGAAGATGACGAGTTTCGGCGGGCGGCGGCGCGGCTGCCGCCGCTGCCGCCGGCGGATGGTCTCAGGCTTCGCTAGAACTCGATCCGCATTCCCAGTTGGATGTTCCTCGGCGGCCCGACCGACGTGATCTGCCCGTAGTTCGAATTGGTCACCGTCAGGTTGGGATTGCCGTAGTTGACCTGGTTGAATGCGTTGAACAAGTCGGCCTGGATCTTCACTACGAGGCCATGCTGGGGAATCGGGAACGCCTTCCGGAACGTCAAGTCCCAGACCTGATAGGCCGGCCCGATAACCTGCCCGCGCAGGCTGTTGCCCAGGCGGGTTTCTGGCGCCGCCGCGAATGCGCTCGCATCGAGCCACACGATCGCCCCGGTCGCGTTCGTCCGGCCTGAGGCCGGAATGTACGGATTGCCGCCGAGATAATCGGCGCGCCGCGTGCCGATCGCGGTGCTGCCGGTAACCGTCAGCGGAGTACCGGACTGGTAGCGGTAGATCCCGCTGACCTGCCAGCCGCCGATCGTTGAGCCAAGCAGGCCGGTGTTCTGCCTGAGGAACGGAACGTCCCACGTCCAGGTTTCGACGAGGATGTGCCGCCTGTCGAACGAGCTCGGCCCCCAGTTGTAGTTCTTGTTGAGGAAGGCCTCGGGGTTATCGCCGTTGCCGCTCGCGTTGTCCTTCGACGATCCGAGCGTGTAGCTGTTCGTCCACTTGATGTCGCCCCGGCGTTTCGAGACGAAGACCTGCATGGAGTTGTACCGGGAGTCGGCGTCCGACAGGCGCATGTTGATCGCGGAGTAGCCCTTGTAAGGACGCAGGGCGTTGGTCTGCGCGCGCTGCGCCGTGGGAAGCGCGGCGTTGGCTTCCAGGGCGTCGAACGAGGGCTGGTTGATGTCGGGCTGCCGGATCAGGTTCTTTCCGGTGCTGCCGACGTACCCGAGCTCGCCGAAGAGGCCCCAGGGCAGCTCGCGCTGCACCGTCAGGCTGTACTGCCACACGCGCGGCAGCTTCAGATCGGGGCTGATCGAGTCCATGTTCGCGAGCGGCGCGAGCGCTGAAGCCGTGCCACCCGACGGTGACGAGAGATTGCCGTTCTCGTACTGCGCGCTCAGCGAGTACGGGGCGTTGTTGACGAGCGCGAAGTACAGGTTTCCCTCTGGACGATCGATGAACAGACCGCCGCCGCCGCGGATCGACATCTTGCCGGTACCGTCCGGATTCCACGCGAAGCTCAGACGCGGCGCGAAGTCCGACTGGTTCTTGTAGAAGCCGCACGGCGCGGTCGCCGGCACCGCGAGCACCGACGGGTCGTGGCCGTTCGGCACGCGATTCAGCTCGCTGTCGGGCACGCCGCCGCAGGGGCGCACCATGCCGTCGAACCGGTTGCCGCTGTTGGCGACGAGGCCTCCGCTGGGCAGGACCGTCACCGCGGTCGCCGGGTTGTACTGCGATCGATCGAAGCTGGCCATGTTGTTGGCCTGCGTGTAGGTCGGCACGTGGTACTGGAACCGAACGCCGTATTCGAGCGTGAGTTTGCGTGACACGCGCCAGGTGTCGCTCGCGAACGCTTCGTCCTGCCAGAAGCGGAAGAAGCCGATCGGATCGAGCTGCGCCTCGCTATACGTGCGGAAATTGCCAAGAAGGGCGTCTGCGAATGCGTTGCCCGTCGTGTTCGTGTTGCCGGAAGTCGAAAACGAGACGTTGCCCGCGTAGATCGACCGCCCGTTCTGGTCCTTCCGGTTGCGCGCGATCAGCAGCCCGACCTTCGGCGTGTGCGATCCCTTCAGCCAGGTCAACGTGTCGGTGAAGGCCATGTCGGTCGTCGGCGACAGCAGCGAGGCGGACGCGCCCTGGAAGCTGGCGAAACCGGTGACGGACGTGTTCGGAATGCTGTTCTCGAATCGGCCGCCGTTCAGGTAGACCTGCGGGAAGGCGAAGCCGTACGAGTCGCGCTTCCACGTGTCGCCGATCGGCGGGATGCGCTGGCCGTTCCACGACGCGTTGGCCTTGGCTTCGTTGACGAGGCCCGACGTAATCGTCCACGACTGACCCACCTGCCAGTTACGTCCCGGACGCTTCCGCTCGGTCGGCACGGTCGGCAGCTGCGAGCTGATGAACGTGCCGCCCGGGTCGATGAGGTCGTAGTTGTCCCACAGCAGGCGCAAGGTATAGCGCTCCTTGTTCGAGCGCTGCCAGTCGAAGCGCGCGCTGTCCTGCCGCCAGTCGAACGGGTTCGGATCCTGGAAGAGCGCGTTGTTCGAAATCGGGACGTCGCGGTACGATGCCGCTTTCTTCGCCATCGCCGCGAAGACCGCAGCGATCGCGCGGCCGTCGGCGGTAATCCGGTTCGACGGAATGACGTTGCCGTCGAACGGCAGGCCGGTGAGCGGATCCCTGATCACCGTGCTGATGGCGCTGAAATTGCCCGCTTCCATCGCCGTCGTCGGCATGGTGCGGAACGTCGGCGTGGTCTGACGGCGGATCTTCTTCCATTCCTCGCCGCCGAAGAAGAACAGCTTGCTCTTGACGGCCGGTCCGCCAAGCGTCCAGCCGTAGTCGTTGTACTTCAGCGAGGGTTTCGCAACGCCGGCGGAGTTGTTGAAGAAGTTGTTGGCGTCGAGCCTGTCGCTCCGGCCGTACTCGAAGCCGCTGCCTTTCAGCGTGTTGGATCCGCTGCGCGTGACGACGTTGATGGAGGCGCCGGAATTGCGGCCGTACTCCGCCGAAAAGTTCGACGTCTTGATCGAAACCTGATCGATCAAATCGATTCCGACGTTGCTGATCTGGCTGTTGTTGGACCCCGAATCCATGTTGAAGCCGCCGTCTACGGTCAACAGGCTCGCGTTCGTGCGGCTGCCGTTCACCGACGTGTTGATGCCGAGCCCCGTCATGATGTCGAGCGCGTTCGTGTCGAGGACGGGAGAGCCCGGAATCAGGGTCGCCAGCTGCATGTAGTTGCGGCCGTTCAGCGCAAG
>DATJFE010000002.1:0-66364 GCA_035495955.1 Vicinamibacterales bacterium | reverse complement strand
CCTTCGATCAGCAGGTAGACCGTCAGAATCAGCGCGAGCGCGGCGATCACAGTGCCGGCGACGAGGTAGCGTCCGATGAGAATGATGTAGCCCGCGACAGCGGTCGCATCCGGCACCGCCGATCCCCCCTTCCGGACGCCGCGGAGGATCCAGGCCGGCGTCGTGGTGACGATGCGCCGCTGGAAGTCGTCGATGCGGGCGCCGAGCTCCTTCGCCTGGCCGACGAGCGATGCACCGGTGATCCAGAAGAAGACCACGACCACCAGCGCGAGCAGGAAGACCGTTCCGGTCGCCGCCGCCCAGCGCGGCACGCCGCGCCGCTGCAGCCACTCGACCACCGGCTCCAGGCCGATCGCGATCACGATGGAGATGACCAGCAGCATCAGGAGCTGCCAGAGGTGCAGCCACAGCCACAGGAGCACGATCGCGGCAATCACCTTCGCAATCGCGGCCGGGGCGATGTCGAGCGTTGTACGGCGTGGCTCAGCCAAACATCAGCGTGGCGTGCAAGGGGCAGGCCTGCGATCCAGCTCAGCGATTGCGCGCGAGGCTCAGGCGTTCTCTTTCTTGTGGCAGTCAGCGCATTTCGTGGGTGCCTTCTTGGCTGTCCCCGCCGCCTGCTGGTGGCAGTCGATGCACGTCCCCTTTTTCCCCATCGGATCGTGGAACGCCGCCTGGGTCTTGGTCTTCATCGGCGCGGCCGCAACCTTCGTATGGCAGTCGGTGCACTTCTCGTGCTGCGCCTTCATGGGTTTTTCCGGCTTCGATTCGTGATGGCACGTTTCGCACTTATTGCCGGCGTAGTCTTTCGCGTGCGCCTTGTGCGTGAACTTCACGCCGCCGAGCGGCGAGCCCCTGAGGACGACAGTCTCCGGTTCCTTCGGGGCCTGCGCCGTCAGAATGCCCCAGCCACCGAACAGCGACACGCACGCGCACGTCAGTCCGAGACGGACGGATGATGAGATGTTCACGGGTATCAACCCGGCACGCGCCGCCGGAATTGCGGCAACCGCCGGCTCCTGATGCGGGATGCTCCAAGCCGCGTACCGACACAGCCCTGCCGCCGCTTCCCCACCACGACTCCAAGTACCAACTCCCAACCCTTCAAGAAGATCGACGTCGTCGCGAGGGAGTTCGGAGTTGAGCCCTGGGAACGTGGCCCACATGAACAATTGCCGAGATTCCGCCGGATTGGTGTTTGCAGCGTGTGCGTCGACATGCCGTCGCCGGCCGCCTCGCGCGTCACCCGCGCGCTCCGCCACCGCAATTACCGCCTGTTTTTCGGAGGCCAGACCCTGTCGCTCATCGGCACGTGGATTACTCGCGTCGCCACGAGTTGGCTCGTCTATCGCCTTACGGGCTCGGAGCTCCTGCTCGGCGTCGTCGGCTTCTGCGGCCAGATTCCGACGATGCTGCTGGCGCCGTTCGCGGGCGTGCTGGTGGATCGCTGGGACCGCCACCGGCTCCTCGTCGTCACGCAGGTGCTCTCGATGCTGCAGTCGCTCGGCCTGGGGATCCTGACGCTGGATCGCCTCGTGACGGTCCGCTGGGTGTTGATCCTGCAGGTCGCGCAGGGACTCATCAACGCGTTCGACACGCCGGCGCGCCAGGCCTTCGTGGTGGAGATGGTCGAGGATCGCGCGGATCTCCCCAATGCGATTGCGCTCAACTCGTCGATGGTGAACGGCAGCCGCATTCTCGGCCCTTCGATCGGCGGCGCGCTGATCGCCGGCTTCGGCGAGGGCTGGTGTTTCATGGTCGACGCGGTGTCCTATTTGTTCGTGATCGCATCGCTGCTGATGATGCGCGTGCGGCGCGGCACCGCCCATCACGTCAAGGCGCGCGTGCTCGAGGAGCTCCGTGCGGGCTTCGAGTACGTCAGCGCCTCGCTTCCGATCCGCACGGCCCTGACGGTCCTCGCGATCGTCAGTACCATGGCGATGCCCTACACGGTGCTGATGCCCGCATTCGTCGCCAATGTGCTCCATGGAGGGCCGAACACGCTGGGCATGCTGATGACGGCGAGCGGCGTCGGCGCGCTCGCCGGCGGCCTGTACCTCGCGGCCCGACACACCGTCGTCGGACTCGGACGCGTAGTCACCTACTCGACGCTCGCCTTCGGCGCGGGACTGATTGGTTTTGCGTTCGCGCGGTCTCTCTGGCTGGCGCTGGCGCTGCTTCCAATCGTCGGCGCGGGCTTCATGGTGCAGATGGCGGCGACCAATACCGTGCTGCAGACGCTGGTGGAGGATCGCCTGCGCGGACGCGTGATGGCGTTTTACACGATGGCGTTCTTCGGCACCGCGCCGATCGGGAGTCTGCTGGCGGGCGTCGCGGCCGATCGGATCGGGTCGCCATGGACGATCGCCATCTGCGGCATCGTCTGCGTGTTGAGCGGGATCTGGTTCGGATCGCGGCTGCCCGCGCTCCGCGCGGTCGTGCACCCGATCTACATCGCCCGCGGCATTCTGCCGGTGCCAGCCGTTGAGACAGGGGGAAAGACTCTGTAAGACGGACGCAAGACGTCAAGTACTTTCCGTCTTCCGCCTTCCGCTTTCCGCCTTGCTTATTATTCGGCTCTCAGCGTCAGCGCGGGATCCAACCGGAGGACGCGCAGCGCGGGAATGACGCTCGCGGCCGTCGCGATCGCCATCAGCACGGCGATCACGGCTCCGAAGGTGATTGGATCCGAGGGCGTGACGCCCCATACGAACGACTGCAGCAGGCGGGCCGTCGCAAATGCGGCTGCCGTCCCGATCGCCACGCCGACCGCCGCGAGCACGAGTCCCGGAATCACCACAGCCGAGATTGTCTGCCGGCCCGTCGCGCCGAGCGCCAGGCGGATCCCGAGCTCGCGTGTCCGCTCGTTGACGCTGCTCGCGATCAGGCCGTGTACGCCGACGGCCGCCAGCACGAGCGCGATCAGCCCGAGCCCCGCGACGAGCCACATCATGAACCGCTGCGACTCGAGCTTCGCGCCGCGCAGGTCGTCGATCGTGCGAATGCCCGCGATCGGCAACTGCGGGTCGACACTCGCGATGGCTTTGCGCAGCTCGGGCACGACCGCTGTTTCCGGCAGCGAGCTGCGGACCACCCACGAGGGCTGGAACCACGTGTGGACGAGCGTGAGAAAATCCGACCTCGTCTGCGAGACAGGAATGTAGATGCACGGCAGCGGGGAGATCGGACCGAAGTGGCCCCATCCCGAGGCGCCCTGCTGCGTGTTGCCGACGATGCCGACGATCTCCCGCGGCGTGCCCGGTCCCAGGTGGCGGCCGATGACCTGCGGATCGTCCTTGTAGTAAAGGGCGACGAATGCTTCGTTCACGACGGCCACGGGCGGCGAGGCGGCCGTGTCGCGGGCCTGGATCGTCCGGCCCGCTCGCAGCGGTACCCGGAGCGTTTCGAAGAATGCCGCCGTGACGTACATCTCGTTCGTGATCCGGCCCTCCCCGGGTTTGTCCACCTGCGGCCCGTCGAGACGGCGCATGCCGTCGTTCAGCAGCCGTGAGTACGGCATGCCGAGCGCCACCGCGGCGTTCTGCACCCCCGGTACGGCCCGCAGCCGCGCGGTCGTCTCCTCGAAGAGCTGCGCGACGGCCTGCGGCTCGCGATAGCGTGCGTCCTGCAGCGACACGCTCGCCGTCACCAGGTTGGACTCGTCGAATCCGGGATCGAGCGTGCGCAGGTGCACGAACGTGCGGATCAGCAATCCCGCGCTCACGAGCAGCACGACGCCGAGCGCAACTTCGCCGATGACCAGAAGCCGGCGCGGCCACCGGTTCGACGCGCCGGCGACGGCACGTGTGCCGGTTTCGGCAAGCGCGGCCTGCACGTCGAGCCGCGACGTCTGAACCGCCGGCACGAGTCCGAACACCACGCTCGTGCTCAGTGCGATGGCGAGCGTCGCGAACAACACTCTCGCACTCAGCGTCAGCGGCTGCCACAGACCGAAGACCTTCGCGCCGAGCGAGCCAAGGACCGACAGCGTGCCCGACGCGACCGCAAGGCCGAGCACGCCGCCGAGCAAGGCGAGCACGGCGCTTTCGACGAGCAGTTGCCGGACCACGGCGGCCCGTCCGCTGCCGAGCGCCATCCGTGTGGCGATTTCGCGCGTGCGGGTGGCGCCGCGCGCGAGCAGCAGGCCCGCGATGTTGACGCACGCGATGAGCAGCACGATGCCGACGGCCCCCCACAGCATGAGCAGCGGCTCACGGACCCCCGCCACCATTCCGGCCTGCATCGGAACCAGCTCCAATTCGGCCAGATCGCCGGGATCGACGTTCACGAACGCATCCGGCGACGCGCTGCGTACGTCGTTCTGCGCTTCCACCCAGCTCACGCCTTCACGAAGACGGGCGATCACTTCGTAATTCGTGCCGCCGCCCTCGCCCGACGTCGATGGCCGAAGCGGCGTCCACAGGTCGATGCCAGTGCCGGCATCGAACCGCCCTCCGCCTTCGGTCACGGGAAACCGCGACGGCGTCACGCCGACCACGGTATAGGTCTCCCCGCGAAGCGTCACGGGCTTGCCGACCACGGCGCGATCGCCGCCGAACAGGCGCTGCCACAAGTCGTGCGAGAGGATGACGACGGGCTGGCCGCCGGGCCGATCTTCGTCCGCCGTGAACTCGCGTCCGATCATCGGCGGGATGCCGAGAACGCGGAAGTATCCCGCGCTCACGCGCTGCTGCGAGACGTAGGCGACGTTCTCCGCGGCGACGAGGTTCACGCCGGCCGTCCCTCCCATGACGGCGACGTCGACCTTGCTCGTGTGGTCGCGGACGGCGAACCACATGCGGCCGTTCGACCCGATCTCGTGGTCGTCGCCGGACTTCGCCGACCGATAATGCCTTCCCATGAGCGCCAGCCGATCCGGATGCGGGTACGGCAACGGCTCGAACAGCAGCGCGTCCACCGCGCTGAACACCGCGGCATTCGCGCCGATGCCGAGCGCCAGGGTCAGGAGCGCGATTGCCGTGAATCCCGGCGTCTTGCGCAGCATCCGGAGCGCATAACGCACGTCGCGGACGATCGGTTCGAGCACGGGTACGCTGTTCATCCGATATATCTCCTCGCGGATGGCCGTGGGATTGCCGAAGCGGCGGCGCGCCTGCGCCAGCGCGCGGTCGCGCGGATACCCCGCCGCGATCAGATCGTCGACCGCGTGATCGATGTGCGCCTGCATCTCGCGGGCGCGCTCCGCATCGAGCCGGCCGCGCCGGAAGAAACGGAGCATGTCAGCCCTCGATCGGCCGCATCACGAGACCAATCGCATGAACCAGCTCCCGCCAGCGTGCGGCCTCCTGCTGCAGCTGGCGGCGGCCTTTCGGCGTGAGGCGGTAGTACCGCGCGCGCCGGTTGTTCGCCGACGTCGCCCAGTACGAATCCACCCAGCCCCGGTCCTCCAGCCGGTTCAAGGCCGGATACAGCGAGCCCTGCTCGACCTGCAGGAACGCGTCCGACCGCTGCTCGATGATTCGGGCGATGGTGTAGCCATGCGCGGGCCCGAGCCGGAGTGTCTGGAGAACGAGCATATCCAGCGTGCCCTGCAGCAAATCGCTGCGCGCTTGGCTGCCCATCGATTTTCTCAGCGTCATCGCATTGGTGTCTTTCGGGTATCGGGTATTGGGTCTCGGGTGTCGGCACTCTTCACTAGTGTGTCTGGTGGAATAGACGGGATCGCGCCGCGATTGGTTTACGGCCGCGGACTACGGGGAATGCGCGGATACGCGGAAGATCGGGTACGGGCTAGGAAGTCTCGCGCGGGGATTCCCGGTCCTCGTTCCGTTCGTCCCAGACGTCGGACTCGGCGATGGCGCGGATGACCGGGTGATTGCGGGCCTGACGGACCATCTCGCCACGCGGATCGGCGAAGCCCCACTCGCGGACGTCGATGGCGAAGCTGAACCGTGAAATGAGGGTGCCGCGGGTGACATCCGCGTCCTCTTCGTCGCATCCGATGTCCGCCCGGCTCTGTTCGAGAAGCCGCTCGGTCACCCAGGAAGGAATGTTGCTGCGATATCCGGGATAGACGTAGCTGAACATCTGGAGCTGCGCGAGCAGCAGCGGCCAGTGCGGGCCGACGCGGCCCATGAGCCGATCCCAGTCGAGCGCGTCGCCCACGCACAACAGCAGATGGACGATGTCGGACATGTCGTGCCGATGGCGCTCGTTGATGAACAGACGATGCCAGATCAGTTCCTCCGGCGGCGCGATGCGCACCGGCTGTGCGGCAAGAACGCCCGGACGGCTGTGCGAGAACCATTCCTGATCGATGAACGCGACGCTGTTGCCCATCCCGTAAATCAAATCAACGAAGCGGTCGCCGATGAATCCTTTCGCGAGCCAGTGCAGATCTTCGAGGCGCAGGACGAATCCCGCGTCGTGAAGCGCGCGCGCCGCGGAAATGACGACCGAGGGCTCGACGAAGAGATCGAGGTCCTTCGTCTGGCGGTAGATGCCCGTGTGCGCGTAGATCGCGTAGGCCCCCGCGACGACGAAGGGGACGGATGCGTCGTTCAGCGCCTGAAGCGCGCGGCGGTAGACGTCGCGCTCCTCTTCGGGGATCCAGAAATCGCCGTGAGTCAGCGACTTCCGTTCTTCGGGCGACAGGCGTCTCGGGCGGCGTCCACGAACGCTGGGCAAGAGTCCTCCGACCCGACGCTCAGCAACTCGCGCGCCAACGCGGTGGACGGCGGATTGCTCCAGGTCCTGCGGCTGAGTCGGTCTGAAGCAGGCAGATCCGACGTCCATCATCGCCGGGCGCGCTAGCCGGCCAATTCGTCAGACGAGGGAAACCCGTGCTGCGCCCGGCCTTCCTCCCCATCATGCTGCGCGCTCGTCTTGTACAGCTCGAACCGGCCATCGGCCGCGAACGGCGCCATCCGGAAGCGCAGCCGATCCATCTGCGCGCGGGTCATGGGCTTGAAGTTCGAGGCGATGGCGATGTTCTGCTTCAGCACTTTCATCGAATCGATCCCGCTCACGGTGGTGACGACGGGAAGGCTCATCGCGTAGCGTAGAGCGTCGCCTGCTCTTACCACGCCCTTCCTGACGGCGTCGCCGGAGCCCCACAAGCTTTTCATTCCGATCGGGGCGATCCGCTGCCGGAGAAGCTCCGGCAGCACGCGCTGCTCGAAGCTCCGGAACGTCGCATCGAACACATTCAGGGGCATCTGGCACGAATCGAACGGAAAACCGAACGAGAGCATTCGGAGATGAATCTCCGGATCCTTGTGACCGGTGAAGCCGACGAAGCGGACCTTGCCCTGGCGCCTGGCGCGGTCGAGCGCCTCGATGACGCCGCCCCGCGCGAAATGCCGGTCGGGATCGTTGTAGTACGCGCATTCGTGCACCTGCCACAGGTCAAGATAGTCGGTCTTCAGGCGCTTCAGCGACTCGTGCAACTGCCGCATCGCGACTTTCGCATCGCGCCCGTGGGTGCATACCTTCGTCATGAGGAAGACCCGCTCGCGTCGATCGGCGATCGCCCGGCCCATGCGGGCTTCGCTCTCGTGCTCGTGGTACTCCCACGCGTTGTCCATGAAAGTGATGCCGGCGTCGATGGCGGCATGCACGAGACGCACGCTGTCGCGGACGGACTTCATGGAGCCCAGGTGATAGCCGCCGAGCGCGAGCGCCGAGACGGATTGATCCGTGTGACGGCCGAACGGCCTGAGAGGGACCGGCATATGCCATCCGTCTCTAGCAAAACGTGCGCCCTAGAGCGGCGCCTGCCAGATCGCGCGGCCGACGAAGAAGGGACCGAGGCGGTCGAGATACAGCGCTGTCTGCTGAGTTTTGCGCATCGTCTGGATGATGGCGGAAAGGGGGAACAGATCCTTGCCGATGAGGCCGATGATGAAGTCGTTGTCGTTCTTGTCGAGGCCGTGGCAGGCCAGGCGGATGTCGTGGACGTAGTCGCCGGCGCCGAACGACATGCCGATCGCGCCGTGCTCCGCGAGAATCGTCCGCTGCTCCTTGTCCGGCAACTGCGCGAACCGCCCGCTGCGCCGGAGCGGGTACCAGACGCCCCAGCGCCACAGCGGGTTCAGCACGGTCCGCCGCGGACGCTCGACAAGCGTGTCGCGCAGATCCGGCTCGTAGCCGAGTGCATACGTCCGGCCGAGCATCGTGAATTCGGGTTTCAGCGTCAGCGCGGCGCAGGGACCGGTGTTGAGTGCGGGCCGAACCGTTTCGAGGAAGGTCTCCGGCTTTCGCGTCACGGCCAGCACCGCGATCCCGGATGGATCGTTGGCGTCCTCGTAGACAACGGCCTCGACGCCGGCGTGCTTCAGGTGTCGCGCGACCTCACCGGCATCCCTGCAGCCGCCGAAAGCCAGCAACTGCATGAAGAGGCGCTCGTCCGACTTCTGGACCTGCCCATCCTTCAGGCCCCCCTTCTCGCTCAAGTCGGGCGGCTCGATGGCGCCCCGTCCTTTTTCCATCGCGCCGATCTTACAATGGAGGCTGCCATGTCCACTGAAGATCGGCAAGCGGCGCGGCGGCGCCTCAACGACCTGCTGGCGCTGCTGCGCGCCGACTCGGCACGGCGGGCAGATCTGAACGCGCTCATCGAAGAGGCGGAAGCGCTCGAGCGCGCGATCGACGCGTTTCATCTGGAAGCGATTCGTTTCCGGATCTATAACGTCGACCGGCTCGTTTCTCACTCGCCCGTACCGCTCCCGGCCGACGCGTCGGCCATCGTCGCGGACGTTCGCCATCATCTGGAAGCCGCCGGCTTCCACACCCGATCGCACCAGGCGCCGTCGTAGATTCAGGACGGGGACCGGGGACGGGGGACGGGGGACGGGGGACCCGGGCCGGAGCGTGTCAGTCGGTCGGGAGCGCTTGATCGAGCTCGGCCGCGGTGATCCTGAAGTGCGATGCCTTCCACACGACCGCGCCGTCGCGCATGAGAATGGCTTGGGGCGTTTCGTGGCGAATCCCGAGCCGCGCTGCCGCGGCGTCGGAGACCGGACGATGGGTCTGGACGGTGATCATCTTGTAAGCTGCGCCGCCCGCGCCGCGATCGATGTGCGCGCGCAGCTCGTCCAGCGCTTCGCAGCTCACGCCGCAGTAGCGGCTGTGCTTGAACAGCAGTACGGGCCGCTCGCGCGATTCGGCGATCGCCGCCTCGAGCGCGTGCAGATCAACGATGGGCGTCAGGATCGACATGGAATCCCACCATTGTACCATCGCCGGAAATCCGGCACTATGTAAGAGTTCTGTCGCGGCGCGGCTCGACGCATCAGGTGCGCCATGATGCTCGTATGCCGCGCATACTGCTGACGTCGGTTTTCAAACCCTTCACGGTAGACGATGAGTTCGGCTCCCGCGCGATCAATCCCGCCGAGCTCTATCAGAATCAGGTCACACGGGCGCAGGGACCGTTCTCGCTCCGCATGTTCCATCGATCGTGGGGGCTGATGCTGATGCAGCACAACATCAGCGCGCCGTGCACGGTGCTCGACTTTCCAACGCGCGAGCGTTTCGTCGAGGAAATCACGACGCACCACTACGATGCGATCGGGATCTCCGGCATCGTCGTCAACGTCGGCAAGGTGCGCGAGATGTGCCGGCTTGCCCGGCTGCACTCTCCCCGTTCGACGATCGTCGTCGGGGGCCATGTCACCGCGATTCCCACAATAGAGGGCATGGTGGACGCCGATCACATCGTGCGCGGCGAGGGCGTCCGCTGGCTACGTGCGTTCGTGGGCGAGGACCCGGACGCGCCGATCCGGCATCCATCGATCCGCTCCGCATTCGGATTCCGCCTGATGGGCGTGCCGGGCGACGGCGGATCGTCGGCGACGATCATTCCGTCGGTCGGCTGCCCCCTCGGCTGCAACTTCTGTACGACGTCGGCGTTTTTCGGCGGCAAGGGACGGATCGTCAAGTACCTCGAAAGCGCGCGCGACATCTTCGACGCGATGTCGAGCGCCGAGCGCGATCTGAAGGTCTCGTCCTTCTTCGTGATGGACGAGAACTTCCTGCTGTTCAAGCGCCGTGCGCTGGAGCTGCTCGATCTGATGAAGGCGCACGGCAAGGCGTGGTCGCTGTATGTGTTTTCCTCGGCAAACGCGATCAGGCAGTACGACGTCAACCAGCTCGTCGAGCTGGGGATCGAGTGGATCTGGCTCGGGCTGGAATCGGCCGGGGCGAGCTTTCGCAAGCTCGAGGGCGCCGATACGCTCTCGCTCACTCGCGAGCTGCAGGCGCACGGCATCTGCGTGCTCGGCTCCACCATCATCGGCCTGGAACATCACACTCCCGGAAACATCGGCGATCACATCGCCCACGCGGTTTCGCACGGAGCCGCGTTTCACCAGTTCATGCTCTACACGCCGATGCCGGGAACGGAGCTGTACCGGGAGATGCAGGCCGCCGGCCGCCTGATCGACGACACGCCGCTGGCGGACGTGCACGGACAGTTCGGCTTCAACTTCCGCCACGCGAGCCTGGAGAGAGGCGACGCCAAGCGCCTGCTCGACTCCGCTTTCGCAGCCGATTACGACACGAACGGACCGAGCCTCTATCGTTTGACGCGGATCATCTTCGATCGATGGAAGCGCTACCGCGCCGCCGCCGACGAGCGCGTGCGGGCGCGCGTCGGCGCGCAGGCCCGCCAGCTCCGGCGCGGCTACGGGGCTGCGCTGTGGGCGATGGAAGCATACCTCCGGTCGACAAACGCGAGCGTCAGCGGCCGGATCCGCGCGCTGAGGCTCGAAATGGAACGCGACCTCGGTGGATTGACCGGCACGATCGACCGGGCCGTCGGACCGTTCCTGCTCTGGAGCGCGCGCCGCGAGCATCGTCTGTTCCCCGCCGGCAGGCCGCTCGAGCCGCGAACATTCGTCGATCGCCGCCGGTGGTAGTCGGGCTCGAGTTGGGAGTTGGGAATTGGAGGTGAGCGCGTCTAGACGCGATCAGGCCAGAGCCACGCGGCGCCGCGCACGCCGCTCGCGTCGCCGTGCCGCGCGCGCACCAGCCTGGTATCGACGCGATCCGAAAAGATCCACGCGCCCCACAACTGCGGAACGCGGCGGTAGAGCGCATCGATGTTCGACAGGCCGCCCCCGAGGACGATGACGTCGGGATCGAGCAGATTGATCACGGCGGCGAGCGCCTTCGCGAGCCGCCGCGCGTAGACATCGAGCGCGGCTGACGCCTCGGCGTCGCCGGCTGCGGCGGCCTCGGCGATCTGACGCGCCGTCGTGAATCGCCGGCCGGCATACGCGGCGACGAGGCCCCGACCGCACAGAAAGGTTTCGTTGCAGCCGCGCCGGCCGCAATAGCACGACGGTCCCGGATACTCGTCGCCCTCGGGCCAGGGCAGCGGATTGTGCCCCCACTCCCCGGCAATTGCGTTCGGACCGACGAGCACGCGGCCGCCGACGACGACGCCGCCGCCGACACCGGTTCCCAGAATGACGCCGAAGACGACATCCGCCCCCGCCGCCGCGCCGTCGGCCGATTCCGACAATGCGAAGCAGTTCGCGTCGTTCGCCAGCCGGATCGGCCGGCCGAGCGTCGTCTCGAGATCCCGCTGCAGCGGGTGTCCGATCAGCCAGGTCGAGTTCGCATTCTTCACGAGTCCGGTCGCCGGCGATACGATCCCGGGCATGCCGATGCCGACCGTCCCCCGCTGCGACATCGCGCCTTCCGCGGCTTCCACCTGCGCGGCAATCGCGGCGATCGTGTCCTCGTAGCATCCGCGCGGTGCATCGATCCGGCGTCGATACCGCTCGGTGCCGTCGGCCGCGAGACCAATCGTCTCGATCTTCGTCCCGCCGAGATCGATGCCGATGCGCGCGCTCATGGGCCGACATGCTCCGCGCCCAGCAGCAGCGGCAACAGATCGACAGCGGGCGCGAGCGCGTGGATTTCCGCGACGCCGGCGGGCTCGGCGGGCATCGCCTTCCGAAACGGATTGAACCAGATGGCGCGCACGCCGGCGCGCGCTGCGCCGACGATGTCGGCGGCCCAGGAGTCGCCGACCATGACCGCCTCCGACGCCTGCACGCCGAGCCTGTCGAGGGCCAGGCGGAAGATCGAGGGATCCGGCTTCGAGACGCCGGCTTCCTCCGAGACGACCAGCGCGTCCACGAACGGCGCCAGCCCGCAGTACGCGAGCTTGTCGCGCTGCTCCTCCACGAGGTTGTTCGACACGATGCCAATCCGCGCGTGCGGCCGCACGGCTGCGAGAAGATCGGCGGCGCCCTCGACCGGGCGCCGCGCCGCCACGTAGCCGCTTCGATATGCGGAAGCAACGGCGTCGACGTCCGCCTCGGACATCTGCAGGCCGAGCGCCCGGAACACCCTCCTGAAGCGCTCGCGGCGCGCCTCGTTCAGCTCGACGCGGCCGGCGAGGACCTCGATGTGCATCTCTTCGAGAAACCGGATGTGGTGGCGCTCGAACGAATCGAAGTCGGTGGCGTCGGCGTGGCGGCGATGCACTTCGGCGAGCGCGGCGCGCGCCGAGCGATGATGATCGAAGAGAGTGTCGTCGAGATCGAACAGGACGGCACGGGCCAAGGCGATCACTACCGGGGGGATTCAGCCATGGGGGGCGGAGGCAGTATACCCGACGGCGGCGCGTCGCGACGCGCCCGAAGCGCGATGCCCACGAGCCTCGGGAGGAGGCGCGGAAAGTGCCACAGCAGCCGGCGCCGCGCCGCGCGGTACGAGAGCCGCCCGCGCGCGTAGTCGACGAGGACCGTCGAGAACTCCGGACGCGCGTTCGCGACCCGCACGACCCCGTCCATGCGCGCGGGGCTCGGAAAGAGGTACTTCTGAATCAGGATCGAATCGCGGAGCTCCGGTCCGATCTCGCGCCGCCACGCGCGGACGTACGCCCGCCGCGCACGCGCGGGGACGATCGCGATCCCGCGCCTCGCCTCGAGGACCGCGCGCGCCGCAAGCTCCCCCGTGACCATCGCATAGTAAATGCCCTCGGCGGAGAATCCGTTCACGAAACCGCCCGCGTCACCCGCGAGCAGCACGCGGCCTTTCGCGGTCCGCGCCAGGGGTCCGCCGATCGGGATCAGAAACGGCGTGAAGTGCCGGCGCTGAGACACGCCGTCCATCAGGCCGCGATCGCGCAGGTGTCCGACGAACTGCTGCTGCAGATCGTACGGTTTGAGATCGATCCGCTCCTTGAAGTACGGCAGCACGTATCCGATGCCCACGTTGACGTGGCCGCGCTTCGGAAAGATGTAGGCATAGCCGTGCGCGCCGCCGTAGCCGTAGAACACGGACAACGTGTCGGATTCGGCGGCCCGGAGACTGTCGACCGGCGTCTCCTCCATCATGTCGAGCGCCAGCTTCGACGGGGGCCATCCCGGGTTGAGGCCCAGGCGCCGCGCGACAACGCTGTTCACGCCGTCGGCCGCGATCACCATCGGCGCGCGGAACTCCCGTCCGTCGCGCAGCCGCAGCGTGACGCCGCGGTGATCCTCGCTGGCCTGCGCGATTGCGGCGGGCGCCACGATCGATGCGCCGGCGTCCGCCGCCAGCGAGGCCAGCAGCGCGTCGAACTCGATCCGCCGGATCAGAATCACCGCCGGGCCGTCCGACGCCATCCGGAACACGCCGCCCGAGGGTCCTTCGAGATACAGATTTGAAACCGGATGCACGGGAATGTGTTCGAGCGCGCGCGGCAGCCACGGAAATCGTGACAGCACGCGCGTGCTGATGCCGCCGCCGCACGGTTTCTGCCGCGGAAGGGCGTCGCGCTCGAGGACGAGCACTTGCACGCCGGCACGGGCGAGCGTCCGCGCAGCCGTCGCGCCCGCGGGGCCGGCGCCCGCGACGATGACCTCGGCGTCGAATTTCAAGCTCATGCTAGACTGACCGAATGCCTGCGGCCGCCGTGGTCATTGCTGCCCATAACCTGATGCCGGCGCTTCGCGATCGCGTGAAGGCGGACGGCGAGATTCTGGCGTTTCCGGACACCGAACCGATCCAGGCGCTGCAGACGATCATGGAAGAGCGGCCGAATCTGGTCGTGCTCGAGCGCCTCTTTGCCGCGACGCCGCGCGGCGCCGCGCTGATCAACCGGATCAAGAGCGATCCGCAGCTCGCCAACGCGGAGGTCCGCGTGATGTCGCACACGGGCGACTACTCGCGGCAGGTCGTCAAACCGTCGGCCGCGGCCCGCGCCGCGATGGAGGCGCAGGCCGAGGGCGCGTCGGCCGAGACGCAGGCGGGCATCACGTCCGTGGCGACGGAGGAGGCGCCGAAATCGCTCGACTGGCACGGCACGCGCCGCGCGCCCCGCTACCGCATCGCGGGCATCGAGCTGCAGCTCGACGGCAATCCCGCGTCGGTCATCGATCTCTCGACCGTCGGCGCCCAGGTCATCTCGCCCACCGTCCTGCGGCCGAACCAGAAAGTCCGCATCACCGTGCCGAACGACGATTTCACGCTGCGTTTTCGGGGCGCGATCGCATGGGCGAAATTCGAGCTGCCGCAGCCTCCCGCCAAGGCGCCCCAATACCGCGCGGGCGTCGAATTCACCGACGGCGACCCCGAAACGCTCGACTCGATCATCGCCCGCCATCGCAGCTGATTCCTTCTTCCTGAATCCCGTACAACACAGAGTCACAGAGTCCACGCAGACGCACCGAGGAGCGGGTCGTGTTCGTGTTGCCGCGCTTCGCGCGGCACGAGGGCTTCTGATCGCGTGTGAATCGATCAACCACGCTGATGAAGAACGCTTCGGCGATCAGCGTATAGCCTCCGTGCGTCTCCGTGTCCTCTGTGCCTCTGTGGTGTACGTCTTCGTGATCCCGACTCCGTCATCGTCCGAACCACTTCGCCGCGATCGACTCGTCGCGGATGATCGTGTCCTCGCGCGCGGAGCCCGTCGACAGGACGGCGGCCGGCACGCCGGTGAGCTCCTCGAGGCGCGCGATGTACCGCTGCGCGTCCTTCGGAAGATCGCCGTAGCGTCGGACCCCGGCGGTCGGCTGCTTCCATCCCGGCAGCGATTCGTACACCGGCTCGCACGCCGCGAGCTGCGCGATCTCGCCGGGGAATTCGGTCAGCGTCTTGCCGTGACAGCGATACGACGTGCAGATCTGGACCTCCTGCATCCCATCGAGGACGTCGAGCTTGGTCAGGGCGAGCGCGTCGAGCCCGTTCACTCGAACGGCGTAGCGGACGGCGACGGCGTCGTACCAGCCGCAGCGACGCGGCCGCCCCGTGACCGCGCCGAACTCCTGTCCCGTCTCCCGCAGCCGGTCGCCAAGCTCACCTGTCAGCTCCGTCGGCAGCGGCCCTTCGCCGACGCGGGTGGTGTACGCCTTCGCGACCCCGAGCACGCCGTCGATGGCGCGCGGCGGCAGGCCGAGGCCGGTGCACACGCCCCCGATCGTCGCGTTCGAGGACGTGACGTAGGGATAGGTCCCGTGGTCGATGTCGAGCAGCGTGCCCTGCGCGCCTTCGAACATGATGGATCGGCTGTCGGCGCGCGCGCGCGAGAGGAACAGCGACACGTCGGCGACCCACGGCGCCATTCGCTTCCACGCGGCGGCGAGCTCGGCGAGGACCTGGTCGGCATCCATGACCGAATCGCCGATGATCCTGTTGCGCGCTTCGACGTTGTGCCGGATCGCGCTGCTGAGCGCCTCGGCGTTGGCGAGGTCTCCGACGCGCACGCCCCGGCGCGCGATCTTGTCCTCATACGCCGGCCCGATGCCGCGCGACGTCGTGCCGATCTTGCGCTCCCCGCGGCGCGCTTCACTCAGCAGGTCCAGCTCGCGGTGGTACGGGAGAATCAGGTGCGCCTTGTCGCTGACGATCAGCCGGTCGCCGATCGCTATCCCCGCCCGCGCGAGCTCGTCGATCTCGGCAAACAGCGCCTGGGGATCCACGACGACCCCGTTGCCGATCACGCACGTGATCCCCTCGTGGAGGATCCCCGATGGCAGGAGCCGCAGCACGAACTTGCGGCCGTTCGCGTAGACGGTGTGGCCCGCGTTATGCCCGCCCTGGTAGCGCGCGACGATAGAGAAATTCGGCGTCAGCAGGTCGACGATCTTGCCCTTGCCCTCATCGCCCCACTGCGCGCCCAGTACCGCGATATTTGCCATCAACCGCAGTATTCTACCTTCGTGATTCAGCATTCGTCATGCATTCGGCATTCATGATTCACCTTGACGGCAACAGTCTGACGCTCGAAGACCTGCAGTCGATCGCGGGCGACTACGCGACGGTCGGCCTGCACCCGGCCGCCGCGGCGGCAGTGGACGCCTCGCGCGCGGTCGTCGATCGGCACGCCTCTGGCGACGCGGCCGTCTACGGCATCAACACGGGCTTCGGCTCGCTGGCGGACGTCAAGATTCCCAAGCCCGCGCTCGGCGAGCTGCAGCGGAACCTCCTTCGCAGCCACGCCGCGGGCGTCGACGAGCCGCTCTCGGTCCGCGCGGTGCGCGCCACGATGGCGCTGCGCGCGAACGTGCTCGCCAAGGGCTTTTCGGGCGTCCGGCGCCCGACGCTGGATCTCCTCATCGCCGCGCTGAACGCGCGGGTGCATCCGGTGGTGCCCAGCCGCGGGTCGGTGGGCGCCAGCGGCGATCTCGCGCCCCTGGCGCATCTGGCGCTCGTGCTGATCGGCGAAGGCTTCGCCATCGTCGGCGACGATCCGAGGGCCGTGGACGGGCGCGCGGCGCTCGCGCGCGGCGGACTCGCCCCGATCGAGCTCGGCCCGAAGGAAGGGCTCGCGCTCATCAACGGCACGCAGGCATCGGCCGCGGTGGCCGCGCTGGCGGTCCTTGGCGCCGCGCGGCTCGCGCGGGCGGCCGATATCGCGGCGGCGCTGTCGATCGACGGCCTCCGCGGGTCGTATCATCCCTTCGAAGCCCGGCTGCATGCGCCGCGTCCGCACCCCGGACAGGTCGTCTCGGCCGCCAATCTGCTGCGGCTGCTGCAGCACAGCGGGATCAACAAGTCGCACGAGAACTGCGGGCGCGTGCAGGACGCCTACTCGATGCGCTGCGCGCCGCAGGTCCACGGCGCCGCGCGCGACGCCTTCGCCCACGCGCGCGCCACGCTCGAGATCGAAGCCAACGCCGCCACCGACAACCCGATGGTCTTTGCGGACGCCGGCGACATCGTGTCCGGCGGGAACTTCCACGGCGCGCCGGTCGCGATCGCCGCCGATCTGATCGTCCTCGGCCTGCTGCAGCTCGCCACGATTTCGGAGCGCCGCTCCGATCGCCTCGTCAATCCCGCGCTGAGCGGGCTGGCGCCCTTCCTCACGCGCGACAGCGGCCTGCATTCGGGCTACATGCTCGCGCAAGTGACGGCGGCCGCGCTCGTCTCCGAGCTCAAGACGCTCGCGCACCCCGCCAGCGTCGACACGATTCCGACGTCCGCGAACCGGGAGGACCACGTGAGCATGAGTATGGCGGCGGCGCTGAAGGCGGAGCGCGCGGTGCGGCTCGCGACGCACGTCGTCGCAATCGAGATCATGCTCGCGTGCCAGGCGATCGATCTGCTCGCGCCGCTCGCGACGTCGCCCGCGCTGGCGCCGGTGCACGCGCGCGTGCGATCGGCCGTCGCGACGCTCGACGACGACCGTCCGCCCGCGCCCGACATCGCGTCGATTTCAGAATTGATTGCCGGGGGATCGCTCGAACGCGCATGCGCGGCAGAAGTCAAATAAAAAATTTTCAGATTCAATTTGACAACGCCCGCGTTCGTTTTTAGATTGCTATTCCTCCGCGCGCGACGGCTGCGACGTCGAGCGCTTCACGCATGAGGACGCTCAGCCGCCACGTCAGCGCGCCGCACGGCGCCGCGATCACCTGCAAGGGATGGCCGCAGGAGGCCGCGCTGCGCATGCTGATGAACAACCTCGATCCGGCCGTGGCGGAGCGGCCCGAGGACCTCGTCGTGTACGGCGGGTCCGGCCGCGCCGCGCGATCGTGGGAGGCCTTCGACGCGATCGTGGCCACGCTGCGGCGCCTCGACCACGACGAAACGCTCCTCGTGCAGTCCGGCAAGCCTGTCGGCGTCTTCCGCACACACCCCTGGGCTCCCCGCGTCCTCATCGTCAACGCCCTGCTGGTCCCGGCATGGGCCACCTGGGACGTCTTCCGCGATCTCGAGGACCGCGGCCTGACGATGTACGGGCAGATGACGGCGGGAAGCTGGATCTATATCGGGACGCAGGGCATCCTGCAGGGCACCTACGAGACGCTCGCCGAACTGGCGCGCCGTCATTTTCATGGCACGCTGGGCGGCCGGCTGGTCGTGACCGCCGGGCTCGGCGGGATGGGCGGGGACCAGCCGCTGGCCGTCACGATGAACGAAGGGATCGCGCTCGTCGTCGAGGTCGATCCCGCGCGGATCGAGCGGCGCCTCGCGACCCGCTACGTCGACGAGCGGACGCGGTCGCTCGATGACGCGCTGGCGCGCATCGATCGCTGGCGGCAGGCGGGCGATGCGCGATCGATCGCGCTCGAAGCCAACGCGGCCGATATCCTTCCCGAGCTCGCCCGCCGCGGCATCGTCCCCGACGTGGTGACGGACCAGACGTCGGCGCACGACGCGCTCAACGGCTACGTGCCCAACGGCATGCCGCTCACGGAGGCGTCGGCGCTGCGCGCCGCCGATCCGCCGGAATACGTCCGGAGATCGATGGCCGCCATGGGCGCCCACGTGCGCGCGATGCGCGAGCTCCAGGATCGCGGCGCGATCGTGTTCGACTACGGCAACAACATCCGGGCGCAGGCCGAGAAGGCCGGGGTCGCCGACGCCTTCCGCATTCCGGGCTTCGTGCCCGAGTACATCCGTCCGCTGTTCTGCCGCGGCAAGGGACCGTTCCGGTGGGCGGCGCTCTCCGGGGAGCCTGCGGACATAGAGGCCACCGACCGTCTGGCGCTCGAGATGTTCGCGAACGACGAGGCGCTGTGCCGCTGGATTCGTCTTGCCTCGGAGCGCGTCGCCTTCCAGGGACTGCCGGCGCGGATCTTCTGGCTCGGCTACGGCGAGCGCGCGCGCTTCGGGCTGGCCCTCAACGATCTCGTGCGGCGCGGCGTCGTCTCGGCGCCGATCGTGATCGGCCGCGATCATCTCGACGCGGGGTCGGTGGCGTCGCCCAACCGCGAGACGGAAGCGATGCGCGACGGCAGCGACGCGATCGCGGACTGGCCGGTCCTGAACGCGCTGCTCAATACCTCGTCGGGCGCGACCTGGGTATCGGTACACCATGGCGGCGGCGTCGGGATCGGCTACTCTCTCCACGCGGGGATGGTGATCCTCGCCGACGGCACGCGCGAGGCGGACGAGAAGCTGCAGCGCGTGCTGACGTGCGATCCGGGCATTGGCGTCGTTCGCCACGCCGATGCAGGCTATGCTGAGGCCATCGCGACGGCGCGGGAGAGTGGAATCGATATGCCGATGCTGCCGAACACGCCGGGGACTGCGCGATGATGATTCCAGAGCGTCCGACGCTCGAACGGCGGGTCCTGGCGGCGCTGGATGGGTCCAGCGGGGCCGGCGCCCGCATCCCCGTCGTGGTCGGCGGATGCGGCACCGGCCGCACGTCGCTGCTGCTCCGGCTGCGCGATCTGATCGGGCGCACCCAGTCCCAGTACGTCGACGTCGAGCGGATCGCGACCACGCCCGAGCGGTTTCTTCGGACGCTGCGCGAGTCGTCGCCGTTCCCGGCCCACCAGTACGGCCAGCCGTCGGAACCCGGCGCACGCGACGCCTTCGATGCGACGCTCGCCTTCCTCGATTCCGCGCGGGCGCCCGGCACGATGCCGGCCACCTTCCTGCTCGACGAGTTCCTGGAGCTGCGGACGTTCGAGAGCTTTCCCGGTCTGCGCACCGTGCTCCGCGATCTGGTTGGCGCGCTCGCGTCGAGCGGCAATCGCTTCGTCCTGACGTCGCGCTACCCGTCGCGCGCGCTGCGGCTGCTCCGCGACGCGCCGCCGCAGTTCGAGGTCATTCACGTGGCGCCGCTGACCGCCGCGGAAGTCCGCGCGACGCTTCCGGGCTCGCACGACGACGATCACCTGCGGGGTGGACGCGCCGGCGCCGCCGAAGAAGACGTCGAGCGTCATCGCGACGAGCTCGCCCGGCTCGTCCAGGCGCTGTCGGACGGCCGCCCGTCGTACGCGCGCGCGATCGCGGAAACGGCGACGACGCAGGCCTCGCGGGGAGGAGCCGATCCGATCAGCGCCCTGGCCTCGCTGCTCGCTCCAGGCGGACAGCTTTCGCAGAGCTGCCGGTTCTCGTACGAGCTGCGCCTCCACCGCGCGCGGGGCTATGGCGCGCTCAAGGCGATCCTCGAAGTGCTCGCGGAAGAAGAGCCGCTGACGCTCACCGAGATCGCCCTTCGTTTGCATCGGACGCCCGGTTCCACGAAGGACTATCTCTCCTGGCTCGAAGACGTCGATCTGATCGCATCGCGGCAGAAGCGCTACAGCTTCGCCGATCCGATGCTGCGGCTCTGGGTGCGCCTGCACTGTCGCCCCGTTCCCCCCGGTGAGGACGACATCGCGCGCGAGCTGCACACCTACGTGCTCTCGCGGCTCCCGCAAGGCGAACCCGCGCTGGCGCTCGCCGGCCCGCCGGCCGAGCGGGACAAGTACTCGGGGATTATCGAGATCGATTAACGGCTCAAGGCTTATGCCTCAGGGCTTATGAGCAGATCCCTGAGCCATGAGCCCTAAGCGGACAGCTTCTCGATCGCCGCTTTCGCCGCGGCTTGCGCGGCTTCCTTCTTGCTCCGCCCCTCGGCGCTGGCGATCGATTCTCCTTCCACGACGACCTCGACGACGAAGCTCTTGCGATGATCCGGGCCGAGCTCGCCGGCGAGGCGATACGCGGGCAGCCCCCGGCCGCGCGACTGCAGCCACTCCTGGAGCGCCGACTTCCAGTCCGCGGTGAAGCTCGCCCCGGCGCCCGTGCGCCGCGCTTCCTCGACGAGCGCGTCGAACTGCTTCTCGATGAACGCGCGCGCGGGCTCGATACCGCCGTCGAGATAAATCGCGGCAATCAGCGCCTCGTAGCAATCCGCGATGATCGCGTGCTTGCGGCGTCCGCCCGTCTTCTCCTCCCCTCGTCCGAGGATGAGGAACTCCCCGAGGCCGATCCGCTCGGCCAGGCGCGCGAGCGCGGCCGAGGACACGAGCGACGCCTTCAGCTTCGACTTCTGCCCTTCGTTGTGCTGCGGGAACTCGCGGAAGAGCATGTCGGCGATCACGAAGCCGAGGACCGAGTCGCCGAGGAACTCCATCGACTCGTTGTCGAAGACGCCGCCGCTCGCGTCCTCGTGAACGCGCGAGCGATGGGTGAGGGCGTGCTCGAGCAGGCCGCGATCCCTGAACCGATAGCCGATCCGGCGTTCGAGCGGCTCGAGCTCCGAGCCGAACGGCACCACGCGGCCGCCCTCCATCTCATCGCGGTGGCTCGCGATGATCCGCACGGCCGCCGCCGCGTGCTCCGCGTTGACGGCGATGCGCCGCTCCCAGGCCTGATCGTTGAGCGCGAGCGGAAACGCCGTCCGGGAATTGTCGCTGAGCATCGCCGACGGAATGCCGTGCGTCTCGAGCAGTCCGCGGACGACGGTCGCCTCGATCTCCGACGGCGAGCGGAAGATGACCACCAGATCGCCGCCGCTCACACCGCCACCCTCGCGCGCTCGACGCCAATCTGCTCGACCTTGATCAGGATCATCGTCATGTCGTCGTGCTGGTCGGCGGTGCCCACGAACGACTCGATTTCGCGCAGGATCCGCTCGCGCAGATCCCCCGTATCCAGGTGGCCGTGCTCGGCCACGAGCCGTCCGAGGCGCGCATCCCCGAACAGATCGCTCTCGCGGTTCATGGCCTCCGTGATTCCGTCCGTATAGAGGACGATCACGTCGCCCTTGTGCAGATCGATCTGATGCTCCTCGAGCAGCTCCGCGAACTTTTCCGTCGCGCCCGGGATCCGCAGGCCGACCACGAGCCCGTTGGGGACGAGGACCTGCGTGCCCCCTTCGCTCCCGTCGCCGCGCAGGTACAGGAGCGGGGTGTGGCCGGCGCGGGCGAACGTCGCGGTGCCCGCCACGAGATCCAGCACGGCGTAGGTCATCGTGATGAAGCTGCGGGTATCGAGGTTCTCCGAGATGATTCGATTCACCTCGAGCAGGAGCTGCCGCGGCGACTGGTAGATCTGGCTGAGGGAAAGGACGAGCCCCTTGAGCTCCGCCATGTAGAGCGCGGCCGATGTCCCTTTGCCCGACACGTCCGCAATCAGCACGCCGAGCCGCCGGTCGCCGAGCGGAAAGAAGTCGTAGTAGTCGCCGCCCACTTCTCGCGCCGGCACGCAGAGCGCCGTGACCCCGATCCCGGCGAACTCGAGCGGGCCGCGCGGGAGGAGCGACATCTGGATCTGCCGTGCGATGCGCAGCTCTTCCTCCATCCGCTTCTTCTCGGCCGCCGTCTGCAGGAGGTTTTCGATGCTGCCCGTCATCTGATTGAACGAGCCCGCGAGCTCGCCCAGTTGATCGCTCGACGCGATGTTGATGCGGTGCGTGAAATCCCCCTGTCGCACGCGCTCGGTCCCCATGAACAGCTCGTGCACGGAGCTGGTGATCGATCGCGCGAGCGCGAGTCCCATGACGAGCGCCGCCGCCTCGATGATCAGGAACAGGATGCCGATCGCGACGAGCATGAACATCAATGCGTCGGAGAGCGGAATCCCCTGCACCATCATCGACTGCGCGCTCGACAGGTGTTTGTAGAGCTCGCGCAGGCGGTACCCGAGCACGAGCGTGTCGCTGTGGAACTGCCCCGTGTCCCAGTCGTACACGTCGAGGTTCGCGAGGCTGTTCTCGAAGAACACCGACCCGCCGCGCTGCGGCGAGCCGCCGTTGGCGCCGGCATTCGCCGCGCCGACATTCCGGTTGAACACGTTCTCGAGACGCACGCCCGTCTGCTGGTACAGCCGGTGGTTCACATAATCGTCGAGAGGAATGTCCACGACGACGACGCCGCCCACGCCGCCCGGGCCGACCTTGACGACCGCCCGCATCACCAGCTCCTCTTCGCCGGAAGCGTCCTTCTCGGGCACGCCGAACGATCTCGCGATCCCGTCCTCCTTGTGGGCCTTGACCCAGGCGGGGACGGTGGCCGGCAGCGCCAGCGTCCGCCACGGGCCGTAGCTCTTGATTATCCCGCCCGGCGCGACGTACGCGACCGACATCGCCGGATACGTCATCATGCGGATCCGGTGCACGCGTTCGATGGTCTCGGCGGCCGAGGACGGCTCGCGCGCGATCTCCGTCGCGGCGGCCTGCGCGCTCAGCCGCGCGTGGTCGAGCACTTCGTCGTAGCCATCCTTGAACAGATACGCACTGACGTTCATGAACACGAGGCTGCCGGCGAACAGGAAGAACACCAGGATCAGGAGCGATGGGATCACGCCGATGAAAATGTAGGAGAGGATCAGCTTCCGCCGCACGCGCCACAGCAGGTGGCGCTTGACCTGCACGAACAGCCGCCAGCCGAACACGCCGAGCGCGATCGCCAGGCCGATCGTCGCCGTCGCGCTGACGACGCGGATCGCCGCGGGCAGCGGACCGGCGATCCGCCAGAGCGCCACGAGGAGTTTGATCGCGGCCGACGCGATGAACAGCCGGCCCGGCCAGCTATGAAGGAGAACGTCGCGTGAGGTCGGCTGCGGTCGCGTGGCGGGCCGCGGGGAGAAGACACGCGCCATGTGCGATTATTAGAGCATGAAACTCCCGCCGGAGGCGCGCTTCTCCACCATCTGCATCCACGCGGGACAGACGCCCGATCCCGGAACGGGAGCGATCATCACGCCCATCTTCCAGACGTCGACCTACGTCCAGGAAGAACTCGGCAAACACAAGGGCTACGAGTACGCGCGCACGCAGAATCCGACGCGCGCCGCGCTCGAAGCGAACATCGCCGCGATCGAAGGCGGCCGCGCGGCATACGCTTTCGCGTCGGGCATGGCCGCCATCGACGCCATCACCACGTTTCTCGCGGCCGGCGATCACGTCGTCGTCACCGACAACACCTACGGCGGCACGTTCCGACTGTTCGACAAGGTGCTGACGCGCTACGACCTGCAATTCAGCTACGTCGACACGTCGCAGCCCGAGCTCGTCGAGCGCGCGATCCGCCCGAACACGAAGATGCTGTTCGTCGAGACGCCGACCAATCCCGTCATGCGCCTCACCGACATCGGGCACACCGCCGAGATCGCCCGCCGCCACTCGGCGCGCCTGGTCGTCGACAACACGTTCGCGAGTCCGGCCGTGCAGCGGCCCATCCCCCTCGGAGCCGATCTCGTGACGCACAGCACGACGAAATACCTCAACGGTCACAGCGACAGCGTCGGCGGCGTCGTCGTCGCGGCGCGCGACGAGGACGCCGAGTGGCTGAAGTTCATCCAGAACGCCGCGGGCGCGATCCTGAGTCCGTTCGATTCGTGGCTCGTCCTGCGCGGCACGAAGACGCTGACGGTGCGCATGGCGCAGCACAACGCGAACGGCCAGGCGCTCGCGGAGTTCCTCGAAGCACATCCGAGGGTGTCCCGCGTGCTGTACCCGGGATTGCCGTCACACCCGCAGCACGAGCTCGCCAGGCGGCAGATGCGCGGATTCGGCGGAATGCTCTCGTTCGACGTGGGAACCTTCGAGATGGCGCGGCGCGTGTGCAACCGGGTGCGATTGATGGCGCTGGCCGAGAGCCTCGGCGGCGTCGAGACGCTGATCTGTCACCCTGCGTCGATGACCCACGCGTCGGTGCCTCTCGAGCGAAGACAGGAGATCGGCCTCACCGACAGCCTGGTCCGGATCTCGGCGGGCATCGAGGACATCGGCGACCTGATCGACGATCTGCAGCAGGCGCTCGACTGAATTGGTGAATTGGTGAATTGGTGAATCAGTGAAGTCAACGGAGGGCTGGATCTGTCGGTGTGCGCCGGCGGTGCCGGACGAACTCGACGATCACCGGCAGGAGCGAGACGAAAACGATTCCGATCGTAACCAGTGAGAAATGGTTCTTGATGATCGGCACGTTCCCGAACAGGACGCCCGCCAGGAGACACATTCCGACCCAGCCGATCGCGCCGATCGCGTTATAGGTCACAAAGGCCGACCACGTCATCTGTCCCGCCCCGGCGACGAACGGCACGAAGGTCCTGACGATCGGAACGAATCGCGCCAGGATCACCGCCTTGCCGCCGTAATTCTCGAAAAACTGATGGGCGCGACCCAGATAGTCGCGATTCATCCACCGTCCCAGGATCGTGGAGCGATCGGTCGCCGTGAATACCCGGGGGCCGACGGCGCGGCCGACCGCATAGTTCACGATGTTGCCCGTGAAGGCGGCCGTCGCCAGCAGCGTGAACGCGACCCATGGATTCAAGGCCCCGGTGGCCGCCACCGCGCCTGCGGCGAAGAGCAGCGAGTCGCCCGGGAGGAACGGCGTCACGACGAAACCCGTTTCGGCGAAGATGATCAAGAACAACAGGCCATACACCCACGAGCCATAGAGTCTGATGAATTCCAGAAGATGCGCATCGACGTGGAGTACGAAATCAATCACCCATTCACCATTTCACCAATTCGCCAATTCACCAAATCTCATTCCCCGCTCTGGTCGACTCGCCGATCCAGCGCAGATAGGGCGCGTGGCCGTCGACGATGGGAATCACGATGAATTCCGGGACCTCGTAGGAATGGAGCGCCCGCACGCGTTCCCAGAGCGGGCCGAGACGATCGCGCGACGTCTTGATGACGACCTGACGCTCGGGTGCGCGCTCGACGCCATCGTGCCACCGGTAGACCGACTGCATCGGCGGCAGGATATTGACGCACGCAGCCACCCGCGAGCCGACAATGGCCTCAGCGAAGGCCTCGGCGTCGGCCTCCACTGACAGCGTCGTCAGGACCACCACATATTCCGTCTCGGTCATGATGCGGCCGATCTAATGGCCGGCGCGCCATCGGCCGAAAGCATTGTACAAAGGATCCGCACGCAGCCCGCCCATGACCCCGGAAACCCCTCCGCCACTCAGGCGCCGTCCGAAACCTGTGCCCGTCTCGCGCTGGCGCGCCAGGCTGCTCAACTATGTACTGGGCTTCGTGACGGTCGTCCTGGTGGTCGACGCACTGGTCGGCAGCCGCGGACTGCTGGAAACCATCCGCGCCCGCCGCCAGTACGCGGATCTCGCGCAGGAACTCGCGCAGAAGCGGCGCGAGAACGCCCGCCTGCGCGAGGACATCCGGCGGCTGAGAGAGGACCCGTCCGCGATCGAATCGCTGGCGCGCGAAGAGCTCGGCCTCATGCGCGACGGCGAGGTCGTGTTCATCGTCCACGATTCGACGCCGCCGGCACGATAGTCCGCGGCTAGGGATCCCGGGCAACACGGCGTCCCCGCGGCGGGACGTTGCTCGCCACCACGATATACCCCCAGCGCTGCCGCCGCAGGCCCGTGCCCGTCGTCCCGACGACGGCGGGGCGGCGGATCAATTCATGGAGCGGGAACCCCGCCGCGCGCAGCGCGAGATACTCGTGTCGGCGCAGCACTACGAACGCGGGTCGCTCGCGCGCCAGGAATGCAGTCAGATCCTCTCGCGTATCGATAGAAACGATCGGACGGCCGAGGTAGTAGCGGAGACTCGCGCGCCATCGCTCGAGCGAGTAAAGCGCCACGGGCGCGTCTGCCGGCGCGAGCCAGTGCAGCCGTCGGCCGACGAGAGCCGTCGGCCGCGTGTATTCCAGGACGGGATATCCGACGCCAACGGTGACGAGGTAGGCGGCGAGCAGCGCCAGCACGGGCATGAGCGCCGTCCGCGGAACGCGCCAGTCGCGACGCGCGGAGGCCGCCATGAGCGCGATCCCTCCCGACAGCAGCGCGAGCGGCAGCGCGATCGCGATCCCCGGCAGCTCGAGGCCAAGATCGAAAAGATACACGGAGCCGAAACTGCCGCCGACGATCAGCAGCCCGGCAATCGCCAGCACGCTGATGCGGGTCGCGGCCGTACCACGCACGCCGCAAGCCGCCTCGTGCCACGCATGCGCGGCGATGAGGCAGCATGCGGGCGCGGCGGGAAAGACGTAGTGATCGAGCTTGAAGCGCGCGATGCTGAAGAAGCCGAAAACGGTCAGCGCCCAGAGCCAGAGAAGTTTCTCGTCAACCGACCACGCAGGCGCGGGCGCCCGCCGCCGCAAAACGTCGATCCCGCGGCCGATGACGAGGCCGCTCCACGGAAAGAAGGCGCCGACGAACGCGCGCGCGTAGTAGGTGTGGCTGATCGCGCGGCGGGAGAAGACAGGGGGCTGGGTGAAGTACCACAGATTGCCGGCGAGTGCGTAGCCTTCGAGGAACACGCGGCCGAACTTCACGTCCATCCAGATGAACCATGGCGATGCGGCAACGGCGACGGCGACGAGGCCGGATTTCCACCTGAGCGCGTCGACACGCTCGCGGAGCGCGCCGCCGGCACACCACGTTATCGTCAGAAAGATCCCGGCGAGGACGAGCGCCACGGGCCCCTTCGTCATCACGGCGAGGGCCAGAAGGCCGTACCCGGTGTACTCGACGGACCGCCGGCGTTGCTTGCCTGCCACGAGCAGACACCCGACGCCGCTGAACAGAAACGCGGTGAAGAGCATGTCGAAGAGCGCGATGCTCGAGAGCGCGAACGTGGCCGGAATGGTCGCGAACATGATCGCGCCCCACTCGCCGGCTTCCTCACCGAGCAGCGCGATACCGATCCAGCGCAGCGAGGCGAACAGCGCCAGCGCCGCCAGGGCGCTCGGCAGCCGCGCCGCGAATTCGGATTCGCCGAGGAGGAGAACCGACAAGCCCTGCAGCCAGTGAAACAGGACGGGCTTGTCGATGAGCGGTTTGCCGTCGAGCAGCGGGACGAGCCAACTGCCCGAGTGCAGCATCTCGCGTGTCAGTTCGGCGTAGTGCGCCTCGTCGGGATCGAGCAGGCTCGGATATCCAAGACGCCAGAAGACGACAATCCACCCAACGGCGATCCAGCGAAGCCAGAACAGCCACTCCGCCGACACCCGTAGCCACGCGACGCGCGGCCAGGATCTTTCCGCTCAGGAACCGGGCAGGAATAGCTCAGGCATGGCGTGTAACGTATACCCGAGTGTCGCATCTGTGATCAACGAAATTGCGGAGTTGCCGGATCTACTGGGGCGGGCCGGGGAGCGCACGCTCGGCCCTGTCCTCGAGCGCTGTTTCATGGCGGCGGACAAACCAGAGTCCGCCGATCGCGGACAGAAGGCCGACCGCCGACAGCACTATCCCCGCGGTCCCTCGCATCCGTTCCACTTCCTGACCGAACGCGAACGCGCTGAGGCCGAAGACGCATGCCCACACGATCCCGCCGCTGACGTTGAACAGCAGGAATCGCCGCCCGTCCATGCAGTTGATTCCGGCGAGGAGGGCGGCGAGCGCGCGCAACAGCGCGAAGAAGCGGCCGAAGAAGACGACCTTCCCGCCATGGCGCTGGAAGAGATATTGACCGAGCTTGATGCGGCGGGGCGTCATGCGCAGCACGCCGCCGTACTTCAGCAGCAGACGATGCCCGAAGACGCGGCCGATCCAGAAGCCCGCGCTGTCGCCGGCGATCGCGCCGGAGGCCGCCGCCGCGATCACCAGCCAGATGTTCAACCGTCGCGTCGTCGCCGCGTAGATCGCCGCGGTCACGAGCGTCGTCTCGCCCGGGAGCGGGAGCCCCATGCTCTCGAGCGCGACGACGAGACAGATGACCGAGTAGCCCTGAGTCGCGACGAGATGTGTCAGGGTCTGCAGACTGCCCGCTATCGGATCGGCTGCAACTGGCCTCGATACGGAACGACTTGTCCGGCCGTCACGTCGGCGTCGAGGGACAAGGTCTCATATCCGGCGGCGCGGATTTCGACGTGATGCCGTCCCGGCGTCAGCGCGATCGGCTGCGTCGTCGGTCCGAGATCGGACACGCGTCCGACGTACGTGGCGTCGATGTACACCTCCGCGGTCGCCGGCGAGATCTCGAGGCTGATGCTGCCCGAGGCCGTTCCGGGCCGCGCGACGATCGTGCCTTGCGGCGCGTTCGGATCGTAGTAGCCCGACTGCGGCGCGCTCGCCTGCGGGTATGGACCGGGCGCGTAGCCGGGTGAGGGATAGGGCGCGGGATAGCCGTACGGCGCCGGCGGCCCGTACACCGGGTAGGGCGCGTATCGATCGTACGGATAGTAGTACGGATCGTAGGCGTACGGATACCCGTAGTAGTACGGATACGAATACACGACCGGATAGCCGACCCAGATGCCGAAGCCGATGCTGAAGCGCGGCCGGAAGCTGTAATACGGGCGATAGAAACGTGTGGGCGCGACGTAGATCCCGCGCGTCACGATTCGCGGCGCGACGCGCACGACGGCGGACCCGCGCGACGGTGAATAGACGCCTCGCGATTGCGAGACGTAGACGCTGCGCGATTGCGCCGCGACTCGCGACGCCCCGCCGTAGACGTACGACCGCGACGGCCCGCCGTAGCTGCGCATCGGCGCGCCGTAGCTGCGCGATGGACCCGCGTACACGCGCGAAGACGCGCTGGAGGTTCGTGGTGCGGCGCTCCGCGCGGCTCCGCGGGAGCCGGACCCGCTGCGCCCGTGCTGGGCCAATGCCGGTGTGACGGTCAATGACAAGGATGCGAGAACAGCGGCTGGCAAGAACGCTCTGCTGCAGTTCATAGACTCCCCCGAGGTTCGATGCGGCGTGGCAATTGTCATCATACCCCGAGACGGCCGGCTATCCGCTACTCTTGATGCCGGTTTGGCCGGTCAATATGCCGGAGCGGCGGCGACACCCGACGGTCCAGCATGGCCGCGCCAGCCTCGGTTCGCCGCGGGGGT
Organism: Vicinamibacterales bacterium; assembly: GCA_035495955.1. GTDB lineage: Bacteria > Acidobacteriota > Vicinamibacteria > Vicinamibacterales > 2-12-FULL-66-21 > JAICSD01. The sequence goes on along the minus strand of DATJFE010000002.1, from coordinate 36,464 downwards.
CTTCGTCATCGTTCTGGCTGCGGCCGGCCAGGCGGCGCTGGTCGGGCTGCACACGGATCTCGCGCTCGACGAGCCGTTCATGGCGAACGCCATCGCTCATCCGGCGGACCTGTGGCCGACGCTCGTTCACGACAACGTTCCGCTCGCCTACGGCTTGCTCCTCGTCTGGAGCCGGTTGTTTGGATCGTCCGCTTTCGCCCTGCGCGCGTTTTCGATGGCCGCCTTCGGCGGCGCCGCCGCGTTGACCGGGGTCGCCGCGCGACGTGCGGGATCGATCAGGACGGGGTGGCTGGCTGCGCTCCTCGTTGCCTGCAGCGCGCCGATCGGTCTGGCGCTCGCGGCGACGGCGAGGCCCTACGCCCTTCTTGCGCTCTTCGCCGCAATGACGTTGTGGGCGGCAGTCAGAGCCGACCGCGGGCCGGACACCGCGAGCGGGGCCGCGCTGCTGGTGCTCGCCCATTTGCTCGGCCTGTTCACGCATCCGGTTTTTCTGTTCGCGTCCGCGGCGTCCGCGCTGGCGGGCGCGCTCTGCGGCAGAAGACGGCGGCTCCTTGCGGGCGCGCCGATCGGGGCCATCGTCGTCTACCTGGCCGCCTGGGGGGCCGTGCTGCGCCAGACGCTTGCTCTGCCGGCGACGAGCTGGATGACGCGTCCGGGCATCGAGCCGCTGCTCGCGGGCGGGACGTCGCTCTGGGGATCTCGCAACGGCTTCGTGCTCGCGGGCATCGTCCTGGCGCTCGTCGCCGTGCGAGGCGCCGCCGTGACGCGTCTGCTCACGCGTCACACCGCGTTTGCCGGCTTGACAGCCATCCTCACGATCGGCGGCACGATCCTGGCGTCGCAATTCAAGCCCGTGTACTTTGCAGGCCGCACGCCGATCCTGATACTGCCGGCGGCGGCGATGACGGTCGCTGCCGTAATCGTCGAATTGGGAACGCCGACTCTCGCGGGTCTCGCCGCGGGGATCGTTCTGAGCGCGTCGATCAGATACACGCTTCAGGCGTGGCGCGCTCCCGATCCGGCGCCGACGCGCGCGAGTCTCGCCGAAGTCACGGCGCGCGCGTCCTGCGGCGATACGATTCTGGCAGCGGGACTTTCGTATGCGGCGCTGACCTACTATGCCGTCCCGGCCGGACTGCGTCCGTGCGTCACCATTCAGCCCTTCCCGCGCGAGGTACGCGATCATCCCGGCTGGCTGGATCTGTCGCCGGGCTTCGAGGCACGGCTCCAGGCGGCAGCGCTCCGTGACGCCGCGGCGCTTCCCGAGACCGGCACGATCTGGATTTTCACAGCCCGGCACGGCATCGGCATGGAACACGGCGAGGCGATCGTCCAACAGGTCGGGCACCGGCGCAGACGGCGGGAGACGCTGCCGCTGCGCGGAACGTTCTTCGACGAAGTCGCCGCATATGGACCGGTGCGGTGACATGAGGCCCGAGACCGCCCTCTGGATCCTGTGGCTCGCCTGGTTCGTCGCCTGGTGGATGGCCGCCCGCTGGAGCGATCGGTCCGTGCACCGGCCGGGTGTCCTGCGCGAAATGAGATACCGCGCCTTCACGATCGCCGGCGTGATCCTGCTGTTCCCGGTCTCGAGTCTACCTGTGCCGCCTCGCCTGACGCTGTGGCACCCGCGCGACGCGGTTGCCTGGACGATGTTCGCTGTGGCAGCCGTCGGACTCGCCTTCACCTGGTGGGCGCGCCTTCATCTGGGCCGGCTGTGGTCGAGCAACGTTACACGCAAGACCTCGCATCACGTCGTGGACACGGGCCCGTACGGCCTCGTGCGACATCCGATTTATTCCGGTGTGACGCTCGCCACGCTCGCGACCGCGCTGATGCGCGGGACGGTCGCCGCGCTCGCGGGATTCGGCCTCTTGACGCTCGGCTGGTACATCAAGGCACGGCTGGAGGAGGCGTTCCTGCGCGAGCAGATCGGCGCGGAGGCCTACGACGCCTACGCGCGGCGCGTACCGATGCTCGTCCCATTTGCCGGGAGGCGTCGAGGATTGACCCTGTAACGGCTACCGCCTGGTCCTGTACGCCCGTGACGGCAGCGCAAATACCGGCGCCGCTGCGTGGGTCAGGACGCGGTACGCGATCGCGCCTCGGCGAAGGAAAAGCCGATCCTCGCCGCAAAGCGCCATCGCGACCACACTTCGCGGACCGGCTGCCGCGAGAGCCGCGATTTCGTCCGCCGGCTCTCCGACGACGACTCGGCACCCGAATCTCAGAGGATGCGGAAGACCGGCTTGGGTCGCCTTCAGGTTCAGGAGGACCTCCGCGGAGCGAACCCGATCCTGATCGTTTCCAGTACGCCGCAGCCAGGGCGGGGTGTGGAGTCGGGGCAATACATGAACGAGGAGCAGCTCCGCTCCGCACCAGATCGCGAGATCGGCCGCCGCTTGGATATCGCGCGTCGCACGTCGATCCAGGTCCACGGGCGCGATGACTCTCGCGAAGGGCTGCCCCGCGCGGCCCCTCCTGCGCTCGAATCTCGCCCCGGCTCTGGATGGAGGGACCGCCAGGACAGGCATGTCGACCTGGCGCAGCACCTGCTCGGTCGTCGAGCCAAAGAACAGTTTCCGGACGCCGCTCAGGCCGTGCGTGCCCATGACGATGAGGTCGCTTTTCAGGCGCTTCGAGGCGCCGAGAATCTCGTCGGATGCGGCCCCTAGCGCGATCTCGTACGCGATGACAGGGCGGCTGCGCTGACTCCGTCCGATCGACTGCGCGACGAACCGCTCCAGCTCGACGCGTGCCCGCCGCAGGAACTCACGCTCTGCGTGATAGGCGACACCGGCGGCCGCCAGTAGCAACGGATCATTGACGAACAGGAACGTGATCCGTCCTCCACCTGGAGGGGCGATACTCGAGGCGTACTTCACGGCCTCACGGGATTGTCCGGAGAAGTCAACGGAGCACAGAATCGATCGAAATCTCGCCGTACGCTTGGGTTCGCGCATACTCACATCGTCCCGCGAAGACAATCTCGGTTCGCCCACCAGTATGATGGATGTACGAGTGGAGCGACATCGAACCGGCCGAATCGCCTGGTTGCGCGCCGCGGTGCTCGGCGCGAACGACGGGATCGTGTCAACGGCCAGTCTCGTCATAGGTGTCGCCGCGGCCAAAGCGGCCCGGGGAGATGTCCTTCTGGCCGGCGTGGCCGGTCTGGCGGCCGGCGCGCTCTCGATGGCCGCCGGCGAGTATGTTTCTGTGAGCTCACAGGCGGACACCGAGCGCGCCGACGTGGAGCTCGAACGCCGCGAGCTGGCGCGGGACTCGGAGGGCGAGCTGCGAGAGCTCACCGCGATTTACGTCAAACGCGGCCTGGAACCGGGCCTCGCTCGCACGGTCGCGCAGCAACTGATGGCACACGACGCCCTCGCGGCGCACTCGCGCGACGAGCTGGGAATATCCGAAGCCTTCGCGGCGCGGCCCCTGCAGGCGGCGCTCGCGTCGGCGGCCGCATTCGCTGCGGGGGCCGCCCTCCCGATTCTCACGATCATGCTCGCACCCGAGAGTCGCCTCGCGCTGTTTGTGGCCGCCGTCTCGCTCCTGTGCCTGCTCGGTCTTGGCGCGCTCGCCGCCCGAACTGGTGGCGCTTCCGCTCTCACCGGCGCCGCTCGAGTCGTTTTCTGGGGAGCGCTTGCGATGGCGGTCACCGCCGGAGTGGGCTGGATGTTCGCCGCGGCAGCGTGAGGCGCGCCACGACCTTGCTCAACTCACGGAACCACAGGACCGTGCTGGCCGCCGCGGTACAGCGGACCCAATCGGCTGCCGTCAACGCCGTCGTCGAGAACGCCCGCTGCAGAAACGGCGCGTAGACAACCAGCGCCTGGAGCAGAAGCGACAGTCCCACGGCGCCCCACAGCCACGGATTCGAGAAGAGGCCGTCGAACGCGCTTCGGTCGTCGGATCGGGCATTGAAGACATTGAACAGTTGGCCGAGCACCAGAGTCGTGAAGGCCATCGTCTGGCCGTAGCGGATCTTGCCCGAGCCGTCGATCAATCCGCCCGGCAGCGACGCGTCGAGCACGAACAGCGCCCCCGCCGCCATGACGACGCTCACGCCGAAGATCTCGATCCACATTCGGCCCGTGATCACGCTCTCGCCCCTCGGGCGGGGCGGCCGCCTCATCAATCCAGGATCGGGCGGGTCCATCCCGAGCGCGAGGGCGGGCGCGCCGTCGGTCACCAGATTGATCCAGAGGAGCTGGGTTGCCAGGAGCGGCAGCACGACGGCGCCGCGGGTGGCCTGCAGGCCGATCACGTCGGCGAAGACGACGCCGAAGAACATCGTCATGACTTCGCCGATGTTCGACGAGATCAAGTAGCGCAGGAATTTCCGGATGTTCGAGAACGTCGAACGGCCCTCCTCCACCGCGGCGACGATGGAGGCGAAATTGTCGTCGGCCAGTATCATGTCGGCTGCTTGTTTGGAGACGTCGGTTCCAGTGATCCCCATCGCGATCCCGATATCGGCCGTCTTCAGCGCAGGCGCGTCGTTGACGCCGTCTCCGGTCATCGCGACGAGAGCGCCCTGCCGCTGCAGCCCCTTCACGATTCGCAGCTTGTGTTCGGGGTTCACGCGTGCGTACACCGATACGTCGGCGAGTGTCCGGACTAGCTGCTCTTCCGAGAGGTTCTGAAGATCGGCGCCCGTGACAGCTCGGATGTCGGTCGAGATGCCGAGCTCCTGCGCGATGACGGCGGCGGTTCCCGGATGATCGCCGGTGATCATCAGCGGCCGGATGCCCGCCCCCTTTGCGCGTGCGACCGCGTCCCTCGCCTCGTCGCGCGGCGGATCGATCATTCCGATCAGCCCCGCGAACACGAGGTCGCGCTCGATACGCTCGTCCAGATCCTCGTCGGGCAGCGTGCCGGCGGGCACCGATCGGAACGCCACGCCGAGCGTACGGAGGGCGCGCGCCGCAAGAGCGTCGTTGGCCGCCAGGATCTCGCGTCGACGGACGTCGTCCAGCGGCCGCGGCGCCTCGCCGACCAGCTCCCCGGTGCACCGTCCGAGCAGGATGTCGGGCGCGCCCTTCGTGAACACGAGCACGCGCTCGCGACGGTCGGTGTCGGTATGGACGGTGCTCATCAGCTTGCGTTCGGACGAGAACGGCACTTCCCCCACTCGTACGAAACGCGTCGTCAGCGCGTTTGCCTGCAGCCCCGCCTTGCGTGCGGCGACGATGAGCGCGCCCTCGGTCGGATCCCCCTGTATCGTCCAACGCCCCTCGTGCTGCTGGAGAGCGGCGTTGTTGGCCCGATCGGCGACCGCGAGCGCTCGATCCAGCTCCAGCCGCAGCGAGCCTTCGATCGGCCCGCCGACGACGGGATTCACGTCGCCGACCGGCGCATATCCGCTGCCGCCAAACATCACGCGGCCGCTCGCGGTCACGACCTCGCGCACCGTCATTTCATTCTTCGTCAGCGTGCCGGTCTTGTCGGACGCGATGACATTCGCCGACCCCAGCGTCTCCACGGCCCTCAGGTGCCGCACTATGGCGTTTCGGCGCGCCATCCGCTGAACGCCGATCGACAAGACAGCCGTCACGATCGCCGGCAAGCCCTCGGGCACCGCCGCGACCGCCAGCGCCACGCCCAAAATCAGGACGTCGAACAGCGCGGAGGCGCCGGTGATGTGTTCGACGAGGATGATCGTGGCGGTCATGACGATGGCGATGGCCACCACGACGCCCCCGAGCATCTTCCCCAGGCGATCGAGCTCGGTCTGGAGCGGAGTCGTCTCGGCAGGGGCCTCCTTCAGCATCCCCGCGATCCGCCCCATCTCGGTCTGGAGCCCTGTCCCGACGACAACCGCGCGCCCCCGTCCGTAAGTGATGACGGTTCCCGTGAAGATCATGTTGCTGCGGTCGCCAAGCGCCATTTCTCCGACAAGGGGCGCGGCGTCTTTGGAGACGGGAAGGCTCTCACCGGTCACGGCGGCCTCCCCCGTCTGCAGCGACGTGGATTGAATCACCCGCGCGTCGGCGGGAACGGTGCCGCCTTCTTCGACGAGGATGATGTCGCCCGGCACGACGTCCGCGGCCGGCACGCTTTTCCGCTCGCCGCCGCGCACGACGTTCGCGTGCGCCGCCGCGGTCGCGCGCAGCGCGGCAACGGCCGATTCGGCACGCGCCTCCTGCGCGTAGCCCATCACGGCATTCAGCAGGACCACCGCAGCGATCGCGAGGGCTTCGTATGGAAGGGGCGCGTCGCGCTCGTAGATCCACAAGCCGGCGGAGATCGTGGTCGCGACGAGGAGCAGCAGGACCAGCACGTCCTGGAACTGCGCGAGAAACTTCTTCCACTCGGGCACAGAGGCGTCGGGAGGGAGCTCGTTGCGGCCCCAGCGCTCGAGGCGAGATCTGGCCGCGTCCTCGCTCAGCCCGCGATGGGCGTCCGTGCCGAGCGCGGCGAGAACGTCTTCGACCGGTTGCTGATACGGAATCCCGGTCATCGCCGTCGCAGCATGACGCCGCGGCACAAGAGCGCAATGCCGAGCCACGCAAGGACCGCCGCAATCGGATAGGAGAAGCCGCGCGGAAATCCGATGGCCAGCGCCGCGACGGCCAGCAGGATGACGCCGGCGATCAGCGCGATGTGCCCCTCTACCGGTTCGAGCACCCGCCGGTTGGTGATTGCGGCGGTTACCGCGTTGCCGATGCGCAGGGCTCCCGCCACGGCTCGCCCGCTGCTGCCGCCGCTGGTCTGCTCACGCGGCGGACGCGGCGGGTTCGGCGCCCGCACGCGGTTGCCGGCATCGAGGACGACCTCCGTCGCGTTCTCCAGATCGGCGGCGAACATCGCCTCCATCTCGCGCGCGAACGGTTCGTTCTCGACGACGACGTCCAGCTCGCGGTTGCCCATCCAGCTCGCGATATTGAGGTTCGTCGATCCGACGCGCGCCCATCGCCCGTCGGCCACCGCGGTCTTGGCGTGCAGCATCGTGCCGTTCCATTCGAAGACCCTGACGCCGCATTCGAGCAGCGGACGATAGCCGGCGCGCGAGAACAATCCGACGACGGGAATGTCGGAGGCGCCGGGAACCAGGAGCCTGACGTCGACGCCGTCCGCCGCCGCGGCGCGCAGCGCCTGCACGTACGGCGCGGTCCCGGCGAAATAGGCGTCGGTCAGCCAGAGCGTGTTCCGCGCCATCGCGGCGACGAGCTGATCGACGCGGAACAATCCCGCCGTATACGGAATCGTGGCGACCACGCGGACGGCGACTCCCGGATCGTCCGCCAACGAGTGCTCCTCGACGATGCTGTCGTCGGCGCGCGGGAGAGGGTCGCCCGACGCCGCCCACGCGTCGGCGAACGCATGTTCGCAGTCGGCGACGGCCGGCCCGCGCAGTTCCACGCCCGTGTCGCGCCACGGCGCGATGCCGCGGGCGGGATCGCCGACCCACGCGCGGCCGACACACAACCCGGTGACGAACGCGACCGTCCCATCGACCGCGATCATCTTCCGGTGATCGCGGCTGACCCAGCCGAGCGGGCTGGCGAACCGCGGAGGGTTGTAGCATCGGACCTCGACGCCGCCGTCGCGCAGGCGCTGCCAGAATCCGCGCGAAGTCTTTCCGAGGCCGCCCATCCAGTCGTAGAGCAGCCGCACCTTGACGCCTTCGCGGGCCTTCTGCAGCAGTGCGTCCGCGAACAGCCGCCCCTGATCGTCCTCGTGGACGATGTACATTTCGAAGTGAATCGTTCGCCGCGCCGCGCGGATCGCGTCGAGCCACGCCGGATAGTTCTGGGGGGCGTCCCTCAGCAGACGAATGCGGTTGTGGTCCCGGAGCGGAGCCCCGGAGGCTCGGGAGAAGGCCTGATCCGCGAGCTGCCGGACGAGCGTCGACTCGCCGCGCTCCGCCACCCGGCTGACACTGCCCCTCGCCATGCGTTCCTCGCGCGATGCTATCATCCGCCTCCGTATGTGTACGCCAGACCGTCGTGCCTGGTTCGTGCTCGTCGCCGCAGCCATCGTCCTGATTGCGCTGGGAACGCCGCGCGCGCAGCAGATCGATCCCTCTTTCTTTTCCGACCTGCGCTGGCGATCGATCGGACCGCCACGCTCCGGCTATGTGTCGGCGCCGGCCGGCGTGCCCGGCGATCCGACGACTTACTTCGTGGGCCTCCCGGAAGGCGGAGTCTGGAAGACGACGAACGGCGGCACGACGTGGAAACCGATCTTCGACCAGATACGAGTCGCATCGGTCGGCGCCGTCGCCGTCGCGCCATCGGATCCGAAGATTGTCTATGTCGGCACCGGCAACCAATCGGGCTGGTCCTTCACCCCTGGAAAGGGCGTCTACAAGTCGACCGACGGCGGGAACACGTGGGCGAACGTCGGTCTCGCGCATTCGGAGTACATCGGCGGCATCGTCGTCGATCCGCGAAACGCCGACCGCGTGCTCGTGGCGGTCCTTGGGCCACGGCCGATCGGCGCTGGTCGAGGACGCGGCGCGAGTCCCGCGGCCCCGATGCCCGATGGTGAGCGCGGTGTCTATCGATCGACCGATGGCGGACGCACGTGGACCCGCGTCCTGCCCTCGGACGGATCCTCGGGGGCGAGCGACGTGTACCTGGACTACGGAGATCCGCTCGTGGTCTACGCCCTCCTTGGCGGAGGCGGATTCGGGGCCGCGCCACAGCCGTCTGCGCCCGGCACCGGCGCGTACAAATCCAGCGACGGCGGCGCGAGCTGGCAGCCGGTCGGCGGGCGCGGGCTGCCCGAGGGCGCGCGTATTTCGGCGTTCGCGGTCTCGTCGGCCACGCACGGCCGCAGACTCTACGCCGTCGCGGGTGTTGGCGGCGGGCGCGGCGCGGGCGCGAGCCGAGGGCTCTATCGCTCGGACGATGGTGGCGAGACGTGGGTGTTCGGCACGCGAGAGCTCGCGAGCGCCGGCGGGAAGATCTACGCGGATCCGCAGAACCCGGACGTCGTGTATCTCATGGGAACGGCCATCTACCGCTCGATCGACGGCGGACGCCACGTCGCGGCGTTCTGGGGCGCGCCGAGCGGCGCCGACCCGCGGTTCCTCTGGATCGATCCCACGAACGCGAAGCGTCTGCTCGCGGGCGTCGATCAAGGTGCGGCGATTTCGATCGACGGCGGCGAATCGTGGACGCCGTACTACGGACTGATCAACGGCCAGTTCTATCGCGTCGCGACGGATTACGACTTTCCCTATCACGTGTGCGGACCGCAGCAGGACTCGGGAACGGCGTGCGTCGCGAGCCGCAGCGACTTCGGCCAGATCAGGCCGAACGACTGGTATCCCGCCGGCGGCTTCGAAAACGGATTCCTGATCGCGGACCCGCTCGACAAGCGCTACATGTTCACGCAGGGCTGGTATCACGTCCTGCGCCGCTACGATCGCCAGACCGGCCAGGACGTCGTGCTGTACCAACCGACGCCGCAGGACCGCTTCGGCGGCGCGCCGCCGCTGGCGTTCTCGCCGCAGGATCCCCGCACGCTGTACATGGCCGCGCAGCACGTGCTCGAGTCGAAGGATCGCGGCGAAACGTGGCGCGCGATCAGCAGCGACCTTGCCGCGCCACCGGGTTCGCCGGCGCCGGCCCCGGCCCAGGGCGCCGGAGGCGTCGGCGCCCCGGCTCCAGGCGGTTCCATTCAGACACTGGCGCCGTCCCCCGTCGCTGCCGGAGTGATCTGGGTGGGCACGAGCACCGGCCTGATTCACGTCACGCGCGACGGCGGCCGATCGTGGACGGACGTGACGCCGAAGAATCTGCCGCCCGCCGCCATCAACGTCATCGACGCGTCGCACGCGAACGCCGGGACCGCATACGCCGCGCTGTTGTCACGGGACGCGCATCCGCACATCTATCGCACCAGCGATTACGGCCAGACGTGGCAGGAGATCTCGTCGGGGCTGACCGACGGCGAGATCGTTCGCGCCGTACGCGAGGATCCCAGGGATCCGAATCTTCTCTACGCCGGCACCGTCACGAGCGCCTGGGTGTCATTCGATCGCGGCGATCGCTGGCAGTCGCTGCAGCTCAACCTGCCGACCACGGTCGTCAGCGATCTGACCGTCCACGACAGCGATCTCGTCATTTCAACCTACGGCCGCGGGTTCTGGATCCTCGACGACGTGTCGCCGCTGCGGCAGGCGCGGGAGCTCATGGGCTCGAGCGCTCCCGTCTTCTTCTTCCGCCCTGAACCGGCGTCCCGCGCGCGCTGGGACAATACTCAGGACACGCCGCTTCCACCGGAAATGGTCGTCGGTCCGAATCCTCCCGAGGGCGCCATCCTCGATTACTACCTGGCGAAGCCCGCCTCGCGGACGATGACGCTAACGATCAGCGATGCGTCGGGCGCCGTGATTCGCGAATTCTCGAGCGTCGCGCCACCGGCGGATCCGACGATGCCGAACGTGCCCGAGTACTGGATCGCGCCGCCGACCGTGCTCCCGACCTCGGCCGGCATGCACCGCATCAATTGGGACCTGCGCTATCCGGATCCGCCGTCGCTCAACTACGGCTACGGCGGCAACGCGCTCGACTATCGCGAATACACCTTGAACTGGCACGCGATCCCCGGCAAGACATATCGCTCGACCGTCGTCGGACCGATGGTCCTGCCCGGGACGTATACCGCGAAGCTGACCGTGAACGGTCAAAGCGTCACGCAGTCGATCACCGTCGTTCAGGATCCCCGAGTCTCCGTTGCGCCCGCCGATCTGCAGGCTCAGTTCCATCTCCAGCAGCGGATGGCGGCGGGACTCGGCGCGACCTACCACGCCGTCACCTACGTCCAGCAACTGCGCGCGGCGCTCGCGGACCGGGTGAAGCAGGCGGCCGGCACGCCGTCAGCGCCGCAAATCACCAGCGCGGCGCAGGCGCTCGACGCGTCCCTGGCGCCACTCGCCGGGAGCGCCGGTGCGGTTGGCATCGCGCACCGCGACCTCGGACGGCGCATCAACGATCAGCTCATCGCCGACGCCCGGCCGACGCCCAGCGTCGTCGCCGGAGCCGACGGACCGTGCGCCGCGATCGACGCCGCCCTCGATGGCCTGCGACAGCTGCAGACGACATCGATCGCAGAGCTCAACTCGATGCTGACGCGTGAGGGCCTTGGCGCACTGCCCGGGTGGACGCCGACCCCGGCGCCGGCGTGCGGATCCAAGTGATTCTGACGAGCTCGGTCGGCTCAGCGGCTTGACGCCGTCGCCTCCAGCCGCATCCACGGATGGATGCAGCACTGGAACTTCAGCGTGCCGGCGCGATCGACGCCCTCCCGATACGTGCCGCCCGGCGCGATGAAATCATCCGGCTCGAGCGTCCCGCATTCAGGAGCCACCACCGGGACATGGGCCAGATCGTTCAGGAACGGCACGATCCCGCCGCCGAACTTGGCGACTTCGGTAAAGGTGTGCACTTCACCGCCGTTGTTCGATGCAACGAAGGTCTGGCCGACGCGGACGTTCGCGGTTGGAGGAGCGAAGTGCCACGCTCCGACGAAGCCGAGGCGCGTCAACTGCGCGACGAACTGGCTGAACTGCATGCCTCCCGCCCGGACGCAGGTGCCGGGCCCGATGGCGGCGTCGAATGTCGCCTGATCGCAGGCATCCTGCATGTTGACGAGGAAATCCTCTCGACCGCGCACGGACGCCGGCGTCGCTGACGTTCCCGCGGGTGTGACAAGAGTCGAGGCCACCGAACCGCTGAGCACGGCCGCCGGATTCGACGGCGCCGCCGGGCTGCGGCCGCACGCCAGCATCAGCGCCAGGACAGCAACGAACATCGAGCTTCGAAGCATCATTTGATTCACGCTCCTTCGGCGCCGCCGCAACGCAAGCGCCTCGCCGTGCAAGATCTCGAGAAACCGGGCTGTTTTGAACTGGATGGATACCGCCGACTTACGACGAAGGTCAGCGCTTTCATTGATCGTAAAAATGACCGAGGTGACGACTCCATCCGGCATGTGGGTTGCGAGCGTTCTGACTACACCCGATCGAACGACCTCCGCGATCCGCCCAAAGAAGCGCGACGCGGAGGATCCGTCTATCAAACGACCGGAAGGAGCCTGACATGAAGGTGAAAGAAGTGATGACCACCGACGTAAAACACTGCAGCACGGGCACGAACCTGGCGGAGGCCTCGAAGATTATGTGGGAGGGCGACTGCGGAGCTGTCCCGGTGACCGACGAGCGCGGCCGCGTCGTCGGGATGATCACCGATCGCGACATCTGCATCGCCGCCGCGACACGGCCACGAACCGAAGGTGAGATTCGGGTGCACGAGGTCATCTCGAAGGCCCTGTACACCTGCACGCCCGGCGACGATGTGCGCGCGGCGCTCGAGACAATGAAGGCGAGGAAAGTGCGGCGACTGCCGGTCGTCGACCAGAGCGGCCGGCTGACAGGCATTGTCTCGATTCACGACATCGCTGCGCTAGCGCGGACGAACAAGAGCACGGACATTTCGCCCGATGCCGTGCTCGATACGTTTATCGCTATTACGGCCCCGGTCCGCGTGCCGGTAACCGCTTAGGTCGCTCGTTCTCTCGCAGGATCCTAATCATGCCTGTGGTCTGGCAGAAACGAGATGCCGGACCTCGGGCACGCCCTCGACATGGGAGCGCAGTCGGCTCTCCACTGCGCGATCCGCTTTTGTCGAGCGTTCGTGCTGGCGGAGGTGTTCCGCCCAGGACCGCACCAGAAAGGTCTCGACGTAACGGTCCGCCACCTCGAGGTCCCGGTACACGTCCCAGCGGAACGCCCCGTCGCGGCGCCGAACCCGGCCATACTCCTCCATCGCGCGCAGAAATTGTGACGCACGGTCGGGGCTGACGCGATACTCGACGGTGACGAGCACCGGTCCTTCGTCCAGCTCGGGGCGGATGTCTTCGACAATCGCGGGCATGCGCCAGTGGTTCCACGGACTGACGTCGGCGGTCGTGTCCGGAAGCCGCGCCAGCACACCGAGCGCGGCCGTGGCGATGATCCCGAGACCGGCCCACAACAGCGCGGCCTGGAGTCCCGCCCGCGCGGCGACGGCGCCCCAGAGCGCGCTGCCGCCGGCCAGGGCGCCCTGGAACGCCAGCATGAAAACCGCCATGACGCGCGCGCGCACCCAGTCGGGCGCGAGACTCTGCACGAGCGCGCTCACGAGCGAGATGAAGACGATCCACGCCGCGCCGGCAACGAGCATCACGCCGGCAAGCGCGAGCATCGCGTGCAGAACGCCGGCCGCAATCGCCATGGCCCCCAGGACCGCGACACCGCCGGATGCGACCGCTTCGGTCGACCACCGGGCGCGTGCGGGCGCCAGCGTGAACGCTCCGAGAACGGCACCCGTGCCGAAACATCCGAGAAGAATGCCGTATCCGGTCGGGCTGTCGCTGATTTCCTTGGCCAGCGACGGCATCAGGGCGAGCAGCGCGCTCGCGAAGAACATGGTCGCGGCGGCGCGCAGCATCATGCCGCGCGACGTGGAGTAGCGGACGTATCTGAGCGCCGCGACGGTTGCGCCGGCCACGGTCTCCCGCGGCGTCGTCGAGCGGCGGACCGGCCGCTTCCATCGCGCGATCAGGACGATCACGCCGACGAACGACAGCACGTTGAGTGTGAACGCCGCGCCGACGCCGGCTGCGGCGATGACGAAACCCGCCAGTGCCGGCCCGACCGCACGGGCGAAATTGAACTCGATGCCATTGAGGGCCGACGCCGCCGCGAGGTCTTCCTTGCCGACGAGCTCGGGCAGAATGGCCCGCCACGTCGGCGTCTCGATCGCGTCGCCCGCCGACAAGGCGAACGTCAGGCCGAGCAGCAGCCACGGCGCCATGAGTCCGGCGATCGTCGCGGCGGCGAGGACGGCCGCGACGGCCACCATCCAGATCTCGGTCCAGAGAATCAGCTTTCGCCGATCCACGATGTCGCCGATCGCTCCGGCCGGCAGGGCAAGGATGAAGAACGGCAGCGCGGACGCCGTCTGCGTCAGCGCCACGTACATCGGCCCGGCGCCGAACGACACCATGAGCCATGCGGCGCCCACCGACTGCATGAACGTGCCGATGTCCGACAGCACGTCGGCGAGCAGGAGATTTCTGAAAATCGGCGTCCGCAGCGGCCGCCATGGGCTGAGCGCGCCGGCGGCCCGCTCGTCCGCGGCCGAGGTCATTGCTGCAGGACTTGGTGGACCAGAGCGATGGCAATCGAGCCTTCGCCGACAGCGGAGGCGACGCGCTTGATGTTGCCCGATCGGACGTCGCCTACCGCAAACAGGCCGGGACGGCTTGTCTCGAGCAGAAACGGCGGCCGCGTGAGCGGCCAGCGCGCGGCAGCCAGGTCGTCCTGCGACAGGTGGGGACCGGTCTTGATGAATCCCTGCGCGTCGAGCGCGATACACCGCTCCAGCCACCGCGTGTTCGGCACGGCGCCCGTCATCATGAACACATGGCGAATGGCCTGCGTTTCGGCGGCGCCCACGCGATCGTCGGACCACCGGACGCGCTCCAGATGTCCGTTTCCCTCGAGAGCGACGATCCGCGTGCGCGTGTGCAGATGGATCGCGGGGTTGTCTTCGATGCGCCGGATGAGATAGCGGGACATCGTGTCCGACAATCCGTCTCCGCGAACCAGCATGTGCACCTGCCTGGCGGTCTGCGCGAGAAAGACCGCGGCCTGCCCCGCCGAGTTTCCGCCGCCAACGACGACGACATCCTCCTTCGCGCAGAGCTGAGCCTCCATCGGAGTCGCCCCGTAGTACACGCCCGCGCCCTCGAACTGCGAGAGGTTATCGAGGGCGGGCTTGCGGTACTGGGCTCCCGTGGCGATGATCACCGCGCGGGCTCGAACGCCGGCGCCGCCGTCGGTGCGCACGGTGTACGGCTGACGGTCGCACGACAGGGCCGTCGCACCCTGCGCAATCATGATCTGCGCACCGAACTTCTGCGCCTGGGCGTACGCGCGCGCGGTCAGCGCCAATCCTGAAATGCCGGTCGGAAACCCGAGATAATTCTCGATCCTGGAGCTCGATCCAGCCTGGCCGCCCGGCGAGCTCGACTCGACCACGAGAACGTTGAGGCCTTCGGAGGCGCCATAGACCGCGGCCGCGAGGCCCGCCGGGCCGGCGCCGACGATGATCACGTCGCTGACCTGTGTCTGATCGATGGCATCGTTGAATCCCAGGCAGTCGGCGATCTGCTGGTTGCTGGGATTCCGCAGGACGGCGTCGCCGCGGCAAATCAGTACCGGCACGTCCGCCTGGCCGACGTGAAACCGATCGAGCAGCTCCTGCGCCTCGGCATCGCGATCGAGGTCGATGTAGTGGAACGGGTGGCCGTTCCGCGTCAGGAACTCCTTCACGCGCAGCGTGCCGGCGCAGTGCATCGATCCGACAAGCACGACGTCGCCAAAGTCCCGTGCAATCAGCTCGAGCCGTCGGAGGATGAACGCCCGCATGAGGATCTCGCTCAGCTCGGCGTCGGTCTGCACGAGCGAAAGGAGCTGCTCGCGAGTGAGCTCTACCACCTCGCCCGGTTCGCTGACGCGCATGCGGACCAGGGCACGGCGTCCTGTGAGCATGTTGCCTTCGCCTGAGAACTGTCCGGCGCGGTGCGCGACGATGAGCGTTTCGCTGCCGCCGGCCGGCCGCAGCACCTGAATCTCGCCGGCGGTGACGACGAAGAATGGAACGACGCGGGCTCCGACGTCGACGAGCACTTCGCCGGGCGCAATCGCGCGCCGCCGTCCGTGCGCTGCGATCCTCTGGATTTGCGCTTGCGTCAACGTTGGAAACAGCCGCTCGCGATTCGGTGTCGAGGTGAGCGGCAGAGGCTGGACTTGATCGGACGCGTTCACGGCTGGCCCTCCGGCGGTAGGGTGAGATAGGCATCTTAGCGTGGATGGCAGCCGCAGCACACTACAGCAGCGAGCACGCCTCCGAGAACGCGAGTCGCGGCAGCCGCGGATGCACCGACGCCGGGTCGCCGTACCCGAGGTTGCACAGGAAATTCGTCTTCACGTGCCCTTCGGGAAAGAACTCCTGATCGCACCCGAAGCAGGGCTTGCCCGCCGCGAAGAACTCCTCGTCCACCTTGGCCGCATCGAAGCCCGACATGGGCCCACAGTCCAGGCCGAGCGCCCGCGCCGCCATGATCAGATACGCGCCCTGCAGGCTCGAATTGCGCTTCGCTGTCGCTTCGACCATCTCCGGATTGCGCTCGTACAGCTTCGCCATTCCCGGATTGTGCGGAAACAGCTTCGGCAGCCGGTCGTAGAACTTCAGGTCGTAGGCGACGATCACCGTCACGGGAGCGGTCATCGTCTTGGTGACGTTCATCGGCGCGAGCGCCGGCCGCAGCCGCTCCTTCGCTTCTTTCGTCCGGAGAAACGCAAACCGGGCCGGCGAGGCGTTCGCGCTCGTCGGCGCCCATTTCAGGAGATCGTACAGATCCTGCAGCATCGCATCGCTCACGGGTTTCGATTGCCACACGGTGTACGTGCGCGCCTCGCGGAACAGCGTGTCCAGCGCCGCATCGTCTATTGCTCGACTCATGATCATGCCCTCCCGAGGTGATCGCTCACAGGTGGGCTCCCTTCGGGCCTCTCGGACTCACCTGCCAATTGTCCCTGACGGTGTGACGATGCAGCCATGCCGGCGTGGACATCATCAGCGCGCGGGCGAGACCGCTCACGTAAGGGTCGTAGGAGCCACGCAGCTCCGACAGCCGGCGATCGGCGTCGGCCGATCGCGCCGGTTTCAGACCGACGCTCTCGATCTGGCGGCGCAGCTCCTCCAGATCCTCGTCCGGCAGCCGATCGGCGGACGTATCGGGAGCCGCGTGCAGCACCTGCGAGAGATCCACGGCCGCATGTCTCGCCATCGCGAACGTGACGTGCGCCTGCCACGTCGGCACGCCGTCCAGGCCGACTTCCACCAGGGCCGACAGATCCAGGATCGTCGCCAGCGCGGAGACCCATGACTGGTGCTGATGCTGCGACCGGAAGTAGGCGACCGCCGGATACGAAATGTGGCTCTCGAGGAGCTCCGAGCACCAGTATTCCCAGTCCTTCAGGAATGGCTGCAGCGCGTCCAGCTCGTCGCGCTCGGCCAGCCGCCGCAGCACTTCGACGGCGGCCGGCGGAGACCCCGCCCACGCGTCGAGCAGGGTCAACTGCGCCTCACGACGTGAGAAGGATTGATACAGCACCGGAAAGTACGCGATCACGATCGCGAGGAACGCAAACCCGGTCCCCGCTTCCATGACCGTGATCAGCCGCGCGACCCGCCCCACCGGCTGCAGGTCCCCGAGGCCGAGCGTGAACAGCGTGGTCCCGCTCATGTAGAGATCGTCGACGAATCGGCCGGTCGCGCTGATGGGCCGAAGGTTCGAACCGGCCGACCACTGCAGCCCGGCGAAGCCGGCGAGCAGACCCAGGGCCCAGACGCCGGCCAGACCGAGCAGCGACAGGGGGCCGAAGATGGCGAGAAACCGCTCGCGGCGGCGCCCGGAGGGGATTCTGGCGGCGGCCCGGCTCCACTGCTTCCAGGTGAAATCGAAATACACGCGCGTCACCCGCAGACGGCGGCCGACGGTGCGGGGAAGCACGAGCGTCTCGAAGGCGTCCCACAGGATCGTGGCCAGGACGAAGAGACTGAGGGCGAGCGTCAGCAGATGCACAGGTGCCTGGATTCTTCAACGCTCGCGCGTCTTCCGAGTCGAAGATTCTTTGCCGCGCTGAATGCGCTCGAGCGCGAGGTACGTGGCGGTGTCCCACGCGTTGTGAATGCCCACGAACAGCAGGAGCAGCGCGTCGGCAGCGACGATGAAGAGAGAGACGGATTCCGCGCGCGTCATCGACGCCGCGGCCGCCACGAGGATGGCGTACGCCGCGAGCGGCAAGAGAACGTGGAAAATCCAGTCCTCTGTCACCATCCGATAGTTCGGCGCGCGCCGCGCGCGCCAGAGGACCAGAGACGTGTACCCGACGCCTGCGACGCCCGTGACCAGCAGGGTCAGCGCCGGGCCGTGGAGCGCCGCCCACGGCGCCGACAGAACCGCCGAGATCAGCAGAACGACTCCGAAGTGCACGATCGTCGGCGTGCTGAAGGCGCCGACCTCGCGCGCCGACGCATGCCGAAGCGTCTCCGACGCCAGCGCCATGACCACGAACTGCAGCCCGGTGAGCGCCGCCGCAGACGATCCGACCATGACGTAGAAGCTGTCCCATCCGGCGAGCAGCCGCGTGCCTTCCTGCATAGTGCCTCGCGATCGCGTCAACAGTCTCTCGACAGGCCACCGACGAGCGGCGTTATACTCGGCGATCTGATGCTCAAGTCCGTGCCTGTCCTGCTCGTATTATTTGCCAGTCTTCTGCTCGGCCGCGCGCCGGCCGCGCTGCCGACGCCCGACCCCGATGACGGCGGCATCCTGCTGCCGCCAGGCTTTCGAGCCCTCGTCGTCGCCGACAACCTCGTCGTCGGGCGCAAGGTCGGAAACACGTCCGAGCGGCTCCGCGGAATCGCGGTCGCCCCCAACGGCGACATTTATGCGAAGGGCAAGTCGGGAGGGATCTTCGCGCTGAGGGATACGGATGGCGACGGCCGCGCCGACGCCATAAAGGAGTTCGGCCCCGGCGACGGCGGCACGCATATCGCGTTTCACGATGGCTGGCTGTACCACTCGAGTCGGACTGCGGTCTACCGCTACCGGTACACGGCCGGCGAGCTCGTGCCCACCAGCGAGCTTCAGACCGTCGTGTCGCATCTGCCCGCCGAGCAGGACCACGACGCGAAGGCGTTCGCGTTCGACGATCAGGGCCGGATGCTCGTGGAAATCGGCTCGCCCTACAACGTATATAGCACGCCAGACCGTCAGTTCGGCGCGAAAGGCATGGACGCGACGGAATTCCAGAAGACCTACGGCGGATTCTGGCGGTTCGATCCGAACAAACTCAATCAGACGCAGGCCGACGGCGTGCGTTTCTCGACCGGTCATCGCCATGCGCTCGCGCTGGTGTGGAATCCGGTGTCGAAGAACTTCTTCATGGTCCAGATGGGACGCGACAATCTGAACGTCGTCGATCCCGTCCACTACGATGCGCTGGACAACGCCGAGCGCGTCTCCGAAGTGATGCACGTGCTGCGCGAAGGATCAAATTTCGGCTGGCCCTATTCGTACTGGGATCCTTTCAAGAAGGCGCACATGGTCGCGCCCGAGTTCGGCGGCGACAATTTCAAGCGCGTCGATCCGGATCCGTACGACAAGCCCGTCGTGGCATTTCCCGCGCACTGGGCGCCCATTCAGATGACGCTGTACACCGGAACGCAATTTCCGGAGAAATACCGGGGCGGTGCGTTTGTCGCGTTTCACGGCTCGTGGAACCGCGCGCCGCGGCCGCAGGCCGGCTACCAGGTCGCGTTCGTGCCGTTCGACGGCAAGGGCATGCCGACGGGCGCCTACGAGACGTTCGCCGACGGGTTCGCCGGCAAGCCGGAGTTCGTGAACACCAGCGACGCACGGTTTCGGCCCGCGGGCGTCGCGGTGGGTCCGGACGGGTCGCTCTATATCACCGACACCGAGAAAGGCCGCATCTGGCGCGTGATCTATACCGGAGAGGCCGGCGCCGCCACCGCGCGGCGGGCCGCTTCGGCCCCCGCGGCGAATCGCGCCACGGCGGATGAGGGGTCGCGCGGCGCGCGGCTGTATCAGCAGGTCTGCGCGGCGTGTCACATGCCGGACGGCAAGGGCGTTTCCGGCATGCAGCCGCCGCTGGTTGGAAGTGCCGTCGTCGCGGGGGATCCGCGGACGCTAATCCGCACGATTCTGAACGGCCCCGCGCAGGTACTCCCCGCCGATCGGCCGAAATACGCCAATCTGATGCCGCCGATGTCGGCGGTGATGAACGACGCCGACATCGCCGACACGCTGACGTTCATCCGGCGCGCCTTCGGGAAAGGCGCGCCGCCGATCACGGCCGCGCAGGTGGCCGCCGAGCGGAAGACATCAGGCCGCTAACATAAGGAGATGCGCATGGGACTGCTCGATGGGCTGCTCGGCGGGATCGTCGGAGCCGGGATGGTGTCGGTCGTGAACGGCATCCTCGAAAAGCACGGCGGCGTCCAGGGCGTCGTCAATGAGTTCGAACGGAACGGTCTCGGTCCCACCGTCAGGTCGTGGGTCGGAACCGGCCCCAACCAGCCGATCTCGGCCGATGACCTGCAGAGAGCCCTGGGGCCCGAGCTGCTGCAGCGGCTCGCCCAGAAGTCCGGCATGTCGGCGCAGGAACTGTCCGAGAAGCTCTCGCAAGTGCTGCCGCAGGCCGTGGACAAGCTGACCCCGAACGGCACGATTCCGAAGTCGTCCCTGTAAAGCCGCCGGGAGCCGCAGCCGGAACGGCCCGAGCGATCAGACCGTTCCGTCAGCTGACGCTACACGACGTTAGTTGTCCCGCACGGTGACCCAACCATACATGCCCACCTGGAAGTGCGGCAGGAACGTGCAGATCACCAGGTAGCGGCCCGGCGTCCTGAACGTCCATTTCGGCGCTGGCGAACCGCCTTCACAGACCTGATCCGAGACAATCGCGACCCGATGATTCGGATCGTTGATCGTTGGTACAGGCGGACACGTCGGCGCCGGCGGATCCAACAGCGCGGTGTTGATGCTGCGCGGGTCCGTTCCAGGCTCGTAGATGGCGACCTCGTGGACGCCTGATGCTCCCATCATGAAGGTGACGGTCCCACCCTTGTCGATCACCACTTCCTGCGGGAACAAACTATCTCTCGAGTGACCGGATGCGTCGTGGCCGATTTGAGGCGGAAACGGCGACCCGAGCTGGTCCAGACCGAAGTCGATCGTCGCCGAGAGGCGTGCAGATTGCTGAACAACGGCCGAAGAAAGCGCGCCCGGCGTGACGGGGCTCGCGATCGCCGACGTCGGGGTACTCGCCGGTCTCGACTGCGAGCAGGCCGCCGCAACGGCGCACAGTGGGAACAAGAAGGAGCAGAGTCGTCTCGTCATGGGTTCCTCCGGAAATGATGGGCACCCCCTCGGGCCTCATCTGGGTAAGCAGCGCTAACGCGCCAGTATGAATCACCGCACGACGCGGCTGTCACCACGCCGATTAGTCGTAGTACGCAGGCGCCTTCTTCAGCCGGCTGTAGCCAAGGATGTCGTGCTCGATCCAGAGCTGCGCGTGCAGCCGGTCAACGAGCGCCTCGATCGCCGCGCGTGACGCGGCGGTCTTCGCGCGATCGAATTCAAAGCTCGGAAAGGTCTTCGCCGCCCGCTCCGCCGGGTAGTGATAGAGGTCGCCGCTGAGCAGGATCGCGCCTGTGTGCGGCAGCTTGACCAGCAGCGACTGGTGCCCCGGCGTGTGGCCCGGCGTCGACACCAGCGTCGCGACGCCGTCGCCGAACACGTCGTGATCCCCGTGCAGCACGATCGTGCGGCTGTCGGCGAGCGCGCGATACGACGAGGTGTCCTGCCCCTGGCGGAACGCGGCCTCCCGCTCGGCCTCCTGCACGAGCCACGTGGCGCCGGCGTAGTCGTTGGCATTGCCGGTGTGATCGGCGTGCATGTGTGAGATGGCCAGATACGTGATGGCCGGCGGCTCGACGCCGATCTCCGCGAGCTGGCTCCGCAGCGTGCGGCCGACGCGCCAGCCGGGATCTCTCGGCGTCTCCTTGCCTTCCGCGAAGCGATCGCCGAGTCCCGTCTCCCACAGCAGCCTGCGCTCGCCGTCGACGACGAGGGCGCAGGCGACCGACATGTCGCGCGGCTCGGCCGGCAGACCGTACGTACGGAGATTGCGGCCGGCCAGCGTGCCGCAATCGAAGACGTAGAGTCGCGGCGTCGGCAGCGTCTGAGCCCTCGCCTCGTCGTGTGCCGCTGCCAGCGCCACGAACCCCAGCGCCGCCGCTCCCGCACACATGCGCAGCCGCCGGATCATGTCCCGACTATACTGCCGCTCTTGCATTGCGAGGAGGTGATATGCCGAGGTTGTCGCAACGGTACGTGATCATGGCCCGCCTGCTGCTCGCGATCGGATCCGTCGGTGTGCGCGCACGCGCGGCGCAGGACGCGCTGCCCTCTGGCCTCTTCTCTCACGATCGGCTCGAGGTGCGCGCAAGCGGCTCGACCGAGATCCGGCAGATGCTCACCGGCGCGACGCATTCCGGCTATCGCGTCGATCTGCACGAAACGGCGCTCGCTGCCGGACAGGTGCCGCACGCGCCGCACCATCACGTGCACGAGGAGATGCTCCTCATCCGCGAGGGTACGCTCGAAGTGACCGTCAAGGGACGGGCGGAGCGTCTCGGCCCCGGCTCCGCGGTCTACATCGCCTCGAACGACGAGCACGGCTGGAAGAACGTGGGATCGACCCAGGCCAAGTACTTCGTGCTCGCGCTCGGAGAGGATAAGTAACCGCGCGCCGCAGGCGCGCACGTCGGAGCGGAACGGGGCGGGGGGCTCCCGCGAGCGACGTCGACGGGGTCTGGCGGGGGGAAGCCCCCGGCTAATTAGTGCCCAGCGCGAACGCGAGGATGTTGGGCCCGGCGGCGATCGCGACGTACTGCCGGCCGTCGAACGAATAGGTCATCGGCGAGGCGCGCAGCATCTGGCTCGTCTGGAAGTGCCAGAGCGGCTTGCCCGACGAGGCGTCGACGGCCATCAACGCGCCGCTGTCCTCGCCGAAGAAGACGAGGCCGCTCGCCGTCGCAAGCGTGCCGCTCCGCGTACTGCCGTCGCCGATCTGCGGCAGCGCCCATGCGACGCGCCCGTCGCGGATGTCGATCGCGCGAAGGATTTTCTGCGGCCGCACATCCGGCGCGTTCGAGGTGCCACCGCCCATGTAGACGCGGCCGGTCGTCCACTCGTCCTCGCGCTTCGTGAAGATGCCGCAGCTTTCGAGCGTCTGCACGTAGTAGAGGCCGGTCTGCGGCAGGTACGACGTCGACCACCAGTTGGTCGCGCCAATGAGCGACGGGCACACGCGCGTGCCCTCGGCCGTGGGCTCCTGGCCGGGCCGCCGGATCGGCCGGCCGTCGACGCCGATCCCCTCGGCCCAGGTGAGCTTCGCGGCGAAGGGGCGTCCGAGCAACAGCTCGCCGTTCGTCCGATCGAGCACGTAGAAGAAACCATTGCGATTCGCCTGCACGACGAGCTTGCGAGGCTGTCCAACCCACCGCGCGTCGATCAGCGCGAGCGGCGCCTGCCCGTCCCAGTCCCAGACGTTGTGCGGCGTGAACTGGTAGTACCACTTCAGCCGTCCGGTGTGGACGTCCAGCGCGAGCAGCGAATCCGCGTAGAGGTTGTCGCCCGTGCGCAGATCGCCGTTGAGATCCGATCCGGGATTGCCGGTCGTCCAGTAGAGTGTTTCAAGCTCGGGATCGTAGCTGCCGGTGAGCCAGGTTGGCCCGCCCGGATGTTGAAGCGCCGGTCCCTCCCACGTGCTCGCGCCCGGTTCGCCCGGAGCCGGCGTAGTCCAGAAGCGCCACGCTTCCCTGCCCGTGTTCGGATCGTAGGCGGCGAGGAAGCCGCGCGCGCCGCCGTCGCCGCCGGCGACGCCCGCGACTACGAGGCCGCCGGCGAGCAGCGGAGCGCCCGTCGCGCTGTAGTTCTCGCGGGCATCCGCCATCACCGTTTCCCAGGCCACCTCGCCGGTGTTGCGATCCAGCGCCAGGAGATGCGCGTGATCGGTCGTCATGTAGACGTGCGCGCGATCGACCGCCGCGCCGCGATTGATGCCGCCCGCGGCGTTGCCGACCAGACCCTTCGTGAGCGGACGGCTGAAGCGCCAGATCTGGCGGCCGGTGCCTGCGTCGAGCGCGTAGCACTGGTTGCCGCTGGTGACGAACATGATCCCGTCCGACACGATCGGCGTCGTCTCGAGCGGCGACGTGTCGGCGACGGTGAAGATCCAGCGCGGCGCGAGCTGCCCGACGTTGGCAGGACCAATTCCCGTGAGCGTCGTCGAGCGGTAGCCACGCTCGGCGCCGTCGTAGCCAGGCCAGTCGGTGTCCGACGTCACCGGCCTGAGGCGATCGCCGGCGCGGCGGAACAAACGGATGCTGCCATTGGCGAGCCGAAGCTGCAGATCTTCGAAGCTCTGACGGATGACGAGTCCATCGATCGCTTCGCCCGTCGTCGTCTCTGCGTGCAGCAGCTCGAGGCGATCGCGACGACCGCGCGACGCAGGTATGCGAAGCGCTCGGAGGTAGGCGACGACCGCGGTCAACTCGGACGGCTTCAGCGCGAACGCCGGCATGCCCCGCGCCGGCACGCCGTTGCGAATCGCTGACTCAAGCGCCGCATCGTCCAGGGCCGCGATGCGAGGCAGAATGGTCGCGGCGACCGTGCCGCCGGCCGCGTCCACGCCGTGGCACAGGGCGCACTGTTCGGTGAAGATCTTGCGACCGCTCTCGGCCGGCGCCTGTCCGGCGAGGGCTTGCAGCCAGACAACGATCAGGACGCCCAGGGACGACAGCACTCGCATCACGATCATTCTACGCGGCGTGCAAAGATACGTCATGACTCACCCTCTCGACGGCAGCGGTCCGGAAGCCATGAACAGGCGGACCTTCATGGAGATGCTCGCGGTCCTGGCGGCGGTCAGCGCCGGAGCGCCCGCCGCCGAACCGGCGCCGCCGGCCGGCACGTTCAACGGCATCCAGATGGGACCGCACACGATCCTGGATGAGGGAATCGACCGGACGCTGGATCTGATTGGGGACACGGCCGCCGTCAATGCCGTGATGCCGTACAGCCATGCCTACAATGCCGGGCTCGTGAAGCCGCTGCGCGACCGCGCGGACCATGGCGTCCCGCTCACCGATAACACCGGACGACGGTTTCCACTCGTCTGGGTCCGGCCGCACGATCAGTACTACAAAGACACTCCGCTCCGACACCAGGTCGTCGGCGCGGGAGACGCGCTCGCGAACCGCGATCTCTTCGCCGAGCTGGCCGAACCCGCACGCACGCGCGGCATGAAGATCTACGCGCGGATGCTCGAGTCGCCGGCCATGAGCCGCCTCGTCGCGAACTACGACAGGGTCGTCACGCGCGACGTCAACGACAGGCCGACGAACACCGCCTGCTGGAACCATCCCGAGTACGTGGCGTTCTGGGCCGGAACCATGGAGGACCTGTTCCGCAGCTACGATCTCGACGGTGTGCAGTGGGGCGCGGAGCGCATGGGTCCGCTGATGAACGTCATCTCTCCCTGGAACAACGATCCGCCGGCGTGCTTCTGCGAGCACTGCCGGGCGCGCGGACGTGACGCCGGCATCGATCCCGAGCGAGCGCGCCAGGGATACAAGGCGCTGCATCTGTACGTGCAGGGGCAGATGGCCGGCAACGCCCATCCGCCGGAAGGGATGTTCGGCGGGTTTCTTCGCCTGCTGATCCGCTACCCGGAGATCCTCGGCTGGGAATTCCAGTACCGTCTCGGCCGCGAAGCGATCTGCGAAGCGATGTACAGGCGCGCCAAGATGGTCAAGCCGTCAGCCGACGTCGGCTGGCACGTCGATCATCAGCCTTCGAGCTGGGATCTCGTTTATCGCGCCGAACTGAGCTACGAGGAGATGGCGCCGCACAGCGACTTCATCAAGATCATCGCCTACCACAACGTGCTGTCGCCGCGGATCCGCGACTGGTACCTGCCGCGATTCCAGAAATCGATTCTCGGCGAGGTTTCCCTGGAGTCGTCGCTCGAGCTGTACTACGACCTGTTCGGCTACGACCGGACGGTGGAACCGTCGCTCGGTGAGCTCGGACGCCGCGGTTTCACGCCCGATTACGTGTTCCGCGAGACGAAGCGCAGCGTCGCGAGCGCGAACGGCAGGACCAAGATCTATACCGGCATCGGATTCGACGTGCCCGGCAGTCCGGCGGACGATCCGGACACGATTTACCACGCCACGCTGAACGCCTTCGCCGCCGGCGCGCACGGCATCGTCATCTCGCGCGAGTACGAAGAGATGAAGGTCGAGCATCTGCGCGCCGTCGGCCGGGCCGTGCGTGAAGTCAGGCGATGACTCGGCTCCTTCCTTTTCGATAGTCGCTCGCAGCTCACGCAGCTCGCGACGGGTTCGTGGTCCTCGTTCTCGAGGTTGTTCAGGTCGTACCTCTCCTGGACCAAGATGCCGCGGTAATGGCCGTCATTATCAGTATCGTCGGGACCGGCGGGGCGCTCGGGAAGCATCGTCATCATGTTGTCGTTCATCCAGTTGGCGACTGCGACACCGAGCGTGTTGCTACGCACCAGCGTCGACCGATAGTGGAACCCGGTGAAGATGCGTGCGACGTTCACGTCATCGATGATCTGATTCAAGCTCGCGTAGTGCCGCGCAGCGCCGGGGAGGCTAATGCTGGTGATCGTCACGTCGATGGTGTCGCTGCCGCGGTAGTTCTGGATCGCGGTGATGCCGGCCGGGGTCAGCGTGCCATGCGCGGCGTAGAACTCGGGATGGCACGGCGTCTGGCGGGCCGGCGTCCAGTTCGTCCCCGGGTAGAGGAAGTTGATCGCGGTGTACGGACGCCAGAAGTGCTCGCGATATTTGACCCGCCACGTCCGGATGTACGTGTCTGCCTGCGCGATATTGAGCGCGGCGAACAGACGAGCGTGGGCTAGTAGCTGCTTCGACGCAGCCGCGCGATTGGTCTCCACCGGCTCCTGCGCAACCAGCTGACGCGCCAGGCGATTCATGCTCGTGAGGGACGGCTCGATGTAGAACAGGCCGATCTCCATCTGCTCGGCGGTGCGCACCGTCGAGTTCGAAGCACCGTAGGCCCGGACCTCGTCGAGCGAGGCCAGCCACTCCGGGTCGGTGACCGCGGGCCTGGCCGCCGTCGGAAAGTAGTCGGGATCCGACACCGTAAACGGCGTGACGTTACCCCAGCCCGGCACCGAGATATTGGTCGTGTTGCAGCCTGGCGTGAACTGGTACTCGCCGCTCCCTGATGACGGTGTGAACGGGACACTGTCGAACGCGTGGTCATTCAGGCGCGCGGAGAGCACTGCTCTTGCTGCCACCTGCCCCGCCACGATACCCCAGTACTTCGGCCGGTGGCCGTGCTCGTCATCGTCAGGGATCTGTGCCAGCGACGCGGCGAGGTCCGCGTCGAGGTCGGCTTGCTGGGCCGGGAACAGCGCAAGAAGCACGTCGTGAGCCGCCTGGGCGGCGGCCGCCTCGCGCGAGGCGTAGCCCTTTGCCGTGATCGAAACCAAGGCCGGCGTGTAGTACGGTCGGATCGCGTTCATCGCGTCGAACACCGCCGCGTGCACCATGGCCATGTCACGGCTTTGGCGGTTAACAACTCGGTCGGCAGACACGGTGCTGACGGCGATCGTGTTCCAATCGGTCACGACATCCGCATTGGCAATCTGCGGCACACCCAGAAGTGCCGCCGTACTCGTGATCAGGATCGAACGCAGCTGGTTCATGTCTACACGCCTCCTCAGCGCGGCTCGTCGGAATCCCTCTGTCCACTGACGCGAGAAATCCACGGAAACTTGCTCACGGGGAGCTGGAGCGGCAGAATACGCCGCAGGAGGCGGCCGTGGACGGGACCAACCACGCAGCGGTTGACGTGAGCGTGCTGCTGCAGGCTTGGAGTCAGGGGGACGTCGAAGCGCGAGACCGCGTCATGGAAGTGGTGTATCTCGAGCTTCGGCGGCGCGCGGCGGCATATCTGCGACGCGAACGCGCCGGACATACCTTGCAGCCGACGGCCCTGGTGCACGAGGCCTACCTCCGGCTGGTCGATCAGCACGCGGCCGCATGGCAGAATCGCGCGCAGTTCTTCGGGGTCGCGTCGCAGATCATGCGCCGCATCCTGGTGGACCGCGCGCGAGCGCGGAAGACGGCGAAGCGGTCCGGCCAGTGGGCACGGGTGACGCTCGATGAATCGCTGGCGAAGCATCAGTCTCGCGACGTCGACGTGTTGGATCTCGATGCGGCTTTGACGGACCTGGCGACCTTCGACGCACGCAAGAGCCAGGTCGCCGAACTGAGATTCTTCGGCGGGCTCACGCTCCAAGAAACGGGTCACCTCCTGGGCCTTTCGGTCGCCACCGTCGAACGAGAGTGGAAGGTGGCGCGCGCGTGGCTGTACGCTCGCCTGAAGGACGAAGGCTCCCGACGTGGGATCTGAACGCTGGCAGCAAGTCACCGAGATCTTCCACGCTGCGCTCGCGAGCGATCCCGCGCGGCGCGAGGCCTTTCTCGCTGATGCCTGCGGCGGCGACGCGGTGTTACGGGCCGAAGTCGAGGGGCTGGTTGCCGCGCATCACGAGGCGGGGCCGTTCGGCGAGACGCCGCTGTTCGTGCCCGCGCTCACGCTCGAGCCCGGGTCGTCGATTGGGTTGTATCGAATCGAGGAACTGCTCGGCGCCGGCGGGATGGGCGAGGTCTACCGCGCGCGGGATGGAACGCTCGAACGCGACGTCGCCATCAAGGTCTTGCCCGACCCCTTCGCGTCCGATTCCGAGCGGGTCGCCCGCCTGCTGCGCGAGGCGCGGTTACTGGCCTCGCTCAATCATCCCAATATCGGCGGCATCTATGGGGTGGTCGAAAGCGACGGGCACCGCGGCCTCGTCCTCGAGTTCGTCGAGGGACCGACGCTTGCCGAGCGCACCAGCGGCGGCATTCCACTCGTCGATGCGCTGAGCATCGCGCGACAGATCGCCGACGCCCTCGACGCTGCCCACGGGAAGGGCATCATTCACCGCGACCTCAAACCCGCCAACATCAAGGCCTCGCCTGGCGGCATCGTCAAGGTGCTCGATTTCGGCCTTGCGAAAATCGGCGCCGATGACGGTCGCGCGTCGGCCGACGCGTCGCACTCGCGTCCGGTGACGATGGGATCCAGCCGCGCCGGCGCCATTCTTGGCACCGCCGCATACATGAGCCCTGAACAGGCTCGTGGCGAAGCCGTCGACAAGCGGACCGACATCTGGTCGTTTGGCTGTGTGCTGTACGAGATGTTGACGGGCCGGACGGCGTTTTGCGGGGAAACCGTTTCCGACACGATCGCTTCGATTCTCAGCCGCGAACCAGACTGGGCCGCGCTGCCCGAGACAACACCCCCGGCCGTTCGGCGCATGCTTCAGCGGTGCCTCGAACGGGATCCACGGCAGCGTCCGGGCGACATCGGCGACGTACGGCACGAACTCGACCGCGTTCTCGTCGATCTGCGAGGACCGACCGTTGCGAGACCCACAGTCGCCACTCCGGCGCGTGACGGGCGGGGCGCGCAACGTTGGGTGTCTGCCGCGGCGGGCGTGGCGCTGATTCTTCTGGTCGGCGGCGGCGCGGCATTTGTCGTGCTTCGTCAAACGGCGCCTCCGCTGGCAGTCGCGGAGCCGGCTCTCCAGCTGACGGATTTCAACGATTCGGCGATTCAGCCGGCGGTGTCGCCTGATGGTCGCATGGTCACATTCATGAGGGGCGGATTTTTCGGGACGTCATCGGGAGGTCAGACGGTGCAGATCTACGTCAAGCTCCTGCCGAATGGCGAACCGGTCCAGCTCACGCGCGACCCGTACCAGAAGGAACAGCCCGTGTTTGCTCCTGACGGCTCGCGGATTGTCTACACCGCCCTCATGCCCGGCTTCAAATGGGACGCGTGGCAGGTGCCTGTCCAGGGCGGCGCTCCGCAGCCGTTCCTTCCAAATGCGTCCGGCCTTGTCTGGCTCGACGATCGGCGCCTCCTGTATTCAGAGATCATGGGCGGCGGCATTCACATGGGCATCGTGACGTCGACCGAGAGTCGCACCCAATCACGACCGATCTACTTCCCGCGGCTCGACGGCGGCATGGCGCATCGCTCGGCACCGTCCCCGGATCGAAAGCAAGTGCTCGTCGTCGAGATGAACGGAGGCGAATGGCTGCCGTGCCGTCTCGTGCCGTTTGATGGATCATCGCCGGGCAGTCCCGTCGGGCCGCTGGATGGCCAGTGCACGACGGCCAACTGGTCGAGCGACGGGCGATGGATGTATTTCTCGTCGAACGCCGGCGGGGACTTCCACGTCTGGCGCCAGCGATATCCGAACGGGACGCCCGAGCAGATCACGGCTGGGCCGACCGAGCAGGAGGGCACGGCGCTCACACCCGATGGCAAGTACCTGATCACCAGCATGGGGCTCCAACAGGCGAGCGTCTCGTTGAAAGACCCGAGCGGCGATCGGCAGCTGACCTCCGAAGGATTCGCGATGCTGCCGACCATGCTGCCATCGGGCGACCGCATGTTTTATCTGATGCGAACCGGCTCGCGCGGGTACGCGAGCGGCGAACTGTGGTCGCTGAATCTCGGCACCGGCGAAAAGGCGCGCGCGCTGCCGGGACGCGTCATGGCCAACTACTCGATTTCCGCGGATGGCCGACGGGTTGTATTTGCGTCCCTCGGCAGCGGGAACGAGGACGGCATCTGGGTCGCCGATTTGGCTCGGCGCACACCGCCGAGGCAACTGGTCCGCGGCGGCGAGTTCCGCGCATTCTTCGGCGGCCCCGGCGAGATCGTCTACATCAGCGCCCAAGCCGAACGACGGTATTTGTTTCGGATGCGGGAGGACGGGTCAGGCGTGGAACGGATTCGCCCGGAGCCGGTCAACAACCTCATCACCGTTTCACCTGACGGCCAATGGGCTGTCGTCGTCGTTCCTGGGATGACAGCCGGCGGCGGATTGGCGCTGCAGCTCATGTCGCTGCACGGTGAAGCGCCGATGACGGCGTGCGAGAACTGTATGGTTCTCGGGTTTGGACCCAATCGCGTTCAGGGTTCCCCCATCACCTGGAGCATGGACGGGAAGTCGGTGTTCGTGAGCTTGCAGTATTTCGGACTCGGCACCGCGAAGACCGTGGTGTTGCCTTACCGGTCGGGTGTTCCGCTCGCAGCGTTATGGCCCAAGGGCCTTCGCTACGAGCAGGATGTCGCGGTGAATCCCGGCGCCACCGTCATCAACGAAGCCAACGTGTTTCCGGCGGCGTCCCCGTCAGCGCACCTGTCGTGGAGACGCACCACGCAGAGCAACCTGTATCGGGTCCGGTTGCCCGAATAGGACAGCTCAGTCATTCAGGAATAAATCGACGCCGCCCCAGGTCTCTAGGGCAATGTTCCCGTTCCCTGATCACGACAAGAACAAGGAAGCCAGACGATGAAACGAACTGTTCTCGCGATTGTGTGCTTCGCGGTGCTGGGCCTCGGCCTGGCCGGCGCGGACGCCGGAGCCATGCATGTGCGCGCCGGTGCCCAGCAGAAGGTCGAAGCGGTTGAAGTCAAGATCGACAACTTTGTATTCGGACCCCCGGAATTGACCGTGGCAGTGGGTACCACCGTCACGTGGACGAATCGGGACGACATACCCCACACGGTGGTGAGCACGGACAAGCTGTTCAAGTCGAAGGTGCTGGATACGGACGAGAAGTTTTCGTCCACCTTCGACAAGGCGGGGACGTTCCCCTACTTCTGTTCGATTCACCCGAAGATGATCGGCAAGGTCGTGGTGCACTGAGGGTCGCGGAAGAGCGACGCCTGGATCAGTCGCGCCGCCGTGTGAAGCATTGGAATCGGTGGGGACCCTTCCTGGCCGACCGCGCGTGGGGGACCGTGCGGGAAGACTACGGCGGCCAGACGCCGTGGGAGTACTTTCCGCACGATCACGCTCGATCTCGCGCGTACCGATGGAATGACGACGGCCTCCTCGGGTTTTGCGATCGCCATCAGCGCATCTCGTTCGCGCTCACGTTGTGGAATGGACGCGATCCCTTTCTCAAGGAGCGGCTCTTCGGACTGACGAACCACGAGGGCAACCACGGAGAGGACGTCAAGGAGTGCTACTTCTACCTCGACAACACGCCCACGCACAGTTACATGAAAGGGCTCTACAAATACCCGCAGGCGCCGTTTCCTTATGCCGAGCTCGTGGCGGAAAACCAGCGGCGCGGGCCGCATGACGCGGAATACGAGCTGCTCGACACGGGGGTGTTCGACGCCCATCGGTACTTCGACGTGCAAGTGGAATATGCAAAGGCTGACGCTGAGGACATCCTGATTCGGGTGCGTGTAAGCAATCGCGGTCCGGATGCCGCTCGCCTGGACATCCTGCCCACGATCTGGTTCCGCAACGTCTGGGGCTGGTCGCCTTGCGCATCCAAGCCGGAGCTGCGCCGTGGCGGCGGTGACGTTCCCACGATTGAGTTGGACGATCCGACGTACGGACGGCGCTGGCTTTCTTGCCACGGTGCGGCGTCGCTGCTCTTCACGGACAACGAGACGAATCAGGAGCGGCTCTTCCGAAGCTCAAATCCCAATCCCTACGTCAAAGACGCGTTTCACCGCCACGTGGTCGACGGGGAGCGGACCGCCGTCAATCCGGCAGAACGGGGCACGAAGGCTGCTGCCTGGTACGCGGTCGATCTCGGGCCGGGCGAAACGACTGAAATCCGGCTGCGCTTCTCCGACGTGCGCGACACACTGTCGTCCTCGTTCGACGACTTCTTCACAGCCACGTTCGACGCGCGCATTCGCGAGGCCGACGAATTCTACGCGCGCGTATTCCCGGCGGCGATGTCCGACGATGCACGAGATGTCGCCCGGCAGGCCGTCGCCGGGCTGCTCTGGTCCAAGCAGTTCTACCACTATGTCGTGCGTACGTGGCTCGAGGGTGATTCCGGTCAGCCGCCCCCGCCGCCCGAACGACTTCGTGCACGCAACGCCGATTGGACGCATATCTACAACGACGATGTGCTCTCAGTGCCGGATAAGTGGGAGTTTCCCTGGTACGCATCATGGGACCTGGCGTTTCACGCGGTCGTCCTCGCGATCGTCGACGCCGACTTCGCGAAGGACCAGCTCGTGCTCCTGCTGCGCGAGTGGTACATGCACCCGAACGGACAAGTGCCGGCCTACGAGTGGGCCTTCAGCGACGTCAATCCACCGGTACAGGCGTGGGCGGCGTGGCGCGTCTACAAGATCGAGCAGAAGCGGAGAGGCACCGGCGACCGGGTTTTCCTCGAACGTGTGTTCCAGAAGCTGCTGTTGAACTTCACCTGGTGGGTCAACCGCCAGGATGCGGACGGGCGGAACGTGTTTCAGGGCGGCTTTCTCGGTCTGGACAACGTGGGACTGTTCGACCGCAGCCAGCCGCTGCCAGCCGGGATGCGTCTCGAACAGTCTGACGCGACCAGCTGGATGGCCATGTATTCGCTGAACATGCTGGCGATTGCGGTGGAGCTGGCCCGACACGAATCGGCCTACGAAGATCTCGCCAGCAAGTTCTGGGAACATTTTGTCTACATCGCGCACGCGATGACGGGCGCGGCGGCGCCCGGCCGGGACGGGCACAACCTGTGGCACGAGGAAGACGGCTTCTTCTACGACGTCGTCGACTTCGGCGACGGTCGACGGCTGCCGCTGAGAATTCGCTCCGTCGTCGGGCTCCTGCCGCTGCTCGCGGTCCAGACGGTGGATGTCGAAATGCTGGAGAAGCTGCCCGCGTTTTCACGACGGCTCGACTGGTTCGTCGAGCATCGGCCCGACCTCGCCGCCAGCCTCGCACCCATGCGGACGCCTGGCGCCGGCGGCCGGCGGCTCCTGGCGATCGCGGATCGAGAGCGGCTGGAGCGGGTGTTGAAAGTGATGCTCGACGAACACGAGTTCCTTTCCCCGTACGGCATTCGATCGTTGTCGCGCGTCCATGCGGACCATCCGTTCACGCTCCACGTCAACGGCACGTTGAACCAGGTCTCGTACGAGCCGGGGGAATCGCGCAGCCGGGATTTCGGTGGGAACTCGAACTGGCGCGGTCCCGTGTGGTTTCCAGTCAACTACCTGATCATCGAGGCGCTGCAGAAGTACCACCACTATTACGGCGACGGGCTGAAAGTCGAGTGCCCGACGGGTTCCGGTCGGATGCTCACGCTGCGGCAGGTCGCCGCGGAGCTGTCCGAGCGGCTCACGCGCCTGTTCCTGCGACGTGGCGATGGGACGCGCCCGGCCTCCGGCGCGGCGGATCGGTACCAGCACGACCCACACTGGCGTGACTTGATCCTCTTTCACGAATATTTCCATGGCGACACGGGAGTCGGGCTGGGCGCGAGTCATCAGACAGGCTGGACGGCTCTGGTCGCAAAACTCCTGCAGCAGACAGGCGCTGAGGAGCCGATTCCGACATGAGTACGGGTAAGCGGAATATCTGTGCGTGCGGCGGGTCTACACAGCTGAAGGGAGTTTGACGAACGCGTCTTGGCTGGGTACCGTGCGCGCTCCATCACGCCGGCGCAGTGGCTCGCTGTGGCCTGCCTGTGTCACGCTGCGGCGCTCGGCGTCGCGTGGTGGCACGGCTCGAGCCGTTTGCTGCTGAACCGCGCGCCAGGCGGCAGCGCGGTGGCGCTCGGCAGGTTGGCAGGACTCCTGGTCGGCTCGGGAGTGCTGCTTCAACTGGTCCTCGTCAGCCGACTGCCCTGGATCGAGCCGTCTATGGGATGCGACCGTTTGTACCGGCTGCACCGGCGGCTCGGCTTTTTGATCGGATCCCTGTTTCTCGCCCATCCTGCGCTGCTGACGGTCGGATACGCGCGTCGACATCATCTCTCCGTCAGCGGGCAGTTCATGGAGTTCGCCGCGGACTGGCCGACACGCCTGGCGATCGCCGCCGTTGTCGTCATCGCCCTCATGGCGGCGTCGTCAACACCCGTGATCAGGCGCCGACTGCGGTACGAAACGTGGCACGCGAGTCATCTCGCCATGTACATCGCCCTCGGACTTGCCTCGCTGCACCAGGCGAACGGCGCAGAGATCGCCGGGCAGCCGTTGTGGGCCGACTACTGGGTCGCGCTGCACATCGCCGTGATTGGCTCCCTGGTCGTGTTCCGCGCGGGCCGGCCGATCGTCAGGTCTGCGAGACATCGGTTCCGGATCGACAGGATCGTCATCGAGAGCGACGACGTGACGTCGGTGTATTTGACGGGCCGTCATCTCGATCGCTTCTCGTTCCGTCCTGGACAATACGCCAATGTTGTCTTCCTTTCGAAAGGCCGCTGGTCACCGCATCCTTTTTCCTTTTCCGCCGCGCCGAACGGCCAGTTCCTGAGGGTGTCCATCAAAGCCGCCGGTGACTTTACCGATCGCATCCGGGAACTGACGCCGGGCACGCCTGTGCTGCTCGAAGGTCCACTGGGCGCCTTCACGGCCGCAGCGCCCCGCGAAAAGTACCTGATGGTGGCCGGCGGGATCGGCATCACGCCGATTCGAGCGTTGATCGAATCACTGGCAGCCGCCGGCCGCGACATCGTGCTGCTGTACGCGGTCAAGACCGCCCACGATCTGGTGTTTGCCTCCGAGCTTCTGGCGCTCACAGCGCACTGCCATTTCATTCTGTCTCGATATCCGGAGAGCACAGACGCTGGTGAGGGCCCCGTCGGGCACGAGCGCGGCCGGATCGATCGGGGGATGCTCGCCAGACTCGTTCCCGACGTCCGGGATCGTGAGATCTTCATCTGCGGACCACAGCCTATGATGAAGACGGTGGCCGCCGCCCTTCGCGAGTTGCGGGTGCGGGAATCGAGCATCCACTACGAGCAATTCGCGTAGGGGTCCCGGCGAGTAAATGTGTGAGGAGTCCGGGGACGGAGTCCCCGGATCAAGATTGGTTGCGGGGGCGGGATTTGAACCCGCGACCTTTGGGTTATGAGTTAGCTCAGACAAGCCTACCCGAGCCAACCCGACAACGCAGAAGCCCATTTTCATTGATCGTTTTGACGATCGGCGGCAACCGCCGCCGGTCCCAAACCGCGCATTGTTGTCACCCGTTTGTCACCCAAACGACCGTAACCACGCCCCAAGGGTCGCACGGTTGAGTGACAAATCGGGTGACAAATCATTGGCCCGAGGAGGCTCCTATGGATTTCGATCCACGCGACTACGACTCGCGCGATGAGGACCGCTTCGATACTGGCAGTAAGGGCACGCCTCAGGACGATCTCGATCGCGATCACGACCTGAGGCTGCCTGACGATCGGCATCGCGATCGCGACGACGATGCGCGAGATCTCGGTCGCGGTCCCGGCGACTCGCGACAGTCCACGCATGAGGACTCGCGCTCACGCGAAGACGCGCGCTGGCCCGAGCGCCACCGACACCACGACCCACGTGAACTGTTCACGCGCGGTTTGAATCTGCCTCGGGATCGCGAACGCGAAGTCGTTCGCGATCGGGATCGCGAGTACACACTGCGCGGTTCGGAAACACGCACGCTTGCAACCGTCGGCGCCTTCCGAGTGGTCTCCAGTCGTGATCTCCGAGACCAGCACGACCGCCCGCTCGATCCGCGGTCAGGCGACCTGCGGCACCTGCGCGAACAGGGCCTCGTCGAGACGGTTCGGGTGCCCGGCTCACGCGACTACGCCGTGGCGTTGACACCCGACGGTCGTAGCGTCCTCGAACACCATCGGGATCGCGACCAGGGCGACCGCCAGACG
>DATJFE010000001.1:0-12721 GCA_035495955.1 Vicinamibacterales bacterium | reverse complement strand
CGTCGCGGTCGACTCGGTGAACGACGAGATCTACGTTCCAGAAGGCGATCGCGTGCTCGTGTTCGATCTGCTCGCGAATGGCAACGTCGCGCCCAAGCGCGTGCTCAGCGGCCCGGACACGGGCTTCACCGCCGCCGGCTCGGTCGCCGTCGACCCGACGCGCAACATCATCGTCGTCGGCGCGGAAGCCCGGAGCGCAGACGGGCGCGGCCTGCCGGAACTGGCGATCTTCGACCGGACGGCGGCTGGCAACGTGAAACCGAAACGCGTAATCACCGGCGTGAAGTCGCGGCTGAACGATACCGGCAACATCCGGATCTACCCGCAGGGCGGCCTGGTGTTCACGACGCAGCAGACCGGATACGTCGCGGTGTGGAGCCTCGATGACAACGGCGATGTGCCGCCTCGATATACCGTGGGCGGTCCCAACGGTCTGCTGAAGAAGCCGCGCGGGCTCGATCTCGATCCAAAGCACAACGCCGTGATCGTGTCGGACAAGCAGTTGAACGCGGTCCTCACCTACGAGATGCCGCAGCTGTTCCAGCCGACGACGACGGCGCAGCGGTAGGACGCCCATCGTCTCGGTCTTTCTTCGCGCCGAGCGTCGGTGGGGCTGTTCGCGGACAGGGACCCGCGCCAGGGCGGAGAACGCTTCGCGGCCGACGCGCGGCTTGCGAATAAGCCGCGGGCCTCCTCTTATCAGATTAGCTACCTGTCGAACCTTCGAGTCACTGCCCGCCGGAGGTCGCCGCCGCGGGGCTCTTGAAGAACTTCGGCACGAGATACGTCATCACGGCATTGCTGCCGACGCCGTAGACTTCCCCGTCCTTCGGGTTGATCGCGACGCCGCCGAAGCCGTTGGCGCGCGTGGCGGGTCCTCGGATCATCATCCGCGGCGGCACGTCGCCGTCGTCTTTGACCGACCAGACGCCGATGAAGCCTGCGGTATCGCCGCCGCCTTCCTGGTCCACCGCGTCGTCGTCGCTGGCTTCTTTCTTCGCCTGCGCGCGCAGCGCCGCGAGCGCCTTCTCGTTCGTGTAGAGATCCGCCTCTTTCTGCGGCGTCGCCTGCTGGCGGCGGAAGGCCTGCACCGCGACGTAGACCATGCCGCGCTCCGGGTCTACCTTCAACTGCCGGAATCGCCCGAGGACGCCCGTGTTGATGCCGCCGATGTGGCGGATGGGGGCGACGTCGCCATCGGCGAGGCGGTCGAAAATATACAGGCCGTTCGGGCCTCCGGCGGAACGGTTCGCCGCGATGATCACGTTCGCAACGGGATCGACCGCGACGCCGACGATGTCCCGAAAGTCCGTTTTCAGGCCGCCGATTTTGCGTTTGGGTGCGACGTCGCCGTTGGCCATGCGATCGAACACGAGAATCGCGCGCGAGCTGGAATCGGCCGCGACGATCTCGTTGTTGACCGGATCGACTTCGACCGTCTGCGGACGGATCAGGCCGGTATGCGAGCCCTGAATGATCCGGATCGGCGTGGCGTTGCCGCGGGCGTCGCCCTTGAAGACGAGCACCGCGCCCGAGAGCGCGACCGGCACGATGATTTCGTCGTGCACCGGATCGAACGCCAGGCCGTGCATCGTCCGGCTCAGGTGCGTCAACTGTCCTTCAATCGTCCGATCCGGGGCAACGTTGCCGCTCGCATAGCGAGCGAACGTGGAAATGCGCGGCACGCTGACGCAATTGGGGACGAGCACTTCCTGCCGCTTCGGGTCGTACGCCGCCGAGGCTGCGTTCGTGAACCCCGTGGTCGGCGTCCCTTCCGGTGCATTGCGGATGATGCGCTTCGGCGCCACGTCGCCCGAGGCCAGGCGGTCGAACACCACGGCCGAGTGATCGCCGTAGTTGGCGACCCAGATCTCGTTCCGTTTTGCGTCGACGCCAACGCCGACGGGACCGACGATGCCGGTATGCGGCCCGCCGATGAATCGCGCCGGCGCGACGTCGCCCTCGGCGGTCACCGGGAAAATCAGAATCGAATTGCTCGCGTAGTTGGCGACGAGCAGTTCGCCGCGTTGTTTGTCGACGGTAATGCCCATCGGCCACGCCAACTGCGTCTTGTTGCCCTGGAGCGTCCGGATTGGAGGGACGTCGCCGTTGGAAGATGCCTTGTAGACGCGGACGGAGGAAGGCTCGAAGCGGCCCGGAATGTACTTGCCGGGCAGCGCCGGTTCGTCGCCCGCGTACGAACGCATCTCGGTCCAGTTTCCGTGGTTTGCGGCAAACACTTCGTCGCGCGCGCCGTCGAGGAACACGCCGTGTGGATCCTCGAGCCTGGTCGCCATGCCGCGGATCGTCCGCCGCGGCCGGACCACTCCCGAATCCTCCGCCGAGTAGATGGAAATCCCCTGATACTGCTGGCTCGTGACGGCCAGCTCGTCGAGGTCGGTGTCGAGCGACATCCCCCACGACTGATGCGGGACCGTCAGCGATCGGATCGGCCGGGTGTCGCCGTTCGAATCGTAGGAAAACACCTCCACGCCGCCGCCGTCGTTGTTCGTGACCAGGATCTCGCGGCGCTTCGGATTGACGGCCACGCCCGCGACGAATCCGAGTTTGACGCTCGGGCCGAGCACCCAGCCGCGGGGCGGAGTCACCTTCGAGGATTGCCCGCCCGCGTCGGCGTCGTAAATCAGGAGGCCGTGGCGGTTTTCATCACTCATCGCGACGACCCCGTTCTCGCCGTCGACGGCGATGCCGTCGAAGGTCGGCCACGGGTCCATGACCGCCGCGGTCGGAGGAATGTTGCCCCCGATCGTGTTCCTGCCCGGCCAGCCTGGGGGTGCGCCGTCGGATGCCTTCTGCGCCGCGGCCGCGCCGCCGCTGCGGGACTGGTACGCGGCAATGGCCGCCTGGTACTCCGCGCGCTGCTCCAGCGTCGGCGGCATCAGGCAGATATCGTCTGTTTCGAGGGACGAGATCAGCGGCTTCGCGACGTCGGCGGAAAGCTCGGTCTTGCTGCCCGACGTCCACGTCAGCGTGAGGATCGCGACAGGCAGGGCCAGGGCACGTTTCAGCATGCGCCGCAGTGTAGCGCGGAATGCGGTCTTCGGATCAAGTAAATGGTCGGACCTTAGGGATGGCGGCTCAGTGCAATTGGGAGTTGGGAGTTGGGAGTTGTCAGCCGCGCTTTAGCGCGGCATCATAATGATCCCACGCTTTGCGGTACAGAGAGGGTGTGCCCAGACGCGACCGGCAGGCCTCCTGCTCGGCTTCGCTCAGCACGTAGGGCGTGCCGATCTGCATCGCGAGGTACTGCCGCGACGCGTTCTCCTCGAGATACACCGTCCGCGCGAAGCACTCGAGCATGTCGCGGCCGGTGACCACCGCGCCATGCGATTTGAGCAGCACGGCGGGCCCGGCGCCGAGCGTCGCGGCGACACGCTCCCCCATGTCGCGGGTGTTGATCGAGAGCGGCGAGTCCAGCACCGGCACCTCCCCGAGCAGCGCCCCCTGGGGAAACACGGGGCGGAAGGGGGCACCGACCATCGACAGCAGCGTCGACCATTTCGGGTGGGTGTGCATGATCGCCGTGACATCGGGGCGCGCCCGATAGATCTCGGCGTGCAGCGGGAACTCGAGCGGCGGTTTCGCGGTCCCCTGCTCGAGCCCTCCGTCGAAATCGATGGCGAGGATGTCCTCGGGCGTGACGGCGGAGCGAATCGACGCCCCTGAGTTGATGAAGAACGAGCGCTCGTCCCGGCGGGCGCTGCCGTGGCCCCCCCAGTCCATGTGTTCCGCACGGGTCAGCATGCGGATCGCGTCGATGAGCGAGCCGATTAGGCCGTCGTGCTCCATGGCATCACCGAGACGTGAATGGCACCGGGTGCTCCCTGCCCGCCGACGGAACGGATCGCGTAGTCGACGTCGGACAAGCCGAACCGGTGCGTCGTGATCAAGTCCAGCGGGAAGCGCTTCGCCGCGAGCAGCTGCAGCGCCATTTCGACCGACCGGTACGAATGGCCGCGCGCGCTCTTGAGCGTCATCCCCTTCCGCGTGAGCCGTCCGATTGGAAAATCCGGAAACGTCTGGTTGCCGTCGGCCTGCACGATCATCGTGCCGGCGCGCCGCTTGGTCGCCTCGATGCCGAGCATCATCGGCGCGCGGCCGGCCGCGACCGTGCAGTCGATGACGACGTCAACGCCGCGGCCGCTGGTCGCGGACATGACGCGCTCGAGCGGGTCCTCGGCGTCGATGTCGATCGTGACGTCGGCGCCGAGCGCCTTCGCGACCTCGAGCCGGCGGGCATCCCTCGCCGTGCCGGTGATGATGACCTGCTCGGCGCCCGCCTGTTTCGACGCCATCACGCAGCACAGTCCCTGCTGGCCCGGCCCCTGGATCAGCACCGTCGTGCCGAACCCGACCTGGCCGTCGATGAGCGCCCACTGGATGCCGTTCGACATCGGGGTGGCGAGCCCGGCTTCCTCGGGCGTGAGGGAGGACGGCACCTTGTGCAGGACCGCGTTGAGCGGGAGGTACAGGTAGTGGCTGAACCCGCCCCAGAGCGCGGGCGGAATATCGGTCGACGTGTATCCGTAGCGGATCGCCGTCGGATCGTAGAACCATTCCGTCGCGGCGCAGTGGCGGTATTCGCCCGCGCGATCCCATTCGCAGTGGCCGCAGGGGAGGTAGTGCTCGAGGAACATGAGGTCCCCTTCCTTCACCCCCTGGCGCCTCGCGAACTCCGATCCGACGCGCGCGAGGTACCCGACGTTTTCGTGGCCCATGATGAGCGGGCCGGCGCGCAGCGGCAGCTTGTACTGACTGACGTCGGTCCCGCACACGCCCGCGACTTCGACCTTCATCAACGCCGCGTCGGGCGGCATCGGCGGCAGGTCCATCTCCCGGAGTTCGGTCGTGGATGCCGCGGTTTTCAGCGCGGCGAGCACTTTTTCGGCCACTCGGTCTCCTTCAGCCCTCGAACAAGGACAGCGACTTTACGTTGTTGGTTCCGACGCTGTCAACGCGCAGCCGCCGGCGCGTGCCGGCTGTCGAGCGCGCGGTCGAGCCGCGGATACACCTTCCGGACGTTCGTTTCGAAGATCTTCCCGCGGTCTGTGTCCGTCAGCCACGCGAGCGCGTCGAGACAGGGCTTGTTGTCGTCGAACATGCGTCCCGTCAGCGGATCCCGGGTGGTCACGCCCCCCAGCATCTCGGACGCGAACATCACGTTGTCCACGCCGGCGACCGTCACGAGCAGCTGCATCGCCTGC
The DNA here is from genome assembly GCA_035495955.1 of Vicinamibacterales bacterium. GTDB lineage: Bacteria > Acidobacteriota > Vicinamibacteria > Vicinamibacterales > 2-12-FULL-66-21 > JAICSD01. The sequence goes on along the minus strand of DATJFE010000001.1, from coordinate 7,496 downwards.
TCGTTGTAGACGGTCGTGTCGAAGTAGAGGCGGCGCACGAACTCCTCGAACGGCGTCCATTTGTTCATCAGGCACAGCGCGCGATACCGCGCCGCCTGATACGGGACGTTGCCGCCGCCGTGCGAAATCACGAGCTTGAGCGTCGGGAAATCCTCGAACACCCGCGATTCGAGCAGCTGCATGAAGGCCGTCGCGTCCACGTTGAGGTAATGCGAGCCGGTCGTGTGGAACGCGGGATTGCACGTCGCGGAGGCGTGGATCATCGCCGGCGTGTCGAGCTCGACGAGCTTCTCGTACAGCGGATACCACCACTCGTCCCCGAGCGGCGGATCCGACCAGTGGCCGCCGGACGGATCCGGATTGAGATTGCAGCCAACGAAGCCGAGCTCCGTGACGCAGCGTTCCAGCTCCTCACAGCTCTCCGCCGGGCGGACGCCGGGGGACTGCGGCAGCGCGCAGACGCCGGTGAGGCGGTCCGGGAACAGGGCACAGGCGCGGTGCACGAGGTCGTTGCTCACCTCGGTCCAGTGGCGGCTGATGACCGCGTTGCCGAAATGATGGCCCATGGCCGACGCCATCGGCGAGAAGAGCATTACGTCGATGCCGCGCTCGTCGAGGAGGCGGATCTGCCCCTGCTCCAGCGACGCGCGGATCTCGTCGTCGCTGACCGCGAATCTGGGTTTCTTCGGCCGGCCCATGTTGGAAATCTGCAGCGCGCGGAACACGCGCACGCCTGGCGGCACCGTCGTGTAGTGTCCGTGGCAATCGATGATCATTTGCGGCTCCTGCTACAGTTACGCGCGTGCCGAACCTGAGGCTCTCGTTCGCCTGCTGGAACTACGACCGGACGCGCGCGATCCTTGACGGCCGCGTGCGCGCCGACGGAATCGACCTGACGTGTCTCGACCTGCCGGTCGAGGAGACGTTCTTCCGGATGCTGCGCCACGAGGAATTCGACGTCGCCGAGATGTCGCTCTCATCGTATGTCGTGTCACTGGCCGCGGACGATCCCGCATTCATCGCGATTCCGGTCTTCCCGTCGCGGTTCTTCCGCCACTCCTGCATCTATGTCCACGCGGACGCCGGCATCGCCCGCCCGCAGGATCTCGCCGGGCGCCTGGTCGGGACGCCTGAATACCAGATGACCGCGCCCGTGTGGATCCGCGGCACCCTGGCCGATGCCTACGGCGTCCCGGTCGACAGCGTGACGTACGCGACCGGCGGGCTCGAGGAACCCGGCCGGCCCGAAAAACTCGCCCTCGATTTACCACCCCGGATCCGGGTTCGCCGCATCGGCCCGACGCAGACGTTGTCGGCCATGCTCGCCAGCGGCGAGATCGATGCGCTTTACACCGCGCGCGCGCCGTCCTCGTTCCGTGCGGGCGACGGCCGCGTGCGCCGTCTGTTCGACGACTGCGTCGCCGTTGAACGGGAGTACTTCCGGCAGACGCGGATCTTTCCGATCATGCACACCATCGTCATCCGCCGGCGCGTGTACGAGCGCCATCGCTGGATCGCCCAGTCCCTGTTCAAGGCGTTTGCCGCCGCCAAGGCGATCGCCTACGAGGAGCTCGAGCAGACCGCCGCGCTGAAAGTCATGCTGCCGTGGCTGCCGGCGCAGCTCGAGGACGCGCGCCGTGAGATGGGTGACGACTTCTGGCCGTATGGGCTCGCGGCGAACACGGGCGTGCTCTCGACGTTCCTCCGCTATTCGCACGAGCAGGGCCTCTCGCCGCGCCGCCTCACGGCGGACCAGTTGTTCGCCCCCGAGACGCTCGAGTCGTTCAAGATTTGACCGGGTCCGACGCCGCGGGCGCATACTCGATGTAGACGATCCCCTCCTCGACGAACGCGGGGTACGTCCGCACGGGGATGATGCAGGGCGGCTGCACGACCTCGCCGGTCTTGATGTTGAACACGCCCTGATGGAAGTTGCACTCGACACAATCGTCGAAGACGAAGCCTTCGGACAGCGATCCGGGCCCGTGGGTGCAGTGGTCGTCGGTGACATGGAATTCGCCGTCGAGATTGAACACGGCGAGCACCAGTCCGTCCGTCTCGGCTTTTCGCACTTCACCGACCGGCACCTCCCCGGCCTCGCACACGCGTATCCGCATCGGTTTTGCCAGTATACTGTACCGGCTCATAGGTCAGACCATTGAAACGTGCAGACGACGGAGGGCGCCCATGCTCAGGAAAGAACAGAACGACCTCCTCACGTTGACGGGTCCGGGCACACCCGGCGGACGCCTGTTCCGCAGCTACTGGATTCCGGCGCTGCTCGCGCACGAGTTGCCGGAGAACGATTGCCCTCCCGTCCGCGTGAAGCTGTTGTCAGAACGATTGATCGCGTTCCGCGACACCACCGGCCGCTACGGCCTCATGGATGAATTCTGCGCCCATCGGGGCGTGTCGCTCTGGTTCGGCCGCAACGAAGCGTGCGGGCTCCGCTGCCCGTATCACGGCTGGAAGTACGACGTCACCGGCCAGTGCCTCGAAGTGCCCTCCGAGCCGGAAGAATCCGGCTTCGCGAAGAAGATCAAGCTGAAGTCCTACCCGCTCGTCGAGCGCGGGGGCGTGCTCTGGACCTACATGGGCGATCCGGCCGCGCAGCCGCCGCTGCCCGAGTGGGAATTCATCATGGTGCCGCCGTCGCAGAGCTACGCGTCGAAGCGGCTTCAGGAATCGAACTGGCTGCAGGCGATGGAAGGCGGCATCGACTCGAGTCACGTGTCGTTCCTCCACCGCGGCGACCTGAACTCCGACCCGCTCTTCAAGGGGGCCAAAGGCAATCAGTACAACCTGAACGATGCCCGCCCGGTCTTCGAAGTCGTGGAGAGTCCGGGCGGCCTGTACATCGGCGCGCGCCGCAACGCCGAGGACGGCCACTACTACTGGCGCATCACACAGTGGGTCATGCCCTCGTTCACGATGATTGCGCCCCGCGGCAACCACTCGGTCCACGGCCACTTCTGGATCCCGATCGACGACGAGACGTGCTGGGCGTGGAGTTACGACTATCACCCGATCCGCGCGCTGACCGACGCCGAACTGACCGCGATGCGCGCCGGCAAGGGCATCCACGTGGCGTGCGATCCCGGCAGCTACCGGCCGCTCGCCAACAAAGACAACGATTACCTGATCGACCGCGCGGCACAGAAGGCGGGACGCACGTTCAGCGGCGTCGAAGGGATCGGCATGCAGGACGCGTCGCTCCAGGAGAGCATGGGCCCGATCGTGGATCGCATGAAAGAGAACCTCGTCTCGACCGACAACGGGATCATCATGGCGCGCCATCGGCTGCTGCGCGCGGTCAAGGCGCTCGTCGACAAGAACGTGACGCCGCCCGGCGCCGCCCTCGAGCACCAGCGGGTGCGGTCCGCCGCCGTCGTCCTGCCGCCCGACCAGCCGTTCAAGGACGGCGCGCGCGAGGCGCTCATCGCGCGGCCGGACGTGGCGCCCGCGTCGGTCTGAGGCACGCCGTGCCGAGCGAATCCGCGCGGATGACGAGCACCGCGGAACTCCGCTTCCGCGTGCAGGCCCCGAACTCGCTTCCGCGGGCGACCGCCATCGTCTCGCTCGACAGCGTGGCGGACGCGTTCGTACGCGAGCTGGCCACGCGAACGTGGAACCAGGCCAGGTTTCTCAAAGCGGCGCCGGTGTCCGCCGCCGCGATGGACTCCGACGATCGCTGGCTCTGGACCCTCGAAGGTGAGCGGACCGGCATCGCCGATGAGGTCACCCTCGCCGATCAGGTGATCATGGTCGCGGGTCCCGGCGGCCAGGCGTCGGCCGCCGCTGCGGTCGGCCGCGAGTGCAGCCGCCAGCGCGTCACCACGACTGGGCTCATCGTCGGCGCCGCTGACGCGTCCGATCGCGACGTCTCGCGCACGCTCGCACAGCTGCGCCCGTGGTCGCTGATGGTGGTCATGGCCAATACCGACGAGTACATCGGCGACATGCTGGTCGCCTTGCGCGTGTAGGGTGTCAGCGCCGGCCGTCCTCGTGATTGGTGGCGGTCCAGCCGGGACCTTCGCGGCGATCGCGGCCAGAAAGCAGTCGCCGGATCGCGAGGTGCGGCTGCTCACCGAGGAGCACTGCGAGCCCTACGAAAAGCCTCCGCTCTCCAAAGGCGTCCTCGTCGGGAGATCGGCGCCGGCCGACGCGCCGATCGCGGGCCCGGGCGGCCTGGCGTCGCACCACGTCGTGCTCGAGTGCCACGCGTCCTGCATCCGCATCGACCGCGCGGAGAGAACGGTCGTGCTCGCCGGCGCACGCCCGCTGCCCTACTCGGCCCTCGTCATCGCAACTGGTTCGCTCGTGCGCGAGCTGCCGCAGCTGCCGGTGGGAACGCCGCGCGTGCATTACCTGCGCACTGAGGCGGACGCCCTTCGCCTCAACGCCGCGCTTCGCGACACCAGACGGCTCCTGGTGATTGGCGGAGGACTGATCGGCCTCGAAGTGGCCGCCTCCGCCGCCGAACTCGGCGTCGCCGTGACGGTGCTCGAACTCGCGCCGCGAGTGCTCGAGCGCGTGTGCAACGAGGCGATCGCCTCGAGAATTGCCGACGAACACCGTCGCCGCGGGGTCGAGCTGCGCGTCGGCTCAGCGATGGCGTCGGCAACGGCAGATGCCAATGAGGTCGAGGTCGTCACGGCGAGCGGTGAGCGCCTCGTCGCGGACACCGTCGTCGTGGGGACCGGCGCCAGGCCGAATGACGCGCTCGCCGCCGCGGCCGGCCTCCAGGTACGCGACGGCATCGTCGTCGACGAATACTGCCGGACGTCGGATCCCGCGATCTTCGCGGCCGGCGACGTCGTCCGCTTCCCGGGTCCGCACGGTCCTGTGCGGCTCGAGAACTGGAAGCATGCGCAGGACCAGGGCATCGTGGCCGGAAAGAACGCAGCCGGCGCGTCGGAGGTTTACAACGTGACGCCGTCGTTCTGGTCGGAGCAGTACGGCCTTTACGTGCAGGGCGTCGGCTGGCCGATGTCAGGTACGACGCTCGTGACGAGACCGCTCCAGGATTCGGCGGCGCTGACGTTCGACGTGCTCGACGGCCGTATCGTCGGCGCGCTCGGCATCAACGTGCAGCGCGATATGGCGGCCGTGCGTCGATTGATCGAACGGGGCACGGTCATCGACCCCGTGGCGCTCGCCGATCCGTCGCAGCCGCTGGCGGCAATGCTGAAACGGTAATTGCCGAGGGCGACGGAAGGGTTGTCCCTGCTTCTGGTTGAACGGGACGTGGGGGCTGCAGCGCGGTGGATGACCCGTCGAGTCACGAGACGCGTTCGAGTGTTTTCCGGCACGCGTCGAGCACGGCGTACGAACGAACCGGCGCCGTCATCACGAAGCGGTAGCCGTCGGCGAGGACTTTTTCCATGTTGTGCGCCTCGACGTGAGGATGGCCGCATGGCACTCCGTGCTCGCTGCAGATGCGGCGGATCGCCGTCATCGCTTCGACGACGGCCGGGTGCTCGTACTGCCGCGGGAAGCCGAGGTTCTGCGAAAGGTCGCCTTCGCCGATGAGGACGACGCCGATGCCGGGTACGTTCTTCAGGATGTCGGGAAGGTTATCGATCGCCCTGACTTCCTCGCACATGATGATGACGAGAATCTCCCCGTGCGGCGCGAGCGGCCAGACGTCGGCACGCGCGTAGTATTCCTGCTGCGTGAGGCCCCAGTACCGCGCGGCGGTTACCGGAGCGTCGCCCCGCTGCCCTTCAGGTTCGTACGCGGCGGCCGACTTCGGCCGCGGATATCGACACGACGCGACCGCGTTGTAGGCCTCCCCGACGGTGCTGACGTGCGGCCACACGACGCCGTACACGCCGACGTCGAGCACCTGCTTCGCCATCCACTGGCTCATCTCCGCGCCGTTCGGCGGAATGCGCACCATCGGCGTCACGGCGGGCGCGAGCGTACCGCGCTCGAGGATCTGCTTCCGGTTCAGCATGTATTGCAGGCCGTCTTTGAGATGCTGGATGTCGTATGGATGATGCTCGTACTCGAAGATGACGCCGTCGTACGCCGACGTCGACAACGCGACCGCGCCTTCCACCGACGGCGGAGAAACGAACGTGGCGATCGGAGTTCTGCCTTCCTCGAGAATGCGAATGATGCCGTTCAGTCGCGGCGGTGCCGCCATCGATGCTCTCCTGCGGGGGATGGACGATGTTCGATGTTCGATGTTCGATGTTCGATGTTCGATGTTCGATGCGTAGTATATCGATTGGATCGCGGCGCCGCGTGACCTCACGTGCTAGGATGCGCAGCCGTGGCTGACTTGCTCACGCTCGACGCAGCGATTGCCCGATACGTCGCGCCGGGAAGCCGCGTCGCACTCGAAGGGTTTACGCACCTCATTCCGTTCGCGGCCGGGCACGAAATCATCCGCCAGCGGATCACGAATCTGACGCTGATCCGCATGACCCCCGACGTCATTTACGACCAGATGATCGGGTGCGGCTGCGCCGAGAAGCTCGTGTTCTCGTGGGGCGGCAACCCCGGGGTGGGATCGCTCCATCGCCTGCGCGACGCCGTCGAGCGCGGATGGCCGCGGCCGCTGCAACTCGACGAACACAGCCATGCCGCGATGGCACACGCGTACGCGGCCGGCGCCGCCGGGATGCCGTGCGCCGTCTTTCGTGGCTACACCGGGTCTGATCTGCCGAGGGTGAACGCGAACATCAAATCGCTCGCGTGCCCCTTCACCAGTGAGACGCTCGCCGCCGTCCCGGCGCTGACGATGGACGTCACCGTCGTCCACGCGCAGAAAGCCGACCGCGAAGGCAACGTGCTCGTCAGCGGCATCGTTGGCGTCCAGAAGGAAGCCGTGCTGGCGGCGAAACGCGCCATCGTGACGGTCGAGGAAATCGTCGACGACCTCGCGACCGACGGCACGACCGCGCTGGTGATCCCTTCCTGGTGCATCGATGCGGTCGTCGTCGCCCCCGGCGGCGCGCGTCCCTCCTACGCGCACGGCTATTACGCTCGTGACAACGCGTTCTATACGGCATGGGATCCCATCTCGCGTGACCGCGAGACTTTCCGCCGCTGGATCGACGACAACGTGATGTCGGTCCAGCCGTCCGCGGCCGCGCGCGCATGACCGCGTACACGCCAGCCGAGATGATGACGATCGCCGCCGCCCGGGCGCTCTCGGACGACGACATCTGTTTCGTCGGCATCGGCCTGCCGTCCGCGGCGTGCAATCTCGCGCGCCTCACGCATGCACCGCGCCTGCGCCTCGTGTACGAGTCCGGCACGCTCGACACGAAACCCCGCGTGCTGCCGTTGTCGATCGGTGACGGCGAACTGTGCGAAACCGCTCGGACAACGGTGCCGGTCGTGGAGATGTTCCAGTACTGGCTTCAGGGAGGCCGGATCACCGTCGGCTTTCTCGGCGGCGCGCAGGTGGATCGATTCGGCAATCTGAACAGCACGGTGATCGGTCCGTACACGCATCCGAACGTGCGCCTGCCGGGCAGCGG